>NZ_JNWZ01000043.1 GCF_000716545.1 Kitasatospora phosalacinea
GCCTAGGGCCCACCCGCCGCCCCCCGATCCCTCACACCCCGCGCCCCGCCCGACGCGCCCCGCGTCCCGCGCCCCGCCGGCCCGGTGCGGCGGGCGGGTGGTTCTGCCCCGGGGGTCCGGTACGGCCGGGTGGCCGGGGGGTACCACTGGGGTAGCGGCGTGCGGAGTGGAGAGGGGGTTGCCGATGTCCGGCTCGCAGGCGTCGAGGGCCCGGGTGGCGCGGCGGATCGCCACCGCGGCGGCGTACGGGGGTGGTGGGCTGGGGCTGCTGGGTGCGGGTCTGGCCGGGGTGCTGCTGACCGAGAGCCGGATGGCGATCCGGGCGATCGGCATCCTGGACGGCGACCCGCCGCGCGCGGACGGCGTGTACGGCGAGGCGTTCGCCGATCCGTCCGACTCGCGGGGCCCCCTGGTGCTGGCGTTCCTGGGCGATTCGACGGCCGCGGGGCTGGGCGTGCAGCGGGCGCAGGAGACCCCCGGCGCGCTGCTGGCCTCGGGGCTGGCCTCGATCGCGGAGCGCCGGGTGCGGCTGGTGAACGTGGCGAAGTCGGGGGCGCGCTCGTCCGACCTGGCCCGGCAGTTGGAGCTGGCGCTGCCGCACCGGCCGGACGTCGCGGTGCTGATGATCGGCGCGAACGACGTGACCAGGCACGCCCCGGCGGCGCGCAGCGTGCGCGAGCTGGGCGAGGCGGTGGGCGTGCTGGTCTCGGCGGGCTGCCACGTGGTGGTGGGCACCTGCCCGGACCTGGGCACCATCAAGCCGGTCCGGCCGCCGTTGCGCTGGGTGGCGCGGCGGCTGAGCCGGCAGCTCGCGGCGGCGCAGACCATCGCGGTGGTGGAGGCGGGCGGACGGACGGTCTCGCTGGGTTCGCTGCTGGGCCCGGAGTTCGCGTCCCGGCCGGAGCTGTTCGCGGCGGACCGCTACCACCCGTCCGCGCAGGGGTACGCGACGGCGTCGATGGCGCTGCTGCCTTCGCTGTGCGCGGCGCTGGAGCTGTGGCCGCAGGAGTCGCCGGCGGCCGGCGGCGCGGTGGAGCCGCAGGCGGTGCTGCCGGTGGCGGTGGCGGCCGCCGCAGCGGCCGGGCGTTCGGGCACCGAGGTGACGGCGGCCGGTCCGGCGAACGGCACCTGGCGGTGGGCGACGCTCAAGCAGCGGTTCCGGCTGGCCCTGCCGCACGGCGAGGACGCGGAGCCCGCCGGGGCGGAGCGGGCCGGGGTCGAGGGCGAGCCGGGGCGGCGGGCGATCGCGTCGGCGAACTCACATCCGGAGTCGGATGACGCCGGAGCTACCAAGCGGTAACTTTCCCGGGGAGATCCACCGGATCGCGTCCCGAGGTCACTCAGCGAGGAGCCCGCCATGCCCGAAGCCGTCATCGTCAGCGCCGCCCGTTCGCCGATCGGCCGGGCGTTCAAGGGCTCGCTGAAGGACGTCCGCCCGGACGACCTGACCGCGCAGGTCATCGGCGCGGCGCTCGCCAAGGTCCCGCAGCTGGACCCGCGGCAGATCGACGACCTGATGCTGGGCTGCGGCCTGCCGGGCGGCGAGCAGGGCCACAACCTGGCCCGGATCGTGGCCGTCCAGATGGGCATGGACTACCTGCCGGGCGCCACGATCACCCGCTACTGCTCCTCGTCGCTGCAGACGACCCGGATGGCGCTGCACGCGATCAGGGCGGGCGAGGGCGACGTCTTCGTCTCGGCGGGCGTGGAGACGGTCTCCCGTTCGGTCAACGGCACCTCGGACGTGCCGGGCACCACCAACCCGCTGTTCGACGAGGCGCAGGCGCGCACCGGGCACCGCGCGGAGACCGGCGGCGGCGAGTGGCACGACCCGCGCGAGGACGGCCTGCTGCCGGACGCGTACATCGCGATGGGCCAGACCGCGGAGAACCTGGCGGCGCTGAAGGGGATCACCCGGGCCG
Source organism: Kitasatospora phosalacinea (assembly GCF_000716545.1). Lineage (GTDB taxonomy): Bacteria > Actinomycetota > Actinomycetes > Streptomycetales > Streptomycetaceae > Kitasatospora > Kitasatospora phosalacinea. Next base: position 1,923 of record NZ_JNWZ01000043.1, read on the forward strand.
AGCAGGACGAGTTCGGCGTGCGCTCGCAGAACCTGGCCGAGGCGGCGATCGAGGCCGGCTTCTGGCAGCGCGAGATCACCCCGGTGACGCTGCCGGACGGCACGGTGGTGAGCGCGGACGACGGCCCGCGCGCGGGCGTGACGCTGGAGGGCGTCTCCGGGCTGAAGCCGGTGTTCCGCCCCGACGGCACCGTGACGGCCGGTAACTGCTGCCCGCTGAACGACGGCGCGGCCGCGCTGGTGGTCATGTCGGACACCAAGGCGCGCGAGCTGGGCATCACCCCGCTGGCCCGGGTGGTCTCCACCGGCGTCTCGGCGCTCTCCCCGGAGATCATGGGCTACGGCCCGGTGGAGGCGTCCAGGCAGGCGCTGAAGCGGGCCGGCCTGTCGATCGGCGACATCGACCTGGTGGAGATCAACGAGGCGTTCGCGGCCCAGGTCATCCCGTCCTACCGGGACTTGGGCGTCGACCTGGACCGGCTGAACGTGAACGGCGGCGCGATCGCGGTGGGCCACCCGTTCGGCATGACCGGCGCCCGGATCACCACCACCCTGATCAACTCCCTGCAGTGGCACGACAAGCAGTTCGGCCTGGAGACCATGTGCGTGGGCGGCGGGCAGGGCATGGCGATGGTCATCGAGCGCCTGAGCTGACCGATGTGACAGGCGTCTCACCCATCCGGAGTGACGCTGGGTAATTGAGGGCCGGATCACACCGAAGGTGCGATCCGGCCCTTTTTTCGCCCCTCCGGGGCCGAATGTTCGACGCAGCGGATTGGATCAACTCCGCAGCGTAGAAAGGTATTACCCAACAATTTGCGGACAAGGAGGAAAGTCACTGACAAATCCGACATCAGCCACTGCAGTAACGGCCGCCGATACGGCAGTGTGGAGGCGTAACCCCGTTCCGCTCCTCGTTGGGAGTACGTTCCGTGAGCGCCGCCTTCCTCTCCCTGCTGCTGGCACTGATCGCCCTGACCACCGCCGTCCTGTTCCACCTCCGCGCGCTGACGCGGAAGTTGGACGCGCGGCAGCCAGCCGCCCCGCAGCTGGACGAAGCGCTGATACGCCGCGCCGTCGCCGAAGCGCTGGCCACCGACCGGGAGCGGGAGATCACCGAGGCCCGGGCGTTCTGGGCCGAGCAGGAGGCGCGCGCCGCCGAGGACTCCCCGCTGTTCGACACCCCGTTCACCACCGTCGGCGAGGACTGGCCGATCTTCTTCCCGCGCCCGACCGGCCCGCAGGACGCCGCCGACAACAACGGCGTGATGGACCCGGAGTTCGGCGAGGCGCTGCGCCACGCGCTGGAGGACCTGATCAAGGACGCCCCGGCGGACGGCGCCCCGGCCGGCGGCACCCGGACCGCGCACCCCTCGCAGGGCGGCGCCCTGCCCGCCCCCGGCGACGGCGGCGACGTGCAGGCCCGCCGGGAGGCCGACCTGCTGGCCACCGGCCTGGAGGCCGGGCTGCTGGACGCCGAGGCGGAGCCCGCGACCGCGCCCGACCCGCGCCGGCACCCCTCGCACCCGGACTTCGTGCCCAGCCCGACCCCGTCCCGCGAGTGGACCGACGACCGGCTGGCCGCGCTGGCCGAGGAGCGGATCGGCCTGACCGACGTCCGCCCCGGCCCGCTGGGCACCCTGGACGTGTACGCCTTCGCCGACGGCACCACGCTCTGCGTCGCGCCCGGCGACCGGGAGGCCGCGTACCGGCTGATCGACGCCGTCCGGGCCGGCGAGGACGTCCGGCTGCTCGGCGGGTCCCGGTTCTCCGGCTCGTACTCGCTGACCTTCTCCACCGACGACGAGACGGTCTACGTCCTCGCCGACCGGGTGGTCGCCTCGATCTGACGGCCGCCCGCCCGCGCCCGCGACGGGGCGCCGACCGCCCGGCAAGGGGTTGCCCGGCCGGCTCGGCGCCCCGTCGGCGCGTCCGGCTCCTGACGGGACGTCAGGCGGTGAGCCGATCGGTGGCCTCGACGTCGGCGAGCGCGGCGGCCAGCGCCCCGGGGTGCCCGTCGCCCGCGGCGAGCGCCAGGTCGTGCCCGGTGACGGCGAGTTGGTCGCCCACCGCGAACGCCCCGCAGTCCGGCACCTCCAGCGCGGGCAGCCCCTCCAGCGCGCGTCCCGCGTCCGCCAGCCGCCGGGCCAGGGCGAGCACGGCGGCGGCCCGGGACGGGTACCCGGGGACGGCGCCCAGCAGGCGGCTCTGCGGCATCGCCCGGAAGCGGTCGGCGAGCCGGTCGACGGCGGTGGTCAGCCGCGCGGCGGCGGCGGGCAGTTGCTCGGACATGCCCCGAGACTAGCCAACCGCCCCGCCCTGTCCCGGCCGGGAACGGCCGCGGCGGGCCCCGGAGGAACGTTCCCCCGGGGCCCGCCGCGGGTGTGCGCCGGGCGCGGGTCAGTCGTCGCCGCGCAGGATGGCGATCAGGCGCAGCATCTCCATGTAGATCCACACCAGCGACAGCGTCAGGCCGAAGGCGGCCCGCCAGGCCTCCTTCTCGGGGGCGCCCATCCGGATGCCCTCCTCGATCTCGGCGTAGTCGAGGGTGAGGAAGAACGCGCCGAGGGCGATGCCGACCAGGCCGACCAGGATGCCCAACGGGCCGGAGCGCAGGCCGAAGTCGGCGCCGAAGGCCATCGCCACCACGTTGACCAGCATCAGCAGCACGAAGCCGATGGCGATCGAGATGCCGATCCGGGTGTACCGGGGGGTGACCCGGATCCGGCCGCTCTTGTAGGCGAACAGCGTCGCCGCGAAGACCGCCGAGGTGCCCAGCACGGCCTGGATCGCGATGCCCGGCCAGAACGTCTCGAAGGCCTTGCTGATCGCGCCGAGGAAGAAGCCCTCGAGCGCCGCGTAGGCCAGGATCAGACCGGGGTTGACGCTGCGCTTGAAGCTGACCACCAGGCCGATGACCATCGCGACCAGGGCCGCGCCGATCGCCGGGGCGAAGTTGTCCATCGGCACGGTGAACCAGGCCACCGCGCCGAAGGCGACCAGGGTCAGCAGCGTCATGGCCGTCCGGGCGACCACGTCGTCCATGGTCATCCGGCCGGTCTGGAGCGGGCCGGCGGACGGGGCCTCGTACATGCCCGCGAGCTGTTCGTCCGTCAACGGCGGCTGTCCGGCGCCCTGGTGGCCCGCGTACGGGTTGCCGTAGGCCTGCTGGCCCGGCTGGCCGGCCGTCTGCGTGCCGAACCCCGCGTACTGGTTGTCGCGGGTGAAGGACCCCTCCCGCGAGAAGACCGGGTTCCTGCTTCTCATCACATTCCTTCCGGGGCGGCACGGCACCACCCACACAGAGCACAAGAGTAATGGTTTGGCAAAGTATTCCGCGTCGGTCGTGAGGATGATCCCGTGTCGCCTGCGCGGGTGGCCGTGGAAGGGGCAGGGTGGGTGGCGCACCTGACGCATACCCAGAAAGGCGGCCCCATGGCCGAGGAACTGTACGCCACTCTGAAGACCAACAAGGGCGACATCGAGGTACGGTTGCTGCCGAACCACGCCCCCAAGACGGTCAAGAACTTCGTGGAGCTGGCGACGGGTGAGCGCCAGTGGACCGACCCGAACACCGGGCAGCCGAGCAACGCCCCGCTGTACGACGGCACGGTCTTCCACCGGGTGATCCAGGGGTTCATGATCCAGGGCGGCGACCCGCTGGGCAATGGCACCGGGGGCCCGGGTTACGAGTTCGCCGACGAGTTCCACCCGGACCTGGCGTTCACCAAGCCGTACCTGCTGGCGATGGCCAACGCGGGCCCGGGCACCAACGGTTCGCAGTTCTTCGTCACGGTCGGCGCCACCACCTGGCTGACCGGCAAGCACACCATCTTCGGCGAGGTCACCGACGCGGCCAGCCAGAAGGTGGTGGACGCCATCGCCAACACCGACACCAACCCGCGCAACGACCGCCCGGTGCAGGACGTGGTGATCGAGAAGGTCGTCATCGAGACCCGCTGACGCCCCCCGGCACGCGGGAGCCGCCCGTCCCGGTCCCGGGGCGGGCGGCTCCGTGCGCGGCGTCAGTCGGTCTTGATGCTGCTCAGGATGTCCAGCCGGGAGGCCCGGCGGGCCGGCCAGAGCGCGGCGACCATGCCGACCAGGGCGGCCAGGCCGAGGAAGAGGAGCACGCTGCCGTACGGGATCACGGTGGTCAGTCCCTTCAGTTCGGAGGCCAGGACGCGGGTCGCGGCCCAGGCCAGGAAGCAGCCGAGCAGGACGCCGATCAGGGCGCCGAAGACCGAGATCACCACCGACTCCAGGCGGATCATCCGCTTGATGCCGCGCCGCTCCAGGCCGATCGCCCGCAGCATGCCGATCTCGCGCTTGCGCTCGAACACCGACATGGCGAGCGTGTTGATCACGCCGAGGACGGCGACGATCACCGCCATGCCGAGCAGGCCGTACATCAGGTTGAGCATGGTCGAGATGATCCGGCTGAACTCGTCGACCATGTCCTTCAGGGTGCGGACCTCCATCACCGGGTTGCGGCCGGTGGCGTCCTTGATGGACTGCTTCAGTGCGGCGGTCGGGCCGTCGGCGCCCTTCACCAGGATCTGCTGGACCAGCGGGTGGGCGTCGTGGCTCTCGATCAGCCGGTTGGACGCCACGATCGGGGAGACGCCGTCGTTGCGCTCGAAGACGCCGCCGACGGTGAGCGTCACGGGCCCGCCCTGGTCCGCGGTGGCCCGCAGGGTGGAGCCGACCGAGAGCCGGTGCTTGGTGGCGAACTCGTCGTTGACCAGGACCTGGTCCTGCCCGAGGGCCGCGGTGGAGCCGGACTTCATCGTCAGGTTGACCAACTGGTCGAAGGCGGCGGCGTCGTAGCCCTCGATGGCGCGGCTGCCGCCCACCCCCTCGATGTCCCACCAGACGTTGTCGACCTGGCTGGCCGCCTTCACCCCGTCCGCCTTGGCGACCAGGCCGGTCAGGTCGGTGGACAGCTCGCGGCCGTCGGCCATGCCGACCACGTAGTCGGCCTTCATCGAGCTGCCGACCATCGAGGTGACGGCGCTGGTGACCGAGTTGCCGATCACGGTCAGCGCGGTGACCAGGGTCAGGCCGATGGTGAGCGCGGCCGCGGTGCTGGCGGTGCGGCGCGGGTTGCGCACCGCGTTCAGCCGGGCCAGCTTGCCGGGGGTGCCGAACACCCTGGCCAGCACCGGGCCGACCAGCGCGATCACCGGGCGCGACAGCAGCGGCAGCAGCACGAACACGCCGATCAGGGTGAGCGGGGCACCCAGCTCCAGCATGTGCTGGGCGTTCGAGCCCTCGCCGTTGGCGCCGGCCAGGATCAGGCCCAGGCCGGAGCCGGCCACCAGCACGCCGATCGAGTTGCGGATCAGCAGGCCGCGCTGGGTGCTGGGCTGGTCGCCGCTGCTCATCGCCGCCACCGGGGGGATCCGGGAGGCCCGGACGGCGGGCAGCAGCGCGGACAGCACGGTGACCACCACGCCGGTCACCAGGGTGCCGACGACCGTCACCGGGGCGATCACCAGGGAGCCGGTGGGCAGGCCCTCGTTGAAGGCGTGCAGCAGGGACTGCAGGCCCGCGCCGATGCCGACGCCCGCGAGCAGGCCGCCGACGGAGGCGACCACGCCGATGGCGAGCGCCTCGACCAGCACCGACTTGGTGACCTGGCCGCGGCTGGCGCCGACCGCCCGCAGCAGCGCCAACTCCTTGATGCGCTGGGCGATCAGCATGGTGAAGGTGTTGACGATGATGAAGATGCCGACGAACAGCGAGATCCCGGCGAACACCAGCAGCATGGTCTTCATGCCGCTGACCGAGTCGGCGACCATCCTGGTCTGCTCGTCCTTGAGCTCCTGGCCGGTCTTCAGCTCGGTGCCCTCGGCGGGGGCCTTCGCCCGTGCCTGGTCGAGCAGTTGGGCCTCGGTGGTGCCGGCCTTGGCGGTCAGCACCACGGAGCTGAACCGGCCCGGCTCCAGCAGTTCGCGCTGGGCGGTGGCGGTGTCCATCAGCACCAGGGTGCCGCCGGAGGTGACCTGCGGGTCGTCGGTGGTGAAGACGCCGGTGAGCACCGCGTCCCGGGCGGCGCCGTTGCCGGCCACCCGGACGGTGTCGCCGACGTGGTAGCCGGCCTTGTCGGCGGCCTGCCGGTTCAGCGCGATCTCGCCGCCGGTGCGCGGGCCGCGGCCCTCGGCCATCGGGTAGCGGGTGTCGGCTCCGGAGCCGTCCGGGACGAAGTTGGCGCCGCGGGCGCTCCACGCCTGGCCGACCAGGTTGCCCTTCTTGTCGGCGACGGCGGTGAAGCCGGAGACCACGCCGCGGGCGCGCTCGGCGCCGGGCAGCGCGGCCAGCTGCTCGACGGTGGCCCCGGTCAGCGAGGCCCGCTCCTTCGGCTGGTCGTCGCCGCCGGTCGGGCCGCCGCCGTCCGCGCCGGTGGCGGAGACCAGCACCGAGACGTCCGAGAAGCTGGTGGAGTAACTGTCGCGCATGGCCCGGCCCATGGTGTCGGAGAACACCAGGGTGCCGGCCACGAAGGCGGTGCCGAGCAGCACGGCCAGCGCCGTCATCAGGAGTCGGCCCTTGTGGGCCAGCACGTTGCGCAGTGCGGTGCGATACATGGGGTCAGTCCCGGGGAGGTGGGTGCGGTAGGTGGCGGCGGGGCCCGGCGAGCGGGCGGCGGGCCGTCAGCTGGTGCGGCCCTTGGCGTCGAAGCGGCGCATCCGGTCCAGGACGGTGTCGGCGGTGGGGCGGTGCAGCTCGTCGACGATCCGGCCGTCGGCCAGGAACACCACCCGGTCCGCGTACGAGGCGGCCACCGGGTCGTGCGTCACCATCACCACGGTCTGGCCGAGTTCGCGCACCGAGTTGCGCAGGAAGGAGAGGATCTCCGCGCCGGAGCGGGAGTCCAGGTTGCCGGTGGGCTCGTCGGCGAAGATGATCTCCGGCTTGGAGGCCAGCGCCCGGGCGCACGCCACCCGCTGCTGCTGGCCGCCCGACAGCTGGGCGGGCCGGTGCGAGAGCCGGCCGGACAGGCCGACGGTCTCCACCACCCGGTCCAGCCAGGCCCGGTCGACCTTGGTGCCGGCGATGTCCATCGGCAGCGTGATGTTCTCCAGCGCGGTCAGCGTGGGCAGCAGGTTGAACGCCTGGAAGACGAAGCCGATCTTGTCCCGGCGCAGCTTGGTCAGCTGCTTGTCCTTCAGCCCGACCAGCTCGGTGTCGCCGATGGTGGCCGACCCGGAGGTGACCTTGTCCAGCCCGGCCATGCAGTGCATCAGCGTCGACTTGCCGGAGCCGGACGGGCCCATGATCGCGGTGAACTCGCCCTGCCCGAAGGCGACCGAGACGTCGTCCAGCGCCACGACCCTGGTCTCGCCCTCGCCGTAGACCTTGTTCAGGCCGGTGGCGCGGGCCGCCGCCAGGCCGGTGTGGGCTGCGTACGCGGTCGAGGTGCTCACGGTGGACTCCTTAGTCCGGGAGGGCGGGTTCGTCACGGCGCGGCCGCTCCGAGGACTCCTCCGACCGCTACTCCATCCTCGCCGCACCCCCGGCCGTCCACGTCGCTCCGCCGAAGGGTTGGCCCACCGCCGCCAGGCGTACGGCCCCCGGGGCCGCCTCCTCCTGCGGGATGACTCCGCCCCCGAGGCGCGGATGGCCGAGAACGACCGGTGCCTGGCCGAAACACCGGACGCATCGTCAGATGGCATGGATGCATGACAACTTCCGCACCTGGAAATATGCGAAACGGCCGCCCGGCCGACTAGGCTCAGCGACTGAGTTCGCCGCGCTCCCAGGCCCAGATGGTGGAACGCAGACACGGGCAGCTTAAAACTGCTTGGCCGCGAGGCCGTGCCGGTTCGAGTCCGGCTCTGGGCACTCTCCTGCCCACCTTCCGTGACGATTTGTAATCGAACGAGCACGTTCGCGCCCAGCGGGTGTACGCCTCGCTGTTCTGGATCGCCGAGCGGCACGCCGCCACCGACGGGCAGCGGCGGCGGCAGACCAACCCCGCGATGCTCGCCCCGCACGAGGCGGTGCGACTGGTGGCGTTCCTGCTCAGCGGGGCGGCCCTGGCCGAGGAGGACGAGCCGGAGGTCGACCGGGCCGACGTGCTGGCCGCGCTGACCCTGCTGCCGCTGGTGCGGGCCGAACTCGACGAGCTGGAGGCCGGGTTGCTCACCATGGCGCGCGGACGCGGGATGACCTGGCAGGAGATCGCGTTCGGGCTGGGCCTGGGCACCCCGCAGGCCGCCCGGCAGCGGCACGAGCGGCTGGGCGAGCGCACCGCGCCCGCCGGAGGGGCCTGACGGCCCCGGAACGCCCGAAGGCCCCCACCCGGTGGAGGGTGGGGGCCTTCGTCAACTGCCTGCTGTACTCCGCCCGGTGGCGGGGCCGGCTGAGCACCACGGAGGTCGTGGTCCGGCGGCGCTGCCGGGCGGAGGGCCTCCGACTCGTACCCGGCCTGGGGCCGGGTCTGGGTCGCTTGCTTGTCGCGACTTACTTGCTCGCGGCGAGTTCCTTCTTCGGCTGCTCGGCCGCGGCGGGCTTCGGCGCCGGGGCGGTCGCCTCCTGGAAGGCGTCGAAGGGCTTCTCCATCTCGGAGAGGCCGACGGTCTCGCGCTTGAGGAACATCGCGAGGGTCCAGTCGGTGAAGACCCTGATCTTGCGGTTCATGGTCGGGACCATCGCACCGTGGTAGGCGCGGTGGAACCACCAGGCCAGGCGGCCCTTCAGCTTGACCTTGCCGAACAGGATCGCCACGCCCTTGTGCAGGCCGAGGCCGGCCACCGCGCCGAGGTTCTTGTGCTTGTACTCGGCCTGCGGGAAGCCGCGCATGCCCGCGATGACGTTGTCACCGAGGACGGCGGCCTGGCGGACGGCGTGCTGCGCGTTCGGCGGGCACCAGGCGCCCTCACCGGCGGCCAGGTCGGGGACCTGGGCGTTGTCGCCGGCCGCCCACACGTAGTCGAAGCCCTGGACCTGGAGGGTCGCCGCGGTGTCCACGTGGCCGCGCGGGCCGAGCGGGAGGCCGAAGCGGTTGACCACCGGGTTGGGCTTGACGCCCGCGGTCCACACGATGGTGGAGGCGTCGAACTCCATGCCGTTCTTCAGCACCACGTGCTGGTCGACGCAGGAGTCCATCGAGGTCTCGATGTAGACCTCGATGTCGCGCTCCTCCAGGCGCTCCTTGGTCCACAGACCGAGGTCCGGGCCCATCTCGGGGAGGATGCGGTTGGCCGCCTCCACCACCACGAAGCGCATGTCGTCGCGGCTGACGGTCTTGTAGATCTTGGCGGCGTCGCGCGCCATGTCCTCGATCTCGGCGACGGTCTCGATGCCGGCGAAGCCACCGCCGATGACCACGAAGGTCAGGGCCTTGCGCCGGACGTCCTCGTCCGTGGTGGACTCGGCCTTGTCGAGCTGCGCCATGACGTGGTTGCGGAGGCTGATCGCCTCCTCGACCGTCTTCATGCCGATGCCGTGCTCCGCCAGACCCGGGATCGGGAAGGTGCGGGACACCGAGCCGGTCGCGACGACCAGGTACTCGAAGGGCAGTTCGTAGGAGTCGCCGGCCGCGGGCTGGATGGTGGCGACCTTGCGGGCGTGGTCCACCTCGGTCACGTGACCGGTGAGCACCTCCGCCTTCTTGAGGGCGCTGCGCAGCGGCGCGACGAGGTTGCGAGGGGCGACGTTGCCGCCGGCCGCCTCGGGGAGGAAGGGCAGGTACGTCATGTACGACCGCGGGTCGACGACCGTGACGGTCGCTTCGCCGTAGCGCATCTTCTTGAGGATGCGCATCGCGGCATACAGGCCGACGTAACCACCGCCGACAATGAGGATGCGAGGACGCTCCGTGGTGCTCATATCCGAAAGTATCCACCCCCGCCTGACGGGCCATTCGTGAGGCCCGTCACAAGCTCCTGGACACCGGGTGCTACACTACGCGCCCGCATTTCCGCCCCGGAGGGGCCTCCTCACCCCCGCCGGCCGACCTCGGTGAGCGGTCCGGGCCGCGGTGCCGCGCTGAGCAGCAACGATCCCGGCCCCGCACGGGTTCCCGCGCGAGGTTTCGATTTCTCCGGGATGAACCGCAGGTTGCCTGCGATCCCACGAGCGACCCGCCGACGGGGCCTTCGGTCCACATTTCGGTCGCCGCAGTGGCCCGGAGTGGGTCGAAAGGCTGGATTGCCATGTGAAGAAATTCACGAAGCTTCTCGCCGCGACACGCCGGAAGGCCCCCGGAGCGGCCCGCGGGGGTCTCCCGCGCGCCCTCCGGGGGCCTTCCGACGGCCGGTGGATCAGGCGATCGACCAGGCGATCCCGTCCAGGATGTCGTGCTCGGAGACCAGCAGTTCGGCGGCCCCGGTGCGCTCCATGACCTCCAGCAGCACCAGCGCGCCCGCGGCGATCACGTCCACCCGGCCGGGGTGCATGACCGGGACGGCGGCCCGCTCGGCGTGCGAGGAGTGCAGCAGCCACTGGGCGGTCTCCCGCACCCGCTCGACGCCGATCACCGCGTGGTGGATCCGCTCGGAGTCGTAGCCGGGCAGTTCCAGGGCGATCCCGGCGACGGTGGTGACGGTGCCGGCCAGCCCGATCAGGGTGGCGCCGGAGTCCAGCGGCACCGTCTCGGCGACGGTGTCGAGCGCGGCCCGGATGTCGGCCCGCGCCGCCCCGATCTGCGCCTCGGTGGGCCGCCCGCCCGCGAAGTGGCGCTCCGTCATCCGGACGCAGCCGATGTCCATCGAGTACGCGGCCCGCACGTCCTGCTCGCCGAGCACGAACTCGGTGGAGCCGCCGCCCAGGTCGAACACCAGGTACGGCGGCCGGCGCGGGCCGCCGAGCAGTTCGCGGGTGGCGCCGGTGAAGGACAGCCGGGCCTCCTCGTCGCCGCTGACCACGCTCGGCGTGACGCCCAGGATCTCCTCGACCCCGGCGGTGAACTCGGCGGCGTTCTCGGCGTCCCGGGAGGCGGAGGTGGCGACCATCCGGATCCGGTCGGGGGCGACCCCGTGCTCGGCGATCACCTCCGCGTACTCGCGGCAGGCCGCGAAGGTGCGGGCCAGCGCCTCGGGGTGCAGCCGCCCGGTGCGGTCGACGTCCTGGCCGAGCCGGACGATCAGCATCCGCCGGTCCAGGTCCGTGATCTCCCCGGTCTCCGGGTCGAGGTCGGCGATCAGCAGGCGGATCGAGTTGGTGCCGCAGTCGATCGCGGCGACGCGGGTGGCGCTCACTCCCCGTCCTCCTGCTGCTCGGCGGCCTTGCGGGCGGCCCGCTCGGCGCTCAGCGCCTCCTTGGCGGCGATCACCGCGTCGTGGTCCTTGGCCTTGGCCCGGTTGCGGGCGACCCGCTCCCCGGCCGCGTCGACCTCGGCGGGGCTGACGCACGGGCCCTTGGCCCACCACTGCTCCAGCATCCCGATCGCCTCGTCGCCGAGCGGGTTGACGCCCTCCCCGGCCGCCAGCGAGTGCCCGACCAGCACGTGCAGGCACTTGACCCGGTCGGGCATGCCGCCGGCGCTGGGGAAGCCCTCCAGCACCTCGATGGCGTCCCGGCGGGCGATGTAGTCCTCGTGCGCCTTCTGGTAGGCGGCGGCGAGCTCCGGGTCCTCGGCGAGCCGGGCGGTCTGCTCCTTCATCACGCCGTCCGCCTCCAGGGTGCCGATCAGCGAGGCGGCCCGGGGGCAGGTCAGGTAGTAGAGCGTCGGGAACGGCGTGCCGTCGGGCAGCCGGGGCGCGGTCTCCACCACGTCCGGGTTGCCGCACGGGCAGCGGTGGGCGACGGCGCGCAGCCCGCGCGGGACCCGGCCGAGCTGGGCGGCGATGGCGGCGACGTCGCGGTCGGACACCTCGGGGGCGTCGGGCGCGGGAGGGTTCTGGTTGCTCATCGGGAGTCTGTTCGTCAGAGGGGGCGGGGGTCGTTGGGGGGACGCCGGGGCGTCAGGGGGCCGGCCGCGGTGCGGCGCCGGCGGCGTCGGCGGCGTCCACCGAGTCCCAGAGGGTGGCGTACCAGGGCTTGAGCGCCTTCGGCCGGCCGGCCGCGGCGTCGTCCGAGGAGGGCTTCGCGCCGGGCGGGGGCGGCGGGGAGACCGAGACGAACGGGGTCTCGCCGGGCAGCGCGTAGTGCAGCCGCTCCCGGGCCCGGGCCTTGACGTACTCCGGGTCCTGCCAGCGGGCCTTCTCCCGGCGCAGCTCGTCGACCTGCTGGCGGGCGTGCTCGGCCTTGGCCCGCTGGGCGGCGATCTCGCCGCGCTGGGCGATGTACTGGCGGGCCGGGTAGGCGAGTATCGCCACCAGCGAGCACAGCACGAGCACCAGCACGGTGGCCCGGCTGGTGAAGCGCGGCCGCGCCGCCAACCCGGGGATCCTCCACTTGGCCATCTGCTCGCCCCTCCTGCGCACGCCGGTGCCCCGGCCCCACCCTACGCGGTGGGGACCGGGGCACCGGTCACAACAGGCTCAGGACGTTCGGCCCCCGCCGTGCTTACTTGTCCGCGGAGCGGAACCGGGGGAACGCGGAACGGCCCGCGTACTCGGCGGCGTCGTCGAGGATCTCCTCGATGCGCAGCAGCTGGTTGTACTTGGCGACGCGCTCGGAGCGGGCCGGGGCGCCGGTCTTGATCTGGCCGCAGTTGGTGGCGACGGCGAGGTCGGCGATGGTGACGTCCTCGGTCTCGCCGGAGCGGTGCGACATCATGCAGCGGTAGCCGTTGCGCTGGGCCAGCTCGACGGCGTCCAGGGTCTCGGTGAGCGAGCCGATCTGGTTGACCTTCACCAGCAGCGCGTTGGCGGTGCCGGTCTCGATGCCCTTGCGCAGGCGCTCCGGGTTGGTGACGAACAGGTCGTCGCCGACCAGCTGGACCTTGTCGCCCAGCGCGTCGGTGATGGTCTTCCAGCCGTCCCAGTCCGACTCGTCCAGCGGGTCCTCGATGGAGACCAGCGGGTAGTCGGCGACCAGCTCGGCGTAGTACGCGGTCAGGTCGGCGGAGGAGAGCGCCTTGCCCTCGAACTGGTAGGCGCCGTCCTTGTAGAACTCGGAGGCGGCGACGTCCAGGGCGAGCGCGACGTCCTTGCCCGGGGTGTAGCCGGCCTTCTTGATGGCCTCGGTGATGAGGTCCAGGGCCTCGCGGTTGGAGTCCAGGTTCGGGGCGAAGCCGCCCTCGTCGCCCAGGCCGGTGGAGAGCCCGCGCTCCTTCAGCACGCCCTTGAGGGTGTGGTAGACCTCGACGCCCCAGCGGACGGCCTCGGAGAAGGACTCCGCGCCGATCGGGGCGATCATGAACTCCTGGATGTCGACGTTGGAGTCCGCGTGCGAGCCGCCGTTGAGGATGTTCATCATCGGGACGGGCAGCACGTGGGCGTTCGGGCCGCCCAGGTAGCGGAACAGCGGCAGGTCGCTGGCCTCGGAGGCGGCGTGCGCCACGGCGAGCGAGACGCCCAGGATGGCGTTGGCGCCGAGCGAGGACTTGTCCGGGGTGGCGTCCAGGTCGAGCATGGCCTGGTCGATCAGGCGCTGCTCGGTGGCGTCGTAGCCGACCAGCTCGGGGCCGATCTGCTCGATCACGGCGAGGACGGCCTTCTCGACGCCCTTGCCGAAGTAGCGGTTCTTGTCACCGTCGCGGAGCTCCAGGGCCTCGAAGGCACCGGTGGAGGCACCCGACGGGACGGCCGCGCGACCGGTGCTGCCGTCGTCGAGACCGACCTCGACCTCGACCGTGGGGTTGCCGCGGGAGTCGAGGATCTCACGGGCTACGACGACATCAATGGACGGCACGAGGCATCTCCTAGCGGAAGCGGATGTGTGGTCGTTACGACCAGAGCCTAGCCGCACAGCGCCGTGCGGCCACGCCCGGCCGGGCCCCGTCTCACGGTGTGGCCCGGCTACTCATCGGTAGTTCACCTGTTTGACGGCCGTCCCGCCGCCCCCGGCGGCGCGAACTGCTCGGCGCACGCCGGGAGCGGACGGGTCGTCAGGGGACGCGGCCCTCGTCAGGGCGGCGGGGGGGCCTCGTCAGGCCGCCGGCCCGTCGCGTCCCGGATGCCGGGACCGGGCCCGGACCGGTGTCAGAGGGCGAGCACCTGGCCGGGCACGATCAGGTCGGGGTCGGCGCCGATCAGCTCGTGGTTGGCCTGGTAGATCCGCTCCCAGCCGCCGGACACGTTCCGCGCGACGGCGATGCCGGAGAGCGTGTCGCCGTCCTGGACGGTGTAGCCGCCGGCGGCCGGGTCCTGCGGGGCGGCCTGGGGCGCGGCGGCGGACTCGTCGGCCTCGTCGGCCTCGGCGGACCCGACGGGTTCGGCAGCGGGCTTCGCGGGCTTCTTCGACTGCGCGCTCTTCGGCTGCCGGGGGGCGGTCGGGCGCTCCTCGGAGCGGGAGGCGGCGTCGCCGGAGACCTCGGCGGGCGCGCCGCCCCTGGCGAGCCCGGCCCGCTTGGAGCAGACCGGCCAGGCGCCGGGGCCCTGGGAGGCGAGCACCCGCTCGGCCACCGCGATCTGCTGGGAGCGGCTGGCCTGGTCGGCGCGGGCCGCGTACTGGCCGCCGCCGAAGGCGCGCCAGGTGGAGGAGGTGAACTGCAGACCGCCGTAGAAACCGTTCCCGGTGTTGATGTTCCAGTCGCCGCCGCTCTCGCACTGGGCCACGCGGTCCCAGGTGTCGACGGGTGCGGCTGCCGCTCCGGTGGCGGCCAACAGTGGCAGGGCCAGGCCGACCGAGGCCACGCCGGCGGCGGCGATGACCTTCTCGGCCTTGGTACTACGGCGGTGGCGAGGGGTGTTGGCGAACAGCACGGGACATCCTCTCCGCACGCCTGCGAGGTGAGCTGTCGGGTTCGGACCGGGAGGCTGGCCCGGCCGCCGGGCGGTTCGGACGCGGTCGCGTCCGCTGCTCGGCGGCTTCACCCCAAGCCGTCGGGACTACGGCGTTCACACTGGTTCCCCCGCTCCTGTCCGGTACCTGGTAGGTGGCCCGAGAACGCGGCGGACAGGACTCGGCGTGCCGCGACCGGGGCCCGCAGCTGCGGGCATGTCGGAGAGTAGGCAAAGCTGACGAGCAATCACAAGCTCATATCACCATGATCACGCCGAAATTACGGATCCCCGATTCTCGTACACGAACGATCCAGGTATGTCCGGATTCGTCCCGAGCGGGAGTGCGAAACGCGCCCCCGCCCCGGCGCGTCGTCGGCCCAGTCCGGCGGCGTGTCGCGGGTGCCGAAACGGCGTCAGCGGGGCGTGAAGGAGACCGGGAGGTCGCGCAGACCGCGCATGATCAGCCCGCCCCGCCAGCGCAGCGCCTCCGGATCGGCCGCCAGCCGGACGTCCGGAAGCCTGGTCAGTAGGCTGCCGATCGCACGTTGCCCCTCAAGCCGGGCCAGCGGGGCGCCGATGCAGTAGTGGATGCCGTGACCGAAACCCAGGTGCGGGTTGTCCGAGCGGGCCAGGTCGAGGGTGTTCTCGGCGGAGAACCGGGCCGGGTCGCGGTCCGCCGCGGCCAGCACCACCAGCACCGGGTCGCCGACCGGGACGTCCACCCCGCCGATGGCCAGCGGCGCGGTGGCGAACCGCCAGGTCGCCAGCTCCACCGGGCCGTCGTAGCGCAGCAGTTCCTCGACGCCGGTCTCCAGCAGGGCGGACTCGCCGCGCCCCAGCGACTCCTGGAGCAGCGCGCGCTGGTCCGGGTTGCGCAGCAGCGCGTACATGCCGTTGCCGATGAGGTTGATGGTGGTCTCGAAGCCGGCGAAGAGCAGGATGAAGGCCATCGCCGCGGCCTCCTTCTCGCTCAGGTGCTCGCCGTGGTCGCTGGCCCGGATCAGGCCGGAGATCAGGTCGTCGCCGAGGTCGGCCCGCTTGCGGTGGATCAGGTCGGCCAGGTAGCCGCGGATCTGCTTGACCGCGCGGCCGACCCCTCCCCTCTTGCCTCCCGTGTGCCGGATCATCATGCCCGCCCAGTCGCGCAGGTCGTCCTGGTCCTCGGCGGGGACGCCGAGCAGGTCGCAGATCGCGTAGATGGGGAGCGGGAAGGCGAACTCGTGGATCAGGTCGGCCTCGCCGCGGCCGGCGAAGGAGTCGATCAGCCGGTCGGTGATCTCCCGCACCCGCGGTTCGAACTCGGCCACCCGGCGCGGGGTGAACGCCTTGGAGACCAGCCGGCGCAGCCGGGTGTGGTCGGGCGGGTCGATGTTCAGCAGGTGGGTCATCAGGTCGGCCTGCCGCTCGCCGGGGATGCCGACCCGCCCGCTGCGGTGGGCCTGTTCGCTGTGGTGCGCCGGGTTCTTGGACAGCCGGGCGTCCGCCAGCGCCTGCCGCGCGTCCGCGTAGCGGGTGACCAGCCAGGCGTCGACCCCGCTCGGCAGGGTGGTGCGGTGCACCGGCGCGTGCTCCCGCAGCCAGGCGTACGCCGGGTAGGGGTCGGCTGCGAACTCCCAGGTGAAGAGTTGCGGTTGGGCGGCGCGGGGCTGGTCTGGCATGTCTTGACCGTATCCGGAACCGCCGTCGCGTGAGTCTGGTCACCTGGTGGGTAATCCCTGTTGCGGAGCGTCGGGGCGAGCCTACGATCCTCCGATAACCACAGTGGGCGGCGTGCGGGCCGGCCACGGGTTGCGCTCTGAAAGGGGAGCAGGCCATGCGAGTAGCCGGTGCAGTGGTGGTCATCGCGGTGCTCGACGGGGGTTCGGGGGCCGACCTGGCCCGCCGGTTCTCCGCCGCCGGCGCCGCCGGCCTGCTCATCGCCGACCTGCGCCCCGGCATCGCCGAGGACCTGGCCGCCGAACTCGACCGCCCCGGCTGCCCGGTGGTCGGCGTCTGCGGCGACATCCACCACCCGGCGGACATCGCCGCGCTGGTCGACACCGCCGTCAAGCACCTCGGCCCGATCGACCTGTTCGCGGTGGCCGGCCCGGACGGCGAGCGGATCGTCCAGCTCGCCGAACTGCCCGGCCACCTGAACCCGCTCGCCGAGGTGCTCGCCCTGGTCGGCGAGGCCATCGGCGAGGTCGTCCCGGCCCAGCGCCGCCCGGTCGCGGACGTCCCGCTGGCGGGCTAGGACCGGCCCCCTACTCCTCCGGCAGGCCCTCCGCCGCCCGGACCGCCGCCCGGTAGCGGCGGGCCGCCGCGCGCAGGGCCGCGTCCACGTCCACGCCCCGGTCGTGCGCCCGCTGGGCGACCGCCAGCAGCAGCTCCCCCGCGGAGCGGGCGGTCAGCTCGGCGGGCAGCTCGTACGGCGCGTCCGGCACGCCGGTGAAGTGGGCCCGGCGCACCCGGGAGACCAGTTTGGCCGCGTACGCCAGCGCGGGCAGGCCGGAGGGCACGCCGTCCAGCACCGATTCGCGCTGCTTCTCCGCCGCCTTCAGCTGCTCCCAGTTGGCCTCGGTCTCGGCGGAGCCGGACACGCTCACGTCGCCGAACACGTGCGGGTGGCGGTACATCAGCTTCTCGACGATGTCGCCCGCGACGTCGTCGATCGAGAACGGGTCGCCGGCGTCCTCCTCGGCGATCCGCGAGTGGAAGAACACCTGCAGCAGCACGTCGCCGAGCTCCTCGCGCAGGGTCTCCCGGTCGCCCTCCTCGATCGCCTCGACCAGCTCGAACGCCTCCTCCACCAGGTACTTCACCAGGCTCTCGTGGGTCTGCTCGGCGTCCCACGGGCAGCCGCCGGGCGAACGCAGCCGGTCCATCACCGAGACCAGGTCGAGCAGCCGGGCACCCGGCAGGTCGTAGGAGCCGGGCAGCACCTCGATCTCCGGGTGCTCGCCGGCCTCCTCCACCGCGATCCGCGCCAGCGCGTCGGTCAGCCCCGGGTCGCCGTCCGGGCTCTCCAGCCAGAGCGCCGGAGCCTCGGCCAGCAACCGACGGGCCAGCGCGGGGGCCGACGGCCGCTCGACCACCTCCGGCTCGACGCCCGCCGCCCGCAGGGCGGCCAGCTGCGGGTGGTCCGCGACACCGGCCAGCACCTTGGGCGCGGACCGGAGCGCCTCCCAGGCCGGCCAGGTGAGCAGGCCGGGGGCGACGCGGTGGGTGGTGGTCAGCAGGATCAGCTTCGGGGTCTCCACGGGATCCGAACCTACCGTGCGGCGCCCGCGGACCGCGGGCGCGGTCAGTGGCGGCGGCGGGCCCTGGCCGCCAGGGCCATCAGGCCGGCCAGCACGCAGCCGAGGGCGGCCAGGCCGATCAGCGGGAGGGCCCCGGCGCTCCCGGTGTCGGGGAGGCGGCCGCCCTCGCCGGGGCCGGGCGCCGACCGCGGGGCGTCGCCGGTGGACGGCCCGGGGCCGGGGGCCCCGGCAGCCAGGGAACGGGCGACGAGGTCACCGGGTCGGGCCGGGCCCGGCCCGGTCGGCCGCTGGGCGCCCGCCCCGGGCGGGGTGGCGGACACCGCGGGGGCCGCGGCGAGCGGGACGAGCAGTCCGGCGGTGAGCAGCGCCGCGCACAGGGCGCGCGGCGTCCTCGACAGGGGCGGACGGCGCTGGACCACGGGCGACCTCGCAACCGGTGCGCGAACTGGGCTGGGAGGCCCAGCCTCACCGGCCCGCCCGGGATCGCCCCGCGGACACGGCGGGGTGCGGGGGTCGCTCACCCGTCCGGCCGAGGAGCGCCCCGGCCGTTCGCCTACAGGGTCTGGACGTTCGCCGGCAGCCAGTTCTCGGTGCTGCCGGTGAGGCCGATCCGGGCGGTGTCCCAGCTGCCGTAGCGCGGGTTGACCTCGATGTGCAGGGCGGTGCCCGCGTCGACCAGGGCCTTGCGGATGGCGGCGTCGCCGGCGGCGCTGTTCGGGTCCTGGCCGCCGGCCAGCTTCACCAGGCCGATCTGCTGGCGGTAGAAGGAGTCGACGTCGCCCGCCGGGACGCCCTGCTTGGCGCGCAGCAGTTCGGCGAGCTTGGTGTCGCT
Organism: Kitasatospora phosalacinea; assembly: GCF_000716545.1. Lineage (GTDB taxonomy): Bacteria > Actinomycetota > Actinomycetes > Streptomycetales > Streptomycetaceae > Kitasatospora > Kitasatospora phosalacinea. Next base: position 20,773 of record NZ_JNWZ01000043.1, read on the forward strand.
GCCGACCGTGCGCACGTCCGCGGACCTGGCCTGGTCGATCTCGGACTGGCTGACGGCGAGCCGGTGGTCCGCCAGGGCGCGGGCGACGACCTTGCCGAGGATCAGGTCGGAGACGGCGTGCCGGGCCAGGCCCGGCTGTTCCTCGGCGGCGCCGGTCGGCGCGGCGCCGTTCCGGACGGCGGCGACCCGGGCCTCGACCTGGGCGATGCTGATCCGGTCGCTGCCGACCACGGCGGCCGCCCCCTGGTGGGCCGGGGCACCGCCGCAGGCGGCGAGCGCGGCGGCGGCGACCGCGGTGCCGAGTGCGGCGCGCAGTCGGCGGGCGGAGCTGGTGCGGATCACTGGGGCCTCCTGGGCGGTGGAGCGCGGTCCGGTGGTGCTCTGCGTACGTGGTTGGGACGAACATTATTGACCGCCGCCCGCGAGGGCCAGACCCCCGTCGTCCTGCGGCGCGGCGGGATCCGCCGGACGTGCCCTACGTCGCGTACGGGTTGGTGGTGGTGCGGTGGCGGCCGAGCCGTTCGAGGTGGGAACGCAGCCGGCGGACGTCGGGGTGGTGCGGGCCGTGGCGGCGCTCGGTCTCCAGGAGGAGTTCGAGCAGGCCGTGCCAGCCGGCCTCGGGGTGGCCGGTGGCGGCGAGCAGCAGGCCGGTGCGTTCGCGGACCTCGACGGCGTGCGGGGAGTCGGGCGGGAGGGCGGCCAGGACGGCGCGGTACTCGGCGAGGGCCTCGGCGGCCAGGCCGAGGTGGTCCAGGCAGCGGGCGGCGTGCCGGCGGTGGTCGAGCGCGGCGGGGTCGTGGGGTGCGGCGCCGGCGGCGAGCCGGCGCAGTTCGGGCAGCGCCTCGGACCAGCGCTGTTCGGCGAGCAGGGTGCGGGCCCGGATCGCGCGGACGGTGCGCACCAGCGGCGCGTCCTCGCCCTGTTCGGCGGCGGCCCGGGGCAGCAGGCGGGCGGACAGGTCGAGCACCTCGGTGTGGCGTCCGGATTCGACCAGGTCGGAGAGCCGGGCGCAGGCCGCGCCGAGCGTCTCGGTACCGGGCGGTGCGGCGAGCGGGGCCGGGACGGGCGGCGGGGCGGGCTGCGGCGGCGCGGCGGGCGGGGCCGGGAACGCGCCGGGGACGGGGGCGGGCTGCGGGTGGTGGGGGTAGCGGTAGGGGTCGCCGGGGTCGGGGACGGCGGGCAGCCGGGTGCGGACCCGGCCGGTGGGGGCGGGCAGCATCGGCAGCAGGACGGCGTGCACCTCGGCGGCGTCGGCGGGCCGCTCCTCGGGGCGCTTGGCGAGCAGCCGCAGGACGAGCGCCTCCAGCGCGGCGGGCACCTCGGCGCGCAGCCGGCGCAGCGGGACGGGCGGGTCGTCGACCTGGCGGCGCAGCACGGCGAGCGCGGTGGGGGCGGGGAAGGGCGGTTCGCCGGCGAGCATCTCGTGCAGCATGCAGCCGAGCGCGTACAGGTCGCTGCGGCGGTCGGCCTGGGCGGCCATGGCCTGTTCGGGGGCCATGTAGGCGGGGCTTCCGATCGGGCTGCCGGTGAGGGTCAGCCGGGTGGCGCCGGGGTCGAGGGCGGTGGCGATGCCGAGGTCGAGCAGGATCGCCCGGCCGTCGGGGCGGATCATCACGTTGCTCGGTTTGAGGTCGCGGTGGACCACCTGGGCGCCGTGCACGGCGGCCAGCGCGGCGCACAGCTGTCCGGCGACGGCGGCGGCCTGGCCGACGGGCAGCGGGCCCTCCTCGGCGACCAGGTCGGCCAGGCTGAGGCCGGGGACGCGCTGCATCACCAGGTACAGCTCCTCGCCGTCGGTGCCCGCGTCGTAGACGGTGACCAGCCCGGGGTGGTCGAGTGCGGCGCCGATCCGGCACTCGCGCAGGAAGCGGCGGCGCAGCAGGTCGGCCTGGCTGTCGCCGCGCCCGGCCGGGCGGGGCAGCGCGTCGGTGCGCAGCAGTTTCACCGCGACCCGGCGTTCCAGCCGCTGGTCGTGGGCGGCCCAGACCTGGCCCATCCCGCCGTGCCCGATCTTCTCGTCGAGCAGGTAGCGCTCGCCGACGACCCTGGTCACGGCTGCCCGTCCCCGGCCTGCCGGCGCAGCAGTTCGCCGAGTTCGCGCAGTTCGGCGACCCCGGTCGGGACGGCGGGCGCCGCGGGCACGGTGGGCCCGGCCGGGGCGGCGGGCGGGTAGGGCTGCGCGGGCGGGTAGGAGCCGACGGGGTGGGCGGGCTGCGGGTAGGCGGCCTGCGGATGGACGGGTTGCGGGTAGGCGGCCTGCGGGTGGGCGGCCTGCGGGTAGGCGTACGGGTACGGGTAGGGGGCCGGCGCGGTGGCGGGCCACTGCTCGCGCCGGTTCATCAGCAGGAAGTGCACGGGGGCGGCGAGGAAGAGCGGCAGCAGGAGCAGCCCGCCGGTCAGGTTGTCGATCGGCTCGTCCTTCGGGGTCAGCCCGATCGAGACGAACAGCGCGACCTGCATCAGGCCGAACACCGCCGCGCCGATCTTGTCGGCCCGGCGCCGCCGGTCGAGGGCCAGCACCATCGACGGCACCGTGCCGAGCAGTCCGAGGGTCAGCACCGGTATCAGGGCGAGCAGCGCCGTCAGCCCTTTCCGGTACGGGACGGCGCGGGCGGGCATGGTGGCTCCTCGGCGGCGGCGGGACGTGCTGCGCACACGGTACCGGCCCGGGCGGACCCGCCGGGAGGCCGTTGCCGAGCCGTTGCCGGGCCGACGCGCCGTCAGGCCGGTTCGGTGGCCCCGGCGGCGAGGGTGTCGGTGAGCGCCCTGGTCAGGGTGCGGGCCTCGGCGGCGGCGGCGGCGAGGGCGCTCTCGTAGGCGGCGATCCGGCGGAACGCGGCGCCGAGGCGGCGCTGCCGTTCGACCGGGACGCGCGGCAGTTCGACCCGGCGGATGTCCAGCCGGGTGGTGGTGGACGCGTAGCTGCTGGCCCGCCGGCCGGCGCCGGTGGCGCGCAGCTGGCCGGCCAGGAAGTCGGGGTCGAGCAGGTCGGGGTCGGGCCGCAGCAGGTGCAGCCGGGGGCCGAGGGCGGCTCCGGCGTAGGGGCTGCCGGGGTGCACGGCCCGGGCGCCCTCGTCGCCCAGGGCCGGGACCAGCACGTCGCCGTGTCGGACGGTCAGGGTGTCCTCGGCGTCGGTGGCGGCGCTCGGCGGGGCGGCGGCCTGCAGGTCCTGGTCGGTGAGCAGCGGGGTGCGGCCGCCGGGCCGGGCGGGGGCGCCCTGGCCGGAGGAGTGCACCTCCAGGGCTCCGGCGCGGGCGAGTTCGCCGATGCTGACCTGCGGCGGTGCGGGGGTGGCGGCGGCGGTGACGGCCGGCAGCGCGGTGTCCAGGTCGGCGAGCCGGGCGAGTTCGGCGGTGAGCCGTTCGCGGAGTCCGGCGAGCAGGTCGGGGGCGGCCTCGGCGGGGGCGGCGGGCAGGTGGCGGGCGGGGGTGAGGTCGGTCTCGTCGTCCAGCAGGTCGATCGCGGGGACGGCCCGGGAGCGGCCGGGGCGGTCGGCGGGCAGCGGGGCGCCGGTGCGGGCGGCGGTGTCGAACTCCCGCCAGGCGGCCAGCACGGCGTCGGCCGGCGAGGTCCGGCCGGTGCCGCCGTCGGCGGCGGCGTCCAGCAGCAGGACGTGCCGGAACTCGTCGCCGGGCCGCGGTCCGCGCAGCACCCACAGGTGCAGCGGCACCCCGTACGGCGGGGCGGTCCCGGCGGGCAGCGCGGCCACGGCGCGCAGGGCGCCGGTGCGGACGAGTTCGGCGCGGACCCGGCGGCCGGCCCGGCGGGAGGCCACGGTGGGCGGGAGCAGCAGGACGGCGGTGCCGCCGGGGCGGGTGTGCGCCAGGCAGTGCAGCACCCAGGCGAGTTCGGACTCGCCGCGCGGCGGGACGAGCCGGCCGGGCCAGCGCGAGTCGTACTGGAGCTGGTCGTGGCCCCAGTCGCGTTCGTTGTAGGGCGGGCGGCAGACCACCGCGTCGGCGGTGCGGCCGGGGAAGGCGTCGGCGCGCAGCGCGTCGCCGGCGCGGACGTCCAGCGGGAGCGGGCCGGGCGCGTCGGCGGGGGCGGCCAGGGCGAGGCGGAGCAGGGCGACGCCGGCCAGCGCGGGGTCGCCCTCCTGGCCGAGGCGTTCGGTGCCGGGGGCGGCCAGCAGGGTGCCGCCGGTGCCGCAGGCCGGGTCGAGCAGCGTGCGACCGGCGGGCTCCGGGTCGTCGGGCAGGGCGAGTGCGGCGAGCAGGGCGGCGGTGTCGGCCGGGAGGGGCGGCTGGAGCCGGGGGTTGGCCTCGGCGTACCGGGCGAGCAGTTGCCCGTACGCGGCGTCGGGGGCGGTGTCGGCGGCGAGGCGGGCCAGCAGGCGGGCCAGGTCGAGGTGGGTGGCTCCGGCGATCAGCGGCAGGTCGAGGGCGGCGGGGGCGTCCGGGCCGAGGGTGGCGGCGGCGGTGCGGCGCAGCGCCTTGGGGAGGGCGGTGGCGAGCCGGGTGTCGGGCTGCCGGTCGAGGTCGGCGCGGGCGGCCGGGTCGCGGTGCAGCAGCAGGAGGACGGCGCCGGCCGTGACCAGCGGGGCGGCGGCCGGCCCGGCGGGGTCGCGGAGGGTCTCCAGTTGCCGCCAGACCCGTTCCAGCAGCGGGAGTTCGGCGAGTTTGCCCTGTTCGCGGAGCCACTGCTCGACCTGGTCGAGGCGGAAGGTGGGGCTGGTCTCGGTGCCGCCGGCGGGCTTCGGGAAGTCCGGGTGGCGACGGCGCCAGTTGGAGACCGCGGCCCGGCCGACGCCGGCCAGCCGGGCGATCTCGGCGGCCGTGACCTCGGGGCGGTCCGGCATCTGCGGTCTCCTTCGCGGCGGCGGGCGTGGCCACGCAGCATAGCAACCCCGCCCTCCTCGAACGTTCACACGTGAACGGATACGTTTCATGAATAGCAATTGACACTGTTCACAGCAGAGTGGTTCAGTAGGGCCGTCGCCGGAACCGCCGGCCACCGCAGAACCTCCCGGGGGGAACCCGCCATGTCCGTCCGCATCCGCACCCGCCGCACCGCCGCCGTCCTGCTCGGCACCGCCCTGCTCACCGCCGCCACCGCCTGCGGCCCGACCGACGGCACCGTCTCCACCGTCCCCAAGAGCAGCGCCGCCGCGCCCGCCGCGGCCGGCGGCGACGGCTCCCCGGCCGCCGCGCCGGAGTCGGGCGCCGCCAAGGCCCCGGCGGTCGCGAAGGTCGGCGACACCATCGCGCTGACCGGCCTGGAGAAGAAGGACACCGCGGACGTCACCCTGGTGAAGGTGGTGGACCCGGCGGAGAGCGCGAACGAGTACCTCCAGCCCGCCGAGGGCAAGCGCTACGTCTCGGTCCAGTTCCGGATCAAGGCGACCGGCTCCGGCGCCTACACGGACACCCCGGTCACCGGCGCCAAGCTGATCGACACCCAGGGCCAGGGCTTCACCTCCACCTTCGCGGAGACCAAGGCCGGCCCGGAGTTCCCCGGCTCGGTGAACATCGCCCCCGGGGAGAGCAGCCTCGGCTTCGTCACCTTCGAGATCCCGTCCGACGCCAAGATCGACAAGGTCCAGTACGCCCTGAACAGCGGCTTCGCCGAGCAGTCGGGCCAGTGGAAGCTGGCGTGACCGGCGCCGCCGGGCCGCGCCGCCGGGGGCGGGCGCCGGAACGCGGACGGGGGCGCCGGGGGGCGCCTGCCTGCCGCCCCTCCGGCGCCCCCGCTGACGGGTGCGCGGGCGCCCGCTCGGCGCCCTGTCGCCCGGTGTCTCCCACCGCTCGGCGTCCTACCGCTTGAGGTCCTCGAACATGGTGCTCAGGAACTCGGCGCACCAGGACAGCAGCTCCCGCCCGACCAGCGGCTTGCCGCCGATCCGGCCGCCGCTGCCCGGCCGCGGCACCAGCAGCTGCTGGGCGGCGGACTTGACCTGGGTGCGCGGGTAGAGCCGGTTCAGCCGCAGCTGCTGGGACTCCCGCAGCTCGACCGGCCCGAACCGGACGAAGTTGCCCTGCAGCGTGATGTCGCCGATGCCGCAGCGCCGGGCGAACAGCCGCAGCCCCGCCACCAGCAGCAGGTTCTCCACCGGCTCGGGCAGCTTGCCGTAGCGGTCGGTCAGCTCCTCGCGGACCTGCACGATGTCGGCTTCCGAGTTGACCGCCGCGATCGAGCGGTACGCCTGCAGCCGCAGCCGCTCCCCCGGCGCGTAGTCGTGCGGGACGTGCGCGTCCACCGGCAGCTCGATCTTCACCTCCAGCGGCTCCTCCTCCGGCTCCCCGCCGCCGTCCAGCGACTCGCGGAACTCGGCGACCGCCTCGCCGACCATCCGCATGTAGAGGTCGAAGCCGACGCCCGCGATGTGCCCGGACTGCTCGCCGCCCAGCAGGTTGCCGGCGCCGCGGATCTCCAGGTCCTTCATCGCCACGTACATGCCCGCGCCCATCTCGGTGTGCTGGGCGATGGTGGCCAGCCGCTCGTGCGCGGTCTCGGTGAGCGGCTTCTCCGGCGGGTACAGCATGTACGCGTAGCCGCGCTCGCGGCCGCGGCCGACCCGGCCGCGCAGCTGGTGCAGCTGGGAGAGGCCGAAGGTGTCGCCGCGCTCCACGATCAGGGTGTTGGCGTTGGAGATGTCGATGCCGGACTCGACGATGGTGGTGGAGACCAGGACGTCGAACTCCTTCTCCCAGAAGTCGACCACGACCTTCTCCAGCTGGGTCTCCCCCATCTGCCCGTGCGCGGTCGCCACCCGGGCCTCCGGCACCAGGTCCTTCAGCCGGGCGGCCGCCTTGTCGATCGACTCGACCCGGTTGTGGATGTAGAACACCTGGCCCTCGCGCAGGAGTTCGCGCCGGATCGCGGCGGAGATCTGCTTCTCGTCGTACGGGCCGACGAAGGTCAGCACCGGGTGCCGCTCCTCCGGCGGGGTGGTGATGGTGGACATCTCACGGATGCCGGTGACCGCCATCTCCAGGGTGCGCGGGATCGGGGTCGCGGACATGGTCAGCACGTCCACGTTGGCCCGCAGCTTCTTCAGCTGCTCCTTGTGCTCGACGCCGAAGCGCTGCTCCTCGTCGACGATCACCAGGCCCAGGTCCTTGAACCTGGTCTCCGAGGAGAACAGCCGGTGGGTGCCGATGACGACGTCCACCGAGCCGTCGAACAGGCCCTCCAGCACGGCCTTCGCCTCGGTGTCGGTCTGGAACCGGGACAGCGCCCTCACGTTGACCGGGAAGTTGGCGTACCGCTCGGCGAAGGTCGAGAAGTGCTGCTGCACCAGCAGCGTGGTCGGCACCAGCACCGCCACCTGCTTGCCGTCCTGGACGGCTTTGAAAGCCGCCCTCACGGCGATCTCGGTCTTGCCGTAGCCGACGTCGCCGCAGACCAGCCGGTCCATCGGGACGGACTTCTCCATGTCGGCCTTGACCTCGGCGATGGTGGTCAGCTGGTCGGGCGTCTCCGCGTACGGGAAGGCGTCCTCCAGCTCGCGCTGCCACGGGGTGTCCGGGCCGAAGGCGTGGCCGGGGGCGGCCATCCGGGCCGAGTACAGCTTGATCAGGTCGGCGGCGATCTCCTTGACCGCCTTCTTGGCCCGCTGCTTGGTCTTCGCCCAGTCCGCGCCGCCCAGGCGGTGCAGCGTCGGGGCCTCGCCGCCCACGTACTTGGTGACCTGGTCGAGCTGGTCGGTGGGCACGAACAGCCGGTCGCCGGGGTGGCCGCGCTTGGCGGGCGCGTACTCCAGCACCAGGTACTCGCGGGTGGCGCCCTGCACGGTGCGCTGCACCATCTCCACGTACCGGCCGACGCCGTGCTGCTCGTGCACCACGTAGTCGCCGGCCGCCAGCGCCAGCGGGTCGATCGCGTTGCGGCGGCGGGACGGCATCCGGCGCATGTCCTTGGTGGAGGACTTCTGGCCGGACAGGTCGGTCTCGGTGATGACGGTGAGCTTGAGCTCCTCGTCGACGAAGCCGTGCTCGATCGAGCCGCAGGAGACGTACACCACGTCCCGGGTCGGGGCCTCGGCGAGGTCGGCGACCAGCCGGGCCGCGATGCCCTCGTTGCCGAGCACCTCGGCCAGCCGGGACGCCGGGCCGTGGCCCTCGGTCACCATCACCACCCGCCAGTCGGCGGCCAGCCGGTCCTTGGCGTCGGCGATGGCCCGCGCGGTGTCGCCCCGGTACGCCTCGACCGCGTGCATGCCGAGGGTGAGCGTGTCCGCGTCGAACTCGAGGATGTCGCTCACACTGGAGTCGCTGGTGGCGAACGGGCTGACCGACCACCACGGCAGGCCGATCCCGGCGGCGTGCTCCCGGACGTCCGCCAGCGACCACAGCGAGGCGGCCGAGACGTCGATCGCCTCCAGGTCGATCGGGCGGTCGGCGCCCGCCGCGGCGGCCACCCAGGACGCGGCCAGGAACTCCTGGCTGGTGGCGACCAGGTCGGCGGCCCGGGTGCGGACCCGCTCCGGGTCGCACACCACGGCGATCGAACCGGTCGGCAGCACGTCGAGCAGCAGCTCCATGTCGTCCACCAGCACCGGGGCCAGCGACTCCATGCCCTCGACCGCGATGCCCTGCGCGATCTTGTCCAGGATCTCGCCCAGCTCGGGGTGGTCGGCGGCCAGCGCGGCGGCCTTGGCGCGGACCGCGTCGGTCAGCAGCAGCTCCCGGCAGGGCGGCGCCCACAGGCCGTGCTCGGCGATCTCCAGCGAGCGCTGGTCGGCGACCTTGAAGTAGCGGATCTCCTCGACGTCGTCGCCCCAGAACTCCACCCGCAGCGGGTGCTCCTCGGTCGGCGGGAAGACGTCCAGGATGCCGCCGCGCACCGCGAACTCGCCGCGCTTCTCGACCAGTTCGACCCGGGCGTAGGCCGCGGCCGCCAGCCGCCGGGCGATCTCGCCCAAGTCGTGCTGCTCGCCGCGCCGCAGCGCCACCGGCTCCAGCTCGGCCAGCCCCTTCACCTGCGGCTGCAGCACGCTGCGCACCGGCGCGACCACCACCTGCACCGGCCCGGCGGCCGGGTCGTCGGCCCTGGGGTGGACGATCCGGCGCAGCACCGCCAGCCGGCGGCCGACGGTGTCGGAACGCGGGGAGAGCCGCTCGTGCGGCAGCGTCTCCCAGGCCGGGAACTCGGCGACCGCGTCGGGGGGCAGCAGCGAGCGCAGCGACGCCGCGAGGTCCTCGGCCTCCCGGCCGGTGGCGGTCACGGCCAGCACCGGCCGGCCCCGCTCACCCGCGCGGGCGGCCAGCGAACGGGCCAGCGCCGCGATCGCGAACGGCCGGGCGGCGGGCGGGCCGACCAGGTCGAGGTGCTGCCTGTGCCCCGTGGCCGCCGCCTCGATCGCCTCGGCGAGGGCGGCGTCCCGTACGACGACATCGAGCAGTCCGGACAGGCTCATACGTCAGTTTCTCCACGACGGGGAGTGGCCCGGCGCAGGAGTCGGCCGGGCAGCGCGACAGCCCGGAACGCGGTGCGCCCCGGGGGGTGTCCAGCCTACGCCGCGCCGCCGCCGCGCACGCGGTGCGGCGCCCACAACGGCCCGCGACGGCCGACTCGGCGGACGGCCCGCCCTCCTTCTCCCCCCGTTCTCCTCCCGGTTCCCCTCCGGGGTACGGGCTCGTCCAGAGATCATGCGGCCGACACATTGCTGTCACTGTGCGTCCATGGTCACCGCGCACCATTGATGTCAGCGCAGGCCGCATCCAACCGTGGGGGATGGCTGTGGAAGCGCGGTCGCACCTCGATGGGGGTCGGGAGTGCGAAGGCCGGGCGACCCTGGGTGGGGGCGCCCGTGCCACTCACGCCGGGACTCGCGGCGTCCGCTCCCGGGCGGGCGCCGCGGCTCTCGGCGTCCTGGCGTCCGGGCCCCTCCCGCCGCTCGCGCACCACTTCGGGCGAAGCCGCCCGCACGGAGGCCGCCGCTCCGTACCCTCGTGTGAAGAAGGTGTGGGGACACCGGTCGTTTCCAGGGGGTTTCTTCGTCATGCGCGTCGTCATCGCAGGTCAGGGCTATGTCGGACTTCCGCTCGCGGTCCGCGCCGCCGAGGTGGGCCACCGGGTCGTCGGGTACGACGTGGACGAGCGCCGGATCAAGCGGCTCGCGGTCGGCGAGTCGTACGTCGAGGACATCCCCGGGGAGCGGCTGCGTCCGCTGCTCGACGCCGGGGCGTACCTGCCCTCCGCCGACCCGGCGGACGTGGCGGGGTTCGACGTCGCGGTGATCACCGTCCCGACGCCGCTGCGCGACGGCGCGCCCGACCTCTCCTACATCGAGGCGTCCGCGAGGCTGCTGGCCCGGCACCTGAAGCCCGGCGCGACGGTGGTGCTGGAGTCCACCACCTACCCGGGCACCACCGAGGAACTGCTCGCCCCGCTGCTGGAGGCCGGCTCGGGGCTGCGGGCGGGCGCCGACTTCCACCTCGGCTACAGCCCCGAGCGGATCGACCCCGGCAACCCGGTGTGGAAGCTGGAGAACACCCCGAAGGTCGTCTCCGGCACCACCCCCGAGGGCCTGGAGGCCGTCACCGGCTTCTACGGGCAGCTGGTCGAGCGGACCGTGCCGGTCTCCTCCTGCAAGGAGGCCGAGCTGACCAAGCTGCTGGAGAACACCTTCCGGCACGTCAACATCGCCCTGGTCAACGAGCTCGCGATGTTCGCCCACGACCTCGGCATCGACGTCTGGGAGGCCATCGACGCGGCCTCCACCAAGCCGTTCGGCTTCCTGCGCTTCACCCCGGGCCCCGGCGTGGGCGGGCACTGCCTGCCGATCGACCCCTCGTACCTGTCCTGGCGGGTCGAGCGCGCCCTCGGGCAGTCCTTCCGGTTCGTCGAGCTCGCCAACGACGTCAACAGCCACATGCCGGACTACGTGGTGCGCCGCCTCACCGAGGCGCTCAACCAGCGCCGCCGCAGCGTGAACGGCTCGCGGGTGCTGGTCCTGGGCCTGGCGTACAAGGCCAACACCGGGGACGCGCGGGAGACCCCGGCGGCCCGGGTCGTCGACCTGCTCACCCGCCAGGGCGCGGAGGTCCGCGCCGCGGACCCGCACGTGGTGGCCGGCGTCCACGTCGCCGAACCGCACGTGCCCGGCCAGCGCACCGCCGCCCACGAGGGCGGCCCGCTCGCCGCCGTCCACCGGGTCGAGGCCACCCCCGAGGAACTGGCCGCCGCCGACGCCGTCGTCCTGCTCGCCGACCACGACGAGTTCGACTACGAGGCCGTCACCACCCACGCCCGCTACGTCCTCGACTGCCGCCGCCGGCTGACGGGAGCGACCGTCGAGGTCCTGTAGGCGAGGGGGAGAGCGCCGCCGGGGGTTCTCAGCCCCGGCGCTGGATGCGGTTGCGGTCCGGGCGGGTGTCGTGGTCGATGCCGTCGTCGACGATGACGATCTTGGGGACGATCCGGTCCTCCACGGTGGCTTCCGGCTTGGTTTCCGGCTTGGCGTCCGGCTCCGCCCCGGGCTTCGGGAGGAGCGGTTCCTTGGCGAAGCTCGCGGGCTTGGCGGGCGGGGCCGGGGGCTGGGCGGGGGCGGCCGGGACGTAGGGCTTGCGGGGGTCGCCCTGCCCGGCCTTCGGCTTGACCGGGCCCAGGACGGTGGTGGGCTGGTCGGTGGCCGGCGGCTTGGTGAGGTCGGCCTTCTTGGCGGCGACGGCCTCGGCCGCGTCCTCCGGGTCCTCGATGGCGCCGACGGCCGCGCCGGTGAGGGAGGCGAGGGTGCCCTTGATGTGGTCGAGGTGGGTCTGGACCTTGTCGAGGCGCTTGGTGAAGTCGGCCTGCTCGCGGTCGCTGGCGGCCTTGATCCGGGCGGCCTTCTCCTTCGCGGCGGCGATCGCCGCGTCCGCCTTGGCCTGGGCCTCGGCGTCGAGGCGGCGGGCCTCGTCGAGCATCGCCTCACGGTGCTGCTCGGCCTCCTTGACCCGGGCGTCGGCCGCGGCGGTGACCTTGGCCACGGCGGCGTCGGCGGCGGCCTCGGCGGCGGCGAACTCCTCGTCGGCCTTGCGGCGGCGCTCGGCGAGGGCGCTCTCGGACTGCTCGGAGGCGTTGGCCGCGGCGACCCGGACCCGGGCAGCGTGACCGGTCGCGGCGTGGAGGAGGGCGCGGCACTCGGCGTCGGCCTCGGACCGGATCCGCTCGGCCTCGGCACGGCTGCGCTCGTCGGTGCGGCGGACGAACTGGTCGGTCTCCTCGCGGAGCTTGGCCGCGTGCTCCTTGGCGGCCCTGGCGGCGGCCTCGCCGGCCTCGTGGGCGGCGTCCCGGGCGTCCTCGGCGGCGCGCTTGGCCTTGGCGTGGATGGCGTCGGCCTCGTTGAGGGCGATGCCGAGCAGGACGGCGGCCTGGTCGCTGAGTTCGGCGAAGTCCGGGTCGGGGGCCTCCTCGGCGGTCTGCTTGATGTCGGCGAGGCGCTTCTCCATCTCGCGCAGGCCCCCGCCGAGGACGCTGAGCCGCTCCCATGCCTCGTCGCGTGCGCGGCTGAGGGCGGTGACGGCCGCGTCGACCTGGTCGGGCGCGTAGCCGCGCCGGGACGGGGTGAAGCCGTACTGGGACACGGCGTCGCTCATTTCGGCTGTTCTCCTCGTGCTCGCGGGCTGCGCGGCCCCGCCGGGTTTGCCTGGGTGCAGGTGGGGCGGACGAACCGCCCCATTGACCTATTTTGCGCAGATACGAACGCAAACCAAACAGGGGGTCGTCGCGCGGCCGGAGAAACCGGCCGCGCGACGGGGCACTACAGCAGGCCGTCCCAGAGCTGTTCGACCAGGACCGCCCACCAGCTCTCGGGGGTGTGCACGGCGGCCGGGTCGACGGCCATCAGCTGGGCCTGGAAGTCGGTGGTCCAGCGGCCGGCCTGCTCGGGGTTGAGGCCGAGCCGCAGCCGCCACATCCGGGCCAGCACCGCCAGGCAGCCGACGAACTCGGGGACGCCGGTGTTGACGAAGCGCGGCGGCTCGGCCGGGTTCTCGACGTCGACGGCGACCACCGCGGCGGTGCCGTACTGGACGCACAGCTGGCGGCCGTAGTCGTTGCCGAGGACCAGGTAGCCGCCGAAGTCCGGGCCGGGCGGCAGGCCGCGCTCGGCGGCCAGCTCGGCCAGCGTCGGGATGGGGCGGCCCTCCTGGGCCTGGGCCCAGAAGAACGGCGGGAACTCGCGCGGCAGCCCGATCCACATCAGCGTCTGGGCCACCGGCTCCGGCACGCCCTGGCGGGCCACCGCGCGCTGCTCGAACCGGAACATCGAGGGGCCGAACATGCTGCCGAACTCCGCCGCGAGCTGCTGCGGCGGCGGGGGCGGCAGCACCGGGACGGTGCCGGGCGGGGGCAGCGGCACCCGGACGGTGCGCGGGCGCGGCGGCGCGGACACCAGCTGGTGCATCTGCTCGACGTGCTCGCTGAGCACGTTCATGCCGGCCTGCCGGGCGGCGGCGTCGCGCCCGTACGGGGCGGTGTGGCTGATCCGGGCGTTCGGCCAGGACGCCCGGACCATCCGGGCGCAGTAGCCGCCGGGCAGGTCGCACAGCTCCAGGTCGGTGTGCACCTCCAGCACCTGGTCGGCGGGTACGCCGAGGCGGCGCAGCTCCTGGAACGCCTTCCACTCGGGGTGCGGGGTGCCGAGCTCGGAGGTCATCACCATGCTCAGCTCGGAACCGTCCGGGCCCCGGTAGTTGACCACGGCGGTGGTGCCGGGGCCGACCGTGGGCGGGCCGGCCGGCGGCGGCGCCACGGGCGCGGGCGCGCCGGGCGGGAAGCCGCCCGGCTGCGGGGCGCCGGGGAACGGCGGCGGCGGGGGCGCCTGGAACGGCGGCGCGCCCTGCGGGGCCGACGCGCCGGGGAGCGGACCGGGGGCGCCGGGCATCGGGAACGGCGGGGTGGCGCCCGGCGGCAGCTCGATCGCCGGGGCCAGCTGGGTGGCCTGGTAGGCGACGGCGGCGGCCTCCGGCGCGGGCGGGGCGGCGGCGGGCGGCGCGCCCTCGGCGCGCAGGCCGGCCGGGGCGGGCGGCGGCGGCACGCCGGGGCCGCCGCGGCCGCCCGGGCCCTGGGCGGGGCCGGCGTAGGAGGGCAGCAGTTCGTTCGGCGGGGGCGGCGGGGGCGCGCCCGGACCGCCGCGGCCGAGCTGGACCTGCGCCGGGCCGCCGCTGGACGGCAGCAGGTCGCTGGGCGGGGGCGGCGGGGGCGCGCCCGGGCCGCCGCGGCCGAGCTGGCCGGGAACGCCGGGGGCACCGGGAACGCCGGGCAGCGGCGCGCCGGGGCCGGGGGCGCCGGGCAGGCCCATCAGTCCGGGCGGGCCGTCGGTGGCGAGCATGGTCGCCGCGTAGTTGACCGCGGGCCCGGGAGCGGCGGGCGCACCGGGCGCGGGGTACGGCGGGGTGGCCCCGGGCGGCACGGGCGCGCCGGGCGGCGGCACGAGGCCGCCCGGGGCGAGCACCGTGGCGTCCTCGGAGCCGGGGGCGCCGACCGGCGGCGGGACGGGCAGGCCGGCGCCGGACGTGCCGGTGAAGTAGCTGGGGCCCTCGCCGCCGGGCTCCGGCGCCTGCGCGGCCTGCTGGACGGGCGGCTGCGGCCCGGGCGCGGGCGCGGGCGCGGCGGCGGGCGCGGGCGCGGCGGCGGGCGCGGGCGCGGCGGCGGGCGGCGCGGCGAGACGGTCGGCCTCGGCGGCGATCGCGGCGGCCCCGGCCTCCTGCAGCCACTGCGGGGGGCTGAGCAGGAAGGAGGTGGCCTCGACCGCCCCGCGCACCGGCTTGGCGGCGCCGGCCGGGTTGGGGGCGCTCTCGGTGCCGTACAGCTCCTCGTACTGCCGGACCACCTCGTTGACCGGCAGCGGCGGCCAGAGCGTGCTGGCGCCGCTGTCGCGGGCGATCACCAGGCGCGGCGAGGTGCCGGGGCCGCCGGTGTGCTCGCTGCCGTCGACGGCCCAGCAGACGTAGCCGAGGTCGAACTCGCGGACCTTCACCTCGCGGTGCTGCGAGCGCGGCACCCCGGCGTTGATCCAGTCCTCGGCGGTCTCCTGCGCCTGCGCGTACGTGGTCACCACGTCTCGTCCCACCCTCGTCCTTCGGTCAGTTCACCGGGACGGCGCGGGCGAACCCGCCGTCCACCATGAGTTCGGCGACGGTCTCCAGCTCCGCGGGGCTGCCCGCGAGGCGCAGCAGGAACGCGTCGAAGCTGTCGCCGCAGGGCAGCAGGAGGCGCTGCACGCGCTGCTCGACGGGCTCCTCGGAGCCGTCGTCGCGGGCGTCGTCGTAGGGCAGGAAGCCGACCGAGCCGGTGCCCTCGCCGCGGACCTTGACGGTCAGCAGGCCGCCCTGCAGGTAGGCGACGGCGAGGTGGTCCTTGGTGAGGTGGTCGCGCAGGCACTTGTTGGCGTACACCAGGTCCTGGGTGCCGTACTCCTCGCTGAGGGTGAGGAAGGGCTGGTCGACCAGCAGGCCGAGGTCGACGTCGAGGGCGACGCCGACCGGGCCGCGGCCGCCGGTGAGCTTCAGGAAGTCCCGGTAGGCGGTGGGCAGCGGGTGGCCGAGGCGCTGCTCGGCGCGCTGGACGAGGTCCTCGGTGACGGCGAGCGGGTCGCCGCCGTCCTTGGCCAGCGCGAAGTGCGCGGGGCGGCGGTCCTGGAGCGGGCGGGTGCCGCGGCGGGTGTGGTCGGCGGTGGAGCGGGCCAGGCCGCCGTGGTGCCGCAGCAGCGCCTTGACCTCGACCGGGACGAGTTCCATCCGGCGCCAGCCCGCGGGGGCGCCGCCCACCGCGTGGTGCCAGGTCCAGCCGGGCGGGGTGGCGACGGCGGTCTCCAGGTCGGCCCAGAGCTCGTGGCCCCCGGTGTACAGCGCGGCGTTGGCCGAGACGTAGTCGGTCAGGCGCAGTTCGTCGACGCCGAAGCCCTCCGGCGGGTCGGCGACCTCGGCGGCGGCGGCCGCGTACGGCGCGAAGTCGGGGTAGCCGTTCTCGTCGACGCGCACGCCCTGGGGGTGCCGCTGGGCCCGGACCGGGTCCGGGAACTGCACCACCTGGCCCGCGTACGCCGCGTTGGGCGCGGCGGCGGTGCCGGGCCGACCTGTCGTCATCTGTGGTCCCCCACTGGCAGAAGCCGATTTCCTCGGGGACCAGCGTAGGGCAACGGCCGTTCGCGTTCAGGGGCACGGGCCCACCCCGTCGGACCGCCCGGCCGGGCACCGGCCGGGCGGGCACCCGCCGCGGGTCAGCGCCGGCGCAGCGCGGCGGCCAGCGTCTCGGCGACCCGGGCCTGCTGTCCCTCGGTGATCTGCGGGAACAGCGGCAGGGTGAGCAGTTGCCCGGCGGCCCGCTCGGTGACCGGGAACGCGCCCTCCGCGTGCCCCAGGTGCCGGAACGCGGGCTGCAGGTGCACCGGGACGGGATAGTGCACGCCGGCGCCGATCCCGGCTTCCCGGAGGGCGGCCAGCACGCCGTCGCGGCCGTGCTCGACCCGGACCGCGTACAGGTGCCAGACGTGCTCGTTGCCGGGCAGGGTGCGCGGCACGGTGACGCCGTCCAGGCCGCCGAGCAGCTTGTCGTAGCGTTCGGCGGCGGCCCGGCGGAGCTCGTTCCAGCCGGGCAGCCGGCGGAGCTTGGCGCGCAGCACCACGGCCTGCAGGGTGTCCATCCGGGAGTTGAAGCCGAACTTCTCGTGGACGTACTTGCGGGCCGAGCCGTGGTCGCCGATCAGCCGGACCGCGTCGGCGAGTTCGGCGTCGTCGGTGACCACGGCGCCGGCGTCGCCGTACGCGCCGAGGTTCTTGCCCGGGTAGAAGCTGGTGGCCGAGATCCGCCCCCAGGCGCCGGACGGCCGCCCGTGCCGGGTGGCGCCCTGCGACTGGGCGCCGTCCTCGACCACCGGCAGGCCGTCGGCGATCTCCAGCAGGCCCTCCATCGGGGCGAGTTGGCCGTTCAGGTGGACGGGCATCAGCGCGACGGCCTCGGTCACCCGGGCGGCGGTCTGCTCGACGTCGATCAGGAGGTGCTCCTCGTCCACGTCCACCAGGACGGGCCGCAGCCCGGCCCGGACCACCGCCTCGGCGGTCGCCACGAAGGTGTTCGCGGGCAGCACCACCCCGCCGCCCGGCTTCAACTCCAGTGCCCGCAGCGCGAGTTCGAGCGCGTCGGTGCCGTTCGCCGTCCCCACCGCGTGCCCGACGCCGGAGAACGCCGCGTACTCCCGCTCGAATGCGGTCACGTCCGGGCCCTTGATGTAGGCCCCGCTCGCCAGCACCGCGTCGAAGCCCGCCCGGACCTCGTCGGCGATCTCGGCGTGCGAGGCGTGCAGGTCGACCAGGGGGATGTCGGTCACGGGGTGGGCCTCTCGTTGGCGGAGCCGGGGTGCAGGGGGGAGGTCTACCGTCCCAGCGCGGTTTTGAGCGCCGAGACGACGCGGTCCTGCTGTTCGTGGGTGAGCGAGTGGTACAGCGGCAGGATCAGCGTCCGCGCGGTGATCTCCTCCGTGGCCGGGAGCGGGACCCGCGCGGTGCCCTTGTACGGGGCCTCCAGGTGGGCGGCCATGATGCCGCGCCGGGCCGAGACGCCGTCGGCGGCCAGCCGGGCCAGGACCTCGCCGCGGTCGGGGGCGTCCTCGGGCAGCCGCAGCCACAGCGACTGGAAGTTGGAGGTGCCGTGCGCCGGGTCGCGGACCAGCCGGGCGGCCAGCTCCTCCCCCAGCGACTCCCGGTAGCGGTCGGCGAGTTCGCGCCGCCGGGCGACCATCGCGGGCAGCTTGCCGAGCTGGACCAGGCCGATGGCCGCCTGGACGTCGGTCATCCGGTGGTTGAAGCCGATCTCGTCGTAGGTCTCCACCACGCCCGCGCCGCCCGCGCCGGCGTGCCGGTCGGCGGCCGAGACGCTCATCCCGTGCTCGCGCAGCCGCCGCAGCCGGGCGGCGAGACCGGCGTCCCGGCAGGTGACCATGCCACCCTCGCCGGTGGTGAGCAGCTTGCGCGGGTGGAAGGAGTAAGCGGCGATCTCGGCGTCCGCGCCGGCCGGGCGGCCGCGCAGGGTGGAGCCGGCCGCGCAGGCGGCGTCCTCGACCACGGTGACGCCGCGCGGTGCGGCCAGCGCCCGGATCGCGTCCAGGTCGACGGGGACGCCGCCCTGGTCGACCGCGACGACGGCCCGGGTGCGGTCGGTGAGCAGCGGGGCGACGGTCTCGGGCGTGAGGTTGCCGGTGGCCGGGTCGACGTCCGCGAAGACCGGGACGGCGCCGACGTAGGTGACGGCGTTGGCGGTGGCGATGAAGGAGAGCGAGGGGACGACGACCTCGTCGCCGGGGCCGACGCCGGCGCCGATCATCGCCAGGTGCAGGGCGGTGGTGCAGGAGGAGACGGCGACGGCGTGCGGCACGCCGAGGTGCTCGGCGAACGCCCGCTCGAACGCGGCCACCCGGGGGCCCTGCGCGACCCAGCCGGAGCGGACCGCCTCGGCGGCGGCCTCGGCCTCCTCGTCGCCGAGCCACGGGATCATGACGGGGATGGTGGACACGGTGGTGGTGCTCCTTCGCGTCGCGCGGGACTGGCGGCCCGGGGGCCGCGCGGGGTTACGCCTGCTCGCGCCACCAGGCGACGAGCCGGCGCAGCCCGTCGGTGAGCCCGAGTTCGGGCTTCCAGCCGAGGTCGCGCTCGGCCGCGGAGACGTCGGCCAGGCGCCGGACCACGCCGCCGGCGGTGTCCCGGGCGGGGCCGTGCTCGACGTCGAGGCCGGAGTCCATGGCGGTGAGCAGCGCGTCGGCGAGGCCGCGCAGCGAGACCTCGGAGCCGGAGGCGATGTTGTAGACCCGGTCGGTGACGGGGGCGGCGGCGGCCAGCAGGTTGGCCCGGGCGATGTCCTCGGTGTGGACGAAGTCCATGGTCTGGGTGCCGTCGCCGAAGATCAGCGGGGGCTGTCCGGCGGTGATCCGCTCCATCCAGCGGATGAACACCTCGGTGTAGCGGCCGTGCACGTCCATCCGGGGGCCGTACACGTTGAAGTACCGCAGCGCGACGTAGTCGAGGCCGTACATGGCGTGGAAGCTGCGCAGCAGGCCCTCGTTGAAGACCTTGGCGGCGCCGTACAGGGTGTCGTTGTTGTAGGGGTGCTGGGTCTCGGGCGTCGGGAAGGTGTCGGCCAGGCCGTACACCGAGGCGGTGGAGGAGGCGACGACCTTGCCCACGCCGGTCTCCGCCGCGGCCTCGACCACGTCGAAGGCGCCGTCCACCATGACCTCCAGGGCGAGCCGGGGTTCGGCGGCGCACTGGGTGATCCGGATCGCGGCGAGGTGGAACAGCGCGTCGGTGCCGGGGGCGAGCAGTTCGCGCAGCAGGGCGCGGTCGCGGATGTCGCCGTCGACGACCTTCAGCTGTCCGGGGGCGGCGAGTTCCCGGGCGCGGGCCAGGTTGGCGGCGCGGCCGCGGACGAAGTTGTCGAGGACGACGACCTCGCGGGCACCGGCCTCGATCAGCTGGTCGACGACGGTGGAGCCGATGGTTCCGGCGCCGCCGGTGACCAGGCAGCGGGAGCCTTCGAGGGTGACGGCGGCGTTCATCGGGCGACGGCCTTCTGCTGGGTGGCGGGCTGGCGGGTGATCAGGGCGGCGGTGTCGGCCGCGGTGCCGGCGGTGCCGTCCACCGGGACGGTCGCGCCGCCGAGTTCGAGGCTGCGGGAGGCCGCGTGCAGCAGGCGCAGCACGCGCAGTCCGGCGCGGCCGTCGGTGAGCGGGGCGCGGCCCTCGGTGATGGCGGCGGCGAACTCGCCCATCACGTTGCGCAGCGCCTCCTGTTCGACCAGGGCGGGGGCCACCACGTCGCCGACCCGGTAGGAGATCAGGGCGCGGTGCCGGATGGCGTCGGTGAGTTCGTCGGGCGGGGTGAGGTCGACGCCGCGGTCGTGGACGGCGAGCCGGGCCTGCGGGTTGAGGTCGTCCCAGACCAGGGTGCGGCGGGAGCCGCCGATCAGGGTGGTGCGGACCTTGGTCGGGGAGAGCCAGTTGACGTGGCAGTGGGCGAGCGCGCCGTTGGACAGGCGCAGCGTCAGGTAGGCGACGCAGGCCCGGCCGGCGCCGATCGGGTCGGCGGCCTGGGCGCTGACGCCGACGGGTTCGACGCCCGGCGGCAGCACGAAGTCGAGGATGGACAGGTCGTGCGGGGCGAGGTCCCACAGCACGTCGACGTCGGGCTGGACGAGTCCGAGGTTGATCCGCACCGAGTCGAAGAACTGGACGTCGCCGATCTCGCCGCCGTGCACGAGTTCGCGGATCCGGCGCACCACCGGCGTGTAGCAGAAGGTGTGGTCGCACATCAGGACCAGGCCGCGCTCCTCGGCGAGGGCGACCAGGTCGGCGGCCTCCTCGACGGTGGTGGTGATCGGCTTCTCGACCAGGACGTGCTTGCCCGCCTCCAACGCGGCCCGGGCGAGCCGGTGGTGCGCGCCGGCGGGGGTGGCGATGGCCACCGCCTGGACCCGCTCGTCGGCGAGCACCCGCTCGTACGAGGTGGTGGAGGCGACCGTGGAGTACTCGCCGAGGACCTTCCGGGAGCGCTGTTCGTCCAGGTCGCACAGCCAGTGCAGCCGCAGCGCGGCGGTCTGCTGGGCGTTGCGGACCAGGTTCGGCCCCCAGTAGCCGGCGCCGATCACGGCCAGGCCGATCCGCCGGTCGGGTTGTTGCTCGGTGCTGCCCGGTGTGGGCACGTGTTCCCCTGGCGCCTCGTGCGCCACGACGTTCGACCCCATCGCAAGACCCCCCTTGCCGCCGCGTCGCTCGAACGGTACCGGCCCGGCCGGGCCGGTCGGGGCACAATCGGCAAAACCCGTGACGGCCACCGGGGGCGTGCGCGGCGGCGGTTCGGCCCTCCGTACACCTCCGTGCGCCCCGTGTCCGCACCCCGGCGCGGCGCGCCCCGAATCGGTTTGGCAGGCTGGACGCTCTGGGCGAGGATTCACTGTCCGTGGGTCCCGCTACCGTGCGTGATCCACACCGTCCGTCAGCAGACCCCCGGCAGCGGAGAACTGCCGGTGCGCCGCACAACGCCGAGGAGCAGTCAATGGACCAGTCCGGCCCGCCCGTGCTGCGGCACCAGCGCGACAGCCTGCTGCCCGCGGTCGCGGCCGCGCTGTCGCTGCGCGGCGGCGAGGTGCACACCCTGGCCGGCGAGAAGTCGGAGCCGGCGCCGATGCTGCACCCGCTGGTCGGCGAGTTCCTGGCGGCGCTGCCGGTGGAGAAGCGCGAGCGCTTCATGGGCCGCTGCCCGGAGGCGGCGCTGCTGTCCCAGTACCTGGGCCAGGTCGACGCGTCCCGTTCGAAGCGGGCCGCGCGCAAGCCGATGACGGTCCAGGAGGCGCGCAAGGCGCTCAAGGGCGCCCGGATGACCACGCTGCGGATCCGCGAGGAGGGCGACCCGGCGCACGGCACGCACGCACCGCCGTGCCGCTCCTGCGCCCCGCTGCTGGACCACCTGAACGTGGCCAGCGTCGCGGTCGGCCCGCCCGGCCGCTGAGCGCCGCGCGGCGCCCGAAGGCCCCCGTCCCCCGAACCACCGGAGCACGCCCTGAACGCCAGCACCGTCCGCACCCAGCCCCGCTTCCCGGCCGACGTGGCCGCCGCGCTCAAGCAGGCCGGCTGGCACCCCGGCCGCTGGGAGATCCGGCAGGCCGAGCAGTGGGCCGACGCCCTGGTCGCGTACGGCGGCCCGCTGGAGCCGCAGCACTCGGTGTTCCCGGCCGCGATCGAGGCCTGGGCCGAGTTCGGCGGCCTGGCCTTCGACGTCCCCGGGGCGGGCGACACGCTGGCCCGCACCCCGTTCCTGCTCGACCCGCGCTGCGGCCTGCACGCCCCGCGCACCCTGGCCGACCTCGGCCGCGCCCTGGACACCCGGCTCGCCCCGCTGGGCGAGGAGCTGTACGGGCAGGCCCTGCTGGCGATCGACGAGCGGGGCCGGGTCTACAGCCTCGACCACACCGGCGAGTGGTACCTCGGCCCCAGCGTCGACCGGGCGATCGGCACCCTGGTGCTGGGCCTCGCCCCGCACCGGCTGCGCACCGCGGCGGACTGACCGGTCAGCCGCCGGGCACCACCGGGCGCCGCAGCCGGGACGGCAGCACCGCCTCGACCCGGAACCCGCCGCCGTCGTCCGGCCCGGCGTGGAAGGCGCCGCCGAGCGCCACCACCCGCTCGCGCATCCCGACCAGCCCGTTGCCGCCGCTCGGCAGCGCCACCTGCGCCGCCCCGCCCGGGCACTCGTTGACCACCGACACCCGCACCCCGTTGGGCACGTACGCCAGCAGCACCGACACCCGGGCCCCGCCCGCGTACTTGTGCGCGTTGGTCAGGCCCTCCTGGACCACCCGGTACGCGGTCTGCTCGGCCTCCGCGACGTACTCCCGGCGCTCGCCGGTGACGGTCAGCGCCACCGCCATGCCCGCCACCCGGGACTGCTCGACCAGCTCCGGCAGCTCGGCCAGGCCGCCCACCGGGGCCTCCACCTGCTCCTGCGGCTCGGTCATCCGCAGCACCCCGAGGATCTCCCGCAGCTCGTCCAGCGCCTGCCGGCCGGTCTCGCCGATCAGCTTCGCCGACTGCTGGGCCTTCGCCGGGTCCTTGGGGACGATCCGCTCCACCGCGGCGGCGTGCACCACCATCAGGCTGACCCGGTGCGCGACCACGTCGTGCATCTCGCGGGCGATCCTGGTCCGCTCCTCCGCCCGGGCCCGCCAGGCCCGCTCCCTGGCCTGCTCGGCCAGCAGGGTCAGCTCGGTCTCCAGGCCCTGCGCCCGGTCCTCCAGCGACTCCACCAGGCGCCGCCGGGCCCCCACGTACAGGCCGGTCACCATCGGGGCGACCGCCATGCCGACCGCGACGAACGCCGCGATCACCGCCAGCACCCAGTTCGGCGGCAGCGGTTCGGCCGTCGGCGCCTCGGGCGGCTCCGTCATCGCGAGCAGCACCATGCCGAAGGTCTCCACCGTCGCGACCGCCGACAGCACCACCATCCGGGCCCGCCGCAGCGGCCACTCCCAGGTCGCCGCGAGCGTGTACAGCGACACCACCAGCAGCACCACGCCGAAGAAGCCGGGCACGAACACCAGCGCCACCACCACCGGCACCACCGGCCACCGGCGCCGCACCAGCAGCGACGCCCCGGCCAGCGCCCCCAGCACCACGCACACCACCGTGACCGGCAGTCCCCAGCCCAGCCGGTCCCGGAGCAGCCCGTACGCCCCGAAGGCGCACTCCAGCCCGGAGACCACCGCCAGTCCCACGTCCAGCACCGCGCTGCGCCTACGCGCCCACCACCACAGGCCGTCCCCCGCCGGCTTCTCACTCATGACCGACACGATACGCAGTCGCCCCCCGCGACCTGTCCGCCATCCGGCCACCTCTCCGTGCTGGCACCCCGTGCCACCTATGCTGTTGCCCGTCGGACAGCGCGGTCCGCACCCGTCACCCGCACCGCGGTGATGTCAGAGCCGTTGCCGAACCCCACCACCACAGGGAGACAGCCGTGACCGCTCCGGTCCCCACTCCGGCGGACAACCCCTCCGTGATCGCCGACGCGGACGACAATGCCGCGCTGCGTGCGGACATCCGCCGCCTCGGCGATCTGCTCGGGGAGACCCTGGTCCGCCAGGAGGGCCCCGAACTGCTGGGCCTGGTCGAGCAGGTGCGCCTGCTGAGCCGCACCGACGGCGAGGCGACGGCGCAGCTGCTGGCGGAGATCGACCTGGACACCGCCGCGAAGCTGGTGCGCGCCTTCTCCACCTACTTCCACCTGGCGAACGTCACCGAGCAGGTGCACCGCGGCCGGGAGTTCGCCTCCCGCCGGGCCCGCGAGGGCTCGCTGCTGTCGCAGACCGTGGACCAGCTGAAGGACGCGGACCCGAAGCACCTGGCGGACACCCTGGCCAACCTCGCGGTGCGCCCGGTGTTCACCGCGCACCCCACCGAGGCGGCCCGCCGCTCGGTGCTGAACAAGCTGCGCCGGGTCGGCGAGCTGCTGGAGCGCATCCACCGCGAGCAGGCCGCCACCGGCCGGGTCGACAGCGCCCGGCAGACCTCGGCCCGCCGCCAGGCCGACCGCCGCCTCGCCGAGGTGATCGACCTGCTGTGGCAGACCGACGAGCTGCGCATCGCCCGCCCCGAGCCCACCGACGAGGCCCGCAACGCCGTCTACTACCTGGACGAGCTGTACCGCGACGCCGTCCCGGAGGTGCTGGAGGAGCTGCACGAGGAGCTGGCCCGGGTCGGCCTGACGCTGCCCGAGGGCGTGCGCCCGCTGACCTTCGGCACCTGGATCGGCGGCGACCGCGACGGCAACCCGAACGTCACCCCGCGGGTCACCTGGGACGTCCTCAACCTCCAGCACGAGTACGGCATCAAGGACGCCCTGGCGGCGGTCGACGACCTGCGCGCCTCGCTCTCCACCTCGGTGCGCCTGGCCGGGGCCTCGGAGGAGCTGCTGGCCTCGCTGGACGACGACCTGGCGCACCTGCCGGAGCTGAGCCCGCGCTACAAGCGGATGAACGCCGAGGAGCCGTACCGGCTGAAGGCCACCTGCATCCGGATCAAGCTGGAGAACACCCGCGACCGGCTGGCCGCCGGCACCCCGTCCGTCCCGGGCCGCGACTACGTCGGCACCCGGGACCTGATCGCCGACCTGCGCCTGATCCAGGACTCGCTGCGGGCCCACCGCGGCGGCCTGATCGCCGACGGCCGCCTGGCCCGGGCGATCCGCACCATCGAGGCGTTCGGCCTGCAGCTGGCCACCATGGACGTGCGCGAGCACGCCGAGGCGCACCACCACGCGCTGGGCCAGCTCTTCGACCGGCTCGGCGAGGAGGCCTGGCGCTACACCGACATGCCGCGCGAGTACCGCCAGCGGCTGCTGTCCAAGGAGATGCGCTCGCGCCGCCCGCTGGCCCCGACCCCGGCCCCGCTGGACGCCGCGGGCGCCAAGACGCTGGGCGTGTTCACCACCATCCGCGAGGGCTTCGAGCGCTTCGGCGACGAGATCGTCGAGTCGTACATCATCTCGATGTGCCAGGGCGCGGACGACGTGTTCGCGGCCGTGGTGCTGGCCCGCGAGGCCGGCCTGATCGACCTGCACGCGGGCATCGCCAAGATCGGCATCGTGCCGCTGCTGGAGACCACCGACGAGCTCCAGGAGGCCGACCGGATCCTGGACGAGATGCTCTCCGACCCGTCGTACCGGCTGCTGGTGTCGCTGCGCGGCGACATCCAGGAGGTCATGCTCGGCTACTCGGACTCCTCGAAGTTCGGCGGCATCACCACCTCGCAGTGGGAGATCCACCGCGCCCAGCGCCGGCTGCGCGACGTCGCGCACCGCTACGGCATCCGGCTGCGGCTCTTCCACGGCCGCGGCGGCACCGTCGGCCGCGGCGGCGGCCCCTCGCACGAGGCGATCCTGGCCCAGCCGTGGGGCACCCTGGAGGGCGAGATCAAGGTCACCGAGCAGGGCGAGGTGATCTCCGACAAGTACCTGCTGCCGTCGCTGGCCCGGGAGAACCTGGAGCTGACCCTCTCCGCCACGCTGGCCGCGTCCGCGCTGCACACCGCGCCCCGCCAGGCCCCGGAGGAGCTGGCCCGCTGGGACGCCGCGATGGACCGGGTCTCCGAGGCCGCGCACACCGCGTACCGGGCGCTGGTCGAGCAGGAGGACCTGCCGAAGTACTTCTTCGCCGCGACGCCGGTCGACCAGCTGGCCTCGCTGCACCTGGGCTCCCGCCCGTCCCGCCGCCCCGACAGCGGCGCGGGCCTGGACGGCCTGCGGGCCATCCCGTGGGTGTTCGGCTGGACGCAGTCCCGGCAGATCGTGCCCGGCTGGTACGGCGTGGGCTCCGGCCTGGCGGCGGCCCGCGCGGCCGGCCTGACGGACGTGCTCGACGAGATGCACGGGAACTGGCACTTCTTCCGCAACTTCCTGTCCAACGTCGCCATGACGCTGGCCAAGACGGACCTGCGGATCGCCCGCCACTACGTCGAGCAGCTGGTCCCGGCCGAGCTGCACCACATCTTCGACCAGATCGTCGCCGAGCACGACCTCACCCTGCGCGAGGTGCTGCGGCTGACCGGCGAGTCGGAGCTGCTGGAGCACAACGAGGTCCTCAAGCAGACCTTCACCGTGCGCGACGCCTACCTCGACCCGATCTCCTACCTGCAGGTCGCGCTGCTGCGCCGGCAGCGCGAGGAGGTCGCGGCCGGCCGCCCGGAGGACCCGCTGCGGGCCCGCGCGCTGCTGCTCACCGTGAACGGCATCGCGGCCGGCCTGCGCAACACCGGCTGATCCGGCCCCGGCCGGAGACCGCGGCGGCCCGCCCCCTCGTCACCGAGGGGGCGGGCCGCCGCCGTTCAGGCCTTCTTGCGCTTGCGCAGCCAGGCGGCCGCGCCGCCGGCCACCACCACCAGGCCGCCGCCGACGGCGTACGCGCCGGCCGCGCCGACGGAGCCGGTGGGCGGCGCGAGCCGGGCGGCGGCGGGCTCGGGAACGGTGCTGGGCTCGACGGCCGCGGCGGCCTGGGCCCCCCACCCCCCGGCGGCCAGGCACAGGACGGTGCCTCCGACGACCTTGCCCACGCGCTTCGACCGGATCACGGCCCATACCCCCATAGACGGCACTTCAATCCTTGTTGTACCGGCCTCGACGGTATCGGATCCCGCGCCGTTTCTGACCCCAGGTCAGCTTCCTCCGGGCAAGCGTTGCATGAACGTTGTGTACGGAAGGCAGCGGCCTCCGGTGCGCGCCGCCCGGCCCGCCGCGGTCAGGAGTTGTAGTTCTGCTGGGCCCGCTCCAGGCCCTCGGAGAGCAGCGCCTCGACGGCGTCGGCGGCCCGGTCGACAAACCAGTCGAGGTCCTTGCGCTCGGTGGCGGAGAAGTCCTTGAGCACGAAGTCGGCGACCTCCATCCGGCCGGGCGGGCGGCCGATGCCGCAGCGCACCCGGTGGTAGTCGGGGCCGAGCGACTTGGTGATCGACTTGAGGCCGTTGTGGCCGTTGTCGCCGCCGCCGGTCTTGAGCCGCAGCGCCGCGTAGTCGAGGTCGAGCTCGTCGTGGACGGCGACGACCGCCGAGGTCGGCACCTTGTAGAAGTCGCGCAGCGCGGTGACCGGCCCGCCCGAGAGGTTCATGAAGCTCATCGGCTCGGCGAGCACGACCCGCCTGCCGACCAGCCGCCCCTCGGCGACCTGGGCGCGGCTCTTGTGCGCCTTGAACCTGGCGCCGATCCGCTGGGCCAGCAGCTCGACCACCATGAAGCCGATGTTGTGCCGGTTGCGGGCGTACTCCTTGCCCGGGTTGCCGAGGCCCACCACCAGCCAGGGGCCGTCGTACTCGCTCATGCCGCTCCTCACGCGGGTGTTCTCCGTACCGTCACATCATCCCGGACACGCCGCTGCCCCGGCTCCGTCCGCGCACGGGGCGGGACGGGGGCCGGGGCAGCGGCGGGAAGGCGGTGGTCAGGCCTCGACGGCCTCGCCGGCGGCGGCCTCGTCCGCCGCCTCCTCGGTCTCACTGGCCTCCGGAGCCTGGGCGCCGATGACCTGCAGCACGACGGCGTCGGCCTCGACGGCCAGGGTCACGCCGGAGGGCAGGGTGATGTCGCCGGCGGTGATGGAGGCGCCGGCCTCCAGGCCCTCGATCGAGACGGTGACCGACTCGGGCAGGTGGGTGGCCTCGGCCTCGATCGGGAGGGCGTTCAGCACGTTCTCGATCAGGTTGCCGCCGGGGGCCAGCTCGCCCTCGGTGTGGACCGGGATCTCGACGGTGACCTTCTCGCCGCGCTTGACCAGCAGCAGGTCGACGTGCTCGATGGAGCGCTTGATGGCCTCGCGCTGCACGGCCTTCGGCAGCACGTACTCGTCCTTGCCGTCGATCGGGACGACCAGCAGGGCGTTGGGGGTCTTGAGGGCCATCATCAGGTCGTGGCCGGGCAGGTTCAGGTGCACCGGGGTGTGGCCGTGGCCGTACACGACACCGGGGACGAAGCCGGCGCGGCGGGCGCGGCGGGCGGCACCCTTGCCGAACTCGGTGCGGGCTTCGGCGGCAAGGCGGATCTCGGACACGGCTGCACTCCTCGTGAAGCGAAGGGGTGCAGGAACGACAGAACCGCCGGGCCACACCCTCAAGTACGTTGGGGGAACGCTCGGCGGTTCGATCAAGGCGCATCGTTCTCGCGCGTCGATCACGGAGCACCTAACGGGCATCCCTCGCCGAGCAGTCTCCCTAGACTAACCGGGCGGTGGCGCGGACGTGAAATCGGCCCCCGGCTCCGTGCGGAGCCGGGGGCCGATCCGTCGGCTGACGGGGGGTCAGTGCACGCCCTCGAAGAGGCTGGTGACCGATCCGTCCTCGAACACCTCGCGCACCGCGGCGGCGATCGACGGGGCGATCGACAGCGTGGTGATCTTGTCCAGCTGGAGCTGGGCCGGGGTCGGCAGGGTGTTGGTGAACACGAACTCGCTGACCCGGGAGTTCTTCAGCCGGTCCGCGGCGGGGCCGGAGAGCACGCCGTGGGTGGCGGCGACCAGGACGTCGGAGGCGCCGGCGTCGAAGAGCGCGTCGGCGGCGGCGCAGATGGTGCCGGCGGTGTCGATCATGTCGTCGACCAGGACGCAGACCCGGTCCCTGACGTCACCGACCACCTCGGCGGACACGATGGTGTTGGCCTGCGACATGTCGCGGCGCTTGTGGATGATCGCCAGCGGGGCGCCGAGCCGGTCGCACCACTGGTCGGCGACCTTCACCCGGCCGGCGTCCGGGGAGACGACGGTCAGCTTGGAGCGGTCCGGGACGCGGTCGCCCACGTAGTCGGCGAGCATCGGCAGCGCGAACAGGTGGTCCACCGGGCCGTCGAAGAAGCCCTGGATCTGCGCGGTGTGCAGGTCCACGGCCATCAGCCGGTCGGCGCCGGCCTGGCGCAGCAGGTCGGCGACCAGGCGGGCCGAGATGGGCTCGCGGCCGAGGTGCTTCTTGTCCTGCCGGGCGTAGCCGTAGAACGGGAGGATCGCGGTGATGCTGCGGGCCGACGCGCGCTTGAGCGCGTCGATCATGATCAGCTGCTCCATGATCCACTGGTTGATCGGAGCCGTGTGGCTCTGGATCACGAAGCAGTCCGCGCCGCGGGCGGACTCCAGGAAGCGGACGTAGATCTCGCCGTTGGCGAAGTCCAGGGCCTTGGTCGGGACGAGTTCGGTGCCCAGTTCGCGGGCGACCTCCTCGGCAAGTTCGGGGTGGGCACGGCCGGAAAAGAGTTTGAGCTTCTTCTCACCGGAGGTCGTGATCCCGCTCACTGCACCGTCTCCTCGATGTATTGCCACTCTGGGTGAGTACGCCGAGGCGCGGCCGGACAGGCCCGATGGCGCACGTATGTACTTCAGGTTACGCGCCCCGGGCCGCGGTCGACGGCCGGGGACCACTCCTCAAGATCCCGGCCGCCCCGTCCGACTACTGCGTCCCACCCGCCTCGGCGGCCGCGCGGGCCGAGGCCGAACCCGGCCGCTTCCGCTCAACCCAGCCCGCGATGTTGCGCTGCTGGGCCCGCGCGACGCCCAGCGAACCGGCCGGGACGTCGTTGGTGATCACCGATCCGGCGGCCGTGTAGGCCCCGTCTCCGACCGTCACCGGAGCGATGAACATGTTGTCGGAACCCGTGCGGCAGTGGGCCCCGATGACCGTCCGGTGCTTGTTCACGCCGTCGTAGTTCACTGTGACGGACGCCGCACCGACGTTGGTGCCCTCGCCGATCGTCGCGTCCCCGATGTACGACAGGTGCGGCACCTTCGCCCCCTCGCCGAGCTCCGAGTTCTTGATCTCGACGTAGGTGCCGGCCTTCGCCCCCCGGGCCAGCTTCGTGCCCGGCCGCAGGTACGCGTACGGGCCGACGGCGGCGTCCGGGCCGATCTCGGCGCGGTCGGCCGTGGTGTTGCTCACACGGGCGCCCGCGCCGACCGGGGTGTCGGTCAGCGTGGTGTTCGGGCCGACCTCGCAGCCCTCGCCGAGGTGGCTGGCGCCGTGCAGCTGGGTGTTCGGGTGGACCAGCGCGTCCGGCTCGTAGGTCACCTGGACGTCGAACCAGGTGGAGGCCGGGTCGACCACGGTGACGCCGGCCCGCATGGCGTTCTCCAGCAGCCGGTCATTGAGCAGCCGGCGGGCCTCGGCGAGCTGCACCCGGTCGTTGATGCCGACGATCTCGCGGTGGTCGGCGGCCACCACCGCGCCGACCCGGTGGCCCTCGCGGCGCAGGATCTCCAGGGTGTCGGTCAGGTACTCCTCGCCCTGCGCGTTGTCGGTGCCGACCAGCGACAGGGCGAGCGCCAGCAGCTTGGCGTCGAAGGCGAACACCCCGGAGTTGATCTCGTCCACGGCCAACTGCTCGGCGCTGGCGTCCTTGTGCTCGACGATCGCGGCGACCGCGCCGTCCGGGCCGCGCAGGATCCGGCCGTAGCCGGTCGGGTCGGGGACGCGGGCGGTCAGCACGGTGACGCCGTTGCCCTGCTCGGCGTGCGCGGCGGTCAGCGCGGCCAGGGTGGCGCCGGTGAGCAGCGGGGTGTCGCCGGAGGTGACCAGCACGGTGCCGTCCAGCTCCACGCCGTCGGCGGCGAGCGCGGCCAGCGCGGTGCGCGCGGCGTGGCCGGTGCCGTTCTGCTCGTCCTGGACGACCTGGCGGGCGGCCGGGTAGTGCTCGGTCAGGTGGGCCTGCACCAGCTCGCGCAGGTGGCCGACCACCACCACCAGCTGCCGCGGCGTCAACTCCTGGGCCGCGCTGACCGCGTGGCCCACCAGGGAGCGCCCGCAGATCTCGTGCAGCACCTTCGGCAGGGCCTTGGACTTCATCCGGGTACCGCCCCCGGCGGCGAGCACGATCACGGCGGCGGGCTGGTTGGCACTCACTCGGGAGGACTCCTCGGTCGATGCGGGGTTGAGGGCGCACCGAGAATACCGAGCGGAAAGCAACGGAAACCGACCGAAACGGTCGGGCCGACCGGAAACCGGTCGGAACGGGCTCCGCCGCTAGGATTCGAACCCAGACAAAGGCCTCCAAAGGGCCCTGTGCTGCCATTACACCACGGCGGAAAGGGCGCGTCGCGCGCCCAGCACAGCCTACGGCTTGACGGCCCGTTGCTCCACCACCTTCCGCGAAGGCACACGAACGACGCCCCTCCCCCGGCCCGACGACGGGCCGGGGCCCGGCGGGCGAACAGTGCGACACGTCCGTCCGGGGCCCTTCCGCTTGCCCGGGCCCGCTACCTACGATGCCGTAAGTTACGGATACGTAGGTATCTGCCGGTCCCTTCACCCCCGGGAGCGCCATGACCATCCAGGCCGGGCAGGCGCCGCCGCGCGCCGCCGAGAACGACCGAACCGCCGCCGAGCGGGACGCCACCGCGCTGTCCGCCACCAGGGGCGGCGAGAAGCAGGGCGCGCTGGAGCGCCTCACCCTGTCCCTGTTCATCGCCGTGCCGTTCCTGGCCCTGCTCGCCGCCGTCCCGGCGGCCTGGGGGTGGGGGCTGTCCTGGCTGGACGCCGGCCTCGCCGTCGGCATGTACTTCCTGACCTGCCACGGCATCACCGTCGGCTACCACCGCTACTTCACCCACGGCGCGTTCAAGGCCAACCGCCCGCTGCGCCTGGGCCTGGCGGTGCTCGGCTCGCTGGCCGTCGAGGGCCCGCTGGTCCGCTGGGTCGCCGACCACCGCAAGCACCACCGCTACTCCGACAAGGACGGCGACCCGCACTCGCCGTGGCGCTACGGCGAGAGCGTGCCCGCGCTGCTCAAGGGCCTGTGGTGGGCGCACATGGGCTGGATGTTCGACGAGGAGCAGACCCCGCAGCTGAAGTACGCCCCCGACCTGGTCCGCGACCCGGCCATAAGGCGCATCTCCCGGCTGTTCTGGCTGTGGACGCTGGTCTCGCTCGGCCTGCCCCCGCTGGTCGGCGGCCTGGCCACCTGGAGCTGGCAGGGCGCGCTGACCGCCTTCTTCTGGGGCTCGCTGGTCCGGGTCGCGCTGCTGCACCACGTCACCTGGTCGATCAACTCGATCTGCCACGCGGTGGGTTCGCGCCCGTTCAAGTCCCGCGACCGCTCCGGCAACGTGTGGTGGCTGGCCGTGCTGTCCTGCGGCGAGTCCTGGCACAACCTGCACCACGCCGACCCCACCTCGGCCCGGCACGGCGTGCTCCGCGGCCAGGTCGACTCCTCCGCCCGGGTCATCCGCTGGTTCGAACGGGCGGGCTGGGCGCACGACGTCCGCTGGCCCGGCGCGGAGCGGATCGCCGCCCGCCGCGCCGCATGAGTCAGCGCCTACAGCATGATGGAGGGGTGAACGGGACCAACGGAGACAGCACCGGCCATCAACCCGCGCGCCGCGCCGGGGGCAAGGGCGGCGGCCGGGTGCGGATGACCGGCAAGCAGCGCCGCGAGCAGCTGCTGGAGATCGGCCGGTCGGTCTTCGCCGAACGCGGCTACGACGGCACCTCGGTCGAGGAGATCGCCGAGCGCGCCGGGGTCTCCAAGCCCGTCGTGTACGAGCACTTCGGCGGCAAGGAGGGCCTGTACGCGGTGGTCGTCGACCGCGAGATGCAGCTGCTGCTCGACATGGTCACCGGCGCGCTCACCGGCGGGCACTCCCGCGAGCTGCTGGAGCAGGCCGCGTTCGCGCTGATGGACTACATCGACACCTCCACCGACGGCTTCAAGATCCTGGTCCGGGACTCGCCGGTGACCCAGGCCACCGGCTCGTTCGCCTCGCTGATCGGCGACATCGCCACCCAGGTCGAGGACATCCTCGGCCTGGAGTTCAAGTCCCGGGGCTTCGACGCCAGGCTGGCGCCGATGTACTCGCAGATGCTGGTCGGCATGGTGGCACTGACCGGCCAGTGGTGGCTGGAAGTGCGCAAGCCCGGCAAGGCGGAGGTCGCCGCCCACCTGGTCAACCTCGCCTGGCACGGCCTGGAGGGCCTGGAGCGGCACCCCAAGCTGGTCGGCGACCGCAAGAACTGACGACCGGCCCGGGGCCCCCCGGGCCGCCCCGCGACAGGAGCACCCGTGGCGGTCTTCCTGCTGTCCCTCGGCGCGGCCTGCTGCCTGGGCGCCGGATTCGTCCTGCAGCAGCACGCCGCCCAGCGCGCGCCCGGTGGCGACCTGCTGCGCTGGCGGCTGCTGCTGGACCTGATGCGGATGCCGGACTGGCTGCTCGGCATCGCCTTCATGATCGGCGGCCAGGCGCTCTCCGCGCTGGCCCTCAGCCAGGGCGAGGTCACCCTGGTGGAACCGCTGCTGGCCACCAACCTGGTCTGGGCGATGCTGCTGGCCCGCCGGATCACCGGCACCCGGCTGGGCCGCTCCGGCTGGATCGGCGTCGCCCTGATCGCCCTCGGCGTCACCGCGTTCATCGCGGCCGGCCGGCCCGAGGGCGGCGGGCCCGCCGCCGGGCCGCTGCGGTACTGGCTGGTGTTCGGGATCGTCTCCGGCCTGGCCCTGCTGCTGGTCACGGTGGCCCGCCAACTGCCGCTGTTCGAGGAGGCGACCCTGCTGGCGCTGGCCGCCGGGCTGCTCTACGGCCTCCAGGACGCGCTCACCCGCGCCACCTTCGACCGGATCGACCGGGACGGGGCGGCCGCCGCGCTGGCCTCCTGGCCGCCGTACACCGTGCTCGGGCTGGGCGTGATCGGCCTGCTGCTGGTGCAGTCCGCGTTCGAGGCGGCGCCGCTGCGGATGTCGCTGCCCGCCCTGACCGCCGCCCAGCCGCTGGCCGGGATCGCCTGCGCGGTGGGCTTCCTCGGCGACCGGCTGCGCCTCACCCCGGCGGCGCTGGCCTGGCAGAGCGCCGGGCTGGTCGCGGTCGTGGTGGGCGTGGTGGTGCTGGGCCGCCACCCGGCGCTGCCCGGCGCCAGGTGACCCGCCGTCACTTCCGGACCGCGACCGCGAAGACCCGGCGGAACGGGAACAGCGTGCCGTGCTCCGTCCTCGGGTACGCCTCGCGCAGCAGCGCCCCGTACTCGGCCAGGAACTCCGCCCGCTCCGCCGCCCCGGGCAGCCGGTCCAGCACCGGGCGCAGGGTGGAGCCCTTGACCCACTCCAGCACCGGGTCGGGGCCGGGCAGCACCATCGTGTACGTGCTCTCCCAGACGTCCGCGGCGCAGCCGGCATCCAGCAGCGCACGGGCGTAGCGCTCCGGCTCGTGGCAGGAGGCGTCCGGGCGGGCGGTGGCCAGGCGTCCGCGCCAGCGCGGGGCGCGGCGCAGTTCGGCGAGCAGGGTGTGGCTGGGGGCGGCGAAGTTGCCGGGCAACTGGAAGGCGATCACCCCGCCGGGGCGCAGCGCGGCCGCCCAGCGCGGCAGCAGGTCGAGGTGGTCGGCGGTGTCGGTGTCCATCCAGTGCAGTGCGGCGTTGGAGGCGATCAGGTCGGGCCGCTCGGGCGCCGGGTCGTACGCCGTGACGTCCCGCTCCAGGTACTCGGCGGTGGGCTCGCCCCCGGCGCCGCGGGCCTCGGCGAGCAGTTCGGGCGAGGAGTCCAGCCCGAGCAGCCGGGCGTCCGGCCAGCGGCGGCGCAGGGCGGCGGTGGAGTTGCCCGGCCCGCAGCCGAGGTCCAGCACGGTGGGGCCGGGCGGCAGTTCGGGGACCCTGGCGAGCAGGTCGGCGAACGGGCGTCCCCGCAGGTCGGCGTAGCGCAGGTACTGGTCGGCGTCCCAGTGGGCGGGCATGGCGCGGCTCCCGAAGTATCTCGACGTCAAGATATTCCTGTTACCGGCGAGACTTCCTTTGTTATCTCTTGATGTCAAGAGACTTCACATCGACACACCCCCCGATACACTGATCGACATGGAGGACGAGGTCGACCGCCTGGTCGCAGCATGGCGCCGAGAGCGCCCCGACCTCGACGTGGAACCGCTTGAGGTCCTCAGTCGGGTGAGCCGCCTCGCCCGCCACCTGGACCGGGCCCGCCGCACCGCCTTCGCCGAGCACGGCCTCGAACCCTGGGAGTTCGACGTCCTCACCGCCCTGCGCCGCGCCGGAGACCCCTACCAGCTCTCCCCCGGCCAGCTCCTCACCCAGACCCTGGTCACCTCGGGCACCATGACCAACCGCATCGACCGCCTCACCGCCAAGGGCCTGGTCGTCCGCCTCCCCGACCCCGACGACCGCCGCGGCGTCCTGGTCCGCCTCACCGACGCCGGCCGCGACAAGGCCGACCAGGCCCTGGCCGGCCTCCTCGCCCACGAGCGCGAGATCCTCTCCCAGCTCGCCCCCGCCCAGCAGACCGAACTCGCCGCCCTCCTGCGCAACCTGGTCGCTCCCTTCGACCGCGCGGGCTGAAGCCCCGGCAGGGGCCCGGGGAACGGCGAGACCCGGGGTCCGCCCCCTTCGCGTTCGTGCGCCTAGAAGCCGTCCGGGTACGGGGTCGACAGGGCCAGGGGCTTGGTGCGGGCGGTCTGGTAGCCCGGGAGGAGGGCGGCCAGGCGTTCGCGGACTTCGGGGTCGGAGTTGACGGTGGCGGCGCCGTAGAGGCCGGTGAGGCCGCCGGCCAGGTCCTCGGGGACGGTGGCGTGGTCGGCGACGGTGGCGAAGATGCGCGGGTGGGCGGTGGGGAGGCGTTCCTCGTTGTCGGAGAACAGGGCCTCGTTGAGCTTCTCCCCGGCCCGCAGGCCGGTGTAGCGGATCTCCACCTCGTCCGCGTCGAGCTGCACCTGTTCGGCGAAGTTGTGCACCAGGTCGACGATCCGGACCGGCTCGCCCATGTCGAGGACGAACACCTCGCCGCCCTCGGCCATCCGCCCGGCCTCCAGGACCAGGCCGACGGCCTCCTCGATGGTCATGAAGAAGCGGGTGACGTCGGGGTGGGTGACGGTCACCGGGCCGCCGCTGCGCAGTTGCTCCTCCAGCACGGAGAGCAGCGAGCCGCGCGAGCCGAGGACGTTGCCGAAGCGGACGGCGGCGAAGACGCCGGTGCCGAGGTTGCGGGCGTCGCGGGCGTTGGCCTGGACGATCAGTTCGGCCAGCCGCTTGCTCGCGCCGAGCACGGACGTCGGGTCGGCGGCCTTGTCGGTGGAGATCAGCACGAAGCGTTCCACGCCGGTGTCGAGCGCGGCCTCCACCAGGTGGTCGGTGCCCAGCACGTTGGACTTCACGGCCTCGCTGGGGTGGCGCTCCAGCAGCGGCAGGTGCTTGTGCGCGGCGGCGTGGAAGACCACGTCGGGCCGCAGGTCGCGGAAGATCTGCTGGATCCGGGGGCGGTCCCGGATGTCGGCGATCACCAGGGACTCGTCGGTGAGCAGCGCCTCGCCCCAGATGTCGAGCTGGAGCCGGTGCAGGTTGGACTCGTCGTGGTCGAGCATGTAGAGCGCGGCGGGCCCGAACGCCTGGACCTGGCGGCACAGTTCGCTGCCGATCGAGCCTCCGGCGCCGGTGACCAGGACGCGCCGGCCCTCGATGACGGTGCGCACGTCCGGGGAGGCCACGTGGACCTCGTGCCGGCCGATCAGCCGGTTGACGTCCAGGGTGCGCATGTCGGAGCCGACCACCTCGCGGCGCAGCGCGGACAGGAAGGACGGCAGGTAGCGGACGGCCGCGCCGGCGGCGGCCGCGGCGGTGGCGAGTTCGCGCACCCGCTGGTGCGGCAGGCCGGGGATGGCCAGCACCACGACCTGGACGTCGTGGGCGAGGGCCAGGTCGGTGAGGTCGGCCAGCGGCCCGAGGACGGGGCTGCCGGAGACGTGCAGGCCGGCCTTGCCCGGGTCGTCGTCCAGGACGCCGACCGGGTGGAGGCCGAAGTCCGGGGTCCGGTCCAGGTCGCGGACCAGGGCGGTGCCGGCGGAGCCGGCCCCGACGACCAGGGTGCGCAGGCCGGTCGAGCCGGCCCGCTGGACGGGCAGGACGGTGCGGGCCCCGTGCGGGAGTGCGGCAGTGCGGTGCGGCGACATCTGACCTCCGGTCTACCTGACTCACGGAGTGGAACGTACGGGAAGGGCGGGGCTCGTTCAGCCCGTGCGGGGGCCTGCGGCGGAGGCGACGGTCGGCGGGGGGACGGGGGCCGGCGGCCCGGGCGGCTCCGAGGGGGCGATCCCGGCCCGGCGGGCGACCGCGACCGCCGCGAGCGTGGAGTGCACCCCCAGTTTGCCCAGGACGTTCTGCATGTGGGTGCGGACGGTGTGCGGGGAGAGGAACAGCCGCTCCGCGACGGCCTGCCGTCCGAGGCCGGCGACCATGCAGCGCAGCACCTCCTCCTCGCGGGGGGTGAGCGCGGCGACCAGCCGCTCGCTCTCCGAGCGGTCCCGGCGGGCCGAGGTCAGCTCCCGGATCACGCCGGTGAGCAGGGCGGGCGGCAGGTGCGTCTCGTCCCGCCGGACGCCGCGCACCACCGCCATCAGCGCGCTGAGCGAACTCTCGCGCGCCACCCAGCCGTGCGCCCCGGCCTGCAGGGCGCGGGCGGCGCGCTGCGGGTCGTCGCCGGCGGCCAGCAGGACGGCCCGCACCTGCGGGTGGGCCCGCCGGATCCGGGCGACCAGGGCGATCCCGTCGGTCAGCGGCCGGGCCTCCTCGGCCCGCCCCGCCGGCGCCTGTCGGCCCGCCGGCCCCGGTTCGGCGGGCGGCGGCTGCTGCGGCCCCGGCGGGGAGCGCCGGGGAGCGGGTAACGCGGCCGGGCCGCGGGCCGGCTGCACGGCGCCCAGGTCGACGTCGACCAGCACCACGTCGTACGGGCGGTGCTCGGTGACCGCCCGCTCCAGCGCGCGTTCGGCCGCCACCGCGCTGCCCGCCGCCCCGACGTCCACGTCGGGTTCGGCGGCCAGTGCCGCGGCGAGCGCCTCGGCGAAGATCCGGTGGCCGTCGACCACCAGGACGCGTGTACGCCCCATCGTCCTTGCCCCCCTGCTCGTGGCCCGACCCCCACCGGTGCCCCACTCAGCCTACGGGCGCGTGCCGCCGCGGCGTGGGGATTTGGTGAAGTTCCTGTACACAGGGTCTTCGGGGCCGGTGGCCGGGTCGGGGTGCGGGCGGGTCAGGCGCGGTGGGCGAGGGTGAACTCCCAGGCGTCGGCGACGATCCGGTCGAGTTCGGGGCGCTTGGGCGTCCAGCCC
>NZ_JNWZ01000044.1 GCF_000716545.1 Kitasatospora phosalacinea
GAGTTGGGGGTGCGGGGGGTCACTCCGGGGGGACGAGGTGGCAGGTGTGGGCGAAGACCACGGCCTGGACGCGGTCGCGGAGGTCGAGCTTCGGCAGGATCCGGCCCAGGTGGGACTTGACGGTCGCCTCGGCGAGGTGCAGGGCGGCCGCGATCTCGGCGTTGGAGCGGCCGCGGCCGACCTCGACGAGGACCTCGCGTTCGCGGGCGCTGAGCCGGGCCAGCCGTTCGCGGCGGGCGGTGTCGCGGTGGTCGGGGAGCCGGGGCCGGAAGTCCTCCAGCAGGCGGCGGGTGATCCGGGGGGAGAGCACGGCGTCGCCCGCCGCCACGTCGCGGATGGCGGTGAGCAGCTCCTCGGGCCGGGTGTTCTTCAGCAGGAAGCCCGAGGCGCCGGCGGCCAGCCCGGCGAAGGCGTACTCGTCCAGGTCGAAGGTGGTGAGGATCAGTACCCGGCTGCGCGGGCACAGCCGGGTGATCTGCCGGGTCGCCTCGATCCCGTCCGTGCCGGGCATCCGGACGTCCATCAGGACCACGTCGGGCTGCAACTCCAGGGCGAGGCGCACCGCTTGGTCGCCGTCCGCGGCCTCGCCGACCGGGGTCAGGTCGGGCTGGGCCTCCAGGACGGTGCCGAAGGCCATCCGGAGCAGCGCCTCGTCGTCGACGACCAGGACCCGGATCGTCATGCGGACACCGCCCGGGCGCCGTGGTCGTCGAGCGGGAGGCGGGCGTGCACCGCCCAGCCGCCGCCCGGCTGCGGTCCGGCCCGCAGGGTGCCCCCGTGGGCGGCCGCGCGTTCGCGCATGCCGGTGAGGCCCCGACCGGCGGGGGCGGCGGGCGGGGGCGGGCCGGGACCGTCGTCGGTGGCGTCCACGGTGACGGCCGTCGCCGAGCAGCGGATCCGGACCTCGGCGCGGGTGCCGGCGGGGGCGTGCTTGAAGGTGTTGGTCAGGGCCTCCTGCACCAGGCGGTGGACGGTCAGCTGGACGGTGGCGGGCAGGTGGGCGTGGTCGCCGGCGACCTCGATCCGGGTCGGCAGCCCGGCGGCGCGCATCCGCTCGGCCAGCGCGGCCAGTTCGGCGACGCCGGGCAGCGGGTGGCGCGGCGCGTCAGCGTCGTCCGGGCCGTCCGGGCCGTCCGGGCCGTCCGGGCCGGAGCGGCCGTCAGGGGCGTCGGGCCCGTCCTGGTCGCCGGCGGCCCCGGCGCGCAGCAGGCCGAGCGAGCGCCGCATGTCGGTGAGCGCCTGCCGGCCGGTCTCGGCGGCCCGGAGCATCGCGGTGGTGGCCTTCTCCGGCGCCCGGTGCTGCGCGTGGACGGCGGCGTCGGTGAGCGCCACCATGACGGACAGGCTGTGGCTGACGATGTCGTGCACCTCCCGGGCGATCCTGGCCCGCTCCTCGGCGACGGCCAGCCGGGCCCGCTGCTCCTGCCGCTGCTCGGCCAGCACGAGGTGGGCCCGGGCGGTCCGGGCGTTCACCCCCAGGGTGGCGGCGGCGAGGACGGTCGCGCTCAGCGCGATGAAGGGGGCGAGGAACGCGCCCGGCGCCGCCCAGCGCAGGCAGGCCAGCAGCGCCCCGGCCTCCGCGACGGCGCCGGCGATCAGCGCGTCCCGCCGCCCGGCGTACCCGGCCACCGCGTACAGGGCCACCAGCAGGGCGGCGTCCGCGGGCAGTTGGACGTCCACCAGCCACTGGACGCCGGCCGCCGCCGCGACCGCGCCGAACACCGCGCGCGGGGCCCGGCGCCGCCACGCCAGGGGCAGCACCAGGGCGGCGGTGAGCACCGCGGCCGCCGGGAGCCGCGCGGGCGGCCAGGTGGCCGCGGCGTGCGCCAGCAGCGGGAGCAGGAGCAGTACCGGTGGCAGCACTTCCCGTGCGGCGGGCGGGAGTTGCTGGAAGAACCGGTGCGGTGGGCGGGTGTCGGGCCGGGCGGCCGCCTCGGTCATCGGCTGTTCCTGTCGGTCGTCACGGCGGTCCCCGCCGTGGTGCTGCCGCGGCGGGTGGCGGTGCGCGCCGCGGTCTCCGGCCCGCCCCGGTGCTGCCACGGTAGGCGGCGGGGGCGGCGCGGCGCATGCGCCCGTCGTCGGAGCGGGCCGGGCCGGGGTACGACCGCAGGAGGAGGCCGGGTACCTCCCGGGGGCGCAACGCGGCGGCCCGCCGGGCGGCCGGGGTTGCGACCGGGGGCGGTCCGGGGAGGCGACCGGGGGCCGATGCGGCGGAGGGGGGCGCGCTCCGAGGATGGGCCGGGTGACCGAGACCATCACGGGGCTGTCGATGTCCCCTCCGGAGTTCCTCGCCGTACTGGCCGCCCTCGCCCTGGTGGCGGCGCGCTGGCTGCCCGCCGCCGCCCGGCCGGGGGTGACCGTGGCGGCGGGGGCGGTGTCCGTGCTGTCCGCGGCGGTGCTGGGGGTGGTGGGCGTCCGCTGGCAGTTGCTGCCGGTGCTGGCGGGTGCCGCCCTGGCGCTGCCGTTCGCCCTCGTGCCGCTGCTGCGGCGGGAGCGGCGGTCGCGGCGGGCGCCGTGGTGGCTGGCGCTGCCGGGGACGGCGGCCTGCCTCGGGCTGGTCGCGGCCGGGCCGGTGGCCGCCTGGGCGTTCCCGGTGCCGGTGTTCCCCGCGCCGTCGGGGCCGTTCGCGGTCGGCACCCGGGTGGTGCAGTGGACCGACCCGGACCGCCCGGAGACCTTCACCGCCGATCCGGACGACCGGCGCACCGTCGTCGTCCAGCTCTGGTACCCGGCGGGGCGGACCCCGGCGGGCGCGCCGCGGGCCCCGTACCTGGGGCGCACCGAGCGGGAGGCGCGCACCGTCGCCGGGGCGCTCGCGGACGGGGCCGGCCTGCCCGGGTTCCTGTTCGACGACGCGGCCCGGGCCCGCACCCGCGCGGTGGCCGACGCGCCGGTGGCGGACGGGGGCGGGCGTTTCCCGGTGGTGCTGTTCTCGCCCGGATCGGGCGGGGCGCGCACCCAGAACACCGCCTGGGCCGAGGAGTTGGCGAGCCGCGGCTACCTGGTGGCGGCCCTGGACCACCCGTACGACAGCGCCGCCGTGGTCCTCGACGACGGGCGGACGGTCCGGGCCGCGACCGCCTCCACCGGCGACCGGGACGCGGACGAGCGGCTGGCCGCCGACTGGACGGCGATCCGGGCCGCCGACCTGCGGTTCGCCCTCACCCGGCTGGAGGGCCTGGACCGGGACGGCACCGACCCGCTGGCCGGGCGCCTGGACACCGGCCGGGTCGCGGCGGCCGGGCACTCGATGGGCGGCGCCGCCGCGCTCCAGGCGGCCCGGCAGGACGCCCGGATCACCGCCGTCATCGACCTGGACGGCTACCCGCACGGCCCCGCCGCCCCCGACCTGCACCAGCCGGTGCTGGCGCTCACCCAGGCCGTCACCCCGGACACCGACCCGCGCTACCTGCCCCGCCTCACCGAGGCGCTCGCCGCCGGCACCGCGACGTCCTACCGGCTCACCGTCCCCGGCGCGGCCCACCTCAGCTTCACCGACGCGCCCCTGTACCTGCCGCCGGTCCCCTCGCTGACCGGCTCCCTGGGCCGCGCCGGGGCCCCGCGACTGGTCGCCGCGGCCACCCTCGCCTTCCTGGACGCCACCCTGCGCTCCGCCCCCGGCGACCCGGCCGGCGCCCTGGCGGCCCACGGCAGCCTCACCGTCACCACCCACCGGCCGGACGGGGGCTGACCGGCCGTCGGTTCAGACCTGTTCGGCGAGCAGGGCCGCGGTCGCCCGGTGGACCTCGGCGAGGGCGCTCAGCAGGCGGCGGCGCTCGTCGGGGGTGAGCCCGGCGGTGACCCGCTCCTCCAGCAGCCGGCGCTCGGCCTCCACCGGTTCGCGCAGGGCGCGGCCGGCGTCGGTGAGCCACAGGCGCACCAGGCGCTGGTCGCGCTCGTCGCGGGCGCGGGTGAGCAGGCCCGCGGTGGCCATCCGGGTGGCCATCTTGACGACGGTGGGGGTGGTGACGTCGAGGGCGGCGGCGATCTCGCCGGGGGTGCGGCCGTCCCGCTCCCACAGGGCGGCGAGCAGCAGGTTCTGGCCGAGGTGCAGGCCGTGCCGGCGCATGCCCGCGTCGGCGGCGGCCCGCAGCGCCTTCGACGTCCGGCCGTGCAGGTCCAGGAATTCGGGCATGGCGGGGCCTCCGGTGGGTGGTAGGCGGGCGGGACAGGTCGATTGACGGCTAATCATTTCCCGGCTAGCGTTCCTGCCGGAAGTCGATAGACGGCTAATGTCTTCAGGGGGAACGATGATACTTCTCACCGGCGCGACGGGGAACGTCGGCCGCGAACTGGTCCGGGCGCTGGACGAGAAGGGCGCCCGCGTCCGCGTCCTGGTGCGCGACCCGGCCCGGGCCGCCGCCCTGCCCGACCGGATCGAACGCGCCGTCGGCGACCTGGGCGAACCCGCCACCCTGGCACCGGCCTTCGAGGGCGTCGAACGGCTCTTCCTGCTCACCCCGGGCCTCGGCACCGAACACACCGCCCACGCCGTCGCCGCCGCCCGGGCCGCCGGGGTGCGCCACCTGGTGCACCTCTCCTCCGCGAACGTGCTCGGCGACCCGATGCCCGCGATGGGCCGCTGGCACCACGCCCGCGAGGAGACCGTCCGGGCCGGCGGCACCCCGTACACCGTCCTGCGGCCCGGCGGCTTCATGACCAACGCCCTCGAATGGGCCGACACCGTCCGCGCCGGCGGCTACGTCCTCGACCCGGTCGGCCCCGGCCGCCTCGCCCCGATCGACCCCGCCGACATCGCCGACGTCGCCGCCCTCGTCCTCACCGAGGACGGCCACCTGGGCCGCCACTACACCCTCACCGGCGGCGAGGCGCTCACCGTCGCCGAACAGGTCGCCCTGCTCGCCGCCGCGACCGGCCGCCCGATCGAGGTCCGCCCCACCGCCACCCCGGAGGAGGCCGTCCGGGCCCGCTTCCCCGCCGGAGCCCCCGCCGCCCTCGCCGAGGCGATCACCGAAGCCTTCGCCCTCCTCCGCGCCGACACCACCGGCCTTCGCACCGACACCGTGCCCCGCCTCCTCGGCCGCCCCCCGCGCACCTTCGCCGCCTGGTGCGCCCGCCACGCGGACGCCTTCCGGTAGGACGGCGCGGTCGCCCGGCGCGGCCGGGTCGGGGCGTCGGTCCGGGTGCCGGGGCACGGCACCCGGACGGTCCCGTCGCCGGTGCCGGGCGGGCCGCACGACGACGAACGTCGGTGCGCGGTGTCGACTTTCGGGGGCAGCGGGGCGGGGCGCGGGGTGGCTAGGGTCGGGGCCGTGATGCGGACGTGGTGGGGGCGGCTGTTCCCGGGGCCCTGGCGGTGGTGGACGGTCGTCGGCGAGGTGCTGGGCGGGCTGCTGGTGTGCGCGCTGGCGGCGCTGATCCAGGCCGGGGACAGCGGCGGGTGGCCCTCGGGGCTGGTGGTGGGCGGCAGCGCGGTGCTGTACGTGCTGCGGCGCGGGCTGCCCGGGC
Source organism: Kitasatospora phosalacinea (assembly GCF_000716545.1). Lineage (GTDB taxonomy): Bacteria > Actinomycetota > Actinomycetes > Streptomycetales > Streptomycetaceae > Kitasatospora > Kitasatospora phosalacinea. The sequence continues at coordinate 5,470 of NZ_JNWZ01000044.1, forward strand.
CGGTGCTGGTGGTGTCGGCCGCCGGGGTGGGCGGGCCGGCCGGGTTCCTGCCGGTGCTGGTCACCGCCGGGTACTCGGCGGGCCGCCGGCTGAACCGGCCCTGGCGGGCCCCGGCGGTGCTGGCGCTCGGCTTCCTGGGCATCGTCGGCGTCGGCCTCCTGCAGAACCGGCGCGACCACTTCCCGCTGCCCGTCCTGCTCGGCCTGTGCGTCGCCGGCTACCTGCTGGCCGGCGTGCTGCCCGCCGTCATCGGGCGCTACCGGGCGCAGCGCGTCGCCCTGCTCGACAGCCTGCGCGAACGCAACGCGCAACTGCTGCGCGAACGCGTGATGATCGCCCACCAGGCCCGGCTGCGCGAACGCCACCGGATCGCCCAGGACATGCACGACAGCCTCGGCCACCAACTCGCCCTGATCGCCGTGCACACCGGCGCCCTGGAGGTCGACCGCACCCTCGGCGAGCGGCAGCGCGAGGCCGTCGCCGTGCTGCGCCAGGCCGCCACCGGCGCGATGCGCGAACTGCGCGAGGTGGTCGGCCTGCTGCGCGAGGACACCGCGACCGCCCCCGGCGGCGTCGACGCCATCGACCGCCTCGCCGAGACCTCCGGCGCGCCCGGCGCCCGGATCGAACTGCGCCACCAGGGCACCCCCCGCCCGCTGGCCGCCGCCACCGGCCACGCCGCGTACCGGATCGCCCAGGAGGGCCTGACCAACGCGCACAAGCACGCCCCCGGCGCGCCGATCACGCTGACCGTCCGGTACGAACCCGACGCCCTGGTGGTGGAGGTGGCCAACGGCCCCGGCGGGGACGGCGCGGCGGCGGTCTCCGGCGGCCAGGGCCTGACCGGGCTGCGCGAACGGGCCCGGCTGCTGGGCGGGATGGTGCACAGCGGACCGCGGCCCGACGGCGGCTTCCGACTGGCCGGGGTGCTGCCGTACACCCCCGAGGGGGCCCGAGCCGCCGTCCCCGACGACGAGGAACTCGCCCTGCCGGCGGGCGACCCGGAGGAGTCGGGCAAGCGCCGCAGCCCCGCGGTGGGCTGCGCGTTCGGCGCGCTCGGGGTGCTCGGCGTGGTGGCCGCGGTCGCCGTGGTCGGCGCCATCGTGTTCGTCAGCTCGCTGCGGGACGCCACCGTGGCGATGAAGCTGTACGACTCGATCGAGGTCGGCCAGAGCGAGGAGTCGGTCAACGAACGGCTGCCGGTCGGCAGCGACTTCCTGACCGGCGACTTCCGCAAGATCGGCCCGCCGGTGCCGGAGGGCGCGCACTGCCGCTGGTTCGCCAGCGACCGCGGCAGCGGGGTGGACGGCCAGGACGTGCTGCGGTTCTGCTTCAAGGACGGCCTGCTGGTGGAGAAACAGCACTTCCATGGCAGGGTGTAGCCGTACCCGGGAAGAGAAGAAGAGGGGGCGTGCGGTGATCCGCGTGCTGGTGGCCGACGACGAGCCGCTGATCCGGGCCGGGATCCGGATGATCCTCACCTCCGCCGAGGACATCGAGGTGGTCGGCGAGGCCGCCGACGGCGCCCAGGCCCTCCGGCTGGCCGCTGAACTCGCCGCGGACGTCCTGCTGCTGGACATCCGGATGCCCGTCATGGACGGCCTCAGCGCGCTCGCCGAACTGCCCCGGGCCGCGCCCGGCACCCGGGCCATCGTGCTCACCACCTTCGGCGAACGCGAGAACGTGCTCCGGGCGGTCACCTCCGGCGGCGCCGGCTTCCTGCTCAAGGACACCGCCCCCGGCGAACTCATCCAGGCCGTCCGGGCCGCCGCCACCGGCCACGCCTTCCTCTCCCCGGCCGCCACCCGGCACATCGTCGACAGCCTGGCCGACGGCCCGGCCGTCGCGCGCGGCGAACAGGCCAGGCGGCGGCTGGCCGTGCTCACCGCACGCGAACGCGCCGTGGTCGACCTGCTGGGGGAGGGCCTGTCGAACGCGGACACCGGCGCCCGGCTGCACATGAGCGAGGCGACGGTGAAGACCTACGTCAGCCGGATCCTCGCCAAACTGGACTGCGACAACCGGGTCCAGGCCGCTCTGCTGGCTCGCGACGCGGAACTCTGACGGCGCGTCATCAACCTTTGCTAGAAAGGGAGTTGGCGAGAATCCCGGCCCTGTTCCGAAGAGGGGGCTCAGACGGTCGCGGTGATGGTGACGGTGTCGGCGTCAATCGGATCGGCGTCAATCGGATCGGCGTCGGCGTCGGTGTCGGCCGGGTCGGCGTCGGCCGCGGCGGCCAGGCGTTCGCCGATCGCGTCGATCTCCGCCGAGAGTTGGGCGCGCAGCGCGGGCAGCAGGGTGAGGGCCGCGCGGGCGGCCTCCGGGTCGGGCCGCTGGTCCCGGTGGGCGGCGAGGACGGCGGTGCGCAGCGGCAGCACGGCCAGCGCGGTCTCCCACGCGGTGCGGTGCACGTCGGTGGCGTAACGGGCCGTCAGGTACTCCAGCGGGGAGAGCGCCGCCGCGTCCCGGTCGCCGGGGCCGGCGAGGCGGTGCTCGGGCAGCAGCCAGGCCACCCCGTCCCGCGCCACCAGGTCGAACGCCCGGGACAGGTCCGGGGTCGCCGGGCCGCGCACCGATTCGGTCGTCGCCGCCGCCAACAGCCGCTCCAGCATGGCCGCTTCGCGCGGGTCGTCCGGCCGGTCCGGGTGCTCCTGCCCGGCGAGCAGTTGCTCCAGGTGGTAGCGCTGCCCCCAGCTGCCCACCGAGCGGTGCATCGCGCCGGCCCTGGTCTCCCGGATCGCGGCCAGCGCCAGTGCCCGGGTGGTGAAGTCCCGCCGCACCGCGAACGCGGCGGCCGCCCCGTCCGGGACCAGCCGTTCCAGCGCGCACCGCACCGCGTCCACCGTCGGCCCGTCGTACCAGCGCAGCGTCCACCGGTGCCCGACCGGCTCGTACTGCGGCTCGAACGGGACGCGGAACCGCACCGACAACCGGTCGGCGATCCGCCGGGCCTGCGGGCCGCGCAGCGGCCGGGAGGACGGCGGAGCGGACACGGGCGCGGACGGGACGGCGTGCTCCGGAGTGCGTTCGGGGGTGCCCATGCCCGGAGACTAGCCACGCCGGACCTCGCCGACCGGCGACGCGCGGGGCGGCTCAGCCGTTCGCCGCAACCCGTTGCGCGGGGCCGCGCCCGCGCCCGCGCGGGCGGGCGGTGCCGCCTCCGGGCGGTCAGTTGGCGGTGACGGGCAGGGGTTCGCGGCGGGAGGACGGGAGGGGTGCCGGGAGAGGTGCCGGGAGGGGGAGGAGGTGCGGGGCGGGGAGTTCGGAGGTGGTGAACTCGATCGCGGTGAGGCGGGCGGCGGACTCGCGGGGGAGCAGGACGGCGGACGCCAGGCCGGGGGGCAGCGGGCCGTCGGTGGTGGCCAGGGCGCGCAGGGCGGTCCAGGCGCGGCGGTGGCGCGCGAAGGCGTAGCGGGAGACGCGGCGGCCGCGGCGGCGCTGGCCGTCGGCGGCCTGGGCGGGGTCGGCGTCCAGCAGGAGCAGGTGCAGCCGGCGGCCCTGGCGGGCGGTGGTGCGGGCCAGGGCGCGGCGCACCCACGGCAGGGTGCCGCAGTCGTGGACGACCAGGGGGCCGCCGGCCCGGACCGCCGCGCGCAGCCGCCGGTAGTGGGCGAGCCGGACCAGCGGCCGGTAGAGCGCGTACGGGAGGCCGGGCAGGGCGCGGGCGAAGCGGGCCCGGGTGTGCTGGGAGTCGATCACCGCGGCGCGGGCGCAGCGCCGCATCAGGGTGCTCTTGCCGCTGCCGGGCAGGCCGGAGACCACCAGCACGTCGTCCGCCGGGTAGGCCAGCCGGGCCGGGGCGGGACGGTCGGTCAGGTCGTGCCGGGCGTGCGGGCGCAGCTGCGGGTGCACACGGTCCTCCTCAAAGAGTGTGCCAAGGGGGCGTCATGTGAACGTCATGCCCGGGGGAGTCGGTTCCAGGCCTGCGGCGGTGCAGCTGTGACCCGGCTGTATCCGTTCCCGGACACCCTGGGTGAAATGCGGCGGATGATCCATGGCAGGGTGGTCGGATGCATTCGCCCCGGGGGAGACCGACGGGGGCGGCAACAGTGGGAAAGTAGGGGTGGGGGCACATGAGGTTCTGCTTCCTGGTCGAGGAGCACTACCGCAACGACGGGATGCCGCTGGCGGTGGTGGAGCACCTGCGGGCCACCGGCCACCGGGTGGACGTGCTGCGGCCCGGCGCCGACCTGCTCGACCTCGCGAAGCTGGTGCGCGGCGGCAAGCACGACGCGTGGGTGCTGAAGACCGTCTCCGGCGGCCCGGGCCTGGGCCTGCTGGAGTCCGCCGCCGCGGCGGGCCTGACCACCGTCAACGACGCCCGGGCGATCCGTCCGGTCCGCGACAAGGCGCAGGCCGCGGTGGTCGCCGCGCTGCACGGCCTGCCGATGCCGCGGACGTGGGCCGCCGCCGACCCGGCCGCGTTCGCCGCGATCGCGGCCCGCCGCTACCCGCTGGTGGTCAAGCCCGCCGACGGGTCCTCGGGGCGCGCCGTCCACCTGGTCGAACGGCCCGAGCAGCTCGCCGGGTTGACCGCGCCCGCGGACGGCGGCCTGCTGATCGCCCAGCCGTACGTGCCCAACGACGGCTGCGACCTGAAGGTGTACTGCGCGGGCGGCGAGTTCTTCGCCACCCGGCGCACCTCGCCGCTGCACCCGCACCACCCCGCCGTGGAGCGGCCCGTCCCGCTGCCGCGCGAGGTCGCCGCGCTGGCCGCGCAGGTCGGCGAGGTGTTCGGCCTCGACCTGTACGGCCTGGACGTGCTGCTCGGACCGGACGGCCCGGTGGTCGTCGACATCAACGACTTCCCGAGCTTCCGCCAAGTGCCGCGCGCCGTCGAGCGGGTGGCCGACGCGGTGGTCCGGCTGGCCCGCACCGGCTCCTCCTGGCCCACCCCCGGCGCGGCCCCGCTGCTCACCGACGCCGCGCTGCCCGACGCCCGGGCCGCCAGGTGACGGCGGACCGGCCACCGCTGCGGCTCGCCCTCGTCGCCCGCGAACCGGACCACCCGCTGCTCGCCGGGGCGCGCCGACTCCTGGAGCGGGACGGACATCTGACGGTCCGTCAGGACGAGCCTGCGGACGTGGTGCTGCTCAAGGCGCGCGACGCGCGGTCGCTGCGCCGGGCCGAGCGGTACGAGGAGGCGGGCGTGCCGGTGCTCAACTCCGCCGCCGCCACCGCCCGTTGCCAGGACCGGGACTGGATGGAGCGCACCGCCCGGGCCGCCGGGCTGCCGTTCGCGCCCACCGCGGGGCGCGGCGTCCTCGGCGAACTCCCCTGGCACGGGCCGGTGGTGGTGAAGAGCCTGCGCAGCCGCAAGGAGGACCTGGTGGCCCGCGCCGACACCCCCGAGCGGTGGCGGGAGCTCGCCGGGCGGTGGCCCGGCGAACCGGTGCTCACCCAGCGGCCGGTGGACGGTGACGGCTGGGACCGCAAGGTGTGGGTGGTCGGCGGGGAGGTCTTCGCCGAACGGCGCCGCTCCGAGCTGGTGCCGGGCGCCCCCGAACGCCGCCCCTGGACGCCCGACGACCGGGAGCGCGCCCTCGCCCTCGCCGCCGGCCCGGCCTTCGGCCTCCAGGTGTACGGCGTCGACCTGCTGCCGGGCCCGGACGGCCCGGTCGCCGTCGACGTCAACGCCTTCCCCGGCGTCCGCCACCAGCCGGGCGCCCCCGAGGCGCTCGCCGCGCTCGTGCTGCGCACCGCAGGCCGCTGAGCACCGCAGGCCGCTGAGCGCCACCGTCCGCGTCCGCTCCCGTCCGCCGCTGCCCGCTGCCCGCTGCCGTCCGCCGTGACCTGCTGCTTCCCGGTGCGGGCCGCGCCTACCGCACGCGCACCCCGTGGGTCCACCCGCCCCCCGGGCGTCTGCGAGAATCGGCGCCGGAGCCACGGACGAGGAGGAGCGCGGTGCGCGAGGGGGAACCGCGGTCGCGGCTTCCGCGGCTGAGGCTGGACGAGCTGCTGGCCGAGTTGCAGGCCCGGATCGACGTGGCCCGGGGCACCCGGGACCGGGTGCACAGCCTGCTGGAGGCCGTGCTGTCGGTCGGCCGGGAGCTGGAGCTGACCCAGGTGCTGCGCCGGATCGTGGAGGCCGCGGCCTTCCTCGCCGACGCCAGGTACGCGGCGCTCGGCATCATCGGCCCGGACGGCGACACGCTCTCCCAGTTCCTCACCGTCGGCCTGGACGAGGAGGAGATCGCCCGGATCGGCCCCTACCCCACCGGCAAGGGCCTGCTCGGCGAGCTCATCCGGCACCCGCGGCCGCTGCGCCTGGAGAACCTCGAGGAGCACCCGGCGTCCACCGGCTGCCCCGCCCACCACCCCGAGATGCGGACCTTCCTGGGTCTGCCGGTGCGGGTGCGCGACGAGGTGTTCGGCAACATCTACTTGACCGGCAAGCGCGGCGCGGCCGGGTTCGACGACGACGACGAATCGGTGATCGCCACCCTGGCGGTCGCCGCGGGCGTGGCCATCGACAACGCCCGGCTGTACGAGGAGGCGCAGCGCCGGCAGCGCTGGCTGACCGCCACCGCCGAGATCAACCACCGCCTGCTGTCCGGCAGTTCACGCACCCAGGTGGTGGAGCTGATCGCCCAGCGGGCCTGCGACATCTCCGGCGCGGAGCTGGCCGACGTGCTGACCGCGCTGCCCGACGGGGCCGGGCTGCGGGTCGAGCTGGCGCTCGGCGGCGACGCCGACGGGCGGGTCGGGGTGGAGGTGCCGCTGGAGGGCACCCTCTCCGGCGCGGCCTGCGCGGCGGGCTTCCCGGTGACCTCGCCCGACCTGGCGGGGGACCCGCGCCACCCCGTCGGCGTGCCGCGCTTCGAGGGCACGGGCCCGGCCGTCGCGGTGCCGCTGGGGCGGGCCGAGGGCCACACCGAGGGCGTGCTGCTGCTGGTGCGCGGCAGCGGCGAGGCCGAGTTCACCGAGCGTGAGATCGACCCGCTGCTGGGCTTCGCCGACCAGGCCGCGCTGGCCTTGGAACTGGCCGAACGGCGGCGCGACGCCGAGCAGTTGGCCGTGCTGGAGGACCGCGACCGGATCGCCCGCGACCTGCACGACCTGGCCATCCAGCGGCTGTTCGCGACCGGCATGACGCTGCAGAGCGCCTCCCGGTTCATCGACCACCCCGGGGCCGCCGACCGCGTGCTGCGGGCCGTCGGCGACCTGGACGAGACCATCAAGATCATCCGCTCGACGATCTTCGGGCTGCGGGTCCGCGAGGCCGGGGCCGGACAGGGCCTGCGGGCCCGCGCCGTGCACGTGGTCGAGGAGGCGCAGGCCGCCCTCGGCTTCGCGCCCCGCCTCAGCATGGAGGGACTGCTCGACACCGACGTGCCGCCCGCCGTCGCCGACCACCTGGTCGCCGTCCTCGGCGAGGCGCTCAGCAACGCCGCCCGCCACGCCCGGGCCGGCCGGGTCGAGGTCACCCTCCAGGCGGCCGGCGGCCAGGTCGCCCTCACCGTCCAGGACGACGGCACCGGCATCCCCGCACAGGGCCGCCGCAGCGGCCTGCGCAACCTCGAGGAGCGCGCCCGCACCCTCGGCGGCGCCCTCACCGTCACCGCCCCGCCCGCCGGCGGCACCGTCCTCAACTGGACGGCCCCGCTCGGCCACTGACGCGCCGACCGGCCGTTCCGCTACGCTCCGCATTCGAACCGGTGTTCCGGACGGCGGGGGCGGTCCGTCAGCCCAGCGCGGCCGCCTTGCGGAGCAGGACGGCGCGTTCGCGGGCGTTGCGGCACAGGCGGGCGGCGAGTTCGAGCTCGGTGCGGGCCTCGGCGGTGCGGCCCAGGCGGGTGAGGAGTTCGCCCCGGACGCCCGGCAGCAGGTGGGAGCCGGGCAGGCGGTCGGTGGCGACCAGCTCGTCGACGACGGCCAGCGCCTCGGCCGGGGCGCCCGCCATCGCGACCGCCACCGCCCGGTTGAGCTCGACCACCGGGGACGGCGCCACCCGGCCCAGCGCCTCGTACAGCAGCACGACGCGCTCCCAGTCGGTCTCCGCCACCGAGGGCGCCACCGCGTGGCAGGCCGCGATCGCCGCCTGGAGACCGTACGGGCCCAGGCCGCGCCCCGCCGCGGTGGCCCGGCCCAGTGCCGCCAGGCCGCGGCGGATGGCCGGGCGGTCCCAGCGGCCGCGGTCCTGGTCCTCCAGCAGCACCGCCTCCCCGTCCGGGCCGGTGCGGGCCGGGAAGCGGGCGGCGGTCAGCTCGAACAGCGCCAGCAGACCGTGCGGTTCGGGCTCGCCGGGCAGCAGCGCGGCCAGCGTCCGGGCCAGCCGGAGCGCCTCGTAGGCGAGGTCGGGGCGCAGCAGGTCCTCGCCCGCCGTCGCCGTCGAACCCTCCGTGAACACCACGTACAGCACGCTCAGCACCGCGCCCAGCCGGGCCCGCCGCTCCTCGGCGGGCGGCAGTTCGAACGGGACGCGGGCCGCGGCGAGGGTCTTCTTCGCCCGGGTGATCCTGGCCTGCACGGTCGGCACCGGCACCAGGAAGGCGCGGGCGACCTCCTCGCTGGACAGGCCGCTCACCACGCGCAGCGTCAGCGCCACCCGGGCCTCGGGCGAGAGCACCGGGTGGCAGGCGGTGAACACCAGCGCCAGCACGTCGTCGTCGATCCGGTCCGGGTCCCACGGCAGGTCGTCCGGCCCGGTCGGTCCGGGCGGCGCGCCCGCGTCGGCCTCGCCCTCGGACAGCCGGTTCGCCAGCAGCGCGTAGCGCTCGTCCAGCGCCGCCCGGCGGCGGAAGGCGTCGATCGCCCGCCGCCGGGCCGCCGTCAGCAGCCAGCCCACCGGATCGGCGGGCGCGCCCTCGCGCGACCAGGCCACCAGGGCCTGCGCCAGCGCCTCCTGCGCGACGTCCTCGGCCAGCGCGAAGTCGCCGGTGTAGCGGGCCAGCGCCCCGACGATCCGGGCGGACTCGATCCGCCAGACCGCCGCGACGGCCCGCCGGGCCGGTTCGGTGACCGCCCCGGGGTCCGGCGGGCCGTCGCCGTCGGTCGGCGGCATCAGAGCTGACCGGTCCGCTCGCGCCAGGCCCGCTCCTTGACGATCCACTCGTTGTCCTGCGGGAACTCGTCGATGCTCGGCACCCGGCGCACCTCGCACTTCGAACCCGGCAGCGCGGGAAGGCGCTTGGCCCACTCCACGGCCTCCTCCTTCGAGGCGACGTCGATCAGGTAGAACCCGCCGAACAGCTCCTTGGTCTCCCCGTACGGGCCGTCGGTGACCACCGGCGTCTCGCCGGCGAAGTCGACCACCACGCCCTGGGAGGCGTCGTCCAGGCCCTCGGCGGCGATCAGCACGCCCGCCCGGATCAGTTCCTCGTTGAACCGGCCCACGGTTTCGAGCATCTCCTCGAAGGGCGTCTCCATCATCTTCGCCAGCGTCTCGTCCGTCGCCCGCATGATCAACATGTACTTCGCCATCGCCCTGCTCCTCGTTCCGGGGGCCTTCTCTCGACCCTCTCTATCCCAAGGACGAACGGCGCGGGCCCGGATCGACACGGAGAACGGAAATGTTCGCCTCTTTTTTTCCGGACACCGGTCGGGCGGGCGCGTCCGGCCGGTCGGTGGACTCCTGGCAGATGGTCATTCCGGCAGGTGCGCCTTCGGAGCCTTCGACGGGCTCACCCCCGGGCACAGCTGCCGGGGCGCCGGCGAACGGGTGCGCAGCATGGACGCGGCGCTCACCGCCCTGCGCCCGCCCACCGGCGCGGTGCCCGCTCCCGAGCCCGACGTCCGGGGCGAACCGCACGGCCCGGTCACCGACTCCGGCTGCTTCGACGACCACTCCGGCGTCCCCTGGGCGTACGCGGCCGGCACCTACACCGGCTCCTACGCCGACCCCGGCGCGCGCGAGCAGGTGCGGGAGCACTACCGCGCCGCCGTCGCCGACGGCTGGCAGCAGGGGCCCGGCGCGGACGGGCCGGACGGCGGCCTGTGCTTCACCCGCACCATCGACGGCCACCCCAGCCTGCTGACCGTCGACTTCACCGGCTACGCCCCCGACAGCGGCGGCTACCGGGTCGAGGTCGGCCACTCGGTCGACGGCGCCGCCGCCCGCTGCCACGCCCCGGCCGCCACCCGGTACTGAGCCGTCGTTCCGGGGCGCAGTGCCATCCGGTCCCCTCCCGTGACCGTTCGGGCGGCCTGTACTACGCGCCCGTCCGACGGGGACGCCGGTGCTCAGGACCGTCCGGTCTCAGGACCGCCCGGTCTCCTCCCGGTGCAGGTCGAGGGCGGTCAGCAGGTGGATCGCGGCGTCCGCCCAGCGGGCCGGGGTCGGGTCGGCGCCCAGCGCGTCCAGCAGGGCGGCCGCGGTGCGCAGCCCGGTGCGGCGCACGTGCGCGGCGGTCGGGGCGAGTTGCCGGGGCAGGGCGGACTCCAGGCCGGTGCGGGCCAGCTCGGCGAGGGCGGTGCGGGCGGCGGTCAGCGCCTCCGTCAGCGGGTCGGTGGCGACGGGCGGCAGGGCGTCGAACGGGTGCGGGTCGCCCTCGGCCGCCAAGTCCGGGTGGACCAGCCCGGCGGCGGTGCGCACCGCCAGCGGGTCGAGCGCCGGGCGGCCCGCCACCTGACCCAGCAGACCGCTGACGTGGGTCACCGTGCCGGACTCCAGGGCCGCCGCCAGCGCGTCGATCCGGCCCGGGCAGAGCACGTCGTGCTCGGCGGACACCATCACCGCCGTCCCCGCCGCGTCCCGCACCGTGGCCTCCAACCGCTGCCGGGCCGGGTCGTAGCCCAGCGGGCCGACCTCCGCGACGGCCAGTACGTGCGCGTTCTCCGCCTCGATCCGCGGCCGCACCAGCCGCGGCGGCCGCCCGCCCAGCGCGCGCAGCCGGGCCGCCGCGTCGTGCAGCAGCAGCGGCCCGGGCAGCGACGCCCAGGCGTCGCCGAGCGGCGTGACACTGGTCGAGGCGATCCGGCCGCGCTCCACCGTGACGGTGCGCCCCGCGCTGCGCGAGACCGACTCGCTGACCAGGTTCGCCCCCGCCAGCGCCCGCACCGAGTGCCCGAGCAGCCGCCGGCCCGCCAGCTCGGCGCCCGTCGCCTCCTGGCCCTCGGCCAGGGTCCACTGCTTGCGCAGCACCAGGGCGATCCCGGCGTCCGGCTGGGCGAGGAAGACCTCCGCGCTCCGCCCCCGCCCGCCCCGGCCGGACATCCGGCAGCCCAGCGCGACCAGCCGGGTGCGGCGCAGCTGCGTGACGGCGCTCTCGCCGCTGCCGAGCGCCAGCGCCCGGTCCGCCGCCCGCCCCCGGGCCAGCAGTTCGGCCAGCAACTCGGCGACCCGGTCCGGGTCGTAGCGGGTGTCCCGGGCCGCGTACGCCTCCGCCTGGGCCCGCAGCTCGGCGGCCGCGGCGGCCGGCCAGTGCGCCGAGGCGGAGACCAACTCGGCCTCCACGCGCGCCAGTTGTGCCAGCAGCACCGGGCCGGTGCGGGCCGTGCCGGTGCGCAGCAGCTCGTCCACGAGCGCCGTCACCGCCGCCATCGGATCCGCGGCCCCGACCCGCGTCCCGCCGGACGGTTCGGCCTCCCGGGCCTCCCCGGGCGCTCCGGCCTCCCCGGGCGCTCCGGCTCGCTCCGGTGCTCCGGCCTTCCCGGGGGTGCGGGCCCCGCCCACCGTGCGGACCGCGCCCGACGGGGTGCCGTCCTGGTCGGCCGCCCGGAACGCCCAGGCCGCGAGCGTCACCAGCTCGCCGTGCCGGGCCGAAGTCGCCCCGCTCAACGCGAAGTTCAGGCTGTGCGGGACGGGGAAGCGGACGGTGCAGCTCGGCAGCTCCACCGACGGCGCCGGGTGCTCCGGGTCCATCCGCTGCACCGACGCCCGCATCCCCCGCTCCCACGCCCGCCGGGCCGCCGCCAGGGCCGGCCGGCCGAACGCGGCCAGCAGCGCGTCGTCGTCGAACTCGGCCGGGGACCAGGGGAGTCGGGCCGCCTCCGGAGCCTGTCCGGCCGGGTCCCGCGGGCCCTGGGCCGGGCCCGGCCGCTCCGGGTCCGACTGCTCCGGGCCTGACTGCTCCGGGTCCGGGGCCTGCGAACGGGCCTCGGCCTGGTAGGCGAGGACCAGGCCCACCAGGTGCCGGCACACCCCGGACGCCGGGCAGCTGCACGTCCCCGCCTCCAGCGGCACGCCGACGGGCAGCGCCGTCCGGCTGCCGTCCGGGAACGACGCCGACACCTCGCCGTCCGCGCCGAGCGCCACCGACGCACCGGCGCCCGACTCCAGTTCGCGGGCGGCCCGCTTCACCAGACCGCGGTTGGCCAGCGCCGCCAGCGTGTCGGCGTCCAGCGCCAGCAGGTCCGCCCGGGGCGCGCTCACCGACCCACCTTCTCCGCCACGAACGCCGCCAGCTCGCCCGGCGTCATCGCACCCACGTGCGCGCCCAACCCGACCAGCAGGCCCGCCAGTTCGCGGTCGTACACCGGATCAGCCTCCTCGTCCAACGCCGCCAGCCCGAGCACCGTGACGCCCTGCTCCACCAACTTCCGTACCCCGCGCAGCAGTCGCCCGGCGTCGCCGCCCTCGTAGAAGTCCGACACCAGCACCACGATGCTGCGCCGCGGGTTGTCCAACAGGCCGGCCCCGTAGTCCACCGCCTTGGCGATGTCGGTGCCGCCGCCGAGCTGCACCCGCATCAGCAGCTCGACCGGGTCCGACACGTCCTCGGTCAGGTCCACCACCGAGGTGTCGAACGCCACCAGGTGGGTGCGCAGCCCCGGCAGGTTCCACAGGCAGGCCGCCGTCACCGCCGAGTGGATCACCGATCCGAGCATCGAGCCCGACTGGTCGACCAGCAGCACCAGTTGCCACTGCTGGAGGCTGCGCCGCGTCCGGGTGTGGAAGTACGGGCGCTCGATCAGCAGCCGCCGCCGCTCCGGCTGGTAGTGCGCCAGGTTGGCCCGCACGGTGGAACGGAAGTCGAAGTTCCGGGCCAGCGCGAACCGGCTGCGGCCCGGTGCCCGCGCGCCGGTGAACGCCCGGCGCACCTCGGGGCGCAGCCGGGACAGCAGGTCGCGCACCACCGACTCGACCAACCTGCGGGCGAGGGCGAGGAGTTCGGTGTTCATCAGGTGCTTGGTGCGCAGCACGGCGCGCAGCAGCGCCGGGCTCGGCTCCACCCGGGACAGCACCTCCGGATCGGTGACGATCTCGTCGATGCCGTACCGCTCCACCGCGTCCCGCTCCAGCCGTTCCACGGTCTCCTTCGGGAACAGCCGGTGCACGTCCTCCAGCCAGTCCACCGGCGTCACCCGGGACGCCTCGCTGCCGCCGCGCGAGCCGCTGCCGCCCGTTCGGCGCACCCCGCGCCGGCTCGCGCCCGGGTCGCGCCCGTACAGCCACTCCAGCGCGGCGTCCTGCGCGGCAGCGCGCCTCCCGAGCCCGCCGGTGCAGCGCTCGGCGGCCGCGCCGAGGATCAGCCGCCAGCGTTCCAGGCCCTCGTCGGGGAGCGGCGCGAGGTCCGGGGCTCCGCCGGGTGCGGTGGCGGCCGGGACGGCGTCGGACGGGTCGGCGTCGGACGGGTCGGTGTCGGCCGAGGTGGCGTCGGTTGCGGCGGGGGACGTTGGAGTCGGGGGTGCCGGGGGCGCCGGGGCGAGGCCGTGGCGGTCCAGCAGGTCGGTGACGGCGAGCTCCAGGCCGGCGGCCCGGGCCAGCAGGGCCGGGTCGGCGGTGGTGCGCAGCAGGCCGCGGGCCGAGCCGGTGCGGCCGCGACGGGCCAGCAGGCGCTGGGCGATCCGTTCGCGCTCGCGCGGCGGGAAGTAGCCGAACGCCTGGCGCAGCGCGGGCAGCCCGTGCAGGAACTCGGCGGGCGGCAGACCGATGACGATCGAGTCCAGCGCGTCGAACAGCGACGTGTCACCGACGGTGTCGAGAGCCGGTCCGGTCAACTGCTCGCGGGCCAGCACGAACAGCCCCGCCAGCCAGTCACCCAACCGCTCCGGCTCCCCGGCCAACGCCCCCGCCTGTCGGGCGGCCGCCTCGCTCCCGGCCCCGGGTCCGTGTCCGGGTCCGTGTCCGGATCCGTGGCGGGGCGCCGCCGTCGGGGCGTCGCCCGCGGTCAGCGACCAGTGCAGGCCGAGGGCGGCGCCGCGCAGGTCCGGGGGCGCGGCGGGGTCGCCGGCGACGCGGGCGGCGGTGGCGAGGGCGGCGGGGCGGGGGAGGGTGAGGACGGGGGCGGCGTGGCGCAGGGCGTCGCGGGCCGCGACGGCGGCGCGCAGGCGGGCGTGGTCGACGCCGCCCCCGCCGTGCAGGCCCTCGGCCAGCCACAGGACGCGGTGCAGGGCGGCGTCGACCAGGCGGGCCAGTCGCGGATCGGCCGCCACGCCGTACACCCGGTCGTGCCGCCACAGGTCCAGGGTGGTGGCCAGCACCTCGCCGACCGCGCCGAGTTCGGGGACGCGGCCGATCCGCTCGGTGAGCGTGTCGAGGAGTTCGTCGGCCAGCGCGCCGACCCCGCACAGGACGGCGTCGAACAGCAACCCGGCCAGCGCCGCCGGGTCGGTGCCCGCGTCCCGGGCCCGCTCGGCCAGGGCCGCGGCCGCCGCGTCGGACAGCCGGGCCCCGTACGCGCCGGCCTCGATCAGCGCGGCGTCGCGCCGGTGCGCCCGACCGGGCGGTGACGGGACCCAGCGTTCGGTGAACACCGGGTCGCCACCACCGGTCGGCCCGCTCTCCCGGACGTGCCCGGGCACGTCCAGCACCCGCAGCCGGTGCAGGAAGCGGCTGCGCCGCAGCCCCGCCGGATCGGTCAGGTCGGCCGTCGCCCGGGAGTCCGACTCGACACCGCAGAGGGCCTGTTCGGCCGCCACGTCGTGGACCAGCGGCGGCGCGGGCGTGTCCGGGTGCAGCCGGCCGAGCCGGTCGCCGGTGCCCGCCTCGACCAGTGCCCGCACCAGCGGGTCGGTGCCGGTCGTCGGCCGCCCGCGCACCTGCCACGGCAGTGGCTCCTCCAGCGCCTCGCCGACCAGCGCCGAGACCAGGCCGTCCAGCACGTCGGCGCGCGAACGCGTCCGGTGCCCGCGCATCGCCGCCAGGCCCTCGGCGAGGGTGCGGGCCGCGATCAGGTCGGCCGTCGACACCCGCACCGAGGCCGCTCGCAGCCGCCGCACCACCTCCTCGGTCAGGCCGTCCGCCGCGCCCTGCGCGCCGCGCTCCCACAGCAGTTGGTAGTAGCCGGGGGAGGGCATGCCGGACTGGTAGCCGCCGAACGCGTCCAACTGCCGGAAGGAGTACGGCACCAGGTGGCTCCCGCCGACCGAGCCCGCCGGCGGCTGCGGGACCTCGGGCCAGCCGTGCTCGGGTGAACCGCCCTCGGGCCGGCCGCCCTCGGGCGAGCCGTGCTCGGGCGAGCGGGACGCGGTCAGGGCGCGCAGCGCGGGCGCGTGGAAGCCGCCGGTGACCACCAGCACCGGTCCGTCGCCCCGCGCCAGCGCGGCCCGCACCCAGCGCGCCATGTACGCCTCGCGGGCCGCGTCGCCCTCGTCCGCGGCCGCGTCGCCGCGCACCAACGCGAAGTAGGCGTCCAGCCGTTCGGCCAGGCCCTCCGGGTCGGGCAGCTCGACCAGGCCGTCCCACAGGGTGTCCGGCGAGTCCGTCCCGAACGCCTCGCACAGCCGATCGGTGGCCCGCGCGTACCGGGCCTCCGCGTCCGCGAACCGGTTGGCCAGCGGGCGGGCCCGGTCGGTGAACGCCGGGTGCCAGGCCGGGAGGTCGACGAAGCGCACCTGCGCGCCCGCCGCCCGGCCCTCGGTCAGCGCCACCCACTCCGGCGAGTACTCGCACAGCGGCGCCCAGGACGTCGCCGTCCGCTCCTCGTCCCGGTAGTGGCTGAACACCGCGACCGGCAGCTCGTGGCCGAGCAGCAGCTCGTCCAGCCGCGGGTTCAGGTCGGCCGGGCCCTCGACCAGCACGTGCGCGGGCCGCAACTCCGCGATGGTGCGCGCCACCAGCGCCGCGCAGGCCGGCGAGTGGTGCCGCACGCCCAGGAACACCGCCTCCGGATGCGGTGCGGTCCGTGCCATCAGTCGGCCAACAGGTGGCGGGCGTCGTACAGTTCGCGCCAGCGGCCGCCCTTGCGGCGCTCGGCCTGCTGCTCCAGGAAGCGCCGCAGCCGGGCCAGGTCCTCCGGGTCGTCCTTGGCGGCGGTGCCGGCCAGGCAGGTCACCAGGTCGGCCGCGCTGCCCGGCTCCTGGCGCAGGAACCAGCCGCGCACCCCGACCGCGTGCGCCACCGACACCGCCTCGGCGGTGCTCAGCACCGCCGAGGACGCGCCCCGCCCCGCGCCGTCCGGCGAGCGCAGCGCCCGGAAGGTCGCCACCAGCACCTCCAGCAGGTCCCGGTCCGGGGCCGGCTCGACGCCCGAGCGGCGCAGCAGTGCCGCCGACTCGGCCTCCACCAGGGCGACTTCGGTGTCGAAGTCGGCGATCGGGAAGACCGTCTCGAAGTTGAAGCGGCGCTTGAGCGCGGCGCTCATCTCGTTGACGCCGCGGTCCCTGGTGTTCGCGGTGGCGATCACGTTGAACCCGGCGGCCGCGAAGACCATGCCCTCCGGTCCCTCCAACTCCGGCACCGCCAGCACCCGTTCGGACAGCAGCGAGAGCAGGCAGTCCTGCACCTCCAGCGGGCAGCGGGTGATCTCCTCGAACCGGACGACCTTCCCCCGCGCCATGCCCTTCAGCATCGGCGCGGGCACCAGCGAACGCGTGGAGGGGCCCTCCGAGACCAGCAGCGCGTAGTTCCAGCCGTACTTGATCTGGTCCTCGGTGGTCGCCGCCCCGCCCTGCACCGTCAGCGTGGACGTGCCGCTGACCGCCGCCGCGATCAGCTCCGACAGCAGCGACTTCGCCGTCCCCGGCTCACCCACCAGCATCAGCCCGCGGTCCGTCGCCAACGTCACCAGCGCCCGCTCCACCAGCGCCGCGTTCCCCACGAACTTCCGGCTGATCCCGGCCCGTTCGTCCCCCACCACGAACCGCCGCGCCGCTCGCAGGCTCAACTCCCACCCCGGCGGCCGCGGATCGGTGTCCCCCTCCCGCAACACCGCCAGCTCCCCCGCGAAACGCACCTCGGCGGGCGGCCGCTGCATGTCGGTACGGACGGGGGTCGAAACGGACATCGCACAATCCTCGGGGCAGACGGGGCACTGGCATCGGCACGCTCGCGGCCGACGGGAGCGATCCTCTCAACCCCCCACGGACCACCCGTGCCCGGGCTCCCGCCCCGGCCGACCGTCCCACCGCCCCCGCAACGTAGCTCGCCCCACCGACACCCCGGCTGACCGGCGGGGCGGGCGGTGGCGCCGGTGGAGGGGGCGTGAAGACCGTCATGGTTCTGCAACGGCGGGCGAACCGCGTCCCGGCGGTGGCTAGGTTGGGCGGATGAGCCTATCGATCGACGAGGTCGCCGCCGCCGGGGCGGCCTGGGTGTGGATGCCGGACGACGCGGAGGTCGTCGCGGGGGAGGGGTACACGATCCTGCGGCTGCCCGACTACTACCCGTTCGACCTGTCGGTGGTGTCCTTCCGGGCGGTGGGGCCGTTAGGCGGGGCCGTGGAGGCGGTGCTGGCGCGGGCCCGGACGCTCGGGGCGCCGGTGTTGGACTGGCAGGTGCTGCTGGGGGACCCGGAAGGGCTGGGGGAGGAGCTGGCGGCGCGGGGCGGGCGGGTCAAGATCGGGTTGGAGATCCTGGCCGCGGACCTGTCCGGCGGCGCGCCGGCGCTGCGTCCGCCGGCGGTGGGGACGGAGTTGCGCTGGGCGGTGGACGGTGCGACGGCGCGGGACGGCGCGGAGGTCGAGGTGACCGGTTTCGGCGGTGCGCTCCCGCCCGCCGCGCGGATCGAGGACGTCGCGGCCCGGGGCGCGCGGGACGTCCCGGCGGGCCGGGGCGGGCGGCTGATCGCCTACGTGGACGGCGAACCGGCCGGGACGGGCGGGGTGCAGGTGGTGGACGGGGTGGCCCGGCTGACCGGCGGTGTGGTCGTCCCGGCCCGGCGGGGGTGCGGGGTGTACCGGGCGCTGCTGGAGGCGCGGCTGCGCTACGCGGTGGCGCACGGCGCGCGGATGGCCCTGGTGAAGGGCAATCCGCGCACCTCGGGGCCGACCTTGCGGAAGGCCGGGTTCGCGGTCTACGGGCAGGAGCCGGTCTACGCGCTCCCGTTGGGCTGAGCGGCCGGCCGGTACGCGGGAGGCGCGACGGTCGGCGTCGGCGGCGGCGGGCGGCGGAGGTCAGGCGGCGCCAGTCAACTCCCCCAGGTCGGCGAGGAGTTCGCAGGCGGTGACGGCGTCCAGCTCGGCGAAGGAGCGGCGGTGGCTGCCGCCCGGGCGGTACTCGCCCGGGCGGGTGCCCAGCCAGACCTCCCGCACGGCCTGTTCGGGCCGCGTGCTGCCCGGGTCGTCGTGCAGGCCCGGGTCGAGCGTGGCGCTCAGCCGCAGGCCGCCCGGCAGGCGCCGGTAGACGAACCGCCGGAGCCCGTCCTGGTCCGGGTCGCTGATCGCCCAGCCGCTCCCGCGCCGGACCAGGGCCCGCAGCGCCTCGGCCCCGGCGGTGCGTCCCTCGAACCGCTCCAGACGGTCCACGGCCCGCTCGCCGGGCGTCAACGCGCATACCGGACGGCCGAGTTGCGGGAACGGCTGGATGACCAGGTAGTCGGTGAACAGCTCCGCCCAGGGTGCCAGGTCGCCGCCCAGCAGGGCCGGGTGGGCGAGCCGGACGACCGCGTCCGCGGGCAGGGCGAAAGGCTCGTCGCGGACGTCGGCGAAGGTGCGGTCCTCGGCGACCCGGAAGGCGGTGCGGCCGTCGGCGTCCGGGCCGCTGTTCTGCTCGGCCGTCCACAGCAGCCGGCGGGTGAGCTGCCCGAGCAGCGGGTGCGCCAGCAACAGCGACGTGAACTCGGCCGCACTCCAGGCGCGTTGAGCGACCATGGCGGTCTCCAGCCGGGCGATCTGCTCGGCCCCGACGGCGTGCAGCTCCTTCTTCAGCGCGGCGTAGCGCTTGCGGGCGGCGGGCGCCAGCTCCGGGTCGTCCTTCGCGGTGGGCGCGGGCACGGCCGTCCGGCGCTTGCCCGACCCGTCCACCAGGTACGGCCGCAGCTGCGGGTCCAGGGCGACGGTGAACGAGCGCGGGCCGTAGTCGAGCCGGGTGGTCCCGTCGGCGTCCAGCCCGAGGTCGGGCACCAGGCGGTCGGCCAACTGCTCCGGTGTCAGGCGCAGTTCGAGGGCGATCTCGGCGATCTTCTCCTGAGCGCGGACCCGGACCGCGTGCTGGCGCACCCGCTGCGCGATGCCGTGCAACTGCCCCAGCGCGACGTCCGTGCCGATCGCCGCCAGCACGTCCAGGCCCTCGTTCGCCCACCGGGCGGCCTTCTGGCGCGGCCACTGCCGCAGCAGCGGGGCCAGCCGGCGCGCCGTCCCGTCGTCGCCGAAAACGCCGAGCTGGGTCAGCGCCCAGCTCTCCTCGGCGGGCATCCCGGCCAGCCGCCACTCCTCGAACACCGCCCAGCAGAACGCCGCCCACGCGCCGGGCGCGCACTCCTCGGCGACCAGCGCCAGCCCCGGGTACGGGGTGCCCGCCTTCGCCAACGCCATCATGGTCAGCACCCGGCGCACCGCCGGCTCCGGCAGCACCGCCCCGGAGCGCAGCGGCAGCGGCGGCAGCAGCTCGACGGCCGGCCACGACGGCGGCCGCGGCAGCCGCGCGGGCAGCGCCTCCACCAGCGGATCGACGGCCAGCACCGCCGCGACGGCCTCCGCCGCCCGCTCCCCGTACCGCCCGGCGGCCGCCGCCGTCACCGCCCCGGCCCCGTGCCGCCCGGCGGCCAGCCGCAGCGCCTGCCCGGCCGCCGTCCGGGCCGGGCCCGCCTTGCCGACCGCGTCCGGGACGAGCAGCAGCGCGCCCGCCACCCCGTGCCGGGCGAACCACGAACGGGCCGTGGCACGGACGGACTTGCGGGTGGACAGGCCCTGCGCCATCAGCCGGGCCGCCGCCACGTCCAGCACCGGCAGCAGCAGCGGCGCCAGCTGCGCGGGCCGCATCCGGGCGGTGTGCAGCGCCACCGGCACGGCCGCCGGGCCGTACTTGGCGACGACCGGGCGCAGCACGTCCAGCCCGTGGTACAGCTCCGGCGGCCGCCACTCCGGCAGCAGCGGGGACATCACCTCCACCGGGGCCTGCCACAGCAGCCGGCAGGCCGTCACGAAGCTCCGGGCGGTCCGGAACGCCTCCGGCGCGAACACGGCCCAGTCGGTGTCCTCGGGGTGGACCCGCCAGTCGTGGGACTCGCGCGCCTCCGCCGTCCAGGACTCCCGCTCGCCCTCCTGCCAGCACAGCGCGGACGACTCGTCGGCGGGCAGCTCCAGCACCACCGGCCGCCCGGTCGGGCGGGGCCGCTCCCACGGCGGGGACGCCAGCACGGCGGGCCACTCCCGCTCCCCGGCCTCCGGGGCGGCCGGGCCCGCGGCGGGCAGCGCGCGCACGAAGGCGGCCGTCGCCGGGTCGAGCCGGGACAGCACCTCCTCCGACTTGCCGGCGAACGAGCGCAGGAGGCGGTCCAGCAGGTGGCGCGCGGTGACCCCGTCGTCCCGGGCGGCCGCCGCCAACAGGCGCAGCGCCCGCACCGGGTAGCGCTCCGCCGCCCGCCACAGCACCGGCGCCACCGACCTGTCGTCCACCCGCCCCAGCAGCGCCCCGAACGCCTCGTCGCCGGGGAACTCCAGGATCAGCTCGGCCAGCCGGTGCGCCGCCTCACCGCTGTCGAGCCGGCGCAGCGCCCCGGCCAGCAGCGGCACCGCGTCCGTCCCGAGACCGTCCGCGGCGGTCGCCGCCGACTCCGCCGACCACTGGTACGAATCCAGGACGGGCACCAGCCGCTCGACCTGCGCCCGGCTGCCCAGCGAGGCCACCAGCAGCGACCGCAGCGGCCCGCTCTGCCAGCGCGGCAGTTCGTCGATCCAGGCGTCCACCCAGCCGGGCGCCGTCGGGAACAGGTACGCGCCGCCCACCCGCCGCAGGAACCCGCCCGACCGCTCCGCCCCGACCGCCGCCAGGGCCTCCAGGTGGGCGGGTTCGTCGGCGACCGACAGCAGGTGCCGGGCCCGGCACAGCGCCTTGGCCTGTTCGGCGCCGTAGCCGTGCGAGCCGGAGTTGGCCGCCATCAGGCACGGGGCGGCGTAGCCGGGCGCGGAGCGCCAGAAGTCGACCTCCAGCGTCGCGACGGCGGCGCGGGCGGCGAACGCCAGGCCGTGCCGTGCCGTCCAGGCGTCCACCAGCACCGCCCCGCCCGCGGCGCCCTCCTCGTACAGCGGGGGCAGCATCGCGGCGACGGCGGCCGCGCCCAGCGCGTCCGGAGCGCCGCCCAGGTACGCCCGGGCGGCCCGGACCAGCTCCGGGGCCGAGTCGCCGGCCGCGCAGACCCGGTCGAACCAGTCCCGGTGCCCGTCGATCAGCGCGTCCTCGGCGGCCACCGCCGCCGGGCCCGGCCACGCCGCCGGCGAGGACGCGCCGCCGCCGCGCCGCGGCAGCACCAGCGAGTGCCAGGCCGCCGGCCACGCGAACGCGTCCTCCTCCGACCCCCCGCCGACCGGTTCCCCCTGCCGCACCGCGCCTCCCGCACCCCGATGGACGATCACCGCCCCACCCTAGCCAGGTGCCCCGACACCGCCGGAACCGGCAGGGTCGGGGCGGATGGTGACGGTGCGTCAGAACGCCGAGGTGTACGCCAGCAGGAACGGCGCCGACACCGGCGAGCCGCCGGGGTTGAAGCACAGCGGGGCGAGTTTCACCGTGCCCGAGCTGCGCGTCCAGGGCAGCGCCAGCTGGCACCAGCCGGGGCCGTTGCCGTACGCGGTGACCTGCGCGTGGTCGGACGGGACGGCCACGCCCGGCATCAGCACCGCGGACGGGACGCCGACGCTCAGCGTGTTGGTGCCGCCCGCCGAGTTGAAGTTCGTCCCGGCCGGCACCGCGCCGTTGTACCAGAGGTACCCGAAGGACTTCGGCGGGTACGCGGGCCCGTGCACGGCCCGCTTCACCGAGTAGCTGAGCGTCCAGGCGGTGTCGTACGGCGCGTTGGCCGCGTCGAAGCAGGCCACCAGGAAGGTCTGCCCGGTGCTCGACGGGTACCAGCCCGCGACCTTGCAGCGGGCGCCCTGCACCGCGTCGACCGCCGTGACCTGCACGTCGCCGACCTCGACCGAGGAGCCCAGGCCGGGCAGCCAGGCCTTCCACAGGCCGGTCGAACCGTGGCTGGACAGGTTCGCCCCGCCGGCGGAGTTGTACTGCGAGAGCAGCGCGCCGGAGGGCAGCGAGTACAGGTAGCCGTAGTCGCCGCCGGGCGGCGGGGGCGTGCCGGTGCTGCTGCTGAACAGCACCGTGAACGGCGAACTCGCGGGCGCCCCGGCCGGGTTGTAGCAGGCCACCTTGACGTCCAGCCCGGTGCCGACGGCACCCCAGCCCTGAACCTGGCACCAGGTGCCGGTGCGGTTGACGGCGGTGACGTGCGCGACCCCGCCCGAGCCGCCGCCGATCAGCGGGAAGTGCACCGTGTACGTGCCCGCGCCGGTCTGGTCGACCTTGACCGGGTTGGACGCCGGGGAGGCCCAACTGCCCCACTGGCGCGAGGGATCGGGGGCGTAGCCCGGCGGCGGTGTCGGGTTGTCCAGGTAGGCGAAGCCCCACCGGTCGGGCACCGCGGCGTGCGCCGGGGCGGCCGCCGGGACGGCCACCGCCAGCAGGGCGGCCAGCAGGGCCAGGACGAGCGGGACGAGACGGAAGGAGCCGCGCGGGGGCGCGGCGGAGCGGACGGGCATGGGCGTGACCCCCAGGGTGGTGAGGACGGGTGCCGACTGGGTGCTGGGCGTGCGCTGGGAACTCCCGCCCGGCCGCACCCGCACCGGGCCCGCGCCGGGCCGGCTGTCCGCCGTGCCGGTGCGTGCCGTGCCGGTGCGTGCCGTGCTGACGGGTGCCGGGCCCGGTGCGTGCCGGGTCCGGGGCCGGGCGGGTCGAACGGTTCGGAGCGGGGAGCCCGACGTCACCGCGAGGACGCCGCGGTGCGCGGTGGAACCCGGGCGCGGTCACTGGAACCCGAGGCGCCCGGTGCGGTCCGATCGACGCCGGCTGCAACGGCGCCCGGCCGCGGGCGGCCGCTGCCCCGGGTCCGGGCCCGGCGGCGACTCACATGGTAGGAGCGCCGGACCCCGGCCGCCCAGCCCCCCGGCGGGTCCGGACCCGGCGGATCCCGGCCGATCCCGCACCCGCCCCACGGAGCCCGCCACCCCGTCCCGCCCCGGCGCCCCCACCGGCCGCCCCACCCGCCGCGCCCCGCCCCGGCAGGCCGCCGGAGCCGCGCGGCCGGGGCGGCCGGAACCGACCGCCCGGCGCGGCGGGCGTCCGCGGCCGGGCCGGCTCCCGGAGCACGGCGGGGTGCCCGGTGCCCGCCGTCTCCGGCCGCGCGACCAGCGTGACCAGTGTGGTCAGTGCGGTCAGTGGGACGTCAACTCCTCCAGGTCGGCCAGGAGTTCGGAGGCGACGACGGGGGTCAGCGTGCCGAACCGTTCGCCGTCCGGCTCCTCCACCGAGGAACGGGGGCCGGGGCAGGTGTCGAGCCACACCGCGGTGAGCCGCTGCTCGACCGCCTCGGCGGGGGAGTGCACCTGGACGCCGGGGTCGAGTTCCAGCACCAGGTGACGGCCGTCCGGTAGCGGCTTGGAGAACCAGCCCGCCACGCCGCCACGGCTGAACCCCGGGTCGTCGTGCTGCCAGTCGCGCCGGGCCAGCGCGAGCAGCCGCCAGACGGAGACGGTGCGCTCCTCGAACCGGCGCAACCGGTTCCCGGCCGCCTCCTGCTCCGTCAACGCGCACACCCGGCGGGCGAGTTGCGGGAACGGTTGGATGATCTCGTAGTCCGCGAACAGTTCCGTCCAGACCGCCAGGTCCGCACCCAGGTGCAGCGGGTGGGCCAGTCGGACGGCGGCGCCCCCGGGCAGCGCGAACGGCGCGTCGTGGACGTCGGCGTGGCTGCGGTCCTCGGCGATCCGGAACGCGGTGCCGTCGGCCGTCCAGAGCAGTCGGCGGGCCAGCGGGCCGAGCAGCGGGTGACCGGCCAGCAGCTCGGTGAACTCGGCCGCGCTCCAGGACCGTTCGGCGACCATCGCGGCCTCCAGCCGGGCGGTCCGCTCGGCGGCGAAGACCCGGACGTCCTTCTTCAACGCGGTGAACCGCCTGCGCCCGGCGGCCGCCAGCTCCGGGTCGTCCTTGGCCGCGGCCGGGGGCAGGTTCGCGCGCCGCTTGCCCGCCGCGTCCAGCACGTACGGCCGCAGCTGCTCGTCGAAGCCGACGGTGAACGTCCGTGCGCCGTAGTCGACGACGGCGGTGCCGTCGGCGTCCAGGCCCAGGTCGGGCACCAGGCGGTCGGCGAGCTGCTCGGACGTCAGGCCCATCGACTCGGCGATCGCGTCGACCCGCTCCCACGCCCGGATCCGGAGCGCCTCGGATCCCGCGGTCCGGGCGACGCCGTGCAACTGGGCCAGGGCGTCGACGCTGCCGATGGACACCAGCGCGTCCAGGCCGTCCACCGCGCGCTGGTGGGAGAGCCGGGGCAGCACCGGGGGCAGCCGGCGGGCGGTGCCGTCGTCGCCGAGCTCGCCGAGCGCGTGCAGCGCCCAACTGTCCCTGGGCGGTGTCCCCGCGTGCCGCCACTCCTCGAACACCGCCCAGGCGAACGCGGCCGCCGTGTCGGCCCGCAGCGCCCGCACGACCAGCGGCAGGCCCGGGTAGGGCTCGCGCGGCTTGCCCAGCTGCAGCATGGCCAGCAGGTTGCGCACCGCCGCCGGCGGCAGCGCGCCGCCGCCGTCCGCCAGCAGCACCTGCGGCAGCACCTCCGGCCGCAGCCACGCCGGTGGTTCCGGCATCCGGGCGGGCAGCGCGCGCACCAGGCCGCCGGTGCCGAGCACGTCCGCGACCGCCGCCCCGGCCCGCTCGCCGTAGCGCTCGGCCACCGTCGCGAGCAGCACCTCCGCCCCCTCGCGGGCCGCGACCCGGCGCAGCGCGTGCTCCCCGGCCCGCCGCTCCGGACCGGCCTTGCCGACCGCGTCCGGGACGAGCAGCAGCGCGCCCGCCACCCCGTGCCGGGCGAACCACGACCGGGCCACCGGCTGGACGGGCTTCAACCGCAGCAGGGCGCGCGCCATCAGGGCCGCCGTCCGCGCGTCCAGCACCGGCAGCAGGACCGGGGCGACGTCCGCCGGCCTGTCCCGGGCGGCGAGGTGCAGCAGCCGCAGCGCCGCCGTCCCGTACTTGCCCAGCACCTGCCTCAGGTGGGCGCCGCCGCTCAGGTACTCCGGCGGCTGCCAGCTCTCCAGCAGGCCCGTCACCAGCTCGGCCGGACCCCAGGCCAGCAGCCGGGCCGCCTGCCAGTCGAAGCGTTCGGGCGGCAGCTGTTCGGCGGCCTTCGTCCAGTCGGTGTCCGCCGGGTACCGCCAGTACGGGTCGTCATCGGCCGCGAACGACTCCGACTCGCCTTCCCGCCAGACCAGTCGGGGAGTCCGGTCGGCGGTGAGGCCGGTCAGCGCCACCGGCTTGCGGGCGGTGCGAGGGAGTTCCCACGGCGGGTCGGCCAGCAGCGCGGGCAGTGCCCGCGGCGGCGCCTCGGGCAGCAGCTCCCGCGCGCCCTCCAGCGAGCGGACGTACGCCGCGCTCTGCGCGTCCAACCGGTCCAGGATCTCCGGCAGCCGCGAACGCCACAGCGCGGCGTGCTGGTTGAGCAGCTCCCGGGGCGCCGCCCCCTTCTCGCCGCCGACCCGCGCGGCCGCCGACAGCACGCGCGCCGCTCGCACGGGGAAGCGCTGCGCCGCGGCCAGCAGGATGCCGCGGACGTACGGCCGGCCGAGCAGCCCGACCAGTCCGGCCATCGCCTCGTCGGTCGGGAACTCGGCCAGCATCTCGGCGAATTCGCGCTCCCGCTCGCCGTAGGCGTACCGGTTCAGCACGCCCGCCAGCAGCGGCGCCGCCGCCGGACCGGCCCGGTCAGCGAGGGTGGCCACCAGCCCGGGCGACCAGTGGTGCAGCGAACCGTCGTTCCCGGGCCCGAACCGCGCCACCTGCTCGGCGCTGCCGAGCGCGGGCAGCAGCAGCGTGCGCAGCACGCGGGCCGTCCGGCTGTGGTCGGCGGGCAGTTCGGCCAGGCACTCGTCCACCCAGTCGACCCGCTCCGGCACCAGCTGCGCGACGGCCGCGCGCAGCACCGGCGTGGTCCGCAGCTGCGCCAACTCATCGACGAGGCAGGCGTATTCGTCCTCGGGCGCCTCGGCCAGGGCCTGCCGGGCGAGCGCCAGCAGACCGTACTGGGCGCTCAGGTCGAAGTAGTCGTCGCTCTCCAGGTCCAGGACGGCCAGCCGGTGGTGGTCGCCGTTCCAGGCGAGGTCCGCCTCGAAGCCGGCCAGGACGGCCCGGACCTGGAACGACAGTCCGGCCCAGGCCACCCGGTCCTCGAACTCCCGCCGCAGGCAGTCCGGTTCCGCCGACCGCCGGAGCATCCGGGCGGTCAGCGCCGCCCCGAGCGCGTCCCACCCCTCCCCGTTCAGGTACGTGCAGGCGGCGGCCACCGCCCCGGGGTCGGACAGCTCGTCGGCCAGCACCCGTTCGATGCCCTCCGCCCGCTCGTCCACCGCCCGCACCTCCCGCTGGTACGCCTCCTCCGGATCCACCGCGGGCCGGTCCGCCGCCGCCGGTACGGGCACCCCGCCCCGGCGGAGCGGCGCCACCAGCGGGCGCCAGGCCTCCGGCAGGACGAAGGCGTCCTCGTCCGGCAGCTCGGCGGGCCCGTCGAGCCCGCCCGGTCCGTCGAGCCCGCCCGGCCCGCCGGTTCCGTCGAATCGTCCCCCGTGTCGCACTCGTTCCTCCGCATCCTCGAACGGCCGGTACCGGCCGGGCCCGACCTTAGCCAGGCCCGGGGACAACGCCGCCCGGGGAGGTATCTTGGCGCGGTGGACTACACGGATTACTTGGTGGAACTCAGGCGCGAACTCGACGAGTTCGGCGCACTGCTGGACGGCGACCTGACGGCCCCGGTCGAGCACTGCGGCGACTGGACGCTGGCGGACCTGGCCGGGCACATGGGCGCGGGCAACCTGTGGGTCGTCTCGGCGGTCCGGGAGGGGCGCGGCGACAGGTACGACGAGAGCGCCGCGCCCGGCGACCCGGCCGCGATCAGGGCCTGGTACGCCGAGACGGCGGACGCGCTGGTGGAGGCCCTGTCGGTCGACCCCGCCACCGAGGCGTGGACGATCGCCCCGCCGCACACGGTCGGCTTCTGGCGCCGCCGCCGCACCCAGGAGACGCTGGTGCACCGCTGGGACGCCGGCCACGCGCTCGGTGCGGCGAAGCCGATCGACGCGGAACTCGCCGCCGACGGCGTCGCCGAGGTCTTCGACACCATGGCGGCCCGCATGATAGCCCGGGGCGCGGCCACCGCCCCCGAGCGGGCCGTCCGGCTCACCGCCACCGACTGCGGCCGTTCCTGGACGTACGGGCCCGGCGAACCGGTCGCGGAGGTCTCCGGCACCGCCGAGGACCTGCTGCTGGTGCTGTGGGGCCGCAAGCCGCGCGAGACCGAGGCGCTGACCTGGACGGGGGACCGCGCTGCGGGCCTGGGCGTGCTGGCCGGGCCGCTGGTGCCCTGAGACCGGCCCGCGGGGCGGGCCGCCGACCGGCGGCCCGCCCCCGCGCGGTTCGGTGCGCGGTTCAGTGCGCGGTCAACTCCTGGAGTTCCCTCAGCAGTTCGGAGGCGGTGACGGCGTCCAGGTCGGCCAGCGGCCCGCGGCTCCGGCGGCGGTTCGGCCAGTAGTCGCCCGGCGCGTCGTCCAGCCACACCGTGGTGAAGGTCTGCTCGCCGAACTCGTTGACCATGCCCACCGCGATGCCCGGGTCGAGCGCGAGCACCAGGTGTCGGCCGTCCGGCAGCGGCTTGTGGAACCAGCGCTCCACGCCCGCGTCCTGCGGCTGGCCGCGAAGCCAGCCCCGCCCGGTCATCCCGAGCAGCCGCCCGACCGGGACGGTGTGCCCCTCGAACCGGCGCAGCCGGTGCCCGCCGGCCTCCTCCTCGGTGAACGCGGCCACCGGGCGGCTCAGTTGCGGGAACGGCTGGACGATCTCGTAGTCCGCGAACAGCTCCGCCCAGGCCGCCAGGTCCGCGCCCAGGCGCAGCGGATGGGGCAGCCGGACGGTGGCGTCCCCGGGCAGGGCGTACGCCTTGTCGTCGAGGTCGGCGAGGGTGTTGTCCTCGGCGACCCGGAAGGCGGTGCCGTCGGCCGTCCAGACCAGCCGGCGCACCAGGTGGACCAGCAGCGGGTGGCCGAGCAGCAGCTCGGTGAACTCGCCCGCGCTCCAAGTCCGTTCGGTGACCATGGCGGTCTCCAGGCGGGTGATCCGGTCGGCCGCCAGGGCGCGGACGTCCTTCTTCAGCGCGGCGAACCGCTTGCGTTCGGCCGGGGCCAGCTCCGGGTCGTCCTTGGCGCCGGGCGCGGGCAGGTCCTTGCGCCGCTTGCCGTCCTGATCCCGCACGTACGGGCGCAGTTGCTCGTCGAAGCCGACGGTGAACGTCCGGGAGCCGTAGTCGACGACGGTGCTGCCGTCGGCGTCCAGGCCCAGGTCGGGCACCAGGCGGTCGGCCAACTGCTCGGCCGTCAGGCCCAGCGTCCCGGCGATCTCGGCGATCTTCTCCTGGGCCCGGGCCTTCAGCGCCTTGAACTTCACCCGCTGGGCGATGCCGTGCAACTGCACCAGGGCGGTGTCGGTGCCGATCGCGGCCAGCACCTCCAGGCCCTCCACCGCCCGCTGGTGGGCGCTCTGGCCCGGCCACTCGCGCACCATCGGGGCCAGCCGGCGGGCGGTGCCGTCGTCGCCGAGCACGCCGAGCGCGTGCAGGGCCCAGCCGTCCGGCGAGGGCATCCCGGCCTGCCACCACTCCTCGAACACCGCCCAGGCGAACGCCGTCAGCGTGTCGGCCCGCAGCGCCGGCGCGACCGCCGCCAGGCCCGGGTACGGCTCGTGCACCTTGCCCACCTGGAGCATCGTCACCAGGTTGCGCACGGCCGGCTGGGGCAGCGCGCCGCCCCCGTCCGCCAGCAGCACCTGCGGCAGCGCCCCGACCCGCAGCCAGGCCGGGAACGCGGGCAGCTTCGGCGGCAGCGCGGCCTCCAGCGGGTCCGCGCCGAGCACGTCCGCGACCGCCCCGGCGACCTCGTCGCCGTGGCGCTCGGCCACCGCTGCGAGCAGCGCCCGCGCACCCTGCTCCGCCGCGACCAGCCGCAGCGCGTTCTCCGCCGCCGACCGGGCCCGCCCGGCCTTGCCGACCGCCGCCGGCACCAGCAGCAGCGCGCCTGCCACCCCGTGCCGGGCGAACCACGAACGGGCCACCGGCTGAACGGACTTGAGCCGCAGCAGGGCATCCGCCATCACGCCCGCCACGGTCGCGTCCCGCACCGGCAGCAGCACGGGCGCGGTCTGCGCCGGGCGGGCCAGCGCCGGGCCGTGCAGCAGCCGCAGCGCGGCCGTGCCGTACTTCGCCAGCACCGGCCGCAGCAGTGACTCGTCGCCGTCCACCAGCGCCTGGGGGTGCCAGGACTCCAGGAGCGGGGCCACCACCTCGGCCGGCCCCTGCGCCAGGACCCGGCAGCGCTGCCAGACCGAGGGCTCCGACCGGGCCCGGTTCGCCACCGCGACCCAGTCGATGTCCGCCGGGAACTCCCAGCGGCGGGCGGAGTCGTCCGCGAAACGCTCCAACTCACCTTCCAGCCAGTGAAGTTCCGGGCCGTCGTCGGCGGTGGCGCCGGTCAGCGTCCTGGGCTCGCGGGCGCTGCGCGCCCGCTCCCACGGCGGGTCGACCAGCAGCGCGGGCAGCAGTTCGGGCCCGGCCTCGGGCAGCGGCTCCCGCGCGCCGTCCAGGGAGAGCACGAACGCCGCGGTCTCCTCGTCCAGTCGGGGGAGGAGTTCGGGCAGCCGCGAACGCAACCCCGCCACCTGCCCGTTGAGGAACTGCCGGGCCGCACGGGCGTCGGCCCCCGGTCGCCGCGCGGCCTCCGACAGGACGCGCACCGCCCGCACCGGGTAGCGCTCCGCCGCCACCAGCAGCGCCGGACGGACGTGCTTGTCGGTGACCCGGCCGACCAGCCCGGCCATCGCCTCGTCGGTCGGGAACTCGGCCAGGTAATCGGCGTACCGGCGCATCGCCTCGCCCACCGTCTGCCAGTCCAGCGCACCCGCCACCAGCCGTCCGGCGGCCGGCCCCACCCCGTCGGCGAGGGTGGCCACCACCTGGTGGTCCCAGTGCAGGTACGACCTGATGTCCGTCGGCCCGAACCGCTCCACCTGCTCCGCGCTGCCGAGCGCGGACAGCAGCAGCGTGCGCAGCACCTGGGCGCTCCTCGGCCCGTACACCGACGCCTCGGCCAGGCACTCGTCCACCCAGTCCGGCCGCTCCGGCACCAGGTACGCGGTCACCGCCCGACGCAGCGGCGTGGTGGCTCGCAGCTGGGCCAACTCCTCCAGCACGGACGCGTATTCGGCCCCGTCCGCGGCGGCCAGGGCCCGCCGGGCGACCGCCAGCAGCCGGAACTGGTGCGCCACAGAGTGGTAGCCCGCCCCTTCCAGATCGAGTGCGACCAGCCTGGCGCGCCACCGGTCCGGCTGCACCCACTCGGTGTTCACCTCCATGGAGGCCAGCGCGGCCCGCACCGCGGTGCCCAGGCCGAAGCGCGCCCGCCAGCCCTCGAACTCCCGCTCCAGCCAGTCCCGTTCGCCCGGCTGCCGGATCATCGCGCTGACGGCCGCCAGGCCCGCCGCGTCCGGTGCCCCGCCCAGGTACGCCCGGACGGCGGCCACCGGCCCCGGTTCGGACTCCGGGGCGGTCAGCACCTGCTCGATCGCCTCGCGCCGCTCGGCCACCCGCCGGGCCTCCAGCGCGGCCACCTCCGCCGCGTCCACCACCGGCCACGCCCCGGGCAGCGGCACCGGCACCCCGCCACGGCGGCGCGGCAGCACCAGCGGACGCCAGACCTCGGGCAGCACGAACACGTCCTCGTCCGGGAGCGCGGGAGGCGCGACGGACGCGGCCGCGGCCGGTACGTCCACAGCAGGCACGTCCACAGCGGGCACGTCCACAGCGGGTACGTCCGCGACGGGCGCGGTCCCGACGGGTGCGACAGCCGCGGGAGCGCCTTCGCCCACCGCCAGGTACCCCTTGCGCTCCTTCTCCGCGACCAGCTTCGCCAGGTGCGCCCCGGCCGCCGCCGCATCGGCCAACTCCTTGACCTGGAGCCGCCCTTCGGTGCCGATCCGCCCGTACCGCACCCGCACCGAGGCGCCGTCGGCCCCGGCCTCCCAGAACTTCGCCGAACCGCCGCCGACCAGCTCCCAGCGCCGCACTCGCCCCTCCAGACCCGAACCGACCGGCCACGAACCGGCCGACCACCTGGGGGAACCCTAGTCAGCGGCAAGGACACCCGGCGGGGTCACCGCCCCCGCTCGGCGCCGCCGGCCCGGGCGGTCGGGGTCTGGGCGGCCAGGGTCTGGGTGGCGATGACGGCGGCCTGCACCCGGCGCTCCACGCCGAGCTTGGCGAGCAGCCGGGAGATGTGGTTCTTCACCGTCTTCCGGCGGCGACCGTGCGGACCGCGGTGACCAGGTCGGTGCCGCTGATCTGCTTGAGCACGTAGCCCGCCGCGCCCGCCATGACCGAGTCGAGCAGCGCCTCCTCGTCGTCGAAGGAGGTGAGCATCAGGCAGGCGAGGTCGGGCATGCGCGAGCGCAGTTCGCGGCAGACGGTCACGCCGTCGCCGTCCGGCAGCCGCATGTCCAGCACCGCGACGTCCGGGCGCAGCGCCGGCACCCGGGCCAGCGCCTGCTCGACCGTCCCGGCCTCGCCGACGACCTGGAGGTCCGGTTCGGAATCCAGCAGGTCGTGCACCCCGCGACGGACCACCTCGTGGTCGTCCAGCAGGAACACCCTGATCGGCGCCGAACCCTCGGACATCGCAGCAACTCCTCCTCGCGGACCCCCTACCCGGGGCAGTCTGTCAAACCCCGCCCGCCCGCCGACAGGGCCACCCGCCCCCGACCCGGCCCCGGACACGCTCCCGACCGGCCCTTGACACCCTCCGCCCGAACGTGCTCGAACCGCCCGGCGCCGTCCGCTCAGCCGCCCCCGCCCCCGCCGTCGTTCCCGTCCCCGCTCCCGTCCGACCAGGGCAGCGCCCGCCCCGACCAGAGCGGCTCCACCCGCCGCCAGCCGCGCTCCCAGGAGTCCGCCGCCCGCCGCTCCAGCCCCCGCAGCCGCCGGCGCAGCCCGACCGCCGCGCCGCCCGCCACCGCCCCGAACACCAGCACCCCCGACAGCGCCCGGCCCGCCACCCCGTACGGGGCGGGCGCCAGCTCCACCGGCAGCAGCCGGGCCGGGAACAGCCAGGCCGCCGCACCGGCCGCCACGGCCGCGCCGAGCGCACAGCACGCCAGGGCGACCGCCCGCCGCCGGGCACGGTCCACCCCGCGGCGGAGCGGGTTGCACCGCGCACCCCGGCCCCGCCGGTGGTGCGCGTCCTGACGTCGGTCGAGCCGGCGGCGGGTCAGCAGGCGCACGGACGGGCGGCGCGGGTGGGGCACGCGCGGATTCCTCTCCTCGGCGGCGCGACCGGCCCCCCGTGGGCGGTCGCGCCGCCGGCAGCGTCTCGAAGCCGCGCGGCGCGCGGACAGGGCCGGCCGGTCCCGCCCGCGGGTCCGATGGTCCCGAACCGGACGAACCGGCACGAATCCCGGCACGGGGGCAAACCGTACGCCAACCCCGCGCCAAGGACCCGTCAACGCCCCGGGTCTGGTGGTCGGCTGCGCCGAAGGGTGGGGCTACGCTCCAGCCTGCCCCGGACGGCGGCGGACGTGACCTACATTGACGTGGGAGTTCGCCCGGCGGGCCGGAGCGTCCGGCGGCCCGGGGCCCCCACCCCTGAACAGGAGCCGGCACAGTGGTCGACCCCGCCCCCGAGGACGCCGGAACGGTCCGGCAGCGGCTGCGCGCCTGGCTGCTCGAAGGCCTCGCCGACATGGCCAAGCAGCACCCGGGCCCGCACGCCCAGGCCACCGACCAGCAGCACGGCCAGCGCTGGTGGAGGGTGATGTGCCTGACCGGCCTGGACTACTTCTCCACCCTCGGCTACCAGCCCGGCATCGCCGCCCTCGCGGCCGGCCTGCTCTCCCCGGTCGCCACCATCGTGCTGGTGCTGGTCACCCTGTTCGGCGCGCTGCCGGTCTACCGCCGGGTCGCCCGGGAGAGCCCGCACGGCGAGGGCTCGATCGCCATGCTGGAACGCCTGCTCTCGTTCTGGAAGGGCAAGCTGTTCGTCCTCGCCCTGCTCGGCTTCGCCGCCACCGACTTCGTGATCACCATCACGCTGTCCGCCGCCGACGCCACCGCCCACCTGGTGGAGAACCCGCACCTGAGCGGCGCGCTCGGCGGCCACCAGGTGCTGATCACGCTGCTGCTGGTCGCCGGCCTCGGCGCGGTCTTCCTCAAGGGCTTCAGCGAGGCCATCGGCGTGGCCGTCGTCCTGGTCGCCGTCTACCTGGTGCTGAACGTGGTGGTGGTCGCCGTCGGCCTGTGGCACGTGGCCACCGCGCCGTCCCTGATCACCGACTGGACGCACGCGCTCAGCCTGGAGCACGGAAACCCGGTCGCGATGGTCGGCGTCGCCCTGGTGGTCTTCCCCAAGCTCGCCCTCGGCCTGTCCGGCTTCGAGACCGGCGTCGCCGTCATGCCGCACATCGAGGGCGACCCGGACGACACCGAGCAGCGCCCCACCGGACGCATCCGCGGCGCCCGCAAGCTGCTCACCACCGCCGCCGTCATCATGAGCTGCTTCCTGATCACCACCAGCTTCATCACCACGCTGCTCATCCCCGCCCAGGACTTCGAGCCCGGCGGCCCGGCCAACGGCCGCGCCCTCGCCTACCTCGCCCACCACTACCTGGGCGGCGCCTTCGGCTCCGTCTACGACCTCTCCACCATCGCCATCCTGTGGTTCGCCGGCGCCTCCGCGATGGCCGGCCTGCTCAACCTGATGCCCCGCTACCTGCCCCGCTACGGCATGGCCCCGCACTGGGCCCGCGCGGTGCGCCCGATGGTGCTGGTGCTCACCGGCATCGCCTTCCTGATCACCTGGCTGTTCGACGCGAACGTCGACAAGCAGGGCGGCGCGTACGCCACCGGCGTCCTGGTCCTGATCACCTCCGCCGCGATCGCCGTCACCATCGCCGCCCGCGCCGCCCGCCAGCGCGGCTGGACCGTCGGCTTCGCGGTGATCGCCGCGGTCTTCCTCTACACCACCGCGATCAACATCGCCGAACGCCCCGACGGCGTGAAGATCGGCGCCTGCTTCATCGCCGCGATCGTGCTGGTCTCGCTCGCCTCCCGGCTCGCCCGCGCCTTCGAACTCCGGGTCACCGACGTGCGGTTGGACGAGGTCGCGGAGCGCTTCGTGCGTGACACCGCGCACCGCACGATCCGCTTCATCGCCAACGAACCGGCCGGGCGCGACCTCGCCGAGTACCGCGACAAGGTGCACCAGATCCGCGCCGACAACGACATCCCCGCCGAGGACGACCTGGTCTTCGTCGAGGTCACCGTCCTCGACCCGTCGGACTTCGAGGCCGAACTGCACGTGCGCGGCGAAGTCCTGCACGGCCGCTACCGGGTCCTCACCCTGGAGCACTCCAGCATCCCCAACGCGCTCGCCGCGATACTGCTGCACGTGCGCGACACCACCGGCGAACTCCCGCACATCTACTTCGAGTGGACCGAGGGCAGCCCGTTCGCCCAGTTCCTGCGCTTCTTCCTGTTCGGGCAGGGCGAAGTCGCCCCCGTCACCCGCGAGGTGCTCCGCGAGGCCGAACCCGACCGGGGCCGCCGCCCCCGCGTCCACGTCGGCTGACGCGCCCGCGGGGCCCGGGCGTCAGGACCCCTCCGGTGCCCAGGCCCCGACGCCGAGCTGCCCCGTCGTGCCCAGGTCCAGCTCCGGCGTCACCATCACCGGCGCCGCGTCCGGCACCGCCCGCACCCGCACGTACGGGGCGTTCACCGGGTCGGACGAGGCGTCGTTGGTGTTGCGCCACACCAGGCCCGCGTTCGCCTTCCCACCCGGCGGGACGGTGAAGCGGCGCGGCGACCGCTCGGTGCTCGTCCCGGTCGAGATCGCCGAACCGCCCTCCAGCACCCGCACCGACGGCACCGGGGCGTGCGCCTCGTCCAGCACCTGCACCTGCGGGAACCCGTCCAGCACCACGTCCCGCGTCCCGCAGTTCTCCAGGTGCAGCCCCACCGCCCGCAGCCCCATCGCCGCGTCCCCCTGGTCCGCGTAGACCCGCACCCCCGACGCCGGACACGCCCCGCCCGTCGACGGCGCCTCGGCCGTCGGCACGCTGCGCACCTTCACGACCTTCACCCCCGGAGCCGGCCCGACCCGTCCCGAGGGCGTCGGCGAGGCCGAGAGCGGCGGGAAGGAGGGCATCCCGCCGCCCTCCTGCCGGGAGATCCGGCCCCGCACGGACGCCCCGGGCGCCACCGCCGACTGCGTCGCCCCGGGGTCGAACGACGGCCTGGCCCCGCTGCCCGACCAGCCGAACGACACCGACACGTCGACCGGCTCGGCCCCCCGGTTGGTCACCTCGTACTCCAGGCACTCCGCGCTCACGGACAGGATCCGCACCCCGTCCCGCGACCAGCCCTCCGGCGCCGCCGTCGGAGCCGCCCCGCAGGGCCCGGCGCTCCCCGAGGCCGCCGCCGTCCCCGCCCCGGGCCCCGCCGCGACCGACCCGCAGCCCACAACCGCCCCCGCCGCCACCACGACGCCCACACCCGCCCGAACCGCCCGCATCAGAACCATCCGGAGAGTCGACCACGAACCGCCTCCGGCGGCTGTGATCCGGCTCACTCACGGCGCAACAGCCCTGCAACGGTTCCGAGCTGTCCCCCCGTCAGCCGCGCGCCGACAGGACGCCCCGGCGACAGCGCCCGGGGCGCGCCGGCCCCGCTCAGAACGGCAGCGAGTGCAGCCGGACCTCCCCGCCCTCCGGCCAGACCGCCCCCGGCACCAGCCCGGTCCACATCGCCCCGAGCCGGACCGCCTCCGGCCCCGTCGGCTGCTCGGCCGTCACCGGGCCGGGCAGCGCCGTCCACCCCAGGCGCGCGTACAGCGGGGCCCGGTCCGGCAGGCAGAACAGCATCGCCAACTCCAGCCCGTCGGCCCGTGCCGCGTCCAGCGCCGCCGTGACGACGGCCCGCGCCAGCCCGTGGCCGCGCCGGCGCGGCGAGACCAGCACCCCGCCGATCCCGGCCACCTCGAAACGCCGCCCGCCGACCTCCACCGGCGCCACCACGGACCCGGAGTGCGCGACCACCCGGCCGTCCAGCAGCACCCCGAAGTGCCGGTCCTTCGGCCGCCAGATGCCCCCGACCGCCGCGACCTCGAACGGGTCCTCCGACTCGCCGAGCTCCTGGAGCGCCGGCCAGCCGCCCCAGTCGTCCAACTCGACTGCCCTGGTGAACTCCTGACGTTCCGTCACTCGATCTGTCCCTCCGTTCGGTTCCGTCCGGTCCGGCGCGGGAGCCGAGGCGGGCGTTGTCCCCGCCCACCCGTTCCGTCGTGGTCTTCGGGTGTGATCCTCGGGCATTCTCGTGATCCGAGGATCATCGGAGAACGCTTCCTGCGCGAACCGCCGTTTCGCTTCCCGCCCCGGGGGGGCCGATCCGGTGCGGGTTCAGCAGTCGCAGCCGCAGTCGCACCCGTCGCAGCCGCAGCTGCTGCAGCACCCGTCGTCGCCGCAGCAGTCACAGCAGTTGCCGCAGCCGTCGCACCCGTCGCCGCAGTCGCAGTCGTGGCGCTGGCAGAAGCCCTCGCGCCGCTCGCGGCTGAACGGGTCGTCATGGGCGCAGCACAGCAACTGGCAGGTGCAGGCCATCGCCATCCACACCGCGCAGCCCGGGATCAGCGAACGCGGACGCTTCGGCCGCCCCGGGTCGTCGAAGCGCTCCGGCGCCGACGGGGCCCCGGGGTCGGTGCGGTGCGGGGAGCCGTGCGCGCTCGCGTTGGCGCAGGACGGCTGGTGGCCGCGCCGTCCGAAGACCCGGTCCACCGCCTCGCCGGTCTCGTGCGCGAGGAGCAGGTGCGCCAGGGCGCGATCGGTGAACTCCACCTCCTTGAGCGCGAGTCGGATGCCGTGGACGGCGTCGCGGCAGAGTCGTTCGGCTTCGGCCCGGGGGGTGCCGGTGACGGTGAGCGGGTTCCACAGTCCGCGGGCCTCGTCGTCCTGGCGGTCTTCGGCGGCGTCGAGGAGGTGGGCGAGCCGTCCGAAGAGTCGTCCGGCTTCGGCGAGCGCGGCGGCGTTGCCCGGGCGGCCGGCGAGGGCGGCGGTGTGGGCGAAGGCGGCGGCGGTGGCCTCTTCGGTCGGTGCGGTGGCCAGGAGGAGGGGCCCGCCGGCGGTGACGGCGGTTTCGGCGGCCTGCTGGCGTTCGGCGGCGGCCAACAACACGGCGGTGTCGAAGCCGACGGCGGCGGCGGTGCCGGCGCTCTGGCGGTCCCAGCGCCGGGTGACGCGGCGGGCGCCGGCGGCGATCGGGCGGCGGGCGAAGACGCCGTCACCGTCCTGGACGTGGTCGCGGACCTTCACCGACGCGAGCGCCAACGACACGGCCGCCGCCAACCTGGCGCCCTCGCCCCGCGCCACTGACGCGCTGCGCATGCCGCGCAGCGGGCACGGCCCGGCGGTGCGCCGCTCGGCTTCCCGCGGGGACTGGGCCTCGACCAGGACGGAGATCACCAGCCCGTCGTAGTTCGTCGCCGTCCGCGCCAACTGCCCGTGGTCGTCGCGCAACGCGAGGCACAGGCCGCACAGGTGCGCCATCCAGGAGGCGTGCAGCCGCTCCGACAGCCGATGCCGACACGGCCTGATGATTCCGAACACGCCCCGCCCCGTTCCTGCCGATATCCCCGGTCATCCTAGTGACGCGGGTACCGGGGACGGGGTTCCACCCCCCTCGGCTCAGCGGTGGTCCGGCAGGTCCAGCGAGAAGTGGAAGGCCACCACCGACATCCGCCGCGCGTGGTAGAAGCGGTGCGCGCCCTGGTTGACCACGCCGGAGTCCAACTCCACCCGCACGCAGCCGGATCCGGCCGCCCGTTGTTCCAACTCGCCCATCAGCCAGGCTCCGACGCCACTCGAGCGGAGCGCCGGATCGGTCACCAGGTCGTCGACGAAGAGTATCCGCCCCCGGCTGGTCGCCAGCGTCCGGTGCGTCGCCACGGCCGCGCAACGCCCCTTCCCGGAGGGCGAGTCGTCGTACGCGGCGGTGAACACCAGCCCCTGGCCCGCCGCTTCGGTGGCGAACGCGGCGAACCCCGGGCCGCTCAGGGCCGGCCGCAGGGCCCGGATCAGCGGCTCAACGTCTCGGAACAGGGCCTGACTTGGGACGTCCACGTCTCTCGCGAGCAGTTCCATCCGGTCATTGTTCCCCGCGCCGGACGGCCGCCGCACCCGATATCGGAGGGCCGCCGCACCGGGTGCCGGGCGGGCCGGCCGGGCTCAGGAGGCGAACGAGCCGTCCGGGCCGCCGGTGCCCAGCAGACCGGTGGGGGAGGAGAGCTGCCAGGGGTGGGCCGGGCCGCCGGGAGCCGGGTCGGGGGCGACGGCGAGGACGTGGCCGGTGTCGAAGGCGAGTTGCAGGCCGCCCGCCGGGGTGACCACCGCCGCGGTGATGGCGGCGTCCGCGAGCCGGCCCAGCGCACCGGTGGGGGAGAGGCCGAGCGCGGGGTAGAAGTGCTCGACCTCCGTGCCGTGCCGCAGCCGGAAGTCGTTCTCGATGGTCAGCAGCAGCCCGTCGTCCAGGTGCAGCACCAACCGGTTGCCGCCGCCGAGCGAGCGCACCGCGCGGCCGTCGAGTTCGGAGTCGATCGACCGCGCCATTCCGTACCTCCCGGTCTCCGTGCCGGACCGGCGGGCACCGTTCCGACCTGCCTATTCATACCCGGCCGGGGCCCCGGCACCCGCCGCGAACCGCCGGGCGGGGCCGGGAGAACGGGAGCCGGGCCCCGACGGCCGGCCGGGGGAGCGGCCCAGGCAGCGAAGGCCCCGGTCAGGGGACGGCGACCGGCGGTGCGCCGTCCACCAGTTCGGCCGGCCCGGCGGCCGGGGGCAGCGCGCGCACCGCCAGGCAGGCCGCCAGCCGCCGGGCCGCGGGCGGGGCCAGCACCCGCGCGGCCTCCTGCGGGGTGAACAGCCGCCACTCGGCGATCTCCTCCTCCTGGACGCGGACCGCCGCCAGCAGCTCCGGCCCCACCGCCCCGCCGTCGTACACCAGGGTCAGGTGCGGCGGGTCCCACGGGTGGCCGCCCACCCAGTCGACGGCCAGCAGCCGTCCGGGCTCGCGCCGCCAGCCCAGTTCCTCCAGGGCCTCCCGCCGGGCGCCCTCCCGGGGCAGCTCCCGGTCCGCCTCGACCGACCCGCCGGGCAGCACCCACGGCGATTCGTCCCGCCAGGGCGTCAGCCGCACCAGCAGCACCCGCCCGTCCGGGTCGGTGAACAGCATCCTGGCCTTGGCCCGGATCCGGGGGCGGCTGGCGTAGTACGCCTGCTTGTCCATCGGCGGCGCCGGGGCTTCCCGTCCGCCGCCGGGCGGCAGCAGGCCCTCCAGCGCGGCCGCGCCGAGGTACGCGGGCGCCGGGCGGGGCGGCAGGTGCAGGGCGGAGTGGCCGGCGGGGAGGCCGTCCGCGAGCTCCAGCGGCGCGGCCGAGCGCGGCGCCCGCAGGCAGGCGCCCATCCGGCGCGACAGCAGCGGCGGCACGGCCGACAGCAGCAGGTCGGGCGGCAGGTGCACCATCGCGTCCAGTTCGGCCGCCTCCAGCCGGACCGCCGCCAGTTGCCCGGCGGTCAGCGGCTCGGCCCAGTACAGGAAGGCCGCGACCGGGGGCCGGTCGTGGTCCCGCGACCAGTCCAGGCACGCGAGTTCGCGCAGGACGGGCGTGACGCCCAGCTCCTCGCGGACCTCCCGGACGGCGGTGTGCCGGGGCGAGGCGTCCGCCCGCTCCCAGCCGCCGCCGGGCACCGCGATCGGGTGCTTGGCCCGGTACGAGGCCCGCACCACCAGCACCCGCCCGTCCCGGTCCGGGAACAGCACCCCCGCCGCCGCCATGATCTCCTGCCCGCTCACCGCAACCCCCTCGCTCGCGCCCGGCCGTCCCCGCCCAGCATGCCCCGGCTCCGGCCCGCCGCACCCCGACGGCGACGAGCCCGTGCCGGACCGACCGGTCCGGCACGGGCTCGCACTTCCGGCGCGGCCGGTGCGGCGCCGCCGTCAGGCGTTGGCCGGAGCCTCCAGCAGCTGCGCGTACGGCGCGAGCTTGCGGATCGACTCGATGTTCTTCAGGCACTGCTCGCGGGACTCCTCCGGCTCGCCGGTCACCACGACCGAGCCGTTGCTCGCCTTGAGGCGGAAGCGGTGGTTGCCCGACTCGTCCACGTACAGCTCGAACTTCCCAGCCATGGAAATGCACACCTCTCGTTCGGACGGCCCCCCGGCAGTCAACGTAGGCTCAACTCCCGTTCCGCGCCTCCCGGGTGTGCCATCCGAGTACCGAGCCGGACCCGTGGGGGCACGCTGGTCGAGCGCCGTCCGCCGCCCCGTTCCACGTTCATTGCACACCGAGGCGAGAGGGCCACGCGGCGGCGGCACGTCGTCAGTAGGCGGTGCTTCGGCTCTGCGTGGTCGTAGGTGCCGCCGTGTTCGTCGAAGGTGACGAGCAGGGCGGTGTTGAGGTGGTCCTCGCCGCCGAGCAGGCTGGAGGGCGGGTCCCGGACCAGGCCGGGGGCGGTATCGGCGGAGCCTGGACCGGGTGTCCCCCAAGGGTCGTGGCCGCACCGTCCCGTTGCCCGCGGGCGTCGTCGGGCAGCGGCTCGGCCAGGGGGCCGGCGGGTGCGCCGGGACGGACGGATCGGTTCGGGCACGGGGCGGGTCGGACGTGTCCGGACGACGCCGGGGGCTGCGACGCCTCGACCGGACGGACGGCGGGCGGCCACGCCGTCGTCGAGGGCCGGGGACCCGGGCGCCGTCGGCGCACGTACGGATCCGATCGGCCGCGCCCCGCTGGGGGAGCACTCCGCCGACAGCCCGTCGGAGTCCCCGGCCGGTCCGCCGGTCCGCCGGTCCGCCGGTCCGCCGGTCCGCCGGTCCGCCGGTCCGCCGGTCCCGTTCGCGGGCGAGGCGCGGGAGCCGTCCGGGACGTACCGGCAACCCGCCCGCGCGTGTCGCCGACCGACCGGCCGGGCGCGCCCGGACAATGGGCACGATGCCGCCAGGCGGATGCGCTCCGTGAAAGGACATGACCGTGACCGCTCCGCGAGCCGTGCGGCGGGAACGCGGGTGCGGCCCGGCCCGCCGCCACCGACCGGGCGGACGGACCCGGTGACCGGGCGCCGCACCGCGCACCCCCCGGAGGAGCCGTCCGGACTCGCGGAACAGGAGCCCTACGGCGACACCCGGTGGCCGATGGCCGGGGCCGTGCTCGCCGCGATCCTGCTGACCCTGCTGCTGCCCGACGACCTGCGGCTGGCGCCGCGCTGGGTGCTGCCCACGGTGGAGGGCCTGCTGCTGCTGGCGCTGGTCGCGGCCGACCCCTCCCGGATCAGCCGCCGCTCGGCCCTGCTGCGGGCGG
The DNA here is from genome assembly GCF_000716545.1 of Kitasatospora phosalacinea. Lineage (GTDB taxonomy): Bacteria > Actinomycetota > Actinomycetes > Streptomycetales > Streptomycetaceae > Kitasatospora > Kitasatospora phosalacinea. The sequence continues at coordinate 47,197 of NZ_JNWZ01000044.1, forward strand.
TGTCCGTCACGCTCGTGGGAGTACTGGCGTGCGGGGCCGTCTGGTCGACCGGCCAGCTGATCGACGACCTGGTGCGCGGCGGCCCCGAGACGAACTCCGCCTCCGAGTTGTTGCGCAGCGGGGGCAGCGTCTGGGGCGGCACCGTGCTGGCGTTCTCCCTGCTCTACTTCGAACTCGACTGCGGCGGGTCCGCGGCCCGCGCGCACGGCATGCCCCCCGTGCCGGGGCTGGCCTTCCCGCAGCAGCTCAATCCCACGGTGGCCGCCCCCCATTGGCGACCCCGGTACATCGACTACCTGTACCTGGCGCTCACCAACTCCACCGCCCTCAGCCCCACCGACGTGATGCCGCTCGCGCCCTGGGCCAAGGTCGTGATGGGGGTCCAGTCCCTGGTCTCCCTGCTCCTGCTCGGACTGGTCGTCGCGCGCGCGGTCAACGTCCTGTCCTGACGGGCCGTCCGCGGGCCGGAGCGTTCGTCCGCCCGCCGGTTCCGCGGTCCTCCCGGGAGGACCGGTCGACGCGCGGCCCGGACGCACTGCGGGCAGGAACCCCGGCGGGCGCCGTCCCGCCTCCGGCCGGGGCGGCGAAGTTCCAACGGGCGTACTCCCGGGGCCTGCCGGATAGTGGACGGCGTCGGAACCCTCCCGGGATTGGACGCACATGCACCGCTATCCTCCGATCGCTGAACACGGCCTGGTGGGCGACCTGCAGACCGCCGCCCTGGTGACGTCCCAGGGCGTGGTCAACTGGTTCTGCTCACCGAGGTTCGACTCGCCGAGCGTCTTCGCTTCGCTGCTCGACCACGACGGCGGAGGCTACTTCCGGCTGGCGCCGGAACACTCGGACGTGTCGTGCAAGCAGTTGTACTACCCGGACACGGGCGTGCTGGTCACGCGGTTCATGTCGCCGGACGGGGTCGGCGAGGTCGTCGACTGGATGCCGGCGAACACCAACCGCACTCCGACCGACCGCCACAGCCTGATGCGGGTGGTCCGGGCGGTGCGCGGCACGGTGCGCTTCGTCCTGGAGTGCAGGCCCCGGTTCGACTACGGCCGGGCCGGGCACGAGCTCGAACTGCACGGCGGGGGGGCCGTCTTCCGCGCCCCCGGGACCACCGGGCACCTCCAGACCAGCTTCCCGCTGGAGCGCGACGGGGACGACGTCCGCGGCGCGGTCACCCTGAGCATCGGGGAGTCCGCCGCCGCGGTGTTCACCACCTGCGCGGCCGACGGTGAGGCACCGCCCCCGCTCACCGTGGAGGGGGTCACGGCCAAGCTGTGGGGCGAGGTGGACTTCTGGCAGAAGTGGCTGCACACCTCCCGCTACCGGGGCCGGTGGGCCGAGATGGTGAACCGCTCCGCCATCACGCTCAAGCTCCTGACCTACCACCCCTCCGGAGCGCCGGTCGCCGCCGCCACCATGGGGCTGCCGGAGCAGGTCGGGGGCGAGCGCAACTGGGACTACCGCTACTCGTGGGTCCGGGACGGCTCCCTCTCGGTCCGCGCGCTGCTCGACCTCGGGTTCGTCGAGGAGGCGACCTCGTTCACGAAGTGGCTGGGCGACCGGATGCGCGACCGGGCCGACCTGCCCGGCGAGCGGCTGCAGATCATGTACCGGGTCGACGGCGACCCGCACCTGACCGAGGAGATCCTGGAGCACTGGGAGGGCTACCGCGGATCGCGGCCGGTGCGGGCGGGCAACGCCGCCGCCGACCAGCTCCAGCTCGACATCTACGGCGAGTCCCTCTACGCACTGGCCGAGGGTCTGGACGTCGGCACGGAGCTGGGCTACCACGGCTGGAAGGGCCTCGCCCGGACGCTGGACTGGCTCGCCGACAACTGGGACCGCCCGGACGAGGGCATCTGGGAGACCCGCGGCGGGCGCAACGACTTCACCTTCAGCCGGGTGATGTGCTGGGTCGCCTTCGACCGGGGCATGCGGATGGCGACCGAACTCAGCCGGCCCGCCGACATCCCGCGCTGGCGCAGCGCCCGCGACAGCATCCTCGACCAGGTGATGGACAAGGGCTGGAGCAAGTCGGAGCAGGCCCTGGTGCAGCACTACGGCGGCGACGTCCTGGACGCCTCGCTGCTGCTGATCCCCCGCGTGGGCTTCCTCGCCGCGAAGAGCCCGGGCTGGCTCTCCACCCTGGACGCGATGGAGCGCAAGCTCGTCTCGGACAGCCTCGTGTACCGGTACGACCCGGCCGCCTCGCCGGACGGCCTGCGCGGCTCGGAGGGAACCTTCAGCCTCTGCACCTACCTGTACGTCGACGCCCTGGCGCGGGCCGGTCGCATCCGCACGGCGCGCTACACCTTCGAGAAGATGCACACCTACGCGAACCACGTCGGCCTCTTCGCCGAGGAGATCGGCCCGAGCGGCGAGCAACTCGGCAACTTCCCGCAGGCGTTCACCCACCTGTCGCTCATCATGGCGGCGACGACCCTGGACGAGGCCATCGAGAAGCAGCACGCGCTGGGCTGAGACGACGCTGCGGTGCGGCCGCCGCCCGGGCACACCCCCGGGCGGCGGCCACGGCCACGAGCCGTGGCGGGCTGGGCCGGGCCGGGGCCGTGACACCATCGGCCCACGGCGCCTTGCAGGGCGGCGTGCGAGCGGCCTCTGATGGACCCATGCAGCCATCACCCTCGACCTCAACCGCCGACGTGCCGCCGCTGGAGCGTTCGCACTGGGTGGCCTTCGCCGGAATCCTCCTGATGCTGAGCGGACTGTTCGACATCGTCAACGGGTTCGTCGCGATCCTCGACCACGGTTACTACGAGACGACCGCCAACCACGGGAACCGCCTGCTGATCTTCAACTACACCGCCTGGGGCTGGATCTGGGTCGTCGTGGGGATCACGCAGGTACTCGCCAGCCTCGGTGTACTGCTCGGGGTCAGGGCGGCGCGGATCACCGGCATCGTGCTGGCCGCCCTGTGCCTGGTGGGCCAGATGATGTTCATCTCGGCCTTCCCCTACTGGTCGCTGTTCACCATGCTGATGTCCGTCCTGGTGATCTTCGGACTGCTGGTCGAACCGCACCGCACCCGGGGCATGCGGGTGTGACCGCCGTGCCGGGCGGGAGCGCGGACGGACCTGCGGCCACCGCTCACGGGGAGGCCGGGGGCGGAGCCTCCTCCGGCGCGGGGGCGGGGGCGAGCCGGAGCGACAGGACGTAGGAGACCGCCACCGCCACGATCACGAGCGGCATCACGGTGAGGCCCTCCAGCCCCAGGAGCAGGGTCGCCAGCAGGACGGCGGTCATCGGCAGCCTCAGCATCGCGACGCACATCGCTCCGACGCCCATCGCGAAGCCGGACGTCACGTCCAGGCCGGGCAGGTGCGCGAAGGCCAGGCCGCCGGCCGCGCCCACGAACAGCGAGGGGAAGACCGGGCCGCCGCGGAAGGCACTGAGCGACAGGCCGTAGGCGAGCGACTTGCAGCACACGAGCACGATCAGCGCGGCGACCGTGTAGCCGGACCGGCCGTCCAGGAGCGGGCCGAGGGCGCTCTGGCCCGAGTAGAGCACCTCGGACGCCTCGTGGCCCGTCCACTCGGCGTACACCAGCGCGGCCACCCCCACGAGCGCGCCGGTCAGGACGGTGGCCGTCACCCGTCGCCGCTCGACCCGGACCTGCAGGAAGAGGGCCGCCCGGTGGATCCCCGCTCCCAGGAGGGCCGAGGCCGCTCCGACGACGAGGGCCCAGCCGAACCCGGCCAGGTCGGGGCGGTCGGCGTGCGGAACCTGCGGCAGGACCAGCGAGTACGTGCCCAGACCGGTCCAGGACCCGAGGCCGGTGAAGATCAGGGCGCCGACACCGGCGGCGAGCAGGCCGGGCACCAGGACGACGCCCATCGTGGCACCGCCGAGGCCGGCCGCCTCCATCAGCAGGAACGCGCCGATCAGCGGGGAGCCGAGCAGTGTGCTGACCGCCGCGAAGCTGCCCGCGGCGCCCAGGACGGCGCTCGCGTTCGGCCGCAGGTCCCGTTTCGCCGCGCGGACGGCGAACACCGCCAGGCCCCCGCCGAGGGCGATGAGCGGGGCCTCCGGCCCGAGCACCGCCCCGCCGGCGAGGGTCGCCACCGCCGCGAGCGCGATCCCGGGCAGCTGCACCGCGGTCGGCGCCCTGTTCGTGACCAGGCCCTCGGCCGGCTTGTGCCCGCCCGACCCGGGGAGGCGGCGGATGGCCAGCGCCACCAGCAGCCCGGCCACGGCGAGCAGCGGAACCGGCCACCAGGACGGCGTCCCGTGGAAGCCCAGGCCCCGGGGAAGATCCGTGTAGGCCAGCGACTGGAGCTCGGAGACGAGGGCGAGGAAACCGAACGCCGCGGCCGAGATCGGAACGCCGAGCAGCGCGGTGGCCACCAGCAGCACCGTGTATCCGCGCGTGCGGACCAGGGCGAACGGATCGGACGGCCCGGCTGCGGGCGGTTCGACGGGCTCGGTCTGCATGCTCGGCGGCTCCTCGCTCCCGGACGGCGTCCGACACGCGCCGGTCGACAGGCTTCCCCGCCGTGGTACCACGATCGACCCGGCGTTTCGCCGCCCCGGTCCGCGCTGGTCCGGGGCACCGTCGAACGTCACTCCCACGGCCCAGTGACGGCCCGGGCCGCACGGACGGCAGCGCACGGACGGCACGGACGAGGACGGACCCCCGCCGCACCCGCCCGTGCGCGGCGGCCTCCGGCACGGCGGGCGCCCGCGCCGCCCCTGGCCGATAGTGGACCGGGGGCCGCCCCGGTCCCGGAGGACTCCGTCACGGCGGGGGCGCACCCCGCCGAATCCCCTCGACCGGCGACGCGGCCGACACAGCCCGGGAGCAGTGCGCATGGGAGCAGCAGGGAACGAGCCGGACGACGGGCGCCCGCCGCGCCCGCTCCAGAGCCGGGCCGAGTTCGCGGCGCTCTACCGGCGCCTCGCGCGGTCGGCCGCCGACGGCTCCCGCGGCGCGACGGCCTTCCTCACCCCGGAGTCGGTCCGGGCGGCGGTGGGCGAGGTCCGCCTCGGCCGGACGGTGACGATGGCCGCGCCGATCGAGACCAGGCCCGCCCCCGACAACCCGCACCCCGCCGACCACCGGCTCACCGGCCCGCCCGGGGCGGCGGCCGGGGAGAGCGGTCTGCACTTCGCCACCGACCGCTTCGGCATGAACGTGCACGGTGACGCGGACAGCCACCTCGACGCCCTGTGCCACGTCCTCTACGACGGGACCCTGCACGGGGGCGTCCCCGCGAGCACCGTCACCGAGGAGGGCGCCACCGCCCTCTCCGTCGACCTCGTGCGGAACGGGATCGTCGGCCGTGGTGTGCTGCTCGACGTCCCCCGGCTGCGGGGCGTGCCGTGGCTGGAACCCGGCGACCACGTCACCGCCGACGACCTGCGGGCCGCCGAGGCCGCGCAGCGCGTGCGGGTCGGCACCGGGGACATCCTCCTGGTACGGGTCGGCCACCGCCGCCGGCGCGAGGAACTGGGCCCGTGGGACGCCGCGCACAGCCGGGTCGGCCTGCACCCGGAAGCGGTGGAGTTCCTGGCCGAGCGCCGGGTGTCGGTGCTGGGCGGCGACGGCAACAACGACACCGCCCCCAGCCCCACCGAGGGCGTCGGCTTCCCCGTGCACGTCCTGGGGATCCACGCCCTGGGACTGCACTTCATGGACTACCTGCGGTTCGAGGACCTGGTGCCGCTCTGCGAGGAGGCGGACCGCTGGTCGTTCCTCTGCGTCGTCGCGCCCCTGCGACTCCCCGCGGCCACCGGCTCCCCCGTCAACCCCCTGGCCATCCTCTGACCCGCGGACCCGCCGGCACCGGCCCGTCCGCAGCACCCACCCACGATCGAGGCGACCCCATGGCAGGAACCGAGCACTACGACGTCATCGTCATCGGCACCGGAGCGGGCGGCGGCACCCTCGCCCACCGCCTCGCCCCCACCGGCAAGCGCGTCCTCATCCTCGAACGCGGCGGCTACCTCCCCCGCGAGCGGGACAACTGGGAGTCCACCGCCGTCTTCGTCAAGGGCAAGTACCGGGCCCCCGAGTTCTGGTACGACAAACACGGCGACCGGTTCCCGCCCGAGGTCAACTACTACGTCGGCGGGAACACCAAGTTCTACGGCGCCGCGCTGTTCCGGCTGCGCCCCGAGGACTTCGGCGAACTGCGCCACCACGGCGGCGTCTCCCCGGCCTGGCCGATCCGCTACGAGGACCTGGAGCCCTACTACACGCAGGCCGAGCACCTCTACCTCGTCCACGGCCGGCACGGCGAGGACCCCAGCGAGGGCCCGGTCAGCGCCCAGTACAAGTACCCGCCGGTGCGGCACGAACCGCGCATCCAACAGCTCAGCGACGACCTGGAGAAGCAGGGCCTGCGCCCCTTCCACCTGCCGATCGGGGTGAACCTCACCCAGGACGCCGAGGGCGGCGCGGCCCACGGGAGCGTGTGCATCCGCTGCAACCGGGTCGACGGGTTCCCCTGCCTGGTGCAGGGCAAGGCCGACGCCCAGGTCATCTGCGTCGACCCGGCGCTGGAGTACGAGAACGTCACGATGGTGACCGGGGCGAACGTCCGCCGGCTGGAGACCGGTCCGAGCGGCCGCAGCGTCGACAAGGTGGTCGCCGAACTCGCGGACGGGACGGTCGCCGAGTACTCCGCCGACATCGTCGCGGTGGCCTGCGGGGCCGTCAACACCGCCGCCCTGCTGCTGCGTTCGGCGAACGACCGGCACCCCGACGGCCTGGCCAACAGCTCCGGCGTGGTGGGACGGCACTACATGCGGCACAACAACCTGGCGCTGATGGCGGTCTCCAAGGAGCCCAACGACACCCAGTTCCAGAAGACCCTGGCGCTGAACGACTGGTACCTCGGCGCGGACGACTGGGACTACCCGCTCGGAGGGATCCAGATGCTCGGCAAGTCGGACTCGGAGCAGATCAAGGGCGAGGCGCCCCGCTGGGCCGGACTCGCCTCGCCCGACGTGCCGTTCGAGGTGCTGGCCCACCACGCGGTGGACTTCTGGCTGTGCGGTGAGGACCTCCCGCACCCCGACAACCGCGTCACCCTCGACAGCGACGGTGACATCCACCTCGCCCTCGACGAGAAGAACAACGTCGAAGGGCTGAAGCGGCTGCAGCACAAGCTCCGGAAGATGCTCGGCCGCCTGGGCATGCACGAGCACCACCTGCTGCCGCACAGCCTCTACCTGCACAAGGGGATGCCGATCGGCGCCACCGCCCACCAGGCCGGCACCGTGCGCTTCGGCACCGACCCGCGGACCTCGGCCCTCGACGTCGACTGCAAGGCCCACGACCTCGACAACCTCTACGTCGTCGACACGAGCTTCTTCCCGAGCATCGGCGCGGTGAACCCGTCGCTGACGGCCATCGCCAACGCGCTGCGGGTCGGCGACCGCATCGCGGAACGCCTCGCCTGAGCCCCGTCCGCTCTGCCGCCGCCCGGCGGCGGCGGAGCGGACGGGTCAGCGCGCGACGTCCTCGTCGGCCAGCGGCTCCAGGACGCCCCGGGTGTCGAGCCGGTAGAGCACGGTCACGGCCGGACCGATGAGGACGAGTGCCACGACGGCGACGATCAGCATCCACTGCAGGGTGGCGCTCGCTCCCGCCGCGTCCTGGACGGTGAGCGAGGTCGGCACCAGGTAGGGCCGCTGGGCGACGCCCCAGGCGGCGACCGCCAGGGCGACGGCCGCCACCGCGCCGTACCGGGCCCAGCCGAGGGCGGGGCCGGCGACCAGTGCGGCCGTGACGGCTCCGGCGGCCGCCGACAGCAGGACGAGCAGCAGCCCCCAGCCGTGGGTGAGCCCGTGGTGGACGTACGAGGCGTCGTCGCCGGTCACCGCGAGCCCGACGGCGGCCACGACCAGCAGGGCCGCGATGGCCGCCCAGGCGCGCAGCCGGAAGTAGCCGACCAGGTCGACGGCGCCGAAGCGGCGGGCGTCGGCAGTGAGGAAGACCGCGCCGAGCACGGCGGTCGCGCAGACGGCGAGCAGCCCGGCGATCACCGAGGTGGGGTTGGCCCAGGCGTCGGCGGAGGCGGTGGTGCCGGGCTTGACCCGGCCGGAGGCGACGCTGCCGATGACGGTGCCGAAGAAGAACGGAGTGAGCAGGGAGGAGACGGCGAAGGCGGCGCCGTAGACGCGGCGGGCGGCGAGGCGGCGGGTGGGCTTGCGCAGGGCGAACCCGGCGCCGCGCAGGACCATGCCGACGGCGGCGAGCGCCAGGGGCAGCCACAGGGCGGTGAAGACGGTCTGGAAGAACTCGGGGAAGCCCGTCCACATGAGGACCAGGACGAAGACCAGCCAGACGTTGTTGACCTCCCAGACGGGGGCCATCGCGTGGTCGATCAGCCACCGGGGGCGCCGCCCCCGTCCGGCGCCGCCGGCCAGCAGGTCCCAGAACCCGGCGCCGTAGTCGACGCCCCCGCCGCACGCGTAGGCGGCGATCACCAGCAGGAGCACCCAGGAGAGGACGTCGGCGGTCACTCGGCGCCCCCGCGGGGGCGGTCGGCACCGGGGTCCGCGGAAGGGGGCGGGGCTGCGGTGGCGGCGAGTTCGTGGCGCGGGCCGTACGGGGTGTCGGTCTCCGGGTGCTCGGCCGCGGCGGTGCCGTCGCCGGCCGCCCGCCAGCGGGTGCGCATCTTCAGCAGCACGGTGAGGAACGCGCCGAAGACGAGGACGTAGACCGCCACGACGATGCCGAACATGGTCCACAGGGAGGCCGCGCCGGTCGGTGTGACCGCCTCCGAGACGCGCATGTTCTGGTAGACGATCCAGGGCTGCCGGCCGACCTCGGTGGTGATCCAGCCGCACTCCACGCAGAGCACGCTCGCGGCGCCGGCGAGGGCGGCGCAGCGGAAGAACCACTTCGACCGGGGCAGGTCGCGGCGGCGCCACCAGCACCAGGCGTACCAGAGCGCGAGCAGGATCAGGACGCTGCCGACGGTCGCCATGATGTCGAACGCCCAGTGCACGATGGTGGCCTGGAGCGCGGTGGGGCGGTCGTCGGCGGCCACCGAGGTCAGGCCGGTGACCTGGGTGTCCGGCTTGAACCCGGCGAGGATGGAGTCGAGTTGGGGGATCTTCAGGCCGCCCTTGACGCTGCCGTCCTCCTGGAGGCGGCCGAAGAGGTACTCCGGCACGTGGGTGTCGGTGTCCCAGACCAGCTCCGCGGCGGCGAACTTGACCGGCTGCTTGTGGAAGATCTGCCGCGCGATGTTGTCGCCGAGGAAGAACTGCACGGGGGTGAGGACCGCGGCGACGGTGAACGGCACGGTGAAGCCGAGGCGGTGGTAGCGGTCGCGGCGCCCGCGCAGCCAGCCGACCGCGTAGACCCCGGCGACGACGTAGCCGGCGGTGAGGAACATCGCGACGGTGAAGTGCCAGTACTCCGGGCCGAAGATCGGGGTGAAGACCGCCTTGCGGACGTCGACGTCCACGGGGTTGCCGGCCGCGTCGAGGGTGAAGCCCCGGGGGGTGTTCATCCACGAGTTGGCGGCGATGATGCCGAACGCGCCCAGCAGGGCGGCCAGCGGCAGCGGCACGGCGAGCCAGAAGTGCGTCCACGGCTTGAGCCGCCGCCAGCCGTAGAGGTAGATCGCGATGAGGATCGCCTCCAGGAAGAACGCCCAGGCCTCGACGCCGAACCCGAGGCCGAACACGTCTCCCCAGCGGCCCATCATGCCCGGCCACAGCAGGCCGAACTCGAAGGACAGGACGGTGCCGGTGACGACGCCGACGGCGAACTGCACGGCCATCACCGCGGACCAGCGGCGGGCCAGCAGCAGGGCCGTCGGGTCGTTTCGGCGCAGGCCCCGGTGGTGCATCACCAGGGTGATGAACGGCAGCGCCACGCCGAACGGCACCAGCATGATGTGCGAGGCGAGGGTGAACGCCATCAGCTCGCGGGCGGGCAGGAGCTGCGCCGGGGCGTCGGCGAGCAGCCGGGTCGCGGTGTCCACCTGCGGGTCAGCCTCCGGTCGCGAAGCCGGGGAACAGCGTCATGCCGCCGTCGACGTACACCGTGGTGCCGACCACGTAGTCCATCAGGTCGGAGGCCAGCACGGCCACCGCGCGGGCGATGTCCTCGGGGTCGCCGACCCGGCGGTAGGGGATCAGCTTGAGCAGCTCGGCCTCCGCCTCCGGGGTCTCCCAGGCGCTGCGGTTGATCGGGGTCCGGATGGCGCCGGGGGCGACCGCGTTGACCCTGATGCCCTTCGGGGCGAGCTCCTGCGCCAGGGTCTGCATCATCATCAGGACGCCGCCCTTGGAGGCCGCGTAGTTGACGTGGCCCGCCCAGGGGATGACCTGGTGGACCGAGCTCATGCAGACGATCTTCCCGGCCGAGCGGGACACCTCGGGGACGACGCCCCGGCGCACGAACTCCTTCGCGGCCTCGCGCGCGCACAGGAACTGGCCGGTGAGGTTGACGTCCAGCACCTTGTTCCACTGGTCGAGCGTCATCTCGGTGGCGGCGGCGTCGCGTTGCAGACCGGCGTTGGCCACCAGGACGTCGATCGTGCCGAACTCCTCCACCATCCGGCCGACCATGGCGGTGACCTGGCCCTCGTCGGAGACGTCCGCCTCGTGGGCGTACGCCCGCACGCCGTACGACTTGATCTCCTCGACCACCTCCTCGGCGGCCTCGCGGCCGAAGACGTAGTTCACCACCACGTCCGCTCCGGCCCGGCCCAGCCCGATCGCCGTCGCCTTGCCGATCCCCGAGTTCGCGCCGGTGACCAGGGCCTTCTGGCCCCGGAGGATGGGCGGCAGTCCCGGATGCGGCTGGCCCGCTGGTGAGGTCACGGTCTTCTCCCGTTCGTCGGCCCCGTTCGGTACGGCGCCACGCTGCCGCGCACGGCCCGCGGGACGGGATGCGGCCCGCCGGTCGTTGGGCCGTCCGGTCCAGCGGTGTCCCCCTCGCGGAGTACCGGCCGGCCGACGGTTCAGCTGCCGGGGCCGGCGACCACGTTGTCCAGGGGCTCGCCCGCGAGGAAGCGTTCCAACTGCCCGCGGACCAGGCGCAGCGCCCGCGGCAGGAACGCGGAGCTGTTGCCCCCCACGTGCGGGCTGATCAGGGTGCGGGGCGCGCGCCAGAGCGGATGGCCGGCGGGCAGCGGCTCCGGATCGGTGACGTCCAGGGCGGCGGCGATGCGCCCGCGCCCCAGCTCCGCGAGCAGGGCGGCGGTGTCCACCACCGGCCCCCTCGCCACGTTGACCAGCAGCGCGTCGTCCTTCATCGCGGCCAGGAACCGGGCGTCGACCAGCCCCCGGGTCCGCGCGGTCAGCGGCAGGGTCAGCACCACCACGTCCGCGCGCGGCACCAGGTCCATCAGCTCGTCCAGCGGCCGGACGGGGCCGCGGGCGGCGGTGCGCGCGCTGCGCGCCACCCGCACGACCTCGCACTCGAAGGGGGCGAGCCGCTCCTCCACGGCCGCGCCGATGGACCCGTAGCCGACCAGCAGGACGGTGCGGTCGGCGAGCGCGGGGGCGGAGCGGCTCTCCCACGCCTCGCGGTCCTGCGCCCGGACGAAGCCGGGCACGCCGCGCAGCGCGGCGAGGAGCAGCGTCACCGCGAGCTCGGCGGTGCTCGCGTCGTGGACGCCGCGGGCGTTGCAGAGCGTCACCCCGGGGGGTACGACGGGCAGCAGGTCGTCGACGCCGGCCGACAGGCTCTGCACGACCCGCAGCCGGGGCATCCGCTCCAGCAGCGGCAGCGCCGCAGCCGTCCGGGTGTAGGGGACGACGAAGAACTCCGCCGCGCGGAGCACCGGTTCGGGAGGCGGCGCGCCCAGGCCGTCCCAGACGGTGGCCACCAGGCCGGCCACGCCCACCTGCTCGGGCGGGTAGGGGAGGAGGACGGCCGGTGGCCGGGCGGAGGCGGCAGGGGTGCGGCTCATGGGGCGATCCCAACAGCTGCCGGGCGTCGCCGCAATCAGCCGCGGCCCGTCGTCCCTCCTCCCCGAGAAGGTTCCGACCGGGCCGGTCCTGGGCCGTCCGGGTGCATCGCGTCCCTCCGTGGGGCGGCGGACGGGCCGTACGCGGCCTGGCTGCGGGAGGGTGCTGCGGGGGAGCCGCCCGGGTGAGGACCGTGAGGAGCAGGATGAGGACACCGGTGCCGTCGCCGACGGTCGTGGTGGTGATGGGCGTCGCCGCCTCGGGCAAGAGCACCCTGGGGCGCGTGCTCGCGCACCGTCGGGGAGTGCCGTTCGTGGAGGGCGACGGCCTCCATCCGACCGCGAACATCGCGCGGATGTCGGCCGGCGAGGCGCTCGACGACGAGGACCGCGGGCCCTGGCTCGACGCCGTGGCCGCCCGGATCCGGGCGGCCGGGGAGCGCGGCGAGGGCCTGGTGATCTCGTGTTCCGCGCTCAAGTACCGCTACCGGCGGCTGTTCCGCGCGGCCGCACCTGCCGTGTGGTTCCTCCACCTGGCCCTGGACCCGGCGGTCGCCCGGGCCCGGATCGCCGGGCGCACCGGGCACTTCATGCCCGCCGCCCTCCTCGACTCCCAGTACGAGGCGTTGGAGCCGTTGCGGGCGGACGAACCGGGGCTGACGGTCGACGCCGCCGTCGGCACCGAGGCCGTCCTGGCGGCGGCCGAGGCCGCCCTCGCGGACTTCGAGGCCCGCGAGCCTAGTTGAACGCGCCCCGGCCGCGGGACGGCGGTCGGTCACGGGCCGCCCCCGCCGGTCGTCGGGGCGTCCGGGGCCGCACCCCGGGGGCGCCGTCCGCCGATGCCCTGCGGGTCCGCGGTCCGGGCGCGGGCACGGCGGGGGGCGTCACCGAACCCCCTGTCGACCGCTTCGTCGAGGAGGACGAGTTCCGCGCGGACGGCGGGCCCGCACGCCTGTGGCAACTCGGCGAGGAGACCCTGGAGGAGGGCCCGCAGGCGCCTGCACACCTGGACGGAGGTCGCGCCGTAGTCGCGGATCTCCGTGACGGCGAGTTCCAGGTACTCCTCCCACGACCGGCCGGGGACCACCAGACGCGGCCGGCCGCGGTCGTCGGCGAGCACGTAGTGGTCGCGCAGTCCGACGCGGCCGACGGCGTGCAGGAACGCCTCGATGTGGTTCAGCACCTGAACGGCGGTGGTGGGGTCGTTGACGGCCGGGGACAGGGCGCGGATGGCGATGTCGACGAGGATGCGCAGGGCGAAGGCCGGATCCTGCTCGATCGTCCGCTCCGCGCCGAGGGCGAGCAGACCGGCCACCCGGCCGTGACCGGGCGCGGTTCCGGTGCCGTGGACCGCGACCACGGCGCCGCCGGGCGGCACGAAGTCGCCGACGGCGGCGGTCAGGACGAGGACGCAGTCGTGCCGGACCGCGAACGCGACCATGCCGGGCGCGTCGAACGCCTGGATGACACCGCCGCGTTCCGACCGGACGAGGACCGCCGGGGCACCGAGGGCCGGCACCCCGCCGGGCGCCGCGTTGTTCCGGACGCGTGCTGCCGCGCGGCCGAGGACCCGTTCGCCCTGGCGGCCGACGAGGTCGGCGATGGCCACCGGCCGCAGGTTGTGGGTGAACCTGTTGAGGTAGACCAGCAGGAGCAGGAGGCTCACGGAGACGGCGATGCCCGCCAGGGTCACGCCGAGGTTGGGCACGGAGTCGGTCTCGATGCTCCGCAGCAGCGTGTAGGCGAAGGCGAAGGTGCCCGTGAAGGTGGCGAGCACGGCCTTCTGCAGGCGGTCGCGGTACCAGAGCCTCATGTAGCGCGGGGAGAGCGTGCCGGTGGCCTGTTGGATGACGAGGACGCCGATGGTGACGACGAAGCCGAGCAGCGCGATCATCGAGCCGACCACCGAGCTCAGGACGCTGCTCGCGGTCGTCGCGGAGTAGTCCCAGGTCTTCGGCAGCCAGGACGCGCCGTCCGCCGCGGTCGCGGCCTCGGCCAGCGCGACGCCGAGCACGAGCCCGAGCAGGGGGACGATCCACAGGCTCGCCTTGGCGTACTGCCGCAGCTGGAAGCGGGTGGCCCAGGACATCACGCGGGGCCCAGCAGGACGGCGGTGTCGTCCGGCATCGGGGTGATCGCCCTGGTCCCGGTGGCCGGGGCGAGCCGGCCGTCGGGGCTGATGACGAAGAGGACGTCGTGGCCCGGCGGGACGGGCACGGAGCCGGACTGGAGCAGGAAGCGCGCGCCCCGCCGGTAGCGCGCCGCCAGGAGGTGGCGGACGAGGGGCAGTCCGAAGAGGATGTCGCCCCCGGTGTACGGGGCGACCACGCCGTGGCTGTCCCGTGGCGGTCCCACCCGGTAGACGGGGCCCTGGACGTTGTCCTTGACGACGACGGAGGCGAGGGCGTTGAAGTCGTCGTCGTCGGTGAGCAGGAACACGGCGGTGACGCCCTCCAGGCGGGCCCGGGGGTTGGTCGCCGTGGCGAGCATCTCCCCGTGCGCGAGTTCGATGCCGGCCGCCCTGATCCGTTCGCGCTCCTCGTCGAGGCCGGCCCACATCAGCACGTCGAGCCCGGCCGACTGCAGGGCCTTCCCGAGGCCGACCACCCAGGGGTCGCCGCCGACGAGCAGCGGGCGGGTCCGGGTCGGCCGGACGACCTTGAGCCTGCGGGCCACGGGTGCGGCGGTCAGGGCGTAGAGCAGGACCGTTCCCACGATCACGAGGAAGGTGATCGGCAGGATCTTGGAGGCGCCGGGCAGCCCCTTCGCCACGAGGGTGGCGGCGAAGGCGGACGCGGTCGACGCGGCGACGATGCCGCGCGGCGCCATCCACCCGAGGAAGCCCCACTCGCCCGCCGTCAGGTTGGATCGGCGGGAGGAGGCGAAGGCGACGAGCGGCCGGACGACGAGGACGAGGACCGCGACGAGGATCAGCGAGGGGAGCAGCACGGGCACGACGGAGGCGGGGGTGACGGCGGAGGAGATGGAGACGAACAGCAGGCCGATGATCAGCTGGACGAGCGTCTCGAGGAAGGGCCTGCGGGCCGGCATGTCCAGGCCGGGGAGGTTGGTGACGGCCAGTCCGGTGACGATGGCGGCGATGAGACCGGTGTCGTCGCGGGCGATGTCACAGCCCGCGGAGACGACGACCACCGTGGCCAGCTGGGCGAGGGTGCCGAGCGTCTCGCCGAGCCGCAGCTTGCGCAGGGCCAGCCAGAGGACGGCGGTGCCGACGGCGCCGCCCGCGAGGCCGACGCCCATGCTGATGAGGAACTGCCCGATCTGGTAGCCCCGGCCGATGTCGATCCGGCCGGAGGTCGCCACGGCGTGGAAGACCACGGCGCCGAGGATGCCGCCGATCGGGTCGGTCAGCGTCCCCTCCCAGATGAGGATGCGCCGCAGCTTGTCCGTCGGCCGCACGTACTCGAGCAGGGGGCCGACCACGGTGGGGCCGGAGACGACCAGGATCACGCCGATCATCGCCGCCACCCGCAGCGGGATCCCGAAGAGCGCCGGCCCGACGGCGCAGACGGCGAAGAACGTGATCAGGATGCCGATGACCAGCAGCCGCACGACGATCGAACGGGTCTCGCCCTTGAGGTTGCGCAGGTTCAACCCGAGGCCGGCGTCGTAGAGGATCACCGCGACCGACAGCGAGACCAGCGCGGGGAAGTCCGGGCCGATGAGCTGCCCCGGGTGGATGACGTCGGTCAGGGCGCCGACCGTGAAGCCGACGGGCAGGAGGATGATCAGGGCGGGCACGTGCAGCTTGTTCGCCAGGATCTGCGAACCGGTCGCCAGGGCGACGGTCAGAGCGATGCCGAGGAGGATGTCTTCGCCGGTCATCGCGTTCGTCCTCACGCTGTTGTTTTCCGGGCCCGTGGGATTCAACCGCGTCGACGGGCCCCGCCGCCGCCGATCGCGGCCGGACACGGTCTCCGTCACCCGATCGGCCCTGCGGGAGTTTCCCGCTGCTGACAGCCGGCGCCGGGTGAGGACGTCCCCCGGGTCGTCGCGAGGGACCCGGGACACCGCCAGGTGCAGGGCGGGGGCCTCGACCATCCGTGCCTGCGGGGTGACGGCGGCGCGGTCGTGGCGTTCGCGCGGTTCGACGGGGTCGGGTGGTCCTCGATCGGCGCGCGGTGGGTGGAAGCCGTCAGATCCTCCCTGGCAGTGCGGGGCGGGAGGACGCCGGTGGGATCCCGGGGACCGGGTAGGCGCCGGGCATGGTGGCGAGAACCGCTGAACAGCACATCGCCGTCCCCGCGCTGCGCATGCGCTGGCTGCGGCTGGCGTTCGTCCACTGGTCCTACCCGCCGCACGCGGTCCAGCGGCTGCTGCCCGCCGGGCTGACCGTCGACGAGTGGGAGGGCCGGGCCTGTGTGAGCCTGACCCCGTTCACCATGGCGGACGTCCGCCTGGCGGGCCGCCTGCCGCTGCCCGGCCCGGCCCGGTTCGCCGAGACCAACCTGCGCACCTACGTCCGCGGGCCGCACGGACGCGACGGGCTGTGGTTCTTCTCCCTGGAGGCGACCCACCCCCTGGTCGTCGCCGCCGCGAACACCCTGCTGGGCGCCCCGTACCGGCTCGGCCGGCTGCGGGTCGACGAGGACGCCGGACGGATCGACTTCACCGGACGCCGCGTCGGCGGCACCACCGGCTACCGGGTGCGGCTGCGTCCCGGGCCGCCCCTCCGCCCCTCCGCCCCTCCGAGCCGGAGCTCTGGCTGACCTCCAGGTGGCGGGCCTACACCCGGCACGCGGGTCTGCTCTGGGAGACCCCCGTGGAGCACGAGCCGTGGCCGCTGCGCGCCGCCGCCTGCGAGGAGGTCACCCAGGACCTCACCGCCGCGGCCTGCCTGCCCGCTCCCGCCGGGCCGCCGCTGGCGCACTTCTCGGACGGCGTGCACCAGGTGCGCTTCGGCCTCCCGCACCCCGTCCGGGCCCGCGGGACCCGGTGACGGAACGCCCGGGGCGCGCGGGGGGTCAGGTGCGGAGCGTGGTGCTGGGCGCACAGCGGTAGGCGGCGCGGTAGTGGGCGGCGAAGCGGCCGGGGTGGAGGAATCCCCAGCGGGCGGCGATGCGGCTGACGGAGTCGCTGTCCGGGGTGGCGTCGAGGAGTTCGCGGTGGGCGTGGTGCAGGCGGACCTCGCGCAGGTAGCCGAGCGGCGTGGTGCCGAGGTGGCGGCGGAACGCGTACTGCAGGGCGCGGGGGGTGAGGTGGACGTGCGCGGCGATGTCGGCGAGGGCGATCGGCCGGTGCGCGTTGTCGTCGATGAAGGCGGTGGCGCGGCGCACCGAGTGCGGGAGGGCGCCGGGCCGGGCGTCGACGGCGGGATCGGTGAGGGTGCTGGGGAACAGGGCGAGGACGGTGGCGGCGAGGAGTTGGGCGGCACTGGCGGCGACGAGCGGCGTGGCGGCCCGGGTGAGCAGGAGCGTGCTGAGGAAGGAGGTGGCCGCCTGCCACTGGACGCGGCCCGCGGCATCGGCCCGGGCGCGGTGGAAGTGCAGCGGGCCGGGGCGGTGGGAGGGCGCGGCCTTGAGCAGCAGGGACAGGGGCAGGACGAAGGACCGGGCACGCAGCCGACGGGTCCGGTGGACGAAGGGGGCGCCGGGAAGGGCGGTGAGGACGACGTCGCCCGCGCCGCACCAGCCGGTGCCCGCGTGCGGAGCGGTCCGGCCGACGGCCCGGGCCCGCCCGTCGACCAGGTGGGTGACGACCAGGTGCTCGGGGACGCCCTCCAGGGTGCAGAGCCCGGGGAGGTAGGTGTCGCAGACGTCGAAGTCGACGGCGCGGACGTGGTGCAGGCGGAACGTGCGGCCGTGCGGGCGCTCCTCCGTCCGGTCGCGGTCGTGGGCGAGTCGCAGGGTGGTGCGGAAGGCGGCGCGCGCGGCCTCGCGCCAGCGGTCGGGATCGGTGGTGGTCAGGGCGTTCCGGGCCGGGCCCTGCGCGCGGTGGGCCACGGGCTCGGGAACGGACGTCCTGGCCGCACCTGATCCGGTCATCCCAACCACCTCGTTCCGATGCGCACCACGTGCCGTTCCCGCCGTGCGGGCGGCGAGGGTCGCGGACCGGCGGGGTGATCCAACCTACTGTCCCCGGACGGCCGTTGGCGGCTTCCGTCACCCGCAGGAGTGGTGTCGCCGGTGGGCGGACCGGTCGGGGAGCGGAAGCGGAGTGGCCTGCGGGGGCGGCTGCCGACCGACCGGTACGGCCACGAAACGAAGACTTCGACGCGTTCGGCGACGATCTCGCCGACGCGCCGGTGCACGACCGGGGACGGCGGCGGGGGCGCTGGTAGGGATGGCGGGTTCGTCCCGACTAGGAGTTCCGATGACCATCCTCACCGAGGGCAACCCGCCGCCCGCGTCCTTCCCCGCGCCGCGGCCGCCCGCCCGTCCCGGGCACGCGATCATCCGGTGGATCACCACCACCGACCACAAGACGATCGGCAGCCTGTACCTCGGGACGTCGTTCGCCTTCTTCCTGATCGGCGGCGTGCTCGCCCTGGTCATGCGGGCCGAGCTGGCCCGTCCGGGGACGCAGATCCTCTCCAACGAGCAGTTCAACCAGGCGTTCACCATGCACGGCACGATCATGCTGCTGATGTTCGGCCTTCTCCGGCTTCGGCACCATCCTCGGCTCGGTCAACTTCATCACCACGATCATCTGCATGCGCGCGCCCGGCATGACGATGTTCCGGATGTCGATCTTCACCTGGAACGTCCTGCTGACCTCGGTCCTCGTCCTGCTGGCCTTCCCGGTGCTGGCGGCCGCACTGTTCGCCCTGGAGGTGGACCGCAAGTTCGGCGCGCACGTCTTCGACCCGACGAACGGCGGGCCGATCCTGTGGCAGCACCTGTTCTGGTTCTTCGGCCACCCCGAGGTGTACATCATCGCGCTGCCGTTCTTCGGCATCGTCTCCGAGGTCCTGCCGGTGTTCAGCCGCAAGCCGATGTTCGGCTACTCCGGCCTGATCGCCGCGACCATCGCCATCGCGGGCCTGTCGGTCACCGTCTGGGCGCACCACATGTTCGTCACCGGGCAGGTGCTGCTGCCGTTCTTCTCGTTCATGACCTTCCTGGCCGGCTTCCGGCGCCGAGGGCATGCCGCGCCGCTACGCCGACTACCTGGCGAGCGACGGCTTCACCACCCTCAACACGGTCTCGACCATCGGCTCGTTCCTGCTCGGCCTCTCCATCCTGCCGTTCCTGTACAACGTCTGGAAGACCGCCAAGTACGGCGAGAAGGTCGCCGTCGACGACCCGTGGGGCTACGGCCGCTCGCTGGAGTGGGCCACCTCCTGCCCGCCGCCCCGGCACAACTTCACCACCCTGCCGCGGATCCGCTCCGAGTCCCCGGCCTTCAACCTGCACCACCCCGAGGTTCCCGACGAACTCCAGGACGCCGTCCACCAAGGCGGCCACGGCGGGGAGAGCGCGCAGCGATGAGCGACCGACCCGTCACCGGCAGGACGCGGCGCCTGCCCGGCGAGGCCGCACCCGATGCGGAGGCGGGCCTGCGCAGACTCGAGGGCTACCTGTACTGGCAGACCCAGAGCCGGCTGGCCCGGCAGGCGGCCAAGGACTTCACCGAGCTGCTGCCGTGGCTGACGGACGGCCAGCGCGCGGACGTGGAAGAGCACTTCACCCGGATCCACACGGCCGCGACCCGTCAGCGGCTCGAACAGTTCAGGGAGGAGCGCGACCGCCTGCGGGCGCAGTACCACGACCGCTACCTACGGCTCCGCAACCGGTGCGTGCTCGCGGGCCTGCTGACCACGGGGGCCGCCTGGGCGCTCCTGGCCCTGGCGGTCGCTCGGCACTGACCGCCGAGCCGGAGAGCGCGGCGAGGGCCGGTCCGGACGGGATCCGTCCGTACCGGCCCTCGGACGTACCGGCCCTCGGGCGTCACTCCCGAGCCTGGCCGCGGGCCTGCTGCGCGGCCTCCTGCCCGGTCTGCTTGAGCTCCTCGGCCGTGGTCTGCGCGGCCTGCCGACCGGTGTCCGTGGTGGTGTGGACCGCCTCCTGGGCGGTGGCCTTGACGGATTCCACGGCATCCTGGGCCGGTTCGCGCAGTTCGTCCTTGACCTCCTGCGCCGCCTCGGTGGCGGCCTGCTTCAAGGGCTGGACCAACTCGTCGGCGTGCTCGCGCAGTTGCGCGCCGGCGCGCTGCTCGGTCTCGGAGACCGGCAACAGCGTCGCGGCCAGCATGCCCGCCCCGAAGGCGATGATGCCCGCCGCGATCGGGTTGCCCCGGGTCTGGCGGCGCACCTGCGCGGGGGCCTGCTGCACGGCCTCGGCCACCTGTCCGGCGCTTTCGCCGGCCGTGTCGCCGATCCGGCCGGCCACCTGTCCGGCGCTGTCGCCGACTCGTCCGGCCAGGTCCTGGGCGCTCTGCTGCACCCCGTGGCCGGTGTCGTTCACCGATCCCATCACGTGCTCCTTCGCACTGGTCAACCGACGGCGCACGGCGCCCACGCGGCGCTGGGCGATCCTCCGCGGTGCCATCCGGTCGGCGAGGAGGTCGACGTTGTGGGCGAGGTGCGCCCGGCGTGCCTCCACGTCGTTCCTCAGTTCATCGGGTGTCGTGCCCATGCAGCGTCCTCCTTCAGCGTCTCGACGGTCCGTTCGGGCTTGAGGTTCACGTCCTTGAGCCGCTTGCGGCCCAGGACGTAGAGCACGGCCGCGACGGCGGCCCACAGGGCGGTGACGATCAGTGCCGCCCAGGCGATGTCGACCACGTGGGCGAGGGCGAACATCACCGTCAGGCTGACGAACAGGACGAGCAGGTGGCCTGCGTAGCCGGCGCCGGCGAGCATCCCGCCGGCCTTGCCCGCCTTGGCGGCCTCCTCCTTCAGCTCGGCCTTCGCCAGGTTGATCTCGTCGCGCACCAGCCCGGTCAGGTCCTCGGCGATCTCTCCGATCACGTCGCCGACCGACTCCGACCGCGGTTCCGGAGACCGGTGCGCGCCCGTGGGCGGGCCCATCGGGCTCCGGGTGCCGGCGAGGTCCTCGGGGCCCGGAGCGCGCGGCCTCTCGTAGAGGGTGGCCATGGCTCACCTCCCCGCGCCGGGCTGCTGCCACTGGCCGCTGGGCCCGGGGGGCGGCGGACCGCCCGGGGCAGCCTGGCCGTAACCGGGAGTGACGTGCGGTGGCTGGGACTGACCGTACGCGCCGTACGGGTCCGTGACCCCGCCCGTCTGCGGCACGGGTCGCTTCGAGGCCGGCGGCGTCCAGGCGCGGCTCGGCGACGACCCGGCGCCGGTGCCCGCCGCGGGCGCGGCCGGAGCCTTGGCCGCCTCGTCGCCGCCGGAGCCGGAGGCCGCGCCGACGCCCTTGCCCGCCCGGCCGACGGCGAAGCCGGCCAGCACCGCCCCGGCCAGGAACAGCCCCGGCCTGCGGCGGGCGAAGCCCTGCAACTCGTCCAGCAGGCCCTCCGGCCCGCGCGCCTCGATCCGGTCGGCGGCCTGCTGCCCGCCGTCCGCCAGGCGCCGCACCACCGAAGTCGCGACCGAGTCCGCCTCCCCGTGCTCGCCCATCCGCCCCAGCTCCTGCGCCAGGGTGCGGACGTTGTCGGCGAGGCGGCGGCTCTGGAGCCGGGACTGCTCCCTGAGCTGGTCGCGCAGTCCTCCGGCCAGCTGCTGGGCCTGTCCGCCCGCTTCCTGCGCGACCTTCGCGGCCTGTTCCTTGACGGTGCCGGCCACCTCCGAAGCCTGCTGCCCGACGGTGGCGGCTCCTTCCGCCGCCTTCTCCTGTGCTGTCCGGGCGGCTGTCGCCGCGGTGTTCTGGTCCGGACTGGCCGAACTCGTTGTGTCACTCACGAGCGATCCTCCTCACGGTCGGCCCGGTTCGCACCGGGCGCCACCGCGCTTACCCGTCTCCTCGAAACTCACCAGGCCGGCGGAGAAGAACCGAGATCGCCTCCGGCTCCCCGGCGTCAGCGGCCGGCCGGGGGAGCGGCCGGCGCCGGTTCGACGTCCTGGCGGGTGCCCCGGCCGGTGCGCGCGCGGGTCACACCCCGCACCACTTGAACACCCGCAGGACGGTCGTCCCCCAAAGCGTGGTCAGGCGGGGCCGGGCGCGAAGACGCCGGTCCGCTGTGCCGTGCGGCCCCGTGGTTCGGCGAACGGCGTCAGCGCCGAGGCACCGGAGAGGTCCAGCTCGCCGTAGGCGCGGGAGGGCCCGCGCACCACCGCCGCTCGGTGCGCGGCCGGGACGCCGGTGTCGACCGGGACCGAGCCCGGCACGGAGGGAGGAACGCGGGTCGGGCCGCCGGACGGCCACGCGGAGGCCGGTGCAGCGGGTCGGCGGGTTCGTCCCCGCGTCGGCGGCCGTCGCCGCTCCGGCCACCGACCGGACGCGCGGGCCGTGGGAGGGCTGCGGGAGCTCCGCGACGGCCCCGGTGTCCAGGCCGGTGCCCGCGCCGACGGTCAGGAAGAGGTCCGCCCCGGGCCCGGCCGGCGGCGAGGACCTGCACCGCGCGGCTTGCCGCGATCGTGGGTGCGCCGTTACGGGACGTGCCGTTGCGGGACGCGCCGTTACGGGACGTGCCGTTGCGGGGTGCGTAGCCCCGTCAGCAGGGCGGTGAGGACGCGGTGCAGCCGGGGCTCCACCTCGACGACGGCATGGGCGAGGCGGGGGTCGCCGGTGTAGAGCTCCCGCAGCCGGGGGCCGGGGCTGGCGATCTGCCACAGGGCGCCGGCCATCCCGGTGGCGGTGGCGAGCGTGTCGAGCACCTGGGCCTCGTCCAGGCCGAGCAGACGCCCCAACTCCTCGCCGATCAGTGCCACTTCGTGCAGCGTGAGGAGCTTGAACGCGCGCACCGCCTCCAGCGAGACGTTGCGCTCCAGGTTGAGCGGGGCCTGCGCGAGCAGGTCGCAGAAGACCGGGCGGGCCGCCAGCGTCGCGGCGAAGTCCCCGGCGACCTCGGCGGGGGTGGCGGCGGTGCGGGCCGCCAGGTCGGCGCGCAGCGCCGCCGACCACTCCCGCCAGCCCTCGGCGGTCAGTTCGAGGAAGATCTGCTCCCGGGTCTCGAAGTAGCGCAGCAGCGCGGACTTGTGCATGCCGACCTCGGCGGCGATGTCGCCCAGGGAGACGTCGCGGACGCCGCGGGCCCGGAGCAGGTCGCGGGCCGCGTCCAGGATCGCGGTCTCCCGCGCCTGCTTGGCCTCGGTGCTGCGGGCCCGTCGGAAGGCTGGCTGAGTCATGGCCCCATGATAGGAAGTTCTAAGAGAACGGTGTTGCGTTATTAAGAGAACGGTGTTGTACTAAATGCATGAGCGAAGAAGCGCGCACCGCGCAGCAGGTCTGGTTCGTCACCGGCTCCTCCCGCGGCCTCGGCCGCGCCCTGGTCACCGCAGCCCTCGACGCGGGGGACCTCGTCGTCGCCACCGCCCGTCGCCCCGAAGCCCTCCGCGCCGAACTCGCGCGGTACGGCGAGCGGGCGCTCACCCTGCCGCTGGACGTCACCAGCCCCGAGCAGGCCCGCGCGGCCGTCGACGCCGCGCTCGCCCGCTTCGGGCGCATCGACGTCCTGGTCAACAACGCCGGGTACGCCAACGTGTCGCCCGTGGAGAGCGCCGACGACGCGGACTTCCGCGCCCAGTTCGAGACCAACTTCTGGGGCGTCTACCACGTCACCAAGGCCGCGCTGCCCGCGCTGCGCCGCCAGGGCTCGGGCACCGTCGTCCAGTTCTCCTCCGTCGGCGGGCGGGTCGGCGGCTCCCCGGGCATCGCCTCCTACCAGGCCGCCAAGTTCGCCGTCGACGGGTTCACCCGGTCGCTGGCCGCCGAGACCGCGCCGTTCGGCATCCGGTTCACGGTCGTCGAACCGAGCGGTTTCGCCACCGACTGGGCGGGCGACTCGATGACCGTCCACCCCGTCCCCGAGCCCTACGAGCAGACCGTCGGCGCGATGAACCGCCGGGTCCGCCAGGGGGAGTCCGGCGCCGCCGGCGACCCGGTGCGGGCCGCGGAGATCATCGTGCGCACCGTCCGCCGCGGCGGTGCCCCCGGCCACCTGCTGCTCGGCACCGACGCGGTGACCATGGCGCTCGGCCACTCCCGCCGCCAGCTGGAGGAGGCCGGAGCCTGGGAGCGGGTCAGCCGCTCGGCCGACTTCGCCGAGCCCTACCCGGTGGACCTCCCGCCCCGCGCCGCCTGAACCCGACCGCCGGCCCCGGCCCTGGACCGAGCCGATCCGGCTCGCGCCGGGGGGCCCGGCGTTCGAACTCCGGCGCCACCGGGCCGTGCCGGGTGCAGGCGGTCACCAGCAGTTCGCGCAGGTCGTCGCAGCGGGCTTCCGGTTCCTCCACCGGCCACTGCCCGCGCCGCCGCAGCGCCCGGACGGCCGTGAAGCCGTGAAGCCGTGAAGCCGTGAAGCCGTGAAGCCGTGAAGCCGTCGAGCAGGACGTCCCGGCAGGGTGCCGACAGCGTCCGCTCCCGGTTCGTCCCGACGGCGGAGCCCTCGACCCGGTCGGCGCGGTCCGACTCGCGCGGGACCGCCCCCGGACCGGTGGGGCGGGTCTTCGGCATCCCCGTGGTTTCCGGCCGCCGCCGCCTCCTCCGCCGCCCGCGCCGCGCCGCCGCCCGCGCCGCCGCCCCCGCCGGGCGGCCGCGTCGTACGCTCGACCCTGGCCGAAACGGGGGGACACCGACCGGAGGACGCCCATGGACGCGACGAGCCTGTACGCCGAACTGGACCGCCGCAGCGCGGACGTGGCCGACCAGGTGATCGCCTGGCGGCGGCACCTGCACCGCCACCCCGAACTCTCCAACCGGGAGAGCGCCACCGCCGAGCTGATCGCCGGGCACCTGGCCTCGCTCGGCCTGGACGAAGTCCGCACCGGCATCGCCGGACACGGCGTGGTCGGGGTGCTGCGCGGCGGCCGGGGCGGCGAACGGGTGGTCGCGCTGCGGGCCGACACCGACGCGCTGCCGGTCGCCGACCTGTGCGGCGCCGACTTCGCCTCCAGCGCGGTCGACCACGACTACCCGGGCGGCCCGTTCCCGGTCTCGCACGCCTGCGGCCACGACGGCCACACCGCGATGCTGCTCGGCGCCGCCACCGTCCTCGCCGGGGTGCGCGAACGGCTCCCCGGCACCGTGCTGTTCGTGTTCCAGCCGGCCGAGGAGGGCCCGCCCGTCAGCGAGACCGGAGGGGCCCGCCGGATGCTCGCCGAGGGCGCCCTCGCCGACCCCGAACCCACCATGGTCTTCGGCATGCACCTCACCCCCCACCCCAAGGGCCACGTCGGCTACCGAGCCGGCAACCAGTACGCCGCCTCCTGCCTGGTCAAGATCACCGTGACCGGCCGCCAGGTGCACGGCTCCACCCCCTGGCAGGGCGTCGACCCGATGCCGCCCGCCGCCGCCATCGTCACCGGCATCGGCCAGCTCTACCGCCAGCTCGACGCCTACCACCCCGTCACCGTCACCATCGGCCACGTCGAGGACATCGGCCGCTTCAACATCATCGGCGAGCACGTCACCCTCTGGGGCACCGTCCGCTGCGCCGTCGAGACCGACATGGCCGACGTGCAGCAGCGCCTGACCCGCCTCGCCGAGCACACCGCCGAGGCGTACGGCTGCACCGCCGCCGTCGAACACCTCCAGGACGTCCCCGCCGTCGACAACCGACCCGAATGGCTGGACGCCGCCCTCCCCACCCTGCGCCGGGTGGTCGGCGACGACCGCGTCCTGGAGACCTCCGCCACCCTCGGCTACGACGACGTCTCCGAGTTCGTCAACGCCTACGGCGGCCTCTACGTCATGCTCGGCGCCCAGGACACCGAACTCGACGCCGCCGGCAACCCCGTCCCCACCCCCGGCGGCCGCGGCATCGTCCCCAACCACAACCCGCACTTCTACCTCGACGACGACACCCTGCCCACCGGCGTCCGCCTGCACGCCCACCTCGCCGTCGACCACCTCACCGGCCGCCTGCTCCCGGCCGACCGGCCCTGAAACCCCTTCGACGGCACGGGTGCCGGCCTGCTGCAATGGGGGCCGGTCCGAGACGGAGGGAACACGATGACGACGGAGATCAGGCTGCGCCTGGCGGTGCGCGACCTCACCGAGGCCGACCTGCCGTCCTGCGGCTGGGCCGGCTCGCCCGGGCACGTGCGCCAACTCGTCCACCAGATCCGCCGCGCCGAGGCCGGCGAGGTCGACTACCTCGCGGTCTGCACCCCGGCCGACCACCCGGTCGCCGTCGGCGGCGTCGACTACACCACCGCCCCCGGCGCCGGCACGCTCTGGCAGCTCGGCGTCCACCCGGCCCTGCAGTCCTGCGGCATCGGCACGGTACTGATCCGCGCCGCCGAACAGCGCATCACCGCCCGCGGCCTGGCCGTCGCCGAACTCGGCGTCGAGGAGTCCAACCCGCGCGCCCGCGCCCTCTACGAACGCCTCGGCTACCGCCCCTACGGCCGCGCCCCCGACGGCTGGGACGTGGAGGACGCGGACGGCACGCTCCGGCGCTACGAGACGGTCTGCACGCTGATGCGCAAGACCTTGGCGTGAGGGGCGCCCACCCCGGAACGCCTTCGAACCGCCACCTTCTGCGGCCCGCCACCGTCAGCCCTTCAACTTCCTTTCCAGCAGCGGCCGTTGCCCGGACAGCCAGGACCGCAGCCGGTCCCACCGGTCCCAGCCGCCGTACCCGTCGAAGTGGCGGACGAACACGGCGTCCCCGGCGGCCACCTTGCGGGCGACGAAGCCCAGGCAGACCGCGGTGGCCTGCTCCAGGACGGACGGCAGGGCCAGGCGGTCGGCGGGGGAGAGGCCGTACGCGTCGGCGAACAGGGCCAGCCGGCGCGGCACTTCGAGGTGCGCCCGGCCGGTCTCGGCGGCCGTCGCCGGGTCGAGCACCGGCACCCAGTAGCGGGCCGCCAGCGCGACGTCCCACACCGGGCGGCCCGGCGCGGCGAAGTCGAAGTCGATCAGCGCGGCCGCCCCGCCCGCCCGGAACACCACGTTCTCCGCGCACACGTCGTTGTGGCACAGCAGCGGCCCGCCCTCCGGATCGGCGAACTCCGTCGGCCAGTCCGCCCCCACGGCCACCGGCGCCCCCGCGAACCCGCCCGCCCGCAGCCCCGCCAGGAACCCGTGCAGTGCGGCGGCGTGCGGCGGCGCCGGCCGCTCCACCACCGCGCCGCGCCGCACCACCGCGCCCGCGTTCGCCAGCCCGCCGGTCAGCCGCTCCTCGTCGTCCATCCTCCGATCATCCCCCTCCGGCGCTCCTTCCGGGGGCGGCTCAGACCAGCCGGGCCGTCACCGTCTTCGCCCGCTGGTACTCGCGCAGCGCCAGCACCGACAGGTCGGTGCCCGCGCCGGAGGAGCGGCGGCCGCTGTGCGGGAGCTCGGCGGACTGGGCGAGGTGGCAGTTCAGCCAGACCTCGCCGGCCGAGATCCGGTCGGTGAGGGCCAGGCCGGTGGACAGGTCGCAGGTCCAGACCGAGGCGGCCAGGGCCTGCGGGACGGCCTCGGCCAGGGCCACCGCCGCGTCGAGGCTCGCGGCGCGCTGGACGGTCAGCAGCGGGCCGAACACCTCCTGCACCACGGCCGGGTCGTCGTCCGGCAGTTCGGCCAGCACGGTGGCCGGCCGCCACAGCCCGTCGGTGCGGCCGGGCGCGGTGTGCACGGCCTTCGCGCCGGAGGAGGCCAGGATCCGGTCGTAACGGGCCGCCTGGTCGGCGTTGTTGAGCGGCCCGAAGTCCCGCCCGGCCCACCGCTCGGCCATCGCCGCGGCCAGCGCGGCCACCGCCTCCTCGTACGCCGGCTCCAGCACGATCACCCGGGCGGGCGCCGCGCAGCTCTGTCCGGCGTTGTACGTGCACGCGGCGGCGAGCTGCCGCCAGGTGTCGGCGGGGGCGTCCGGCAGCACCAGCACCGGGCTGTTGCCGCCGAGTTCGAGACTGACGGGGGTGAGCCCGGCCCGGGCCGCCACGTCCGCGCCGCCCGCCGGGCTGCCGGTGAAGGCGACCAGGTCGCAGCCCGCGCCGACCAGCAGCCGACCGGTCTCCCGGTCGCCCGGCAGGGCGGTCAACACGCCCGGACCGAGGGCCTGTTCGGCGTGCTCGGCGAGCAGCAGGGCACTGTCGGGGGTGGTCTCGGCGGGCTTGAGGACCACCGGGTTGCCCGCCGCCAGCGCGGGCGCGCAGCGCCAACCCGCCATCAGCAGCGGGTAGTTCCACGGCACCACGGCCGCCACCACCCCGACCGGCTCCCAGCGCACCCAACTCTGGTGCCCGGGAAGGTAGTCACCGGCGGCCGGCGCGGTCGCGGCCCGCACCGCACCCCCGTAGAACCGGAACAGGTCGGCCACCTCGGCGACCTCGCCCGCCGCCTCCGCCACCGGCTTCCCGGTGCCCGCGCACTCGGCCGCCGCGTACCGCTCGGCGTGCCGCTCGATCAGCTCGGCCAGCACGCCCAGCCGCCGCTGCCGCTCGCGCGGCGGCAGCGCCGCCCACCCGGCCCGGGCGGCGCGGGCACCGGCCACCGCCGCCGCCACCTCGGCCTCCCGGCCCGGGGGCCGCACGCCGCGGACGTCTCCGGTGCGGGGATCGATCAGTTCCATCGGCTTCTCTCCGTCGCTCTCACAGGTCGTAGGCGCGCAGCCACAGTTCGAGGGTGAGCAGCAGCCACAGCTTGCCGCCCTGCCGGGGCAGCAGCAGCCCGCCGCCGCGCATCCAGGTCTCCACCGTGTCGGCCCGGAACAGGCCCCTGGCCCGGGCGGTCGGACCGAGCAGCAGGTCCGCCGCCAACTCGCTGAGCGGGCCGCGCAGCCACTGCTGCACGGGCACCCGCATGCCGCTCTTGGGCCGGTAGGTGACGGTGTCCGGCAGCAGGTCGCGCACCGCCTCCTTGAGGATCCACTTCTCCTCCGTGCCACGGAGCTTGAGCGCCGGCGGGGTCGTGAACGCGTGGTCCACCACCCGCCGGTCGAACAGCGGCGAACGCCCCTGCACGCCCTGCGAGGCGGTCAGCCGCTCCACCTTGGTGAGGATGTGGTGCGCGCCCTTGGTCCGCAGGTTGCAGTGCAGCAACTGGTCGAGCAGCGAAGGCATCCGGCGGTCGTCCAGGTACGGTTCGACGTGCCGGCGCGGGTGCGGGGCCGGCTCCAGCGCGGCCAGCGCCTCGCCGGTGAGCAGCACCGGCAGGTCCTCCCAGCACTTGCGGTACGTGTGCAGGTAGGCGTCGGCCCGGGCCCGCGCCGAACCGTCCTCCCGCATCAGCTCGAACACCAGCATCGCCAGGTTCTTCGGCCCGCCGAACACCGGGTCGCCGCCCTCGCCGTTCAGCGACACCGCGATCCCGTCGCCCGCCACCGCCTCCGCCAGCATCAGGTTCGGCACCGTCAGCGGATCCCCGACCGGGCCGTCCAGCAGCGCCACGGTGTCCGCCAGCCGCGCCGCGACCTGCTCCCCGGGCACCGTCAGCACCCGGTGCGCCGTCCCGCAGTGCGCGGCCACCAGCCCCGAGTAGCCCAGCTCGTTGGGCAGTTCGGAGCCGAAGCTGATCGAGTACGTGCGCACCGTCGGCCCGTGCAGCCGCGCCGCCAGCGCCGTCACCAGCGAGCTGTCCACCCCGCCGGACAGCAGCACCGCCACCTCCTGCCCGCCGCCGGGCAACCGCCGCGCCACCGCCTGCTCCAGCAACTCCCGCAGTACGCCCGCATAGTGACGCTCTGTCAGCTCGGGGAAGTCCGCCCCGGCTCGCGGCTCCCAGAACACCTCGACGTCCACCCGCCCGTCCGGCCGCAGCCTGGTCACCCGGCCGGGCAGCAGTTCGCGGACGCCGCGCAGCAGCGTCTCCTCGCCCGGCAGGTAGGCGAAGGTCAGGAAGGAGCGGACCGCCGCCAGGTCCAACCCGGTGTCCACGTCGGGGCGGGTCCGCAGCGCCCGCAGCGAGCTGGACGCCGCCCAGCCGCCGTCCGCCGTCCGGCAGTGGAACGCGGTGCGGGCACCCGCGTGGTCGCGCACCAGCACCAGGTCGGGGCCGTCCAGCACCGCCAGGGTGAACATGCCGTCCGCGGCCCGCAGCCCGTCCGCGCCCAGCGCCAGCCAGCAGTGCAGCAGCAACTCCCCGTCCGGGCAGTCGGGTTCGGCCGGGCGCCCGGCGGTGGCCAGCACGGCCAGCAGCTCGTCCCGGTTGTGCAGCGTCACCTCGCCGACCGCGGTGCGCCCGTCCACCGTGAACGGGCCGTCCGCGAAGCCGGGCACGCCCGTCAGCAGCGCGGCCGACAGCCGTCGCCCCGCCGCCTCGAACGGGCCGGCCACCAGCCCCGGTTCGGGGCCGCGGGCCGGGGCGGGCAGCGAGCTGACCGCGTAGCGGGCCGGGCGGTGCTGCGGTGCGGGGCGGACGGTCGCGCCCCGGAGCGGCTCAGCCAAAGTCGTCCCCGTCCCAGCCGTCGTCGGCCGACGGGTCGCCGCCGTCGCCGCCGTCCCCGGCGCTGCCGAACCCGTCCGAGTCGAACCCGTCGCCGTCCCGGTGCCCGTCCGTCCCGTCGTCGAAGCCCCCGTCGGAACCGCCGTCACCCCCGCCGTCGCCGCCCCCGCCGTCGCCCCCGGAACGGGCCCGCTCGGCCTCCTGGCGGCGCAGTTCCTCCTCCTCGTCGTCGGAGAGCAGCTCGGGCGCGCAGTGCGCGGCCGCTATGCCCGCGCCCAGGCCGAGCGCGCCGAGCACCACGCCGACCCGGCCGGGGAAGGAGCTGCGGTTGACCAGCACGTACCGGCCCCGGCCCCACACCGTGCGCCCGTAGCCGATGTCGCGCCCGTAGCCGACCCGGCCGTCCGCGTGGACGCGCTTGACCAGGTCGCGGCCCAGGCGCTCGTCGGTGCCCGAGTCGCCCCGGTCGTCCCGCCAGTGGATCCGGCCGTCACCGCCCCGGGCGCGCCATTCGCTGCGGCCGTCGGAGTACCTGCGGTGCACCGTGCCGTCGGCCAACAGCTCGTCGCTGTAAGTGATTTCGGGTGGCTGGGTCATCGTCCTCGTCCTCGGGGGGTCAGGGCGTCGGCCAGGTCAGGAAGCCGGTGTCACGGGCCCGGGTGGGCGCGGCCGGTCGGGCGGGCGGGGCGAAACCGCCGCCCCGGACGGTCCGCAGGACGGCCCGCAGCAGCCGGGCCGGGCGGACGGCGGCCAGCTCGGCGACCCGCCCGCCCGCCAGCCAGGCCCGTTCGGCGGCGGGCAGCCCGGCGGGCAACTCCTCGGCCTCGCACCGGGGCCGGCCGCTCGGCGCGGCCAGGTGCAGGGCGGCGGCGTGCCGGGGCAGCAGCCCGGCGGTGCGCACCCGCAGCCGGGGCCCGGCGTGCGCGCGCACCCGGACGAAGAGGTCGAGGCCGGCGGGGGAGGCGTCGTGCAGGACGTGCACCACCGCCCCGTCGGCCCGCCGCACCGCCGCCAGCAGCCGCTCGTCCAGCGGCAGCCGGTCGGGCGTGAGGACCGGGCAGGCCCCCTCCAGGTGCAGGCGGTTGGCGCGCAGCATCCCGGCGATCCCCGCGTCCTGGCAGACCAGCAGCCGGGGGAAGGCGTAGTCGTACAGGTCGCCCTCCGGCCCCGGCCGGTGCGCGGGCGGCGCGGGCCGGTCCGGCAGGACGTCCAGCTCCGGGTGCCGGGCCAGCGCGGCGGCGAACCGGGCCTCCGCGAGCAGCGGCCGGGCGGTGTACCGCAACCTGCGCGGCCCCCGGTGCAGCGGGAACAGCACCCGGTCCGTCTCGTAGTACAACTGCCGCTCCGTGAAGGCGAGTCGCCCTGGGCGGCCGCAGTGCTCGGCGGCCCGGCGCAGGGCCCGGTCGAGCAGCCGGTCGGGTATCGCGATCACCGGCCGCCCTCCGTCCGGCGCGGGGCGGCCGCCGGGGCGTCGGCCCCGGCGCGGGGTGCCGGAAGCGGCTGCGGCCAGGTGAGGAAGCCGATCCGCTCGGCCCGCCGCCTGGTCTCGGCGGCGCTCTCGACGCGCTCGGCCGGAGCCTTCGCGAGCGGCACCGCCGGGGCGGCGACGGCGCGCTCGACCGCCTTCGTCACCAGGGCCATCAGCTTCACCGGCGGCAGGGCGATCAGCGGCGAGGACCAGTTGCCGCACAGCCAGTTCCGCTCCTGCTCGGGCAGGCGCCGCCACGCGCGGGAGTCGGCCAGGACGCCGGGCGGCCGCAGCCACGGCGAGCCCTCCTTGCGCAGCCGGACCATCCGCGCGGGCATCTCGACGGAGCGCGGCAGCAGCCCGCAGTCCACCACCCGGCGGCCGGTGAGCCCCGCGCGCAGCTCCGTCGCCCGGGCCAGCGCCGCCAGCGACAGGTCGCGCACCAGCACCACGGGCA
This sequence comes from Kitasatospora phosalacinea, assembly GCF_000716545.1. Taxonomy (GTDB): domain Bacteria; phylum Actinomycetota; class Actinomycetes; order Streptomycetales; family Streptomycetaceae; genus Kitasatospora; species Kitasatospora phosalacinea. Next base: position 79,417 of record NZ_JNWZ01000044.1, read on the forward strand.
GCCCGGCCGGGACCTGTCCGGGCTCCTGCAGCAGCAGCACCCCGTGGCGCTCGGCGAAGCCGTTGGCCCGCAGGAACGCGACCACGCCCGGCAGTTCGCACAGCACCACGGCCCGGGGATCCTCCGGCCGGACGGGGACGGCCGCCGCCGGGGCACCGTCCACCAGCCCGTTCGGCAGCGACCCGTACACCTGGCGCCAGCGGGGGACGACCCGCTGTTCGAAGTCGTTGAGCGCGATCCGGGGCCGGAACGGCTGCGGCGGGTGGTAGCGGCCCGTGCCCCGGAACTGCCGGTAGGACAGCGAGCCGAAGAGCAGCGCGAGCGGGCCGAGCAGCAGGAGGGCCGGGCCGCCGATGCCGACGGACAGCGAGGCGGTGATGACCGTGACCACCGCGAGCAGCGTCCCGGCCGTCACGGTGCCGCGCCGCTGCAGGCCGGTCGGGAAGCGGTACAGGCGGCGCTCGTTCATCCAGTACAGCTGCTCGACGGTGATCCGCAGCCCGTCGGGGGTGGACTTCTCCACCAGCTCGCGGAACTTCAGGTCGTGCAGGCGCCCCGGATCGATCTTGGGGTCGAGCGCGAACACCCTCCGGCAGTTGGAGCAGGTGTGGCCGGCGCGTTCCCGTTGGCGGCGGTCGCGGCGGCAGTGCGGGCAGATCATCGGGCGTCCTCCCAGGTCGACGGGCGTCCTCGGTCGGGGCGGGAATCGGGGCGTGTCGTCAGGGATCAGGGCGCGCCGTCACCGCACGCACCACCGGACACCCCATCAGACGCCGCCGACAGCCCGGACGTTGCACCGGACGCGGCCGGGTTCGGCCCGGCGCCGCCCTCACCGGCCGCCCTCACCGGCCGTCCTCCAGCGCGGCGGCCGCCAGCCGCAGCCGGTGCGCCAGCCGCTCCCGGAGCGAGAGCGCGCCCGCGCGCCGTGCCGCCGTCACCTCCCGCAGCGCGGCGGCGAGTTCGGGGTCGCCGCGCCGCTCGGCGGCCTCCGCGGTGATCGCGTAGTCCTCGTGGTCGATGCCGTAGCCGGTGTTGGCCGCCAGGATCGCCAGCCGGTCGCCGCCCCGGTTGCCGAACGAGTGCGGCATCAGCTCGGGGATCCGGATCAGCGTGCCCGGCGTGAGCCGCACCTCCACCACCCGCCGCCGGCGCGCGTCGTACAGGCCGCAGGAGGCCGGGCCGAGCGCCAGCACCAGGTGCTCGCCGCCGTGCGCGTGCGGGGTGAACGCACTGTGCGGGGCGACCAGGCCCAGCTTGTAGGTGGCGTTCGACGGGCGCTCCGGGGAGGTCGCGGCGTCCCCGATGAAGTAGTGCGCCCACTGCCGGTCGTCGATGAAGCGCAGCAGCCCGCTGTCCGGGTCGTGCGGGCCGAGCTCCCGCGCGCCGGCCCGGTCCGCGCGCAGCACCCGCCCGTCCGGGCGCAGCCGGTACAGCTCCGCGCCGTCCGGCAGCCCGGAAGCCAGCCGTTCCAGCTCCCGCAGCCCCCCGCGCATCGACATCCGTCCCCCTCCGCCGGTACCAGCCGCGATGCTACCCGGGCTGCCGGGGGCGCTGACCAGCGGGATACTCGAACAGAAGCCGAACTCTTCGGAGGTGAGCGCGATGCCCGCGACCGCTACCCGAGGGCCGGGGCCCGGCCCGGTCCACCGATTCACCGCCTGGCTGGCGGCCAAGCACAACACCTCGCTGGTCTTCCTGCTCGGGCTGTCGCTCGGCCTCGGCCTGGTCGCGCCGCAGATCGACCAGCTCTGGCTGCTGATCGTGTTCTCGGTGATCTGGGCCGCCACCATCGTCGCGTTCGCCGTCCAGTTCCTCGGCCGCCACGAACGCGCCCACCCGCACGCGGCCCGGACCGCCTGACCTGCCCGGACCGCCTGACCCGCCCGGGTCGCCCGGCCCGTGCGAACCGCCTGACCCGCCCGGCTCTCCGGACCGCTCCGGCCCCGCCGTCAGCTCCCGGACCACACCGTCGTGACGTTGCAGAACTCGCGGATGCCGTGGCCGGACAGCTCCCGCCCGTAGCCGGAGCGCCGGACCCCGCCGAACGGGAAGGCCGGGTGCGAGGCGGTCATCCCGTTGAAGAAGACGCCGCCCGCCCGCAGGTCGCGCACGCACCGCTCGCGGTCCGCGTCGTCCGTGGTCCAGACGTTCGAACTCAGGCCGAACGGCGAGTCGTTGGCGACCGCGACGGCCTCGTCCAGGTCGGCGACCCGGTACACGGTGGCGACCGGACCGAACGCCTCCTCGCGGTGGATCCGCATCCGGGGCGTCACCCCGGTCAGCACCGTCGGCAGGTAGTACCAGCCGTCCGCCAGCGCCGGGTCGTCCGGCCGGGCGCCGCCGCAGGCGACCGAGGCGCCGTGCCCGATCGCGTCCCCGACCAGCACTTCCAGGTCGGTGCGGCCCTGCTCGGTGGCCAGCGGGCCGACGTCGGTGCCCTCCGCCGCCGGGTCGCCGACCGTCAGTGCCCGCATCCGCTCCGTGAAGGCGGACAGGAACTCCTCGTACACGTCCGTATGCACGATGAAGCGCTTCGCGGCGATGCAGGACTGCCCGTTGTTCTGCACCCGCGCGGTCACCGCCCGCTCCGCCGCGGCCGCCACGTCCGCCGAGGGCAGCACCAGGAACGGGTCGCTGCCGCCCAGCTCCAGCACCGTCTTCTTGATCTCGTCGCCGGCCACCGCCGCCACCGAACGGCCCGCGCCCTCGCTGCCGGTCAGCGTCACCGCCACCACCCGCTCGTCCCGGATCACCGCCTCCACCGCGGACGAGGAGATCAGCAGGGTCTGGAAACAGCCCTGCGGGAACCCGGCGCGGGCGAACAGGTCCTCCAGCGCGAGCGCCGTGCGCGGCACGTTCGATGCGTGCTTCAGCAGGCCCACGTTGCCCGCCATCAGGGCCGGCGCGGCGAACCGCACCACCTGCCAGAACGGGAAGTTCCACGGCATCACGGCCAGCACCGGCCCCAGCGGGCGGTAGCGCACGTACGCCGACGCCCCGCCCGAGTCCCGCACGTCCTCCTGCGCCGGGTGCTCGTCGGCGAGCAGCGCCTCGGCCCGGTCCGCGTACCAGCGCATCGCCTTCGCGCACTTCGCCGCCTCGGCCCGGGCCTGCGCCAGCGGCTTGCCCATCTCCAGCGTCATCGTCCGGGCGACCTGCTCGTTGGTCTGGTCCAGCAGCTCGGCCGCCCGGTGCATCAACTCGGCGCGCTGCGCGAACGTGGTGAGCCGCCAGGACTCGAACGCGGACTGCGCCCGGGCCAGTCGGCGCTCCACGGCGGCCTCGTCCAGCGGATCGAAGACCTCGACGGTACGGCCGTCGGCCGGATTGATGGTGGCGATGGCCATCGGGCCATTCCTTCCTCGACTGCCGCCCGGCCAACCGGGCGGGGGCGGACACCGAGGGAAGCGAGGAGGTGGAGACAGGAATCGAACCCATGTGAACGGCCCTGCAAGCCGTTGCCTCGCCGCTCGGCCGCTCCACCAGGCCCCCTCGCGTGACTCAAAAGCTAGCAGCGGGAAAAGCCGGAACGGGAATCCGACCCGCCCCGGACTCACCCGGATGCCGTTTCCTTTCCGGAATATGACGAACGGTCGGCAGATCATCGAGTCATCCGCACATTCCCCCCCACCCGGTGTCCGACCCCGCGGCTACCCTGGGCCCGTGCAGATCGACGACCTCAAACGCCTCCGCAGGGCCCGCGACACCATGGACCGCGACTACGCCGAACCGCTGGACGTCGCAGCCCTCGCCAAGGTCGCCCTGATGTCCGTCGGCCACTTCCAGCGCAGTTTCCGCGCCGCGTACGGCGAAACCCCGTACAGCTACCTGATGACCCGCCGGATCGAGCGCGCCAAGACCCTGCTGCGCCGCGGCGACCTGTCGGTCACCGAGGTGTGCATGGCCGTCGGCTGTACGTCGCTGGGGTCGTTCAGCACCCGGTTCACCGAACTCGTCGGGGAGAGCCCCAGCGCGTACCGGGCCCGCGACCACAGCGCCGCCGAACACATCACCGCCTGCGTGGCGATGTACCTCACCCGCCCGATCCGCGGCACCGACACCGGCCGGCCGCGGCGGCCCGGTCCCGAGCCGGTCAGGAACGGAGAAGCGGAAGCCGCAGCGGATCAGTAGCGTCGGGGGCATGGACATCAAGCTCTCGCAGTGCTTCATCGCCGTCGACGACCACGACGCCGCCCTCGGCTTCTACCGCGACGCCCTCGGCCTGGAGGTGCGCAACGACGTCGGCTTCGAGGGGATGCGCTGGGTCACCCTCGGCTCCACCGCCCAGCCCGAGGTCGAGGTCGTGCTCGAACCCCCGGTCGCCGACCCGGGCGCCACCGACGCCGACCGCCAGGCCGCCGCCGAACTGCTGGCCAAGGGCCTGCTGCGCGCCGTCAACTTCCGCACCCCCGACTGCGACGCCACCTTCGAGAAGATCCGGGCCACCGGCGCGGACGTCCTCCAGGAGCCGATGGACCAGCCCTACGGCGTCCGCGACTGCGCCTTCCGCGACCCGGCCGGCAACATGGTCCGCTTCGCCCAGCCCCGCCAGTAGGCCCGCGCGCTCGCCCGCCGAGCGCCGTTCGCCCGCCGAGCGCCGTTCGCCCGCCGAGCGCCGTTCGCCCGCCGAGCGCAGTCCGACGAGTGCAGTCCGACGAGCGCCGCCCGCCCGGGGAACTCCCGAACGGGCGGCGCTCGTCCGCGTCCGTCCCCGCCTCAGCCCGCCAGCAGCGGGTAGTGGTCCGACAGGTCGGTGTACGTGTACGAGGTGCCCCAACTGCTCACCGTCCACGGCGCGGAGTGGAACCGGTGCACCGTGTTCGCGTACTGCTGCGGGCGGGCGTGGTCGGCCCGGTACAGCACGTAGTCCAGGTCCTCCTTCGGCTCGCCCGGGTACCGGTAGGACGCGATCGAGTTGTCGGCCGTGTCGAAGGAGTACGCCCAGCCGGTGCGCGCCGTCGCCGGGGCCAGGCCGCCCTCGGCCAGCAGCGCCGGGTACTCGCCGCCGTGCGAGTCGATGTTCAGGTCACCGGCCAGCACCACCGGCTCGCTCGCCGGGATCCGCTCGGCGTCCAGGAACTCCCGCACCGCCCGCAGCTGCTTCGCCCGGACGTCCGCGGCCTGCCCGCTCGCGCAGCCGGAGTCGGTGGACTGCAGGTGCGTGCCGACCACGTGGGTGAGCTGCCCGTTCACGTTGATCTGCGCGTGGACGAACCCCTTGTTGGACCACCGGTCCGAGCCGCACGCGTCCTTGAACACGTACTGCTCCTTGCGCAGGATCGGCCACCGGCTCAGCAGCAGCACCCCGCCGTCCTCCGGCGTCGCGCCGCTGTAGGCGCCGGACGTCGCGTCCCAGCCCGAGGTCGAACGGCCCACCACCGGGGTGCGGTACGGGTAGGCGGCCGCGGCCTTCGCCGCCAGCGCGTCCGAGGCGGCGTTGTCGAACGCCTCCTGCAGCACCACCACGTCGTGGCCCGCGAAGAAGTCCGCGCCCGCGATGGCCTGCGCGCGCTGCGCCTGGCCCCAGTTCGGGTACAGCGAGGTGCTCATCAGGAAGGTGTTGTAGCTGAGCACGTCCAGCGGGGCGACGGTGGCGACGGGCCCGCTCTCGGCGTGCGCGGCGCCCTGCGTGCCCGTCAACAGGGTTGCGGCAACGGCGAGTACGGCGGTGGTGCGGGCGGTGCGGGGCGCGGTCATCAGGTCTCCGGTGAGTGAGGGCCGGTCGATGTTGTGCAGTCAACTCGGGCCCGCGTGACGCGGACAAGACAGCGGGCGGCCGGTGGGTGAACTCGGCCGAAACACCCCCTACCGGCGAGTAGGAGCCGGCCTCGCCGGGCACTGTCAACGAAGGGTTGACACCCCTCGACTGTCAACCTAGGGTTGCCTCATGGCAGACACCTCCGGACCGAAGTCCTCCATCCGGCTCGACGACCTGATCGAGGGCATCAAGAAGTCGTACCCCGAAGCGCTCGACCAGCTCTCCAACGCGGTGCTGGTCGCCGACCACCTCGGCGACGTCGCCGACCACCTGATCGGCCACTTCGTCGACCAGGCCCGCCGCTCCGGCGCGTCCTGGACCGACATCGGCCGCAGCATGGGCGTCACCCGCCAGGCCGCCCAGAAGCGCTTCGTCCCCAAGGACCCGGGCGAGGTCGCCGAAGCCGACACCGCCCAGGGCTTCAACCGTTTCACCCCGCGCGCCCGCAACGTGGTGATCGCCGCCCACCAGGCCGCCAAGGACGCCCGCAACGACGAGGTCCGCCCCGAACACCTGGTGCTCGGCCTGCTGGCCGAACCCGAGGGCCTCGCCGCCGCATACATCGTCACCAGCGGCATCCCCCTCGACACCGTCCGGGACGCCGCCCTGGCCGCCCTCCCGCCCGCCGTCGAGGAGGTCCCCGAACTCGTCCCCTACGACGCCGGATCCAAGAAGGCGCTCGAACTCACCGTGCGCGAGGCCCTCCGCCTCGGCCACAACTACGTCGGCACCGAGCACCTGCTGCTCGCCCTCCTCGAGCACGAGGCCGGCGCCGGCGTCCTCACCTCCCTCGGCCTCGACAAGACCGCCGCCGAGACCGAGTTCCTCGCCACCCTCGCCCAACTCCCCAACGGGTCCTGACGACCGGCACCCCGTACCCCGCGAGCGGCGGGGCCGCCGACGGGAGCGGCCCCGCCGCTCCCGGCTGCCCGGACGCCTAGCGGTCGGACAGCTATCGGTCGGACAGCTATCGGTCGGACACCTATCGGTCGGGCACCTAGCGGGAGGGCGCGGCCAGCAGCCGGGCGGCCAGGCGGGCCGAGGACGCGGGGTTCTGGCCGGTGTGCAGGTTGCGGTCGGAGGTGGTGAACGGCAGCAGCGGGAGGCGGCCCTTGACGTAGCGGGCGCCGTCGGCGCGCAGCCGGTCCTCCAGGTACCAGGGGGCCTTGCGGCCGAAGCCGCTGAGCTTCTCCTCGGTGGTGGAGAGCGCGGTCATCCGGTAGCCGGCGAAGGGCCAGGAGCCGTCCTCGTCGCGGGCGGCCAGCAGCGCGGCCGGGGCGTGGCACAGCAGCCCGAGCGGTTTGCCGGAGCGCAGCGCGCGGGTCAGCAGGGCGCCGGAGGCCGGGTCGTGCGACAGGTCCTCCATCGGGCCGTGGCCGCCGGGGTAGAAGACGGTGTCGAAGTCGTCCGGGTCGACGCCCTCCAGCGCGGCCGGGCGGGCCAGCTCCTCCCGGATCGAGCCGAGGTACGTGGCGACCTCGCGCAGCGTGCCGGGCAGCCCGGCGGTGCGGGACATGCTCCGGCGGTCCAGCGTCGGCGGCGTCCCGCCGGGCGTGGCCAGCGTGATCCGCCAGCCCGCCGAGACGAACTCCCGGTGCGGGACGGCGAGTTCCTCGCCCCAGAAGCCGGACGGGTGCCGCGTCCCGTCCCGCAGCGTCCAGTGGTCGGCGGCGGAGACGACGAAGAGTGCTCGGCCGGGTGCTGCCATGTCCGTGCTCCAAGGGGGGTGAAGGGGCTGCCGGGTCGAAGCTACGGCCGGGCGGGCGGGTGCGGTCCGTGGCACGCCGGGGCCGGGAGGAGCGGGCGGGGCGGGCTCGGAAGGGTCGTCCGGTTCAGGCGTCGTGGCGGGCGGACAGCCAGGCGCGGTAGCGGCGCAGCGCCTTGCGCTGCTGCAACTGCTCGGCCAGCAGGGCCACGGCGGGGCGGGTGCGCGGTGCGGGGGAGCGGCCGTGGGCGAGGCGGCGCAGCTGGTGGCGGACCAGGGCCATGCTCGCGGCGGAGGCCAGTGCCTTGTCGGACCAGGTGACCGGGCGCAGGGCGTGCACCGCCTCGGTGCGGGCGCTCCAGCGGTGCGGGAGGTCGGGCGTGACGGCGAGCGCGGTGCCCAGGCCGACCACGGCGATGCCGTCCGCGAGGACCTGCTCGGCGCTCGCGCGCCGGGTGATGCCGCCGGTGAGCATCAGCGGCAGCGGGCTGGTGCGCACCAGGTCGGCCGCCAGGTCCAGGAAGTACGCCTCCCGGGAGCGGGTGCGCGCGTCGGCCGGGCGGCCGGTCATCGCGGGGCTCTCGTAGCTGCCGCCGGAGAGTTCGACCAGGTCGACGCCGAGCGGGGCGAGCCGGGCGATCACCTCGCGGGCGTCGTCGGTGTCGAAGCCGCCGCGCTGGAAGTCCGCGGAGTTCAGCTTGACCGCGACGGCGAAACCGGCCGGGACGGCGGCCCGGACGGCGCGCACCACCTCCAGCAGCAGTCCGGCGCGCCCGGCGGGGGAGCCGCCCCAGGCGTCGGTGCGGGTGTTGACCAGCGGGGAGAGGAACTGCGAGAGCAGGTAGCCGTGCGCGGCGTGGACCTCCACCCCGTCGAACCCGGCCTCGGCGGCGCGCCGGGCGGTGGTGGCGAACCGCTCGACGGTGGCGGCGATCTGTCCGGGCGTCATGGCGGTGGGCCGGCCGAAGCGCCCGCTGTGCCGGCCGAGGTCGACACCGCGGTCGGTGGGGCCCCAGACCACGCCGGGGAGCCCGGACGGGACCTGGCGCCCCGGGTGGTTGATCTGCATCCACGCCGCGCTGCCGCCGGACTTGGCGGCCCGGGCCCACTCGGCGAACGGCTCCAGCGGCGCCGCGCCGTCCAGCACCACACCGCCGGGGCCGGTGAGCGCCTCGGCGTGCACCATCACGTTGCCGGTGATCAGCAGCCCGCTGCCGCCGGCCGACCAGGTGCGGTAGAGGTCGAACAGCCGCCGGTCGGGGAGTTGTCCAGGACCGGCCAGGTTCTCCTCCATCGCGGCCTTGGCGATCCGGTTGGGCAGCACCGCGCCGGAGGCCAGGCGCAGCGGCGTGAACAGGTCGTCCGGCATCGGGAGACCCTCCTCGTTCTCGACCAGGATGTTTACAGCACTCACATTACCCACCTTAGACGGACGCTGTGAGCGGTGCAAACATCGGGGGTCTTGACGCCCGCCACCGCCGAGCGCGACGCACTGCCCTCCGCCGTCGCGGCCCGGCCCCGGCCGTCTTCAGGCGGTGGGCGGGTCGCGGGTGCGGGCGAGGGCGAAACTCCGTTGACGCGGCACCGGGCACCCGGTTCGCTGCTGCCCAACGACCGACGCGACCGACGCGATCGACGCGATCGACCCGGCCGCTCCCGTCAGGGGGCGGGGCGGCCGCGCGTCCGAGGGGTGGAGCAGACATGGTGTACCGACTGGAGGGCCCGGTGCTGGAGGGCGGACTGGTGCGGCTGGAACCGCTGGAGCACCGGCACGCCGGGGAGTTGGCACGGGCGGCGGGGGAGAGCCGGGACAGCTACGGCTTCACCTGGGTGCCGGAGCCGGACGGCGTCGCCGACTACATCGACGCCCAGCACGCCCGGGTCGCCACCGGCCGGCTCGCCCCGTACGCGCAGATCTCGCTGGCCACCGGCCGGGCCGTCGGCACCACCGCCTTCTGGGAGCCGCGCACCCTGCCGGACAGCGACGTCCTGTACGCCGTCGAGATCGGTTTCACCTGGCTCGCCGCGTCCGCCCAGGGCACCGGCATCAACGCCGAGTCCAAGCTGCTGCTGTTCCAGCACGCCTTCGAGCGGTGGAGCGTCAGCCGGGTCGACCTCAAGACCGACGCCCGCAACGAGCGCTCCCGCGCCGCCATCGCCGCCGTCGGCGCCCGCTTCGAGGGCGTCCTGCGCAAGTGGTCGCGCTCCTGGGCCCCCGGCGAGGACGGCCGGCTGCGGGACGCCGCGATCTTCTCGATCACCGACGAGGAGTGGCCGCGGGCCAAGACCGCCCTCCGGGAGCGCGTCGCCCGCTACGGCCGCTGACCCGGCGGCCGGCTCACTTCCCGTGCGGGGGAGGCGGGTTGGCCGGCCCGGGCGGCGGCGGGGGCGCGCCGCCGATCCCGGTCGGCTTGCCGGACGGAGCTTTCTGCGGTGCCACGTTGCCCCTCCTCGATGCGGGCGGTGGCGGAGCGGGCCGCCGCCGGCGGGTGCGGTCAACGGCTGGATTCCCCGCGTGCGCCCGGCTGATGCGGTCGTGCATCCGTGCGCCGGGCACCGGCCGCCGACACCGGCCGGGTGGTGATCGGGCCGTACGCACGCGCCGGGTCGCACGCACGCACGGATCGCCCTCACGCTCCGGGCGGTGCGGCCACGGGCGCGATCCGCGCACCCGTACGCCGGGCCCACCCCGCCCCCGTCCTCGACGCGCCGGTGCCGCGCCGGGACGGGGCCCTCGCCCCGCCCTACCGGGGCTGAGCGGCGCCGCCCGCCGGGCCGGCGGCCCACTGGTGGACGGCGCCCTGGTGCAGGGCCGCGTAGACCCGGTCGCGCAGCGCGTTGGCCTCCGCGTCGGTGAGGGTGCGGTGCAGGTGCCGCAGGACGACCTTGACCAGCAGGTTGTGCTGGTCCGGGCGGGCCCCGAGGCGGGCCCGCGCCTGCGGGGGGAGCGCGTGGCAGGGGGTGGCGGAGAGGATCTCGACCGTCTCCACGCAGTCCGCGTCCGCGCCGAGGGCGTCCCGGACGCGGTCGCCGAGGTCCTCCGCCAGGTCGGCGCCGTCCACCGCCACGGACAGGTCGCGGCGGACCGCCGGCCGCGCCGAGACGGGCCGGTACGGGGCCAGGTCGGTGAGTTGGGCGGCGACGCCGGGCGCCGTGGAACGCAGCAGCCGGATGTCCGGGACGCCCTTGAGCAGCATCAGCACCCGGTCCAGGCCCATGCCGAGCGCCAGCCCGCTCCACTCCGGCCCCAGCCCGGCCCCGGCCAGCACCTCGGGGTGGGCGAGCCCGCACTCGGCGATCTCCACCCACTCGCCGCCGCCCCCGCCGCTGTTCCCGCCGCCGGGTCCGCCCCCGCTCCCGCCCTCGTTCCCGCCCGCCGCGACGTCCAGTTGGCGCCCCGCCAGGGTGTACGGGTGGACCCGCTCCTCGGTGCGGTACTCGGCGCCCGGCAGCAGCGCGCCCGCGAGCGCGGCGATCATCCCCGTCAGGTCCGCCGGACCGGCCGGGACCGGGCGGTGGGTCAGGTACCACAGGTCCAGCTGGTGCGGGGTGCCGCTGTGCAGCCGGTCGATGCTGTCGCGCCGGTACACCACGCCGGGGCAGACCAGCAGCACGCTCTCCGGCGCGTCCGCCCCCTCGGCCGCCAGCGCCCGCAGCGCGCCCGGCACCAGCGCGCTGGAGTGGCTGCGCAGCATCCGCCCCCCGTCGACGTACCGGGTGTAGCGGGCGTCCCGAGTGACGTCGTCCGCACGGTAGTTGAGGTGGTCGTAGTTGTCGGCGACGGTCACCACCCGCTCGCCCCGGTGCACCCGCACCGGGCAGCCCCAGCGCCCGGCCAGCGCCGCCACCGCGCGGTCGACGACCAGTTGCAGGGCGTGCGGCCCGGCGGCCGGATCGGTCAGGTCGCGGACGGCGAGATCACGGGCGAGCTGCTCGGGGGAGAGCAGGCGGACGGCGGCACGGGCAGGACGGACGGACATGGCGGACTCCAGGCCAGGACGGAAGAGCGGATCGGGACGGGACGCAGGGGGGAGCACCACACCCCCCGGCCCCTGGGCACGACCCGCCGCCGGGCCGAACCGATCCGCCGAACTCCCTACCGGCGCAACGGAACCCGCCCCCTGCGGCACCCATCGGGAGCCGGGGGGCCGGTAAATCGGCGAGAGATCGCTACGGCGGCCATGACCGGAGTCTAGGCACCCCGCCGCCCCCGCCCGCAACACGTTTTCGACCCCGACCCGCACCTGTGGTTGGCTGGGGCCTCCGGACGACAGGAGCGGGGGCGGCGATGACGGGGACGGATCCGACGGTGACGGAGTCGGCTGCCACGGAACCGACAGCGACGGAGCCGCCGGTGCCGGACGGCGGGGTCGGGCCGGCGTACGACGCGGTGGCGGAGCTGTACGCCAACCTGTTCCGCGGCGAACTCGGCGGCCGGGCGGGCGACCTGGCGGCGATCCGGCGACTGGCCGGCACGCCCGCCGTGGCGGAGCGCGGGCTGCCGGTGGGCGACCTCGGCTGCGGACCGGGAGAGGCGACCGAACTGCTCGCCGGGCTCGGCGTCCGCACCTTCGGTCTCGACCTGTCGGCCGGCATGCTGGCCCAGGCCCGACTCGCCCACCCGGAACGGCCGTTCGTGCGGGGCTCGCTGACGGCGCTCCCGCTCGCCGACAGCAGCCTCGGGGCGGTCCTCGCCCGCTACTCGCTGATCCACTTCCCGCCCGCCGAACTCCCCACCGTGCTAGCCGAGTTGCACCGCGTGCTGACCCCGGGCGGGCAGCTGTACACCGGTTTCTTCGCCGCCGACCCCGCACTCGGCGACACCGACTTCCCCGTCCCCTTCGACCACAAGGTCACCACCGCTCACCGCTGGCCGGTCGACGCCCTCGGCGCCCTCTTCCGCGAGGCCGGCTTCACCGAGACCGCCCGCACCCTGCGCGCCCCCGCCGAGGGCGAACGCTTCCCGCAGGGGACGCTGACGCTCACCGCGTGAAACCCGTTGCGGAGCAAGGGAGTTCACTCGCGACCGAGCACCGTGCTTCCCCCGCCGGGTCGTTGGCGATCCCGGCGTGAACCGCGCTGCCGCGCACGGGAGTTCACCTACCGTCGGCCGCCGGGTGCGGGCGTTCGAGGCCCCGCCGGGCGGCCCCGGTCTGTTCGGCCGGCGGCTCTCCGATCCGTCGGCCGAGCGGGGCTTCGTCCTCGGAGAGGGGGCGGCCGTGGCCGCAATCTGCCGTCCACCCCTGGCGATCCGCCCCGGAGAGTTCCGGCGAGCCCCGACGTTCCGCCCGCTCAGAGCGCTCCGGCGTCCAGGTCGTGCAGCAACTCGGCGAGCAGGCGGCTCAGTTCGGCCGGGTGTTCCAGGTGCACGTCGTGGCCCGCGCCCGGCAGGCTGACCGCGCGGACCTCCGGGCGCAGCGCCAGCATCCGGTCCGTCTCGGCGGCCGGGATGATGCCGCGCCGGCCGAGCACCAGCAGGGTCGGGCAGGTCAGCGCGGCCCAGTCGGCCCAGTGGTCGCGGGCGGCCAGCGGGGCCAGCGACTCGACCATCACCTCGGTGTCGAAGCGCGGCCACCAGCCGTCCGGGCGCTGCTCCAGCCCGTCCGCCCACGCCTCGCCGACCGGGCCGCCGCCGAAGAACCCGACGGCGGCGGCCCGGTCCGGGAAGGGCAGCGGCCAGCCGCGCAGCATGCCGCCGACCTGCTCGGGGAGGCCGGGAGAGCGTCCGGCGGCGGCCTCCACCAGGGCCAGGGCGCCGAACCGGTCCGGGTGCGCGGCGGCGGCCAGCAGCGCGGTGTGGCCGCCGAGCGACTGCCCGACCAGCAGCGGCCGTTCGAGCCCGAGCCGGTCCGCGACGGCGAGCGCGTCGGCCACGTACGCGGCCCGGTCCACGCTCCCCGGACGGCGGGTGGAGCGCCCGTGCCCGCGCTGGTCGACCGCCACCACCCGGTGCGCGGGGGCCAGCGCCCCGGCCAGCGCGTCCCACTCGCCCGCGTGCCCGGCCAGCCCGTGCAGCAGCAGGACCGGCCGCCCGGCCGGGTCGCCCGCCCAGTCCCGGCAGTGCAGTTCGACGCCCGCGCCGACGACCGTCCGCGCCTTCCAACCCGTACCCGCCACCCGTTCCCCCTCGTCGGCCCGGGCCGCCACGGGGCGGCGGCCTCGACGGGAGAGGATCGCACGCGGACCGGACCATGAACAACGCCGGCGGCCCCACGCCGCCCCGGCCCCGGCCTCCAGGGGCGCGCCCGCCGGGCCCGGACCCTCCTGCGGGCGTACGGAGCCGCCCGGCCCGCGCGACAGCACGGAGGCCCGACCGCCGTGCGCAGGAGGAACGATGAGACGACGGACGCCGCCGGGGCTCGGAGCGGCGGTGGCGCTCTGCGTCGCGGTCATGTCCCGCGCGATCGGGGCCACCCTCGCGGGGTGGTGATGCCGGGCGACAGCGGCGTGCGGGAACGGGCGGACAGCGAGTGGCAGTTCCAGGAGACCGGTTCGAGCTTCGTCTCCACCGGGGTGCGCACCGGCACCGAACCGGTGGCCCGGCCGATGAACCGGTTCGGGCCGATCGAGGAGGCCCGCTGGGTGCTGGAGGGCCCCGGCCCCGCACACCCGGCGCTCCGGCCCGGCCGCCCGCCTGCCGCGACCACGACCACCCGGTCGACGACAGGCGCGGCCCAGGAGGAGACCCCGGAGTACCTGCCGACGTCGAAGGCGGAGAGCTGGGCCGCCTGGTACGACCGGGGCCCCGACACCGGCTACGTGCGGGTGATCCAGCCGCGGGCGCCGATCGGCTGACGGCGCGGCGCCCGCGCGGGCGGCCGACGGGCCGTCAGCCGTGCGGGTGGCGCACCACCAGCAGCGCTTCGACGTCCTGCGCCAGCGCCTCGTAGCGGTGCGGGACGTCCGCCGCCCAGGTGTGGTGCCCGCCGGGGGCGACCTCGACGGGCGCCTCCTCGGTGCCGACCAGCGCGGTGCCCGAGAGGACGACCAGGTGTTCCACCGTCCCCGGCGGGTGCGCCGCCGAGCGCCGCACCCCGTCCGGCCGGATCCGGACCCGGTAGGTCTCCGACACCGCCGCCGCGTCCTCGAACCGCTCCAGCAGCACGGCGTCCAGCACCCGCCCGGACACCGCCGGGCCTGGTGCCCGCCCCGCCGCACCCTCCCGGGCGGCCTGCTCGGGCGCCTGCAGCGCGGCGCTCAGGGGCAGGCCGAGCGCGGTGGTCAGCGCGTACAGCGTCTCCAGCGTGGGATTGCGCGAGCCGGACTCCAGCCCCGACAGGGTGGCCTTGCCGACGCCCGAACGCCGTGCCAGCTCCGAGAGCGAGAGGCCGCGGGCCGTGCGCAGTTCGCGCAGCCGCAGGCCGATCCGCGCCGAGAGCTCGGCACTCGCCGGAGCCGAGGCCGAGGTCGTGGCCGTGGTGGTAGCCGTCGCCCTCGGCGCCTTCACCGCCTCGGTCGCCGCCACGACCGCGGTGCTCGTCGAAACCGGTTGATCCGTTGCTCTCACGAGGTCTATCGTTCCACATACGGAACGTTCCGTATAGGGAACGACAGGTACTTCGAGGAGCCCTCCGTGGAACCAGTGACGACCGCCGCCCCCCTCCACGCCAGCAGCGCCAAGGTCGCCGCCGCCCTGGCGGCCGCCGGGATCCCGGGGGAGGTCCGTCGGCTGGCCGACTCCGCCCGCACCGCCGCCGAGGCCGCCGCCGCGCTCGGCTGCGAGATCGGCGCGATCGCCAACAGCCTGGTGTTCGTCTCCGACGGCGAGCCCGTGCTCGTCCTCACCAGCGGCCGTCACCGCGTGGACACCGCCGCCCTCGCCGCCCGCTGGGGTCGCGGCCCGCTGCGCCGGGCCACCCCCGAGCAGGTCCGGGAGGCCACCGGCCAGGTCATCGGCGGCGTCGCCCCGACCGGCCACCCCCGCCCGCTGCCGACCGTCGTCGACCAGGCCCTCTCCGACTACCCCCGGGTCTGGGCCGCCGCCGGCACCCCGCACACGGTCTTCCCCACCACCGCCGAAGAACTGCTCCGCCTCACCGGCGGCACCGTCCTCCCGGTCGGCCCCTGACCCGCCCGCACCCCGGACAGGGCCGCACCACTGCCCCCGCTGCCCCCGCGCGGACGGGCCGCGCCCCCGTGCGTCGGCGGCCCCGGTGCCACGCGCGCACCGTCGCCCCGCCCGCGCGGGCGGTCAGCCGGTGGGGCCGATCCGTCCGCGCAGGTCGGCGAGCAGGCGGTCGAGCAGCCCGGCGAGCGCGGCGCGTTCGGCGGGCGACAGTCCGGTGACGAGGGTGGCCTCCCGGCCCAGTACGGCGTCCACCGAGCGCTCGATCAGCGCGTGCCCGTCCGGTGTCAGCGCGACCAGCACCGCCCGCCCGCCGGCCGGGTCGGGGGAGCGGCGGACCAGGCCCTCCCGTTCCGCCCTGGCCACCCGCTGCGAGATCGCCCCGGCGGTGACCAGCGTCCGCCGGGTCAGCTCGCGCGTGGTCAGCTCGTACGGTGCTCCGGCGCGGCGCAGCACCGCCAGCAGGTCGAGCGTGGCCGCGTCGATCCCGGCCGCGCGCAGCACCCGGTTGCGGTCGTCCGCGAAGAGCTTGGCGAGCTGCCAGATCGGCGTGACGATCTCGATCGAGTCGGTCGGCGTGCCCGGCCGCTCCCGCTGCCACGCGGCCGCGATCGCCGCCGCCGAACGGCCGTCGGGCGCCCCGTCCCCGTCCCCGGGTCCACCCCCGCCGAGCGCCCCGTCCGCGCTCCCGGCTCCGTCGGTCGGCTCGGCCATGGGCTTGCCTCCTGCTGCTCCCGCGCTATGTTTAGTGCTAAACGTAGCAGTCGCGGCCGCAGGAGGACGCAGTGACCCGTACCGTGCTCGTCACCGGAGGAACCAGCGGCATCGGCCGCGCCGTCGCGGCCCGGTTCGCCGCCGACGGGGCCGAGGTGCACCTGACCGGACGGCGGGCGGAGGCGGTGGAGCGGACGGCGGCGGAACTCGGCGCGCACGGGGTGGTCTGCGACGCGACCGACCCGGCGGCCACCGCCGCCCTGGCCGCCCGCTTCCGGACGCTGGACGTGCTGGTCAACGCCGCCGGCGGCCTGCCCGCCGGGCCCGCCACCGGCACCCCGCTCGGCGACCTGCTGGCCGCCTGGCAGGCCAACCTCGCGCAGAACCTGCTCGGCGCCGTCCTCACCACCGAGGCCGTGCGCCCCGTCCTGGCCCCGGGCGGCACGGTGATCAGCCTGGGCTCGATCGGCGCGGAGCGGCGCGGCGGCGCGTACGGGGCCGCGAAGGCCGCCCTCGCGGCCTGGAACGCCGCGCTGTCGGCCGAGTTGGCGCCGCGCGGGGTCAGCTGCAACGTCATCGCGGCGGGCTACGTCGAGGGCACCGGCTTCTTCGGCGGGGCCATCCCCGAGGAGCGCCGCCGCGCCCTGATCGAGGAGACCCACGACGGCCGCCCGGGCACCGTGGAGGACATCGCCGCCACCGCGCACTTCCTCGCCTCGCCCGGGGCCCGCCACCTCACCGGCCAGACCCTGCACGTCAACGGCGGTGCGCACACCACCCGTTGACCGCCCGGGGCGGCGTCAGCGGCGTCAGCGGTTCCGCCGGGCCTGCTGCTCGGCGTCGCGCAGCAGGCCCGCGGCGTCCTTCAGGTGGACGTACGCCGCCCGCGCGGGCCCGCTGGTGACCCGGGTGCTGCGACGCTCGACGGCGATGTCCGCGAGCTCCCGCAGCGACTCCACCACGGCCGCCAGCGACCCCAGCAGGAGGTGCTCGTCCGCCTCCGGGAACCGGCCCCGGCCGGCCTGCAACGGGGTGGTCACCTCGTCCCGGAGCCTGTTCCGCGTCTCGTCCAGCCCGGTGACGGCCTTCTGCAGTTCGGCGTCCAACACCCGCTCCTCTCCGTCGCGGACGGCCGGCCGCCGTCGCTCCCGCGCGATCTACCCCTTTCCGGATCACCGCACCCGCCGGGAAGACCCTCCGGAGCCCCCGCGTCCCTCCCGGGCGCCGCCCGCACCCGCCGCTAGCCTGGCCCGATGAGCAGCGGGCAAGGCGGCGGACACGGCGGCGGACACGGCGACGGGCACGGCGACGGGCGGGACGACGGGCAGGCCGGCGAGCGGAACGACGGGCAGGCCGACGGACGGGGCGCGTGGGAGCGCGGCACGTCGCAGTACGGCGCCAAGCGCCGTCGGCCGCGCTACCGGGCGCTCTCGCCGCTGCGCGAACACCTGCGCGAGGCGTTCTGGTTCGCCCCGCTGCTGACCTGCGTCGGGGCGGTGCTGCTGGCCGGACTGACCGACCTGCTGGACCGGGAGATCTTCGCCGCGGCCTCCGCCGACCAGACCACCGACACCCTGCTGTCCTTCAGCTCGGCCGCCGAGAGCGTGGTCTCCACCGTCAGCTCCGCGATGCTGACCTTCATCGGCGTGGTGTTCTCCATCTCGCTGGTCTCGCTGCAGATGGCCGCCAGCCAGTTCAGCCCCCGGGTGCTGCGCCTGTACGTGCGCAGCCGCCTGATCAAGGCGACCTTCGCCACCTGCCTGGCCACCTTCGTCTACACCCTGCTCGTCCAGTTCGGCTACGACGACACCACCGACCCGTCCCGCGCGGTCTCGGTGCCCATCGTCTCCACGATCGTCGCGGTCGCCATGGTGATGCTCAGCCTGGCGCTGTTCGTGCTGTACGTGCAGACGACGCTGCGCCTGCTGCGGGTGCCGCACGTGATCGACCGGGTCAGCCGGGAGTCCCTGCACGTGCTGCAGGCCTACCGCTGGCTGGCCCCCGAACTCGGCCCGACGCCCGGATCCGTCCCGCCGGGCCGTGTCCTGCTGCACGAGGGCCGCGGCGGCGTGCTGCGCGACGTCAACATCCGCCGGCTGATCCGGGTCGCCCGGCGGCACGGCACCGTGCTGTACCAGGTGCCCCGGATCGGCGACTTCATCGCGCCCGGCACCCCCACCGTGGTCGTGGTCGGCGGCACCCCGCCCCGGCCGCGCCGGATCACCACCGCGCTGAACGTCGGCGTCGACCGCACCATGCACCAGGACCTCAGCTTCGGCTTCCGCCAGCTCGTCGACATCGCCGTCCGCGCGCTGTCCCCGGCCGTCAACGACCCCACCACCGCCGTGCAGGCCGTCGACCGGATCCACCAGCTGCTCGCCGTCCTCGCCCCCGTCCACCTCGGCGAGCTGCGCCACCGCGACAAGGACGGCGCGGTCCGGCTGGTCCAGCCGGTGCCGGGCTGGGAGGCCACCGTGGACCTGGCGTTCACCGAGATCCGGATCTGCGCCGCCGCCCAGCCCCAGGTCACCCGCCGCCTCGCCGCCGCCCTCGACGACCTGCTGCGGATCACCCCCGAGCGCCGCCGCCCCCCGCTGCTGCTCCAGCGCCGGCTGCTGGAGCGCACCGTCGCCGCCGCCGTCCCCGACGAGGACAACCGCCTCTTCGCCCTCACCCCCGACCGCCAGGGCATCGGCTGACCGGCCCCGGACCGCTCCGAACCGCTCCGAACCACCTCGGTCGGACGCGCACGGGAACGGGGACGCGGCAACGAACGGGGAGCGGAGCGAGACGAACCGCCCGGGACGGAAGCCGTCCCGGGCGGTTCGCGGTGCCGTGCGGGGCGCTACCCGGCGGCGCGGTTGGCGGACTTGTCCAGCGAGGCCAGGTACCGGTTGTACGCCTCCAGCTCGGCGTCGCCGTCGCGGTCGGCGGCCCGGTCGCGGCGCCGGGCCTGGCGCTCCTCGGACTTGGCCCACTGCAGGGTCAGCGCGATCAGCACGATCGCGGTGGGGATCTCGCCGAACGCCCAGGTGATGCCGCCGGCCAGCTGCTGGTCGTCGTGCAGGTTGGTGCCCAGCGGCGCCAGTTCGGAGGTGAAGGTGGTCACCAGCTGCCCGGAGGCCATCATCACCGCGACGCCGAAGAAGGCGTGGAACGGCATGCCCATGAACAGCTCGATGATCCGCATCACGAAGCCGGGGCGGTGCGGGCCCGGGTCGACGCCCATGATCGGCCAGAAGAACAGCATGCCGACGGCGAGGAAGTGCAGCATCATCGCCAGGTGCCCGACCCGGTACTGCATCAGGAAGTCGAACAGCGGCGTGAAGTACAGCACGTACAGGCTGGCGATGAACGCCGGGATGGTGAACGCCGGGTGCGAGACCACCCGCACGTAGGTGGAGTGCAGCAGGGCGACCAGCAGCTCGCGCGGGCCCCGGCCGCTGCCCTTGCGGGCCGGGCGCAGGGCGCGCAGCGCGAGGGTGATCGGGGCGCCGAGCAGCAGCAGGATCGGGGAGAGCATGGACAGCACCATGTGCTGCATCATGTGGGCGCTGAACAGCACCATGCCGTAGTCGTTCAGGCCGGTGTTGGTGACCAGCAGCACCGTGCCGACACCGGCCGTCCAGGCGACGACCCGGCCGGCCGGCCACTTGTCGCCGCGCCGCCACAGCCGGACCGCGCCGGCCAGGTACAGGCCGAGGGCGAGCACGCAGAACACCAGGTAGGGCCAGTCGGGCGACCACTCCAGGGCGCGGGAGAAGGAGAAGGGGGGGAGTGGCCCGCCTCCGTGGTGGTGCATCCCCGTCATGCCGTCGCCCATCGGGCGGCCCCGCTTTCGTCCATGCCGACCGGGCCGCGCGAGCGGCGGCCCGACCGGCCCGGTGTGGCCCGGTCCGGTTTGGTCCGGTTTCGTTCGGGCCAAGCCTAGGCGCCGCTTACCGCGGTCCGGTGAGCGCCCCCGTCCGAGGCCCGGGGCGCGCACCTGCCCGAGGCCCGGGACGCGCCCCGCCGGGCCACCCCGCGCGAGCGCCCCGGCCGCCGGCGCCGACCGGAGTCGACCGATCCCGCGCCGGGCGGCCGGGCGGCCTCAGTTGTAGTGCTTGAGCAGCGGCCACAGCTGCTCCCAGGTGTACTCCTGCCCGGTGCACACCAGGATCGGCAGGCCCTGCTCGATGTTGGGGACGCCCTGGCCGTTGTCGACGTGCCCGGCGACGACGCAGCTGCGCCAGTACGGCCGCAGGGCCCGGGGGTCGTAGCCGACGGCGATGGTGGTGGCGGAGACGCCGGTGGGCCGGCCGAAGTGGCTGTACCCGTTGTGGTCGGCGTAGACGGTGGGCAGGCCGAGGGCGGGGCCGTAGTGGGCCAGGGCCCCGGCCTCGCCGTAGTTGACGGCGAGCAGCGTGGCGCCGGGGTGCCGGCGCTCCACCTCGGCCACCTCCCGGGCGAGTTCGGGCCAGCCGATGGAGTCCGCGTTGAACGGGTTGACCGCGATCAGGTGCCGGTAGGCGGACACCGGCAGCAGCGGCGGCCCCAGGGCGAGGGTGACGGCGGCGGCGGCCGCGGCGGACGCGGCGAACCAGCGCCGCCCGCTCGGCCAGCGGTCGGCCAGCCGGACGGCACCCGCGCCGAGCAGCAACGGGTACCAGCCCATGGGGTAGTAGAAGTTGCCGCCGGAGACGACCACGATCGCGAGGGTCACCGCGTAGCCGACGGCCAGCAGCCGGTAGCGGGTGTCCTGCCAGGCCAGCCGCCAGCCCACCACCCACAGCCAGGTGAGCGCGGTGGCGGCCTCCACCTGCAGGGGCAGGGCGGTGAGCCGCTTGGCCCAGCTGGACAGGTGGCCGGCCATCGTGAACTGCGGCCAGCCGTGCGCCGCCTGCCAGAGCAGGTCCGGCGAGGCGATGGCGAGCGCCAGGAGCACGGACAGCCAGACGGCGCGCTCGCGCAGCAGCCGGGTGCGGCCGGTGAGCGGGGCGGCGACCAGCAGCGACAGCGGCACCATCACGATGGTGTCGTTGTTGAGCATCCCGACGCCCAGCACGGCGCCGAAGCCGTACCACAGCCGGTGGTCGCCGGTGCGCAGGATCCGCAGCACCAGCCAGATCGCCACCGACCAGAAGAAGAGGCCGGAGCTGGCGGTGGTGAACAGGTGCCCCTCGACGAGGACCAGCACGGAGGCCGAGACGGCGACAGCGGCGATCTGCTGGGCGCGGTGCGAGCGCCGCTCGTCCGGCCCGGCGAGCTCCCGGGCGCACAGGACCGTCATCAGCGCGGTGGCGACCGCGAACAGCATGGGCGCGATCCGCACGACCTGCACCGAGTCGCCGCCGAACCAGGTCTCGACCCGGACGATCAGCGGCACCAGGGGCGGCTGGTCGTCGTAGCCGGCGGCGAGGTGGCGGCTGGCGGCGAGCCAGTACAGCTCGTCCCGGAAGTAGCCGTACCGGCCGGCGGCGGCCACCAGGACGGCGCAGGCGCACAGCAGCGGCGCCAGCACCCGCCGCCAGGGGACCCCGGGCAACGCGGGCCGCCCGGCCGGGTGGCGGCCCGGACGGCCCAGGTGGCGGCGGACGGCGAACGCGGTGTACAGCGCGCCGACGATCCAGCCGAGGTCGACGGCCCACATGACGCCGTCGGCGCCGTGCCGCACCCGCAGCAGGTACGACAGCGGCAGCCGGACGGCGACGAACGACACGAGCGTGCACACCAGCGGCACGACGGTGCGGCCGATGCCGTTGAGCGCGCCGTGCACGACGGCCATGACGGCGTAGAGCGCGAAGCAGGGGTAGGTGACGAGGATGTAGCGCTCCACCAGGTGCCGGGTGACCGGATCGGTGGTGGCGGCCGCGGCGACGACCGGGCGCAGCACGATCACGGCGAGGCTGACGGCGAGCGCCAGCGCCAGTGTGAAGGGCAGCGTCCGGCGCACGGCGCGGCGGACCCGGTCGGGTCGGCCGGCGCCGAGGTTCTGGGCGGTGAAGACGGTGAGCGCGCCCGACAGGTCGAGGAACGCCGTGGCGGCGAAGAACTCCAGCCGGCCGACCACGGTGACCGCCGCGAGCAGCGACGGGCCGAGCGGGGCGACGATCCGGATCAGCGCCACGATGCCGAGGGCGATGAGCAGTTGCTGGGCGGCACCGGGCAGGCCCAGCCGCAGCCCGGCGACCGCCTCGGCCCGCACGCCCGCCCAGCCGTGGGAGCGGCGCACCGCCAGACCGCCCCGGCGGCGCAGCAGGACCGCCCCGGCGGCGGCGGTGCCGGTGGCGGCGGTGACCGTGGCGAGGCCGGCGCCGGCCACGCCCAGGTGGAGCACCACGACGTAGAACCAGGCCAGGACGGCGTTGCCGAGGCTGCTGCCGATCATGAGCCGCATCTGGGCGCGGGAGTCGCCCAGACCGCGCAGCAGCGCGAAGACGGCGGAGACCGCGAACACGGCCGGGAAGCCGTAGCTGAGCGTCGACAGCAGCACCTGGGCGTCGTGCAGGACCGCGCCGCGCGCCCCGGTGAGCCGCAGCAGGGCGCCGCCGGCCGTCTGGACGGCCAGGAAGCACAGCGCCGCCCACACCGCGGTGGCCAGCGCCAGGGCGGTGGCGACGGTGGCCGGGCCGCGCCGGGAGCGCTCGCCGGTGAAGCGGGCGAGCCGGATGGCGAAACCGGTGGTCAGGCCGAGGAAGACGCCGTCCGCGAGGAAGTAGACCGGCTGGACCACGCCGGCGGCGGCGAGGGCGTCGACCCCCACCCAGTGGCCGAGGACGGCGCCGTCGGCCAGCAGGTAGGTCTGCTGGAGCAGGTTGGACAGGGTGAGGGGCACGGCGAAGCCGAGCACGGAACGCAGGACGGGGCCGCGGGTGAGGTCGCGCTGCCCCCGCTCCCCGACCCCTCCCGCTGCGGCCCCTCCCGCCGTGGTCTCGGCGGGAGCGGCCTGCGCGGCGGGAGAGCCCTGCGCGGCGGGGGCGGCGTCCGGGGGCGGTCCGCCCCCGGACGGTCCGGTACGGGTCGCCTCGCTCATCCGGCGTGGCCGTCGGTGCCGGTGCCGGTGCCGGTGGCGGGGCCCCGCTCGTCGGCGAGCTTGGCCTGGGCGGCGACCGTGCGGTCCACCAGGAGGTCGCTGCTGCGCATCTCGATGCCCAGCACCGAGACGACGGTGGCCACCAGCGACATCCCGGTGATCGAGTCGATGCCGAGGTCGAAGAGGTCGGCGTCGACGTCGATGCTGGTGAACCCGAAGACGTGGGCCCAGCAGCGGGCGATCGTCAGCTCGGTGTCGGTGTACCGGCCGTCGGGGCGGCCGGTGAGCTCGACCGGCAGCTGCTCGATCTCCGCGCGCACCTGCCCGGCGGTCCGCTCGCGGTGCGCGGCGCGGCGCCGCGCCGCCTCCTCGATCTTCGCGGCGATCGGCGGGTCGAGGGCGATGTGGTAGCCGGGGAGGGCGTCGGCGTAGTCACCCTCGTAGTGCAGTTCGCCGCCGAACACCCGGGCCCGGTCCGAGCGCAGGCCGGTGTCCGCGATCGAGAGGCCGAGCGCGGTGGGCAGCGCCTTGAAGGTGGTGTCGACGTTGGCGTGGCTGCGGACGGCCATGCCGGTCTCCTTCCACGACACCCAGTCGAAGGCGATGACGTGGCAGTCGGGGTCGGTCTCGGACTCCGCCAGGGTGTCCAGGAACTGGTTGGCGGCGGCGTAGTCGGCCTGCCCGATGGCGGGGAACACGGCCGCGACGGAGGAGAAGTGCACGATGAAGTCGGGCCGGTCGTCGCGGGTCAGCAGGTCGAGGACGAACGCGCCGTGGACCTTGGGGCGGACCACCGCCTCGAAGTCCGCCAGGGAGCGCTGCGTGATGACCTCCCCGCCGGGGATGCCGGCCGCGTGCACGATGCCGTCGATCCGGCCGAAGCGCTCCCGGACGGTGGCCACGGCCGCCTCCAGGGCCGCCGGGTCGCCCGCGTCGGCGGCCAGCACCAGCACCTCCGCCCCCAGGGCGCGTAGCTCCCGCAGGGCGGTCCGCAGCCGGGCCCCGGGCGAGTCGCCGTCGCCGGCCGGGCCCTCGTCCGGCCCGGCGCCGGCGGCACCGGAGCGGCTGAGCAGCACCAGGTTGATGCCGGGCCGGCGGGCCGCGAACTCGCGGCACAGGGCGAGGCCCAGGCCGGCGGTGCCGCCGGTGACCAGGTAGGTGCCGCCGGGCTTGAGGTAGTCGCCGCGGTCGGCGATCTCGGTGTCCGGCAGTTCGGCGAACGTCTCGCGCAGCCGGACGCCCCCGCGCAGCGCGACGACGGAGGCTTCCGCGCCGAGGACCTCGTCGAGGACCGTGCGGGCGGGCGTGGCGCCGTCGGTGTCGACGACGGAGACGGTGAGGTAGGGGTACTCGCGGCTGACGCTCTTGGCCAGGCCGGCCAGCGTGGAGTTCTCGACGACGACGCCGGGCTCGGCGCGGCGGGAGGCCAGGGCGGTGCGGGTGAGCACGGCCAGGTGCAGCTGGGCGCCTTCGGCGATCAGGGCCCGGGAGAGGCGGAAGAGGCCGTGGAGGTTCTTGCCCAGGCGGGCGTCGAGGGCGGCGGTGTCCCCGGCCCGGTCGGCCTCGAAACCGAGGGCGTGGACGAGGTGGGTGACGTCCTCGTCCACGGCGCGGACGGCCAGGTCCTCGTAGAAGGCGTCGGCGTCCGGGCCGGACAGGGCGTCGGGCAGGCGCACCAGCTGCCCGTCCGTCAGACCGGCTTCGCGGAGCAGCTCCTCGGCGCCGGTGGAGCCGTCGACCAGGGCGAGCACCCGGGCCGCGGGGTCGGCGGCGGGGGCGGGGCCGTCGGCGGGCCGGAACACCACCTGGTGGGTGGCGGGGCCGCCGGCCGCCGGGGCGCCGAGCGCGAGGGCCTCCCGCCAGTCGGCGGGGAAGTCGATCCAGGCGCGGCGCTCGTCGAACTGGTAGGGCGGCAGGTCGACCAGGTGCGGGGCCGGGCCGGCGCCGGGGCGGACGTCCGGTTCGAGGTCGGCCCCGGCGGCCCAGGCGGCGGCCCGGGCCTCGGTCTCCGGACCGGCCGCCCCGGCGGGGTCGGGCGCCCAGAACGCCCAGTCCGGGTGGCTGGAGTGGAACGGCGCGGCGTCCACGAGCCGGTTCGCGGCCAGCGCCTCCAGGCGGGCGCGCAGCTCGCCGAGGTCGGAGACGACGAGGGCGATCCGGTGGCGGTGGCCGGCGCGGGAGCGGCGGACGGTGGCGCACAGCTCCGCGAGGCCCACCCCGTCGAACAGGCCGCGGTCGAACCACTCCGCGTAGGCGCGCAGCAGCAGCCGCAGCGACTCCTCGCTGTGCGCGCTGAGCGTGAACAGCTGCGGCGCGGACTCGCCGGGCCCGACGGGCGCCGGGGCCGCGTACTCCTCCAGCACCACGTGGCAGTTGGTGCCGCCCAGCCCGAACGCGCTGACGCCGCACCGCAGCGGGCCGTGCTCGCTGCTCCACGGTTCGGCACCGGTGGGGACGCGCACCGGCGAGTCGTCGAAGTCGATCCGGGTGTTGGGCTGTTCGAAGCCCGCCAGCGGCGGCAGTCGGCGGTTGCGCAGCACCAGCGCCGCCTTGATCAGGCCCATCACGCCGGAGCCCTCGAAGAGGTGCCCGATGTTGGCCTTGACCGTGCCCACCGCGCAGAACCGGCGGTCCTCGGTGTGCGGGGCGAACGCCTGCCGCAGGCCCTCGATCTCGATCGGGTCGCCCAACCTCGTCGCGGTGCCGTGCAGTTCGATGTAGCCGATGCTGCGCGGGTCGACCCCGGCGTTCGCCCAGGCGGTGTTGAGGAGGTCCGCCTGCGAGGCCGAGTCGGGCGTCGTCACCCCGCCGGCGACGCCGTCGTGGTTCACGGCGCTGCCCTTGATGACGGCGTACACCCGGTCGCCGTCGGCGAGGGCGCGGTCGAGGCGCTTGAGGACGACGGCGCCCGAGCCCTCGCCGTAGCCGGTCCCGTCGGCCCGCTCGTCCAGGGTGCGGGTGCGGCCGTCGGACGACTCGATGCCGATCCGGGTGTCCGGGTGGTCGATCGGCGCGCTGACGATGCGCGCCCCGGCGACCACCGCGGTGTCGCAGTCGCCCAGCAGCAGCGCGTTCTTGGCCTGGTGGACGGCGACCAGCGAGGCGGAGCAGGCGCTGTCCACCACCATGCTCGGACCGCGCAGGTCCAGCAGGTGCGAGAGCCGGTTGGCCATCATGGTCGGCACGTTGCCGGTGAGCGCCGGCTGGATCAGCGACCGGTCGATCTTCGACAGGTACTCCAGGTAGGCCGAACCGGGGTTGACGGCGAAGCCGACGAAGACGCCGGTGCGGCTGCCGCGCAGCCGGGAGGGCTGGTGGCCCGCGTCCTCCAGGGCCAGGTACATGGCGCGCAGCGCGTGCCGCAGGTGGGGTTCGGTGGTCGCGGCCTGCTTCGGGGTCATCCCGAAGAACTCGGCGTCGAAGTACTCCGGGTGCTCCAGGTAGGCGCCGTCGCGGTAGGCGATGGCGGCGTCCCCGGGGGAGCGGACGGTGGTGTCGAAGACGTAGCGCAGGTAGTCCTCGATGCTCCGGGCCCGGTGCTCGGGGAAGCGGCCGGTGAGGTTCCTCCCCTCGACGACGAGGTCCCAGAATCCGTGGACGTCCCGGGCTCCGGGCACCTCCACCGAGATCCCGACGATTGCGATGTCCGAGCTCAAGGTCTTCTCCTTCGGGACGGGTGAGCAGACAGGCGGGCGCGGCGCGGGCGGACGCCCGGTCGGGCGGGCGCGGCGCGGCCGGGCGCTCAGGCGATCGCGGGCAGCAGGGAGGTGAGCGTGGTGCCGTTGGCCTCGTCGAACCGGGTGACGCCGGCGGCCCGCAGCGCGCGCACGGTGCGCACCCACTCCACGGGCGCGGTGATCTGCGCGGTGAGCAGCGCGGCGGCGCGGGCCGGGTCGAAGGCCGCCGCGGTGACGCCGGAGAACACCGGGACGGCGGGGGACCGGAACGTCCGGCCCTCCAGGGCCGCCGCGAACGCCCTGGCCGCCGGCGCCATCAGCGGGGTGTGGAAGGGGCCGCTGACCGGCAGCGGCACCACCGCCCGGGCGCCCGCCTCCCGCAGCACACCGGTGGCCCCGGTCACCTCGTCCCGGCCGCCGGCGACGACGGTCTGCCGGTCGGAGTTCCGGTTGGCCACGTAGACGCCGCGCACCCGGCCCCGGCGCAGCGCCGACGCCACCTCGTCGGCGCCGATCCCCGCCACGGCCGCCATCGCCCCGCCGCGCACCGCGGCCATGGCCTCCGCCCGCGCCCGCACCAGGCGCAGGGCGTCCAGCAGGTCGAGGCAGCCGGCCGCCACCAGGGCGTTGTACTCGCCGAGGCTGTGGCCGGCGTAGCAGGCGACGGGCTCGGCCCCCGCGCCCTCCC
Source organism: Kitasatospora phosalacinea (assembly GCF_000716545.1). Lineage (GTDB taxonomy): Bacteria > Actinomycetota > Actinomycetes > Streptomycetales > Streptomycetaceae > Kitasatospora > Kitasatospora phosalacinea. The sequence goes on from NZ_JNWZ01000044.1 coordinate 107,036, forward strand.
CGGCCAGGCGCCGCCGCGCGTCCAGGGCGTTGACGAGGAAGACGGCGGGCTGCGCGTAGCGGGTGTCGCCCAGCCGCCCCTCGGGGTCGTGCACGCACAGCTCCCGGACCGAGTAGCCGAGCACCGCGTCGGCCGCCTCGACCTCCTCCGGGAACAGGTCGAACAACTCGGCGCCCATACCGCGGCGTTGGACGCCCTGGCCGGGGAAAACGAGGCAGCGCACGGCGCGCCCTCCCTCTCTCGTGGTGTGAAGGTCTCGCGCCGCGGGTCGGTCCTCCGCCCGCGGCGCCGTCCGGTCCCGCGGTCGGTCAGAGCGAGGTGAACCGCGCGGCCGATCCGCTCTCGCGCAGCCGCGACCGCGTCAGCGCGGCGGCGGAGGCGCCGGGGCCGATGTCGAGGACCAGGTCCGGAGCCGGATCCGCCGTCGCGGCGTCGACCACGGCGGGCCAGTCGAAGGTGCGGCACATCTGCTGCTCGGCCACCTCGTGCAGCACGTGGGGCGAGAACTGCAGGTTGGCGGGCGTGCCGGTGCCGTAGACCGGCATGGTCAGGCCGTCGCCCTTGACGGGCTGCCAGTTGCGGTCGACGTCCCGGCCGATCAGCGGCATGGCGGACGCCAGCACCGTGCTGTGGAAGGGCGCGGTGGCGCCCAGGTACGTCCAGCGGGTGCCGGGCCGCTCGAAGAGCCCGCCCTCGGCGAGCCGCAGTCGCATCAGGGCTTCGGCGCCGCCGGTGAGGACGTGGAAGGTGGGCGAGTTGACCAGGCCGATCTCGACCCTCCCGCCCGGGCCGTCGCCGCTGCGCCCGATCGCCTCGTCGAGCGCCGGTCGCCGCGGGCCCACGACGGCGGCCATCGCCCCGGGCACACCGGCCCCCGGCCCGAGCGCGGCGTGTCGGCGCAGCAGCTCGCCGTCCGGGCGGGGCGCCGCGGGGGCGACCTGGTGGCAGCGCAGCAGCGCCACGGTGACCTGGGCGATCGAGCGGCCGGCCGCCGCCGCGTACTCCCGCCGGCCCTCGACGGGCAGGGCCGAGAACACGGCCGCGTAGCTGCCCAGGCTGTGCCCGACCGCCCCCACCGGGCGGAGGCCGCCCGCCCGGGCCAGCGGATTGCCGGGCCCCGGCTGGAGGACGCACAGCTGGTAGAGGTGCAGCAGCACGCCCTCGGCCACCGAGCCGAGCGCCGCCGCGGGCACCGGCCGGTCGTCGGAGCCGGCCAGCCAGTCGCGCACCGGCAGCCCGCCGGGCAGGAAACGGGCGCACTCCGCGCGCCCCACGATCTCCAGGGCCGCCTCGACGCCCGCGAAAGCCGAGGCGAAGAAACGGGAATTCTGCTGTTGCCGGAACAGTTCGCGGAGCCTGCTCATCGGCGGACCTCCGGGATCACCCAGCCCGCCGAAATGGAGTAACACCCGCACAGGTATGTCCTCACCGGTAGTAGGAGGCGCGCCGCCCGGAGCGGCGTCCGCGACACCGGCCCGCCGGACCGCCGCGAATCCCGCCCGCGGCGGGCTGAAGTCGTGATCGGCTGTTCGAGCAGCAATATGCAACCGCCCGTGATTGCCGGTCAAAGGCCGATGAAACTTACATTCGCGCCGGTGCCGCCGGGCCGGGCGGCGGCCCGGGGGAGAGCCGGGGGCTCCTTGACGGTGTCCGCGACTGAGGCGAAGATTTCCCCACAGCCGCCTGTCTTCGTCCGCCATCGCCGTCGGGCGCTGAAACGGAGGACCGCCCCTGACCTGCACGTGCGGGAAGGAAAAACGGTGGCGCTCACCGATCGAACGGTCCTGATCCCGGATGTCGAACGCATCCGCACTCAGGACCCGAACAACCACCTGCATTGCCGGAAGTCGCAACTCCTGGCCTACGTCGCGGGCAGCACCCCGTGGTCCGACCTTTTGATGTACCGGGCACTGGGTTCGACTGCGGCCGTCTACCGCCACTGCCACCTGCGCGGAAAGGACCGCTGGGCGTTCGACACGCCCTATGTGACCGACGGAGATCTGCGCCTGCTCGGGTTCGAAACGCTCTCGGCCGGCACGGTGGGCCTCGACCGTTTCGAATCCGAGCTGCCCGGGTTACTCGCCGCGGGGCGTCCGGTGTTCTTCTACGCGCCCCGGCACCATTTCCCGCACTGGGTGGAGTTCATGCGCCGGGTCGGCACCGTCGCGGAGGAGCACCGGCTGCTGCACTCGTTCCTGGTGTGCGGGGCGAGCGGGACCGAAGTGGTGCTGCTCGACAACACCTCCGACGACCACGAGTACTTCCCGCTCACGGTGGGGTGGGACGTGCTGCGCGAGGGCTACGCCCAGGAGCCGGAGCGCTGGTTCGTCGACTGCTCCACCGTGCTGCCCGGGCCCGGTCCCGGCCCCGACCTGGACGGGTTCGAGTCCGCGTACCGGGCGTTCCTGGCCCGGTTCCGCGACGGGTTCCAGCTCTACGACCTGATCGGCGAGAACCTGGCCGCCGAGCGCGCGTCGGCCGACGCCGTGTACCGGGCGCCCGGCGTCAACAGCATCGCCCTGCTGGCGGGTTCGCGCGTCCTGTTCAGCCGCTTCCTGGAACTCACCCGGCACGGCGGACCGGTCCGCGCCGCGTACGCGGGCGTCGCGCGGCTGGCCACCGAGCTCTCGGAGCAGGTCAACGCCTTCCACGCCGGGACGCCCACGCTGTCGGTGGACCGGATCCGCGGCGGCCTGGCCGAGCTGAGACAGCGCGAGCAGCGGGCGGCGGCGCTGCTGACGGACGAGGCGGCCCGGCTGCCGCGGATCCTGCCGAGCGACCCCGACGGCCGGTGACCCGACCCGGCGCGCCGCGATCCGACCGGCCCGTCCGCTCCGACCCGCTCAACTCCGGTCCGACCCATGCCCGACCACGCCCGACCATGCCCGGCGTCCCGGCCCGTCCCCGTTCCCGGGCGCCCGGTACCCGGCACCCCGTGGAGGAGTCCGTGCCCACCCTCGCCGATGCCGTCGGCAGCCAGCCCACCCTCGCCGACGTGGCCCGGTCGGCCGGAGTGTCGACAGCCACCGTCTCCCGCGTCCTCACCGGCTCGGCCCGGGTGAGCGAGGAGACCAACCGCCGGGTCCAGGAGGCGGTTTCGAAGCTCGGGTACGTGCGCCGCCGAGCGCCCTGGACGCACCGGCCGGAGACCGGGTCCATCGCCGCGATCATCACCGAGTCCAGCGAACGGTTCTTCTCGGACCCCTTCTTCGCCCGGCTGTTCCACGGCGCGTCCGGCGCCCTCGCCCCCGCCGGCCACCAACTGGTGTTCGTCGCGGTGCGGGACCGCAGCGAGTACGCGGCCGCGGCCCGCTTCGTGCGCCGCGGTGTCGACGGGGTGCTGCTGGTCTCCTCCCACGGCCCGGACCCGCTGATGCCCCTGCTGGACACGGCGAGGGTGCCCACCGTGCTGTGCGGCCGACCGCTGGCGGAGCACGGGGCGCCGTACGTGGACACCGACAACTACGGCGGTGCGCAGGCCGCCGTGTACCACCTGCTCGCGGCCGGCCGGCAGCGGATCGGGACCATAGCGGGGCCGAGCGACATGGCCGCCAGCCAGGACCGGCTCAGGGGTTTCACGGAGGCCCTGACGGCCACCGGCCTGGAGCCCGTCGCCGACCTCGGGGACTTCTCCCTCGAATCCGGCGAACGCGCCATGACCAGGCTGCTCAGGCGCCGCCCCGACCTCGACGCGGTCTTCGTCGCCTCCGACCTGATGGCGGCCGGAGCCTTACGCGCCCTGCGCCGGGCGGGTCGCCGGGTCCCCGACGACGTCGCGGTCATCGGCTTCGACGACGACCCGGTGGCCCAGCACACCCACCCCCCGCTCAGCACGGTCCGGCAGCCGGTGGAGGAGCAGGGCGCGACGATGGCCCGCCACGTCCTCGCCCTGATCGAGAACCGGACGGGACCGGGCCGCAGCACCCTGCTGCCCACCACCCTCATCCGCCGCGAATCGGCCTGAGCGGCCGCCGCCTCGCCGCACCGCGCCGGACCGGGGTCAGCCCTTCGGGACGAGGGTGTTCTCGTTGGTGCGGCCGGCGGCGTAGTCGTCGACGTTGCGGACGGTGGTGTCGATGATCTGGTCGACGGCGGTGCGGGTGTAGTACGCCTGGTGGCTGGTGACGAGGACCTGGGGGAAGGTGACGAGGCGGGCGAGGGTGTCGTCGGTGATGCCCTGGATGGACTGGTCGGTGAAGAAGACGCCGGTCTCCTCCTCGTAGACGTCGAGGCCGACACCGGCCAGGCGCCCGGTGCGCAGGGTCTCGACGAGGGCGGTGCTGTCGACGAGGCCGCCGCGGCTGGAGTTGACCAGGATGGCGTCGTCCTTCATCCGGGCGAGCGCGGCGGTGTCGATGAGGTGGTGGGTGGCGGGGAGGAGGGGCACGTGGAGGCTGACGAGGTCGGACCGGGAGAGGAGTTCGGGGAGTTCGGTGTAGGTCATGCCGAGCTCCCGGCAGGCGGGGTTCTCGGCGATGTCCCAGCCGAGCAGGTGGGTGCCGAAGCCGGCGGCGATGCGGGCGAAGCACTCGCCGATCTTGCCGGTGCCGATGACGCCGACGGTCATGCCGTGGATGTCCCGGCCGAGGAGGCCGTCGAGCCGGAAGTCGAACTCGCGGGAGCGGTTGGCGGCGCGGGTGAGCCGGCGGTTGACGGCGAGGGCGAGGGCCCAGGCGTGTTCGGCGACGGCGTACGGGCTGTAGTGGGAGACCCGGGCGATGGTGAGGCCGAGTTCGGCGGCGGCGTCCAGGTCGATGTTGTTGAAGCCCGTGGAGCGCTGGGCGATCACCCCGGTGCCGCCCGCGGCGAGGACGGCGAGCACTTCGGCGTCGAGCTCGTCGTTGACGCTGGTGCTGACGGCGGGGTAGCCGGCGGCGAGCGGGGCGGTGTCGCGGTTGAGGAACACGGCCAGGGTGCGCAGGGAGTGCCGGTCTGCGAAGGCCTTTTCCAGGAGCGGCTGTTCGTCTGCTTGGACGCCGTAGGCGAGGATCTCCATGCGGTGAGGCTAGCGCCGGGGGGACCGGGCGGCGGGCCGCGACGCGCCCCGGGGGATGATCCGATCATCGCAAGACGATGGTCCGATGATCTCGCGCTGACTCATCGGCTGATCATCTTGTGATGATCGGATCATTCGCTTCAAGTGGCGCCGCTCCGGGCGCCGCTGACCGACCGTCAGATGACGGTCTCGGCCTCCCGGTAGCGCTCCGCCGGAACGGTCTTCAGCTCGGCCACGGCCTCGCCCAGCGGCACCAGCTTGATCTCGGTGCCCTGCAGCGCCGTGATGTGGCCGAACGCGCCCTTGTGGGCGGCCTCCACCGCGTGCCAGCCGAAGCGGGTGGCCAGGACGCGGTCGTACGCGGTCGGGGTGCCGCCGCGCTGGGTGTGGCCCAGGATCACCGGACGCGCCTCCTTGCCGAGGCGGTGCTCCAGCTCGCGGGAGAGCTGGGTGGCGATGCCGGTGAACCGCTCGTGGCCGTACATGTCCTTGGTGCCCTCCTCCCACGGCATGGTGCCGGGCTCGGGCTTCGCGCCCTCGGCGCAGACCACGATCGCGAACTTCTTCTGCCGGTCGAAGCGCTCGCGCACGACCTCGGTCAGCTTGTCGATGTGGAACGGGCGCTCCGGCACCACGATGGCGTGCGCACCGGCGGCCATGCCCGCGTTCAGCGCGATCCAGCCGGTGTGCCGGCCCATCACCTCGACCACCATGACGCGCTGGTGCGACTCGGCGGTGGTCTTCAGCCGGTCCAGCGCCTCGGTGGCCACCGAGACGGCGGTGTCGAAGCCGAAGGTGACGTCGGTGCAGGCGATGTCGTTGTCGATGGTCTTCGGCACGCCGACCACCGGCAGGCCGGCGTCGCTCATCAGCTTCGCGGCCTTCAGGGTGCCCTCGCCGCCGATCGGGATCACCGCGTCGATGCCCAGGTCCGCGCAGTACTGCTTGGCCCGCTCCACGCCGTCGCGCAGGTGGCTGGGCTGCACCCGGGACGAGCCGAGGATCGTGCCGCCCTGGGCGAGGATGCCGCCCACCGAGTCGAGCGTCAGCGGACGGTGCACGCCCTCCAGGAGACCGCGCCAGCCGTCCTCGAAGCCGATGATCTCGTCGCCGTGGTCGACCACCCCCCGGTGGACCACGGAACGGATGACGGCGTTCAGGCCGGGGCAGTCACCGCCGCTGGTCAGGACACCAATACGCATTGCTTTGCCAACTCCCGAGCAGGATCGGACGGCCGGACTGGTGGGTGGGAATCGGACGAAACGCCCGAAACTGACCTGCTGCACAGCATACGGTTCCTGCGTCCGGCCGAGCCGAAACCGACGCGGGGGCGGCTTCCTCGACGCACCACACGTAACTGCGACCCGACCGCCGAGGAGGGTGTTGCGTCCGGGCTCTCCTATTCTCCTATGAAGTTGTCCGGCGGCGGGACGGCTGACCACATGGCGGTCAGCCGTCCACCACCGTGACCTCGGCTTACGCGCGGATGAACGCGCGGCCGGGCCGGGCGGGACCGTTCCGGCGGCTACGCGGGGCGGGCCGCGGCGATCCGCTCCGCGCGCAGCGCGTCGTACCACGTGGTGTCGGCCGGCGGCAGCGCGTTCACGTCCAGCGCCAGCTTGATCAGCATGTCGGCGACGGCGGGGTTGCGGGCCATCACCGGGCCGTGCAGGTAGGTGCCGAACACCGTGTCGCGCCAGGCGCCCTCGGTGCCGTCACCGGTGCCGTTGCCCCGGCCGACCTGCACGGTGGCGAACGGGGTGACGCCCTCGCCGAGGTGGGTCACGCCCTGGTGGTTCTCGAAGCCGGTCAGCTGCGGCAGGTTCAGCCGCGGGCTCACGTCCGCCAGCACGTCGCCGACGCAGCGCGCGCCCTCGCCGCGGACGGTCCACACGTCCAGCAGGCCCAGGCCCGGCTCGCGCTCGCCCAGGTCGTTGACGAACTCGTGGCCCAGGATCTGGAAACCCGCGCAGACCGAGAAGATGATCGCGCCGTTCTCGGCCGCCCGGACCAGCCCGCCGTCGTTGCGCAGCCGCTCCGCCGCCAGCCGCTGCGGACGGTCCTCACCGCCGCCGATCAGGTAGATGTCGCCGCTGGTCGGCACCGACTGGTCGGAACGCACGTCGATCCGCTGCACCCCGAGGCCGCGCTGCCGCGCCCGCCGCTCCACCACCAGCGCGTTGCCGCGGTCGCCGTACGTCGACAGCAGGTCCGGGTACACCCAGACCACCCGCAGGCTGCTCTCGCTCATCCTCGAAGACCTCCCGAACTGCTGCTGGGGCGCGGGCTGCTGCGGAGCGTCCCCGCCGTACTGCTGGTGCTGCTGGTCGCCGTACGCCTGCTGCTCGTACTGCTGGTGCTGCTGGGGCGGTTGGGGCGGTTGGGGCTGCTGGGGCTGCTGCTCGTACTGCTGGCCGTACTGCTCGTACGACTGCTGCTCGTACGGCTGCTGCCCGTACTGCTGGTGCTGCTGCGGGTCGCCGTACTGCTGCCCGCCGTAGTACTGGTCGCTCATCAGGCCACCACGGCCTTGCGCAGCTGCTGGAAGGCGGTGTAGTTGGCGATGGCCTCGATCCGGCCGGCCGGGGCGGCGTCCACCGCCTGGGCCAGCGAGTCGACCACCTGGAACTGCAGGTTGGCGACCTCCAGGCGGACCGCGAGGTCCAGCTTGCGCTGGCCCATCACGAAGATCGGGTGCCCGGCCAGGCGCTCGTAGTCGACGTCCCACAGCCAGGAGGTGTCGGTGCCGTCGGCGTCCATCGCGTTCACCGAGAGGACCACCGGCGCGGGCGGGCCGTCGATCAGCGAGAAGGTCTCCAGCCAGCCGGCCGGGTTCTTCGCCAGCAGCAGCCGGACGTCCCGGCCGCGGTACTGCACCACGTCGTAGCGGCCCGCCACCGCGGCCACCGACTGCATCCGCTGCAGCGCGACCTGCGGGGCCACCCCGAAGACCGCCGCGACGGCGGCCGAGCTGGTGGCGTTCGCCAGGTTGGCGCGGCCCGGCAGCTGCAGCTGGATCGGCCAGGCACCGCGGTGCGGGTCGATCACGTGGGTGCCCTGGAGCGCCCAGTGCGGGTTCGGCCGGCGGAAACCGCACTCGCCGCAGAACCAGTCGTCACCGGGGCGCTGCATCACGCCGCCGCAGGACGGGCACGACCAGGCGTCCTCCTTCCACGCCTGCCCGGCGGCCACCCAGACCACCTTCTTGCAGGACGAGGCGGCCCAGGTCACCAGCGGGTCGTCCGCGTTGGCGATGATCACCGCGTCGGTGTCCTTGAGGCCCTCGCGCCACTTCTCGGCCATCATCCGGGTCTCCGCCGCGCGGTCCAGCTGGTCGCGGGAGAGGTTCAGCAGCGCTATGGCCTTCGGCCGGGTGTCCCGGGCGACCATCGGCAGGTACTTCTCGTCCACCTCGATCACGCCGAAGCGGGCGCTGGTGCTGTTGGCCAGCGCGCCGGTGATGCCGGCCGGCATGTTCGCGCCCAGCGCGTTGGAGACCACCGGGCCGGCCGCCCGCAGCGCCTCGGCGATCAGCCGGGTGGTGGTGGTCTTGCCGTTGGTGGCGCTGACCAGGACCACGTCCAGGTGCTCGGTGAGGGTCGCCAGCAGGTCCGGGTCGAGCTTGAGCGCGACCTTGCCGCCGATCACCGAGCCGCTGCCTCGGCCCGCCTTCTGGGACAGCGCGGCGGCCATCTTGCCCGCCGTCACGGCGATCTTCGCGCGGGCGGGCAGCGAGGCGTCGCGCGGGGCTTCCGAATCGGTGCCTGGCATGCTCAGGGGTTCCTCCTTGCTGCGGCACCGCCCGGGCCGTTCGACGATCCGCGGGCGGCGGGGACGGGCTCAGCCTACCGACTCCCGCCCGCACACTTGAGCAGGGGCGACAACCTGCCGCGTGAGCCCTTGAGCCAGGAGGAGGAACGATCCGGGGGCCCGGGGAACGCCGAGCCCGTGTCCGCCGACGGTTCACCGCCCGAGCGCGCACCGGCTTCCGGCTCCGTCACTGCGCGCAGCGGCGCGGACCTCCGACGGGCCCCGACCGTCAGCGGCACGGACCCGCCGCTCCCCGGGCCCCCGGATCGTCCCTTCGTTCGTGCCGATCAGTGAGAGGTCGGCCAGGGGGTGGGCAGCTTCTCGGTGGCCTCGGCGAGGTGGGCGGTGATGACCAGGGTGCCGTCCTCCACCTGGTAGTCGAGGGGGGCGGACAGGCGGCGCATGGTGGAGATCAGGCCGGTGTTGGCGGAGGTGGTGACGGCGTAGACGGTGCGCACGCCGGCCTCCAGGGCGAGGGCGGCCATCCGGCGGACCAGGTCGACGCCCAGGCCGCGGCGCTGCCAGGCGTCCTCGACCAGCAGGGCGATCTCCGCGCCCTCGTCGTCCCACATCAGGTGGGCGAGGGCGACCAGACGGCCGTCGGAGGTCTCGACGGCGAGGGTCTGGCCGTGGCGGGGGTCGAGCAGGTGGTCGAGGTAGCGGTCGGCGTCCTTGACCGGGCCGTGGTAGCGGCGGCGCAGCGACTCCGCGGAGCAGCGGGCGTGCATGGCGAGGGCGGCGGACTTGTCCTCGGGGGTGGCGCGGCGGACGGTGAGCTCGTCACCGTCGAGGTGGCCGATCCGGGCGGCGACGGCCGGGACGCGCGGGCCGAGGACGGTGTCGAGTTCGACCAGGGCGCGGGCGCGGGCGAACTCGGTGGGCGTGAAGGGCAGGTGGGGCCGGGAGAGTTCGAGCAGGTCGCCGCCCGGGAGGGGCAGTCGCATCAGGTGTCCTTCCAGGCCGGCCGGGGTGCCGTCGCCGCGGCCGGGGTACTGCCGGATGGTCGCGCGTCCGAACAACTGGCGCAGGGCGACCGGGAGTTCGGCGGCGTCGAGGGCGGTGCGAGTGGCCAGGGCGAGGACCTGGCGGGGGACGTCGACGAGTTCGTGGGCGTCGGCGCGGTCGGTCCAGATGTCCCAGCCGCCGCCGGCCGCGACGGCCGCGGCGAGGTCGGTGCGGGACAGCGCCCCGGGGGCGCGGACGATGAACTCGTCGACGGTGTGGTCGGGCAGCGGGTGGGCCTGCATGGAGACGATGTTGACCCGCAGTTCGGCCAGGGCCGTGCACACCCGGGCCAGGCTGCCGGGGGCGTCGGAGACGCTGGTGCGCAGCCGCCACAGGACGGTCGGCTCCTCGTCGGGCGTCATCGCGTCGCCGCCCGGCGGTGCGGCCGGGCCGGGCGGCCCGTGCGGGTGCCGGTGGGCGAGCCAGCCGCGGAACAGCGCGGTGGCGAGCATGGCCGCGGCGGAGGCGACCAGCAGCACCGGTCCGTCGTGGCCGTGCACGACGACGTTGGCGACCAGGTCGGCGGCCGCGACGGCGGCGAAGACCGCCGCGAGCTCGACCGTCTCCTTGCGCCAGCGGTGCCCCCGGCTCCGCCGCCGTTCCTGCCGCTCGCCCGTGACCCTGCTCTGGGTGTACGCCATGATGTCCATGCCTGCATGGTGGCGCTCCGCTGTTTCGCGATCACGAATCCCCCGTGACCTGACGGTAAATGTCTCCGCGGGCCCCCGTCGGATCGGCGCTGATCCGCCCCCGCGATCAGTTGGACGTACGGCACCGGTCCAGGAGTTCCGCGCCGGCGGACTTCACCTCGTCCAGCAGCAGCCGCAGGTCCGCCTCGGTGGTGGTGGGGTTCAGCAGGCAGGCCCGGAGCATCTCCCGGCCGCGGTACACGGCGCCGGTGACGAAGACCTCCCCGCGCCGCTGGACGGCCGCCGGGAGCAGGGAGTTGAGCCGCTGGAGCCCGGCCTCGTCCAGCCCGGCCGGGCGGTGGCGGAAGGCGACGATGGAGGTCTCGACGGGGGCGAGCAGCTCCAGCTCCGGGTCCTGCTCGATCCACTCGCCCAACCGCCGGGCCTGCGCGGTGCAGTGCGCGATGTCCCGGGCGACGCCGGAGCGGCCGCGGTGGGCAATGGACGCCCAGACCTTCAGCGAGCGGAACGGGCGGGTCTGCTCGGTGCCGTACTCGGAGAACCAGCCGAGGTCGCCGGCCGCGTCGTCGCGCAGGTAGGAGGGGACGAGGCTGAAGGTACCGCGCAGCTCCTCGGCGTCGCGCACCAGGGCGCAGCCGCAGTCGACCGGGACGCCCAGCCACTTGTGCGGGTCGAGGGCGAGCGAGTCGGCCCGCTCCATGCCCGCGTAGCGGTGCGCGATGGTCTCGTCCAGCACGCCGAACGCGCCGTACGCGCCGTCGACGTGGAACCACAGGCCCTCGCGCTCGGCCAGGTCGGCGATCGGTCCGAACGGGTCGACGGCGCCGGTGCCGACGGTGCCGGCGGAGGCGACCACCAGGAAGGGCAGCCGGCCGGCCGCGCGGTCCTCGGCGACCGCGGCCGCCAGGGCGTCCAGGACGAGGTGGCCGTCGGCGTCGGAGGCGACGGTGCGCAGGTGCCTGGAGCCGAGGCCGAGCAGTTCGGCGGCCTTGCGCACGCAGCTGTGCGCCTCGCCGGTGACGTAGCCGACCAGCGGGGGCATGCCCGCCAGGCCGTCCTCGCGGACGTCCCACCCGGCCTTGCGGGCGGCGCGGCCGCGGGCCGCGGCGAGGCAGACGATGGTGGCCATCGAGGTGCCGGAGGTGAGGATGCCGCCGCCGGGCGGGTGCGGGAAGCCGACCAGTTCGGCCGTCCAGCGCACCACGGCCCGCTCCAGGTGGACGTCGGCGTGGTCGCCGCCGGCCGAGCTGGGGTTCATCGCGCTCGCGGCCAGGGCGGCGAGCACCCCGGCGGGCTGCGGGGCGGAGTTGACCCAGCCGAAGAAGCGCGGGTTCCCGTTGCCCATCGGGTGCGGCATGATCCGCCGCCCGACGGTCTCCAGCAGCTCCGTCAGCGGGGCGCCGTCCTCGGGCAGCGGGAGGTCGAGCAGCGCGGCCCGCTCCGCCGGGTCCATCGGCTGCCACACCGGTCGGTCGGGCAGCGCGTCGAGGTAGTCGGCCACCAGGTCTGCGGCCGCGTGCGCGGCCCCGCGGAAGTCGTCGTTCACACCCGGCATCGTATGCGCAGGTGGGCGCGGTCGACCGCGCCCACCTGGGGGAAGAGCCGGAGGGGTCAGTCCAGGGTGGTGGACAGGCCGCCGGCCGAGCGGCAGTAGCCCTGGATCTGCTTGTCGGTGATCTGGGCGCACAGGCGTCCGGCGGCGCCCGCACTGGTGTCGTTGACGGTGTAGTAGCTGACCAGGCCCTGGGTGCAGGCTTGGCGCTGCCAGGTGTCCTTGGGGGTGGCGCACTGCTGGGCGGCCCAGTCCGGGCGGTCCAGGTTGTACTTCATGATGCGCGATCCGGCGCCGCGCGAGCAGTCCTGGGCACCACCGCCGGCCTGCGCGTTCAGGCACCACTGGAGGGCCTGGGGGAAAGCCTCGGGGTGGTTGGCGTAGTCGTGCGAGGAGAGGAAGAAGGTCGGCGCGTAGAAGAAGCAGGCCGACTGGTAGAGGGCGGGCTGCTCGGGGCACGGGTAGAGCGGTTCGGCGGCGAGCTTGTCGGCCGGGAGGTTGGCCTTGGCCTTCTCGTCCTCCTCGTCGGGCGCGAACAGCTGCATGAAGACGCCCTCGGAGCAGGTGATCCGGCGGCTCTGGCTGGGGAACTTGTCGCACAGCGCGCGGGCGGCCGGGATGTCCTGCTTGGTGACGAACATGATGCCGTGGCCGACGCCGTGGATGCACGGGCCGGTGTTGGCCGGGGCGCACAGGGTCAGGATGTCGCTCTGCGGGTCCTTGGAGTTGGCGAGCATCTCCTCGACCGCGCCGTGCAGGTAGCCCGCCGCGCAGGTCTCGTGCGGGAAGGAGATCACCTTCTGGAAGTCCTGGTGGTAGCGCTGCACCGCGGCGTGCCCGAGCTCGTGCGCGATCGGGTGGCAGAACCGCACCGTGTACGGCTTGTCCTTGGAGATCCTGTCGAGGTCGGCGAGCGCCACCCCGGGGTCGGTGGCGTCCATCTCGGCCATCAGCTTGTTGCGCAGGGTCGAGCGCGTCCACACGGCCGGATCGCCGGTGGGGGAGGGCGAGGGGGCGGGGGAGGCGGCGGTGTCGGGCACGGCGCCGGGGCGCTGGGCGCCCGTGCCTGCGGCGGTGGCGGCGGACTTCGGCGTCCAGTCGGTCACCAAGACCGACCCGAGGCCGAGCACGGCCAGCAGGACGGCGGTGACGACGGCGAACACGCGCGGTTGCATGACGGACGTTCCCCCTGTGATCGACACGGACAGTACGCGGCCCATCCTGCGGGGTGACCGCCGGAAACCGGGCCAGGAACACCGCCGACGGGGTCGGATGCCCGCCACGATCACCCGAACACCGTCCGCCCACCGTCCTCCAACGACGGCCCCACATCATAGGTGCCGCCCGCACCCGCCCGTTCGACCGTCGTCCCTCCCCACGCCGCGTCCGGCGGAAAGGTCGCACCGGGCGGCCACCGCTGGTGGTCCTGCCCGAATTCGGGCAGGATCTTTGGCAAATGAACCCTTCCCACCTAGGCTCCCCGATCGTGCCTGCCTCACCGCACCCTCATGAGGACCTGCTCGCCCACCTCGCCCGGACCACCGCGCTGTCCCCGGGGGAGGCCGCGCGGGTCGTCGCGGAGGTGCTGGCGTACTTCGCGGAGACCACCGAGGAGTACGTCCGCCGCCGCCACGGTGAGCTGCAGGCCCGGGGGCTGACCAACGAGCAGATCTTCACCCGCCTGGGCGGTGAGCTGGCCGCCCGCCGGGTGGCCGCCCCGCAGCTGTCGGTGCGTCAACTGCGGCGGATGGTCTACGGCTGACCGGACGGCCCCACCCGGACCACCCACGACTGACAGGAGCCCCACGTCATGTGCGGAATCGTGGCCTACATCGGCCCCAAGGACGCCTCGCCCTTCCTGCTGGAGGGGCTGCAGCGGCTGGAGTACCGCGGGTACGACTCGGCGGGCGTCGCGGTGGTCGCGCCCGCGACCAAGTCCGTCCCCGCCCGGCTGCGGGTGTGCAAGGCCAAGGGCCGGGTCGCCGACCTGGCCGCCGCGCTGCCCGCCCGCTTCAAGGGCTCCGTCGGCATCGGCCACACCCGCTGGGCCACCCACGGCGTCCCCTCCGACGCCAACGCCCACCCGCACACCGACGGCGAGGGCCGGATCGCCGTCGTCCACAACGGCATCATCGAGAACGCCGACGAACTGCGCGCCAAGCTCACCGCCGACGGCGCGGTGTTCCGCTCCGAGACCGACACCGAGGTGCTCGCCCACCTGGTCGCCGCGCACCGGGCCGACGGCGGCGAACTGGAGGACGCGGTGCGGGCCGCGCTCAAGCTGGTCGTCGGCACCTACGGCATCGCGGTGCTGGACGCCGTGCAGCCCGACCGGATCGTGGTGGCCCGCAACGGCAGCCCGATCGTGCTCGGCATCGGCGAGAAGGAGATGTTCGCCGCCTCCGACGTCTCCGCGCTGGTCCGCTACACCCGCCAGGTCGTCCACCTGGAGGACGGCGAACTCGCCACCGTCCGCGCCGACGGCTTCCGCACCTTCACCGAGGACGCCCGCACCGTCACCCGGCAGCCCTCCACCGTCGACTGGGAGGTCGGCTCCTACGACATCGGCGGCTACGACCACTACCTGCTCAAGGAGATCCACGAGCAGCCCGGCGCGGTCGAGCGCACCCTCTCGGGGCGGCTGGACGAGCGCTTCGCCACCGCGCACCTGGGCGGCCTCAACCTGGACGCCCGGGAGCTGCGGGAGATCCGCCGGGTGAAGATCCTCGGCTGCGGATCCGCCTACTACGCGGGCGAGATGGGCGCCCAGCTGATCGAGGAGCTGGCCCGGATCCCGGCCCACTCCGAGCCCGCCTCCGAGTTCCGCTACCGCAACCCCGTCATCGAGGCCGACACCCTGTACGTCGCGGTCAGCCAGTCCGGCGAGACCTACGACACGCTGGCCGCCGTCCAGGAGGTCAAGCGCAAGGGCGGCCGGGTCCTCGGCGTGGTCAACACCGTCGGCTCGGCGATCGCCCGCGAGTGCGACGGCGGCCTCTACCTGCACGCCGGGCCCGAGATCTCGGTCGCCTCCACCAAGGCGTTCACCTCCACCGTGGTCGCCTTCGCGCTGCTCGCCCTGCACTTCGGCCGCATCCACGACCTCTCGCCCGCCGACGGCCGGCGCATCGTCGCCGGGCTCAAGGCGCTGCCCGGCCAGATCCGCGAAGTGCTGGAGCAGGAGAAGGAGATCGAGGCGCTGGCCGCCGAGTACGCCCACAGCCGGGGCATGATGTTCATCGGCCGGGTCCGGGGCTACCCGGTGGCCCGGGAGGGCGCGCAGAAGCTCAAGGAGATCTCCTACGTGCACGCCGAGGCGTACCCCACGAGCGAGTTGAAGCACGGGCCGCTCGCGCTGATCTCCCCCGAGCTGCCGACCGTCGCGCTGGTGCCCGACGACGAACTGCTCGACAAGAACCTGACCGCGCTCGGCGAGATCAAGGCCCGCGAGGGCCGGGTGCTGGCCGTCGCCCACCGCCCGATCGGGGCGCGGCTGGCCGACCACTGCCTGGTCGTGCCGAAGAGCGAGCCGGAACTCGACCCGCTGCTGCTCAACATCCCGCTCCAACTCTTCGCCTACCACGCGTCGGTGGCCCTCGGCCGGGACGTCGACAAGCCGCGCAACCTGGCCAAGAGCGTGACGGTGGAGTAGCGCGCGCACACGCGGACGGGGCCCGGGGAACACGTCCCCGGGCCCCGTCCGCGTGCTGCTGGTCAGGCGTGTCGACGCGACCAGAACGGGGTGACCAGGAGGATCAGGACGGCGGCGGCGCCGATCTGGAAGATGTGCCGGATCCAGTCGATGCCGTCGGTGTCGGCGACGCCGAACGCGCTCGCCAGGAAGTTGCCGATGATGCCGCCCACGACGCCGAGCAGGATGGTGAGCCACAGCGGGATCGGCTGGCGGCCGGGAATGACCAGCTTCGCCAGCAGACCGATGATCAGACCGGCGATGATCGCCCAAAGGATCGACATGGTGTGCCTCCTCGTCTCGCGGATTGGCGGCCCCGGTGGCGCCGCAGCACCCGCATGCCCGGCGAACCGCCGGTAATGCCTGCGAGTTCCACGAATTTCACGAGCGCCGCCGCCGGCATGGAACCGCGACGGCCGGGCAGCCGCCCCGGGCGGTCGGGGGCGGAGCGCCCGCCCCCGGGAACCGCCCGAGCGGAGGGACGAGCATGGGTGAGCAGTCGGATCAGGTGAACGTCTGGACCTACCGGGACGCGTCCGGCCACGAGGTGGGCATCGACCTGATCGGCTTCCACGTGGAGGCCGAGGACGGGGCGATCGGCAAGGTGGACCGGATGGCGGAGGACTTCGGGCCGCAGTACCTGGTGGTCGACACCGCGCCGTGGATCTTCCACCACCGCGTCCTGCTCCCGGCCGTGACGGTCCGTGGGATCGACCTGGAGCGGCGCACCGTCCGGGTCGACCGCACCAAGGAGGAGATCGGGGCCGCCCCGCCGCTGGTCGAGGCCGACCGCCACACCGACCACGACCTGCGGGCCGAACTGGCCCTCTACTACGGCCCGTTCTACGGCAACCGGCTGCCCTGAGCGGCCGCTCCAGCACGTGACCAGCGGTTCTTGCCAACGCGGGCAGGTGGCCGACCATCCGGGGTCAGCAAAAGGTCAGCAAGCTTCCGGAGGTACCGTCCGCCATGGCGACCACAGGTCTCATCCGCGGGATGGGCAGCTTCTTCAAGGAGTGCGAGCACCCCGAGTCCCGCTGGAGCAAGTGTCCCCACGAGTACAGGATCAGGTACCGCAACGCGACGGGGCAGCAGACCGAGGAGTCCGGCTTCGCCACCCAGCAGAAGGCCATGACCCGGCTCGCCGAGGTCTACCACGCGCGCAAGGACTCCCCGCAGAGCCAGCGCAAGGCGGAGCGCGTCCAGAAGTACGGTGGGATGCAGTTCTCGGCCTACGCCGCCGAGTGGCTCAAGGGCCAGCGTCACCAGGGTCCGGCCTCGCTGCGGATGCTCGAGTCCACTCTGAAGCACCACCTCCTCCCCACGTTCGGCGCCCAGTTGGAGGGGATCAGGGCCGCCGGTGACGAGGCCTTCAACCTGGTCGCCGAACTCATGAGCGGCTGCGGCCTGCGCAACGGCGAGGCACTGGCGGTCAACGTCGACAACATCGTCGCCGACGACATCTACCGCGTCACCGAACAGGTCAACCAGGCCACCAAGACCTACGCGCGACTCAAGCACCGCAAAGCCGACGAGTACCGCGACGTCCCCCTGCCCGCCCGTACCAAGCGCGCCATCGAGAAGTACGCGGACACCCATGGCACCGTCGACGGCTACCTGCTGCGCCACCCCCAGGACATCAGCCAGCCCATGCCGCACCACACCGTCGACCGACGGTGGCGAAAGGTCAGGACCTCCGGGCGGGTTGACGTCCCCGAGGGGATGGTCCTCTACGGCCTGCGCCACTTCTTCGCCTCGAACTGCCTCAGCCCGGATCCACCGAGCTGATTTCTGGGTGATGGTTTCGGCGGTCTTGTCGGGGTGACCGGCTGGAGGGTGTGGGGTGTCCGCTGGTCTGCCCAGC
>NZ_JNWZ01000045.1 GCF_000716545.1 Kitasatospora phosalacinea
CGCCCCGACCCGCCCCATCCCGCCCCACGGAGGCCCTCATGTCCCGACAGCAGCGCGAAGCCCTGGACGCCGCGCTCCGCTCCGCCCCGCGCAGTGAGACCCCGCCGTCCCCCGAGGAGCAGCGCGCCGGTTTCGCCGCGGCCGTCGGCCGCCCCGCGCCGGAGGGCGTGACCACCCGCCGGACCGTCCTGGGCGGACGTCCGACGTTGGAACTGGAGCCGGCCGAAGCCTCGGGCCCCGGCCGCCTGCTCTACCTGCACGGCGGCGGCTACGTCATCGGCACGCCGGACACCCACGCGGGCCTGGTCGGCGAACTGGCCCGCCGCGCCGGGCTGCCCGCGACGTCGGTGGACTACCGGCTGGCGCCCGAGCACCCCTTCCCCGCGGCCGTCGACGACGGGCTCGCGGCCTACCGCGAGCTGTTGGCCTCGGGCACCGACCCCCGGGAGCTCGTCCTGGCCGGTGACTCCGCCGGCGGCGGGCTGGTCATCGCCACGCTGC
Organism: Kitasatospora phosalacinea; assembly: GCF_000716545.1. Lineage (GTDB taxonomy): Bacteria > Actinomycetota > Actinomycetes > Streptomycetales > Streptomycetaceae > Kitasatospora > Kitasatospora phosalacinea. Next base: position 502 of record NZ_JNWZ01000045.1, read on the forward strand.
TCGCCGCCCGGGAGGCCGGACTGCCGCTGCCGACCGCGGTGGTGGTCTTCTCCCCCTGGGTCGACCTCACCGTCACCGGAGGAAGCGTCCGCTCCAAGAAGGACGCCGACCCCCTCTTCGTCGAGGCCGACCTGCACGCCTACGCCGACCACTACCTCGGCGCGGGCGACCGGGCGCACCCCCTGGCCAGCCCGCTGTTCGCCGACCTCACCGGCCTGCCCCCGCTCCTCGTCCAGGTCGGCGCGAACGAACTGCTCCTCGACGACGCGGTCCGGCTGGCCGGACGCGCGGGCGCCGACGGCGTCGAGGTCACGCTCGAAGTCGCCCCCGAGCTCCCCCACGTCTTCCAGCACCAGTACGACCGCCTCGACGAAGCGGACGCCGCACTCGACCGCGCCGCCCGCTTCCTCACCGCCCACCTGAACGCCGCGCGCCTCGAACCGGCCCGCTGAGCGCCGGCCGGGCCCTGCCGGGCCCTGCCGGGCGGTGACCGGTCCGGTCCGGGCGCCGCCGGGCAGGCCAAGTGCCTCGTGGTCGGCGGAGAGCGGCGGTCAGCCGGACGAGGCCGGGCGCGTCGGGTGCGTCGGGTGCGCCAGATGTGCCAGTGCCGTCGCGACGTTCCGGGGCAGGTCGGCCACGCTGTCCAGCACCAGGCGCTCGTCGGTCCACGGGGCGAATCCGGCGCGCTGTCGCTCCACCGACTCCCAGTCCGGCTCGGGGAACCCCGCGATCGACCGGGACCGGCCTTCGAGCCGCCGCCGGTGCACCGCCGGGTCCGAGCACACCACCTCGACGAACGCCACCGGCACCCCGCGACGGAGCGCCAGCGACCGCCACTGCGTCCGGGCCGCCGCCACCGCGTTGACCGCGTCCACGATCACGGTCTGTCCGAGCGCCAGCACCCCGTCGGCCACGGCCTCCGCCACGACGTAGGCGGCCAGGCCGGTCGGCTCGCTCCGGGCCACCCCCGCCCGCCACATCGCCGCCTCGATCGGATCCACCGACACCACCGGAGCGCCCAGCCGCCGCCCCAACTCCTCGGCCACCGCGCTCTTCCCCGCCCCGGGCAGCCCCGCCATCACGATCAGCACGCGCCCAGCCTCGCACGCGCCCGGCATCGCCCGTGCCCGTCCGCGACACCGCGCACCGCCTGAACTCCCCTGCGGAGCAAGCGGAGCAAGCGGAGCAAGCGGGGCAAGCGGGGCAAGCGGGGCAAGCAGGCCGGGCCACGACGCGTCAGCCGGACCCCCCCTCGGCGGCGACCGGGGCCGCCCCGGAGGCAGAGCGGGGCCTTTTCTCGTTCCGGCCCCGTCACTCTCCGATCCGCCACCCGCTCCTCCACCTCCTCGGCTGCGAGGAGCGGATCGTTCACGCGGATGGCGGCACGCGCGCAGTCGGCGGTCTGCAACAGGCCCGGCACCAGCGTCGGGGCGTACCGGCAGATCTTCCCGGCCCGGACCTCAAGCCCTGCGACCCGCCCGGCCCCGAAGACCCGGTCGAACCGTTCCGAGCAGTCCTGCCGCGGGTTCCGGGTCGCGCCCTCCACCTGGCCGGTGTGCCCGGCGGAGCAGTAGACCATCGCGCCCAGCTGTTCCCGGGTGAGCCCGTGCGAGAGGCGGTACCTGCGCAGTTCTTCCCCGCAGAAGTCGATCGGGGAGGTGCGGGGACCGGACTTCTTCCCGGGGCTGTTCTTCTCGGGGCTGACCGCGCGTCACGTCCGTTTCCGCACATCCGCTTTGCTTTGCGGTCCTGCCTGTTCGGAGTAGCGATCCGTGCCGATGCTGAAGGTGGAAGTCCGGATTCGAGGGCATGGAGCGGCGATGGCGGAGATGGCACAGACGGAGCACGAGACGGCGCGACTGCGCGCCCACCGGGTGGAGGCGGAGGGCGCGGCGGACGCCGTGGAGACGGCGTGGCGGCTCGCGGGGCTGCCGTCCGAGCCGAGCGTGATGCCGGTGACGAGCGGTCGCGGGCTGGACGCCGGTGCGCACGTCTCGCTCGGGGGGTGCAGTGCGGCCACGGCCCGGGCCCTGGCCGACGTGCTCACCGAGTACGCCCGGCTGACCGGGCGGCTGATCGACGGCGGGTCGCAGCGGATCCTGGCCCGGGTGCTCGCCGGGCACGGTGTCCGTCCCGTCCTGCCCGGTGACGGAGCGTACGTGGTGGCAAGGGAGTCGAGCGCGTGAGCACCGAGCAGTGGGAGCCCAGGGAGGGCCGCTGTGCCCACGACCGGCGCACCGGCGAGGACGTCCGGGTGATGGCGGTGCACAGTTGCGGCGTGTTCGTCCGCAACCTGCGCGACGGCCGGGAGAGCGTCACCACCCTCGCCGAACTCGACCCGCCCCGGCGCCCGGAGGCGGACCGGTGAGCGACGACACCGCCGACCGCTCCTGGGCCGGGGCCAACCGGCTGGCCGAACTGATCGGCACCGAAGTCCGCGTCACCGTGAGCGGTGACAGCGTCCACGTCATGCTCGAACTCCCGTCCGGGGCGGGGGATTCCCACCACCTCGAAGTGCTCACCGTGCTCCGCGCCGCCGACCGCTTCGGCCACCGCCGCACCGCCGACGGCGTCGAACAGCTCTGGGCCACCTACTTCCGCCCGGAGGGGGGCGGAGGCTGACGGGCGGGTCGGCCGGGCGAGGTGCCCCCCGGGGGAGGGGCGCGGCGTCCCGGGTAGGAGAGTGGTGGCGGTGGCCCGCCGGGGGCCGCGCGGGCGAGGAGGGCGGACATGGCGGTGAGCGGGGTGCCGGAGGTGCCGGCGGCGGGGGAGGCGCGGGAGGGTGCCGGCGGCGGGCGGGTGGTGTGGCTGCTGTGGGTGGTGGCGGCCGTCGCGTACGCCGTCGACGTGGTGAGCAAGGTGGCGGTGGTCGCGCGGATCGAAGGGCGGACGGCCGTTCCGGTGATCGGGAACTGGCTGGAGCTGCGGGTGCAGCGCAACTCCGGGGCGGCCTTCGAGGTCGGGGAGGCGGCGACCATCGTCTTCACGGTGATCGCCACGGCCGTCGTCGTCGCCGTCGTCCGGATGTCGCGCCGGCTGGTCAGCACCCCCTGGGCGGTCTCGCTGGGCCTGCTGCTGGGCGGGGCGCTCGGCAACCTGACGGACCGGGTCTTCCGGGCCCCCGGCGGTCTGCAGGGCGCGGTGGTCGACTTCATCGCCGTCCGCGACTTCAGCGTGATGAACCTCGCCGACTGGGCGATCACCTGCGGCTGCGGCCTGGCCGTCCTGCTCTCCTTCCGGGGCGTGCCGCTGGGCGCCGCCGCCGCCGGTTCCACCACCGCGTAGTGCGCCCCGGCCGGGCGGTGGGAGATTTGCCTCCTGGGCAAAGAGGTTCTTGAAACGTCAACAGTCTGTTTAGGATCCTTGGATCGAGTACCGCCTGATCAGGGAGCCTGAGCATGTCCGCCACCTCGAACGCCGCCACCCTGGGACGTCGCGCGTGGCACGCGATGCGGGCCGGAAGCTTTGCCATGGGGGCACTGCTGGTCCTGGTCGCGGTCGGCGTGGCCCTGCACCAGCCGGTGCTGATCCCGCCCCTGGCGGCCAGCGCGGCACTGGTGCACGGCGCGCCCGGCCTGCCCATCTCGCAGCCGCGCAACCTGGTCGGCGGCCAGCTGCTGTCCGCCGCCGTGGGCTTCGCGGTGCTCGCGGCCGCCGGCCCCGGCCCCTGGGCGGCGGCGGTCGCGGGCGGGCTGGCCCTGGTGGCGATGCTGATCGCGCACGTGCCGCACTCGCCCGCGGCGGCGACCGCGGTGATCGTGGTGCTGCAGTCCCCGCGCCCGGCGGTGTTCCTCCCGCTGCTGGCCCTGGCCACGGCCGTCCTGGTGCTGTTCGGCCTCCTGCCGCACCGGGTCGGCGGCCATCCGGTGCGGTACCCCGTCGCGTGGTGAGGGGCCGGCGGCGGCGCCGTCAGCGGCGGGACCCGGCGGACGGGGGAGCGGTCGGGAGGCAGGGCAGTCCGGCGTCGACCACGGTGGGGCCGGCGGCGGCCCCGGGGGAGTCGTGGGGACGCTCCTCGGCGGGGAGCTCGGCCCAGACGACCTTGCCGTGCGGGGAGGTGCGGTAGTAGCCCCAGCGGGAGGAGAGCTCGCCGACCAGTTGCAGACCGCGGCCGCCGGTCGCTTCGGGGCCGGCGGGGCGGGGGCGGGGCGGACGGGGGTCCTGGTCGCCGACCTGGACCAGCAGGGAGCCGTCGTGCAGGACCAGGGAGAGGGTGAAGCCGTCCGGGCCGCAGCGGGCCCGGACCGCGTTGGTGGCCAGCTCGGAGACCACCAGCCGGGCGGCGTCCGAGAGTTCCACCCTGGCCCGCCAGCACTCCAGCACCTGCGCGGTGTGGCGGCGGGCCCCGGCGACCGATTCGAGGGTGCTGTCGAGCGTCAACAGGCTGAGGTGCGGCCGACTCCGGTGCATCGCGGGCCTCCCGGCAGGGTGCGGACGGGCACCCGCCGACGGCAGGAGACGACCCGTGTCCACCACCAGCCTGCGCCGACGCGCCGACGGCCCGCCACGGCCGGAAGTCCCCGGGGCGCGGGTACTTCGGGACGGACGGGCCGGTCGGAGGTGAGTGGCGGCGTCGACCGGCAGGCGGTCGGCCGGGCGGGCTCAGCCGCGCCGGGGCTCCCAGCGCAGCAGCCGGCGGGAGAGCGCCGCGGCCGCGGCCAGCCAGACGGCGAGCAGCAGCAGCGACGGCCCGGCGGACGTCCAGCCGTGCAGCAGGTCGAGCTCCCGCAGCGGGCCGCCGGCCCAGGTCTCCGCGCCGAACTCGCGGCCGAACCAGGCCGTCCGCAGCCCCCGGACCACCGGGGAGAGCGGCAACGCCCCGGACGGCCCGCGCAGCCAGTCCGGCAGGCCGGCGACCGGGGTGAACACGCCCGCGCCGAACATGCACAGCACCAGGACCGGCGTCGCCACCAGCGGCGCCGACTCGGTGGACGGCGTCACCCCGGACAGGGCCACCGCCAGCACCGAGAACAGCAGGTAGCCGCCGAGCAGGACCAGCAGCAGCAGCGCCGGATCGGCCGGCAGCGGCGCGCCGAACCAGACCACCGCGACACCCCCCAGCACCAGCGCCTGGATCAGCACCACCACCCCGCCCGCGCCCAACTGCCCGGCGAAGACCGCGCTCGGCGGGCACTCGGTGCCGCGCAGCCGCTTCAGCACCAGCTCCTCGCGGCGCGCCACCACGCCGCCCAGCAGGTTGACGAACGAGGTGACCAGGGCCAGCCCGAGCAGCCCCACCGCCACGTACCCGGCGGCGTTCACCCCGCCGATCTCCTTGTCGCGCAGCGGCGCGGCGATCACCAGGTTGAGCAGCACCGGCAGCAGGAACCCGATGAAGGTGGAGCGCCGGTTGCGCCAGAACACCTTCCAGGACAGGGCGAACTGCCCCTTGGCGTACGTGAACCAGCTCATCGGGACGCTCCCGTCGGGGTGGGTGAGTGGCGGTCGGCGAGGTCGAGGAAGACGTCCTCCAGCGAGCCGGAGCGCACCTCCAGGCCGTCCAGTTCGAGGTGCCGGGACGCCGCCCAGGCGTGCAGCGCGGCCAGCGCGGGCGCCGAGCGGGGCACCCGGTAGACCGCCCGGCCGTCCGCCAGCGAGGGCGCGGCACCGAGCAGTTCGGGCAGTGCGGCGAGCTCGTGGCCGGGCGGCAGCGGCAGCGAGATCAGGTCGCCCCGGCCGGACAGCACCTCGGCGACGGTGCCGGCGGCGGCGATCACGCCCCGGTCCATGATGGCCACCCGGTCGGCCAACTGCTGGGCCTCCTCCAGGTAGTGGGTGGTCAGCACCACCGTGGTGCCGTCCGCCCGCAGCTCCTCCACCAGCCGCCAGGTGGCGCGCCGGGCCTCCGGGTCCATGCCGGTGGTCGGCTCGTCCAGGAACAGCAGCTCCGGCTCGTTCAGCACCGCCAGTGCCAGGTCCAGGCGGCGGCGCTCGCCGCCGGACAGCTGGCCGACCCGGGTGCCGGCCCGCGCCTCCAGCGCGACCTTCGCCAGCACCTCGGCGGTCGGCCGGGCCCGGCTGGTGAAGGCGCGCCAGCAGTCGACCGTCTCCTTGACGGTCAACTCCTTGAAGAAGCCGCCCTCCTGGAGCATCACGCCGGTGCGCCGGCGGACCTTCGACCCGGCCGTGAACGGGTCCAGCCCGAAGATCCGGACGCGCCCCGAGGTCGGCGGGTGGTAGCCCTCCAGCACCTCCAGGGTGGTGGTCTTGCCCGCGCCGTTGGTGCCGAGCAGGGCGAAGAGTTCGCCGCGGGCGATGGAGAAGGAGATGCCGCGCACCGCCTCGTAGTCTCCGTAGGAACGCCGCAGATCCACTACCTCCACGGCCGGGAATTTCTCGGAAAGAGGTGTCATGCATGCAGCGTGACGCGTCCGGCAGTAGAACGGCAAGTAGCGCATCGTCGCAGGTCAGAACATGTGCAAAATGTCATCTCGGACGGTGACATTTACGCCCCTGGGAATCTGACATCTCCTACTGCACAGGTTTTCGGGAGTCGGTCATAGTTGAGACATCGCCGAGAGCGGAACCGGGGAAAGCGAAAGCCGGCCCGGGAAAGCGAAAGGCGGGAAAAGGGTAAACCGAGGCGACCGACCCGGGAAGCGGGCCGGAGCCGCGAAACGAGAGGGAGATTCCCATGGCGCAGAACGAGATCAACAAGGACGAGCAGTTCGACATCGAGGTCGAGGAGCTGGACACCGTCAACGGCGGCGTCTCCGTCTCCTCCCTGCTCTCCGCCGCCTGCCCGGTGTCGAGCTTCAGCTCGGTGTCGAACTCCGTCGCCGAGGTCTCGGCCGAGTAATTCGGGTCCTGTGCGGGGGTGGTCCGCTCTCCGGCGGCCCACCCCCGCACCCCGCTCCGGCACCGACACCCCAGCCGAAACGCCAGATCGAAGGAGAGCCGGGCATGGACAGCCTCCGGCACGAGCTGACGCGGTTCATCCAGCAGCCCGCCGCTCAGCAGGACCCACCCGCGCTCTACCGCCGGCTGCTGGCCGAGGCGCCCGTCCTGGACCTCGGCCCGCTCTACGTGGTCTCCGGCCACCAGGAGATCCTCACCGTCCTGATGAACCCGGGCACCAACGTCGACCCGACCACCGTCGGACTGCCCAGGGCCGGCAACACCGCACTGCTCAAGGTGGTCAACCGGATGCTGCCGATGCGCGACGGCGCCGACCACACCCGGCTCAAGCGGCTCGCCACCGCCGCGTTCAGCCACCGCAGGCTGGAGCAGATGCGCGAGCGGATCGAGACCACCGCCGCCCGGCTGCTCGCCCCGCTGATCGCGGCCGGCTCCTTCGAACTCGTCGCCGACCTGGCCGTCCCGCTGCCGGTCGCCGTCTCCTGCGCCATCCTCGACGTCCCCGACTCCGAGCAGGGCCGGATCACCGGCTGGGCGGGCCTGGTCGCCCGCGCGATGCTCGACCCGTTCGGCACCGGCCCCGAAGCCGCCGAACTGGACGCCGAGTTCGCCGAATTCCACGCCTACGTCGAGGAGTTGTGCGCCGAGCGGGCCGCCGCCCCGGGCGACGACCTGATCAGCCGGCTGACCGTCGCGCGCGGCGAGGGCCGGCTCGACACCGAGGAACTGCTCGCCTTCGTGGTGATGCTGCTCGCCAACGGACTGGAGACGCTCACCTCCGGACTTGCCGTCGCCGCCTGGGAGTTGATCCGCACCCCCGGCCTGGCCGCCCGGGTGCGCGAGCGGCCCGCGCTGGCCGACGCCGTGTTCGACGAGGCCCAGCGGCTCGGCAGCCCCGTGCGCGCCAGTGCCCGGGCACTGACCCGCGAGGTCGCGCTCGGCGACACCGTCATCCCGGCCGGCAGCGTCGCCATGCTGCTGTACGCCGCCGCCAACCGGGATCCGCGCCGCTTCGCGAACCCCGACCGCTTCGACCCCGACCGCCCCGAGCGCCAGCACCTCGCCTTCGGCCACGGCCCGCACCACTGCCTGGGCGCCCCGCTCTCCCTGATCGCCGGCTCCGCCGTCCTGCGCGGCCTCGCCGAGGCCGACGCGGTACGGGAGTTGAGCACCACCCTGACCGAGTCCACCGCCCGCCTGAACGAGCAGTTCGCCTTCGGCGGGGTGCGCGAACTGCCGGTGGCCTGCCCGCCGCGGACCGCGCCGACGGCCGCACCGGCGCCCGACCTGATGGAGGTGGCGGCATGAGCACCGTGACCGGACCCGGGCAGGACACCGGGACGCGGCCCGGACCGGACGCCGGGACGCGGCCCGGACCGGACGCCGGGGCGCGGCGGGAGAGCACCGCCGTCGCCGCCGCGCGGGCCGCCGCCGTGCTGGAACCCGGACTCGACCAGCCCGTGCGGCTGATCGGGGCCCGGCTGTGGCTGGCCGGCGCCGCCCTGGTGCTGGCCGTCGGCGCGGGCGCGAGCTGGGCGGTGTGGGGCAAGCTCCCGCACACCATGACCGTGCACGCCGTCGCCGCGCACGGGGACGCCCCCGTCCGGGTGGCCGCCGAACGCGCGGGCAGCGTCGTCGAGTTCGAGGTGCGCCCCGGCGACCGGGTGGCGGCCGGACAGGTGCTGGCGCTGATCGGCGACGGCACCGGCACCACCCGGCTGACCGCCCCCGAGGCCGGCACCGTGAGCGCCCTGCTGGCCGCCCCCGGCGCCCGACTCGCGCCCGGCACGCCCGTGCTGGCGCTGGACGCGGCCGCCGCGCCGGCCACCGTCCGGCTGCTGCTGGACAACCCGCAGGACGCGGCGAAGCTCGCCCCCGGCCTGCCCCTGCTCGTCCCGGCGCCCGGCGGGGGAGCGGTGCGCGCCGTCGTCGACCGCGTCGAGGCGCTGCCCGTCCGCGCCGACTCGCTCGACGGCACCCTGCCGGTCGCCGTCCCCGGGCTGCCCGCCGGCGGCGCCCCCGTCTGGGTGGCGTACGCCCGGCTCCCGCGGGGCGTCGTGCCGGACGGCCCGCTGGCGCTGGACGTCCGGGTCGACCTCGGCAGCCGGCACCCGTACCAGGCGGTCCTCGGACGGGAGGCCAAGCGATGAAGCCGACCCGGACCGCCACCGTCGAGCCGCCCGCCACCGAACCGCGCACCGCCGGCGGCGGCGGGCCGAAGAGCGCGGACCCGAAGCCCGGAACCCCCCGGAGGGCGCCGAAGAGGCGCACCCACCTGCGCACGCCCGTGGTGCCGCAGATGGAGGAACAGGACTGCGGGGCGGCCTGCCTCGCCGTGGTGCTCGGCGCGTTCGGGCGGCGGGTGACGCTGAACGAGGCGTCCCGCGCCTGCGGGGTCAGCCGGGACGGGGTCAGCGCGGCCGCCGTTGCCCGCGCCGCCGGACGGTACGGGCTGCTGGCCCGCGGCCGCCGGGTGGTGCGCCGCGAGGACGAGCGGCTGCAGGGCCTCGACGCCGTGCCGGTGCCGTCCATGGTGCTGGTCACCGGCCCGCACTTCGCCGTCTTCGAAGGCGTCAAGCGCGGCCGGGTGCACGTCAACGACCCCTCGCTGGGCTCCTACTCGGCCACCCCGGCCGAGTTCTGGGAGTCGTTCGCCGGCATCGCCGTCGGCTTCGAACGCGGCCCCGACTTCGAACGCGGCGGCCGCCGCTTCCCGCTGCTGCGCTCGCTGACCGCCCGGATGCGGCCGTACGCCTGGCCGATGCTGGTCGCGGTGCTGGTCGGCATGGTGATGACGGTGCCCGGCGTGGCCTCCGCGTTCCTGCTGCGCACCTACCTGGCCACCGTGGTGAACGGCGGCGCGAGCGGCTGGGCGCTGCCGCTGACCCTGGCCGGGGCCGCCGTCACCGGGCTCGTGCTGGCCGGGAACTGGCTGCGCTCCGCGATGGTCAACCGGGTGCTGGAGGCGATGGCCGCCCGCTCCTCGGCGGCCTTCCTGTGGCGGATGCTGCGGCTGCCCGGCGCGTTCTTCCACCGCCGCCAGCTCGGCGGCCTGGTCACCCGCGTCCAGCTCAACGACGGCCTGGCCAACCTGCTCTCCTACCGGGTGGCCGGCGCCGCCTCCTCGTTGGCCGCCGCCGCCGTCCACCTGGGCGCGCTGCTCTGGCTGGCCCCGAAGCTCGCCGCGATCCCGGTCGCCGTCGCGGTGCTGGACGCGCTCGCACTGCGCTCCGCGGACCGGCGGCGCGGCGGCACGATCCACCGGCTGCACGCCGAGGGCCACAAGCGCGACGGCGTCGCCTTCGCCGGGGTGTCGGCGATCGAGACGGTCAAGGCCGAGGGCGCGGAGGACGCGCTGTTCCGCTCCTGGGCCGGCTGGCAGGCCCGCGCCGCGCACACCGGGCAGCAGGTCGCCCGCACCGTCCTGGTGCCGCTCTCGCTGCCCGGCGCGCTCAACTCCGCCGCCGCGGCCGCCGCCGTGATCGCCGGAACCGCCCTGCTGCTGGCCGGCTCGCTCTCCTTCGGCACCCTGCTGGCCTTCCTGCTGCTGCTCAACGGCTTCCTCCTACCGGTCTCCCAACTGGTTGGCACCGGTGCCGAGTTCACCGTCGCCCGGGCGCAGAACGCGCTGCTGGAGGACATCGAGACCAGCGAGGTCGACCCGTACCTCACCCCCGTCCTGGACGCCCCCGCCGAACCCGTCCGGCTGCGCGGCGAACTCGAACTGCGCGACCTGGAGTTCGGCTACGACCCCAACCGGCCGCCCGCCCTCACCGGGATCTCGCTGCGGATCGCCCCCGGTGAATGGGTCGCCGTGGTCGGCGGCAGCGGCAGCGGCAAGTCCACCCTGGCCCGGCTCGCGGCCGGCGTGCTGCGCCCTTGGAAGGGCGAGGTGCTGCTCGACGGGCGCCCCCGCGACGACTGGCACCGCGCCGTCGTCACCGGCCAGGTCGCCTACGTGGAACAGCAGTTGCGCCTCTTCGAGGGCACCGTCCGGGAGAACCTGACGCTCTGGGACCCCTCGGTCGGCGAGGACGCCCTGAGCCGGGCCCTGGCCGACGCCGAAGCCGCCGAACTGGTCCGCCGCCGCGGCGGGCTGGACGCCCGGATCGACGAGGACGCCCGCAACTGGTCCGGCGGCGAGCGCCAACGCATCGAGATCGCCCGGGCGTTGGCCCTCGACCCGGCCCTGGTCGTGCTCGACGAGGCCACCAGTGCCCTGGACGCCCACACCGAGGCCGCCGTCAACGCCCACCTGCGCCGCCGAGGTGTCAGCTGCCTCGTCCTGGCCCACCGACTGAGCACCATCCAGGCGGCCGACCGGGTCGTGGTGATCCGGTCCGGTCGGATCGTCCAGCAGGGCCCGCCCGCCGAACTCGCCGAACAGGACGGCCCCTACCGGGAGCTGCTGCGCGAGACGGCCGCCGCCGAAGCCGCTCAGACCACCCAGACCACCCAGACCACCCAGACCACCCAGGACCAGCCCGTCCGGACGGAGGAGCAGGCATGAGCACCGTCACCGCCGCCCCCGAGGGCGGGACACGGACTGCCGCGGAGGACGAGGAGCGCGGCCCGGCGACCCGGGCCGACGCCACCGCGGCCGCCAACCGCACCGCACTCGCGGGCGCGTTGGCCGAGTTGGGCACCGCCGCCGGTCGTCCGCACACCTCCCCGCGCCCCGGCGGCACCACGCCGGCAGCGCCGCGCCACCGCGCGGACCAGGCGCGGGAGGTGCTGCGGGCACTGGGCGTGCCGGTGCCCGAACAGGTCCCCGCCGCGGTGCGGGACGCCGCCGACCCGGTGACGGCGCTGCTGCGCCGGGCCGGAGTGCGCTGGCGCCCGGTCACCCTGGCCGGCGGGGACGAGACCGGCACGGCCGGGCCGATGGTGGCGTTCGCCGCCGAGGACGGCCGGCCGATCGCCCTGATTCCCCGGGCCGGGCGGCACCGCCGCCACGACCCGGACTCCGGACGGGCTGCCACCCGTGCGGAGTTGAGCCGCCAGGCGCTGCTGCTGTACCCGCCGCTGCCGCCGGGGTGCCCGACCCCGGTCGACCTGCTGCGCTTCGCCCTCGCCGTGCCCGGTGCCCGCCGGGACCTGGCGGTGCTGAGCGGGGCCGGTCTGGTGTCGGCGCTGCTCGGCCTGCTCGTCCCGCTGTCCACCGGAGTACTGCTGCCCGGCCTGCTGCTGGCCGAACGGCACCCGGTGCGCTGGCTGGCCGTGCTGCTGGGCTCCGCGGTGGTGGCGTCCTGGCTGCTCACGCTCGTCCGCAACACCGCCGCCGTCCGGCTCACCAGCCGGGTGCAGCACGCGCTCGAACCCGCCGTCTGGGACCGGCTGCTGGCCCAGGACGCCAGGTTCTTCCGCGACTACACCACGGGTGACCTGGTGCACCGGGCGAACGCGGTGGCGCAGGCCCGGCAGGCCCTCTCGGAGGTGCTGGTGGGCGCCGTGCTCGGCGCGGTGTTCGCCGTCACCGGGCTGACCGTCCTGCTGCTGGTGGACTGGCGGCTCGGCGGGCTGCTGCTGCTCGCCGTGCTGGCGGTGACGGCCGCGCTGCTGCTGCTCGGCCGTCGCCGCCAGGAGCACGAGTCGCGGGTCTACCAGGCGCACGGGCAGTTGCAGGGCGTGCTGTACGGGCTGCTGCTGGGCATCGACAAGATCCAGACCGCCGGCCGGGAGATCCAGGCCTTCGCCCGCTGGGCCGTCCCGTTCGCCGGGCAGAAACGCGCCGACGCCGCCGCGATGCGCAGCGAGGCACTCTCCGGCGCGCTCACCACCGCGCTCCAACCGCTGCTGCTGGCCGTCCTGCTGGCGGGGGCGACGTTCGGCTCGGCCGCCGAGGCCGGGCACCTGATGGCCGCCGGCGTGGCGGCCGGCCAGGTCGCCCTGGCGCTGGGCCAGGTCACCCACGCCGCGGCCGGCGCGTACGGCGTCGCCCCGGTGCTGGAGCGGCTGCGGCCGATCCTCGCCGAGCCGGCCGTGAACGCCGCCGAACGGGCCGGGCAGCTCGCCGACCCGGGCCGCCTCGTGGGGCGGCTCGCCCTGGAGAACGTGGTGTTCCGCTACCCGGGCAGCGCGCTGCCCGCCCTGGACGGGGTGTCGCTGCGCGCCGAGCCGGGCGAGTTCGTCGCCGTGGTCGGTCCGTCCGGCGCCGGCAAGTCCACCCTGATCCGGCTGCTGCTCGGCTTCGAGCGGCCCGAGTCCGGCGCGATCCGCTACGACGGCCGCGAACTCGCCGGCCTGGACGCCCGGTTGGTCCGCCGACAGCTCGGCTCGGTGCTCCAGCACGGCCGGATGCTGCGCGGCTCGCTGCTGGAGAACCTGGCCGGCGCCGACCCGGACGTCACCGAGGACCGGATCTGGCACGCCGCCGAACTCGCCGGGATCGCCGACGAGTTGCGCGCCCTGCCGATGGGCCTGGGCACCCGGGTCGGCGAGGACGCGCAGGGCTTCTCCGGCGGCCAGGTGCAACGCCTGCTGCTGGCCCGCGCCCTGGTCCGCGACCCGGCCGTGCTGCTGCTCGACGAAGCCACCTCCGCCCTCGACAACGCCACCCAGCAGCGGGTCGCCGACGCCGTCGCCGGCCTCGACCGCACCCGCCTGGTGATCGCCCACCGACTGAGCACCATCCGCACCGCCGACCGGATCTGCGTGCTGGACGGAGGACGGGTGTCCGCCGAGGGCACCTACCGCGAACTGCTCGGCACCGACCCGCTGTTCACCCGCCTCGCCCGCTTCCAGGAGATGTGAGATGTCGCTCGACGTTCAGACCTGGCTCCGCACCGCCGGAACCCCGGGCCACGCGGCCCCGACGACCGCCCTGCTGCCCGGCCTGCCCGGCGCCGACGAGCGGCTGCACGCCGTGATCGCCGCCGCGGCCGGCTTCGAGGAACGCGCCGCCGCCAGTGACGACGGGCAGGCCCTGTTCGCCCCCGACCAGCGCGAGGACCGGCGCAGCCGCGCCGCCGCCGTCGAGACCTGGCTGCGCCGCGCGGCGGGCGACCAGCGCTCCGCCGGGGTGCTGCTCGACCACCTCGCCGAGACCGGCCGCCCGCTCGGCGAGGGCCTGCGCCGGGTCCGCCTGGCCGACCCGGCCAAGCTGCCCTCCTGGGCGTACCCGCTGGCGGTGTTCCTGCGCGCCCAGAGCGAGACCCCCGCCACCGGCCCGGGCGCGGTCGCGGCCGGCTTCCGGGCCGCCGCCGACGCCCTGCTGCCCGCCGGGGACGGCTCGGTGCTGGGCGTCCCGGTCACCGCGAAGGGCCGCGCCGACGTGGTCTCCACCCTCGCCGGACGGCTGGTCGAGGTCGCCAACCTCACCCTGTGCCAGGAGTTCCAGCTCGCCACCGGCCGCCCCCGGGCCACCTCCTGGGACGCCGAGGGCGGCCCGGACGCCTCCGTCGCGGGCTGGCTGGCCCGGCTGGAGCGGCTGCCCGCGCTCGCCTACCTGATCGGCACCGTCTGCCGGCAGTGGCAGGAGATGTACACCGAGATGTTCGCCCGGCTCTCCGCCGACCGGGCGAGCCTGGTCGAGGAGATGTGGGGCGGCGCCGACCCGGGCGCGCTCGACTCCGTGCACGGCGACGCCGGCGACCGGCACGCCCAGGGCCGCTCGGTGGCGCTGCTGCGCTTCGAGAGCGGGGCCGGCGTGGTCTACAAGCCCAAGGACATGCGGCACGCCACCGCCTTCCTCGGCCTGGTCGAGCGCCTCAACCGCGAACTCTCGCTCGACCTGCCGCTGCGCACCGTGCTGATCCGCTCCGACCGGGGCGACGACGGCCACGGCGCCTCGCTCAGCACCGACTGCTCCGGCGACTACGGCTGGGAGGAGCTCGTCCCGTCCCGCCCCTGCGCCGACCGCGCGGGCTTCGCCCGGTTCTACCGCCGCCTGGGCATGACCATCCGGCTGGTGCAGCTGCTGGAGGGCCGCGACCTGTGGGCCGACAACCTGCTGGCCGACGGCGAGCACCCCGTCCTGATCGACCTGGAGTGCCTGCTCTACCCGCGGGTCCAGGCCCCGCCGGTGCTGACGGAAGGCCAGCGCGGCCTGCTGGACGAACTGGAGACCACCGTGGTGCGCACCGCGATGGCCTTCCAGGCGTGGACCCCGGCCGGACGCACCGACGCCCTCGACATCGGCTGCCTGTCCCGGGTCGGCAGCCTGGAGACCGCCCCCGGCGTGCCCGCCCTGCCGCTGCCCGCCTACCGCCCGGTGCACGACGGGCAGCCGGCCGACCCGTGGCAGTACACCGAGGAGGTGGTCGACGGCTACCGCGAGATGCACGCGGCACTGCACCGGCTGCGCGGCGAACTCGCCGACCCCGAAGGCCCGCTGAGCGGATTCCGGGGCATCTGGGTGCGCTACATCTGGCGCCACACCTGGGACGGCTACAAGATCCTGCGGGCCTCCACCAGCCCGTTCGCCCTGGACGACGGCGCGACCCGGGAGACCGTCATCGCCGGGGCGCTGCGCGGCGCCGTCACCGCCCGCGCGGGCGACGCCGCCCGCGGCGACCTGCTGGAGGTGGTGCTCGCCGAACTCGACTCCTTCCGCTCCTTCGACATCCCGTTCTTCCGCTCGCTGACCACCTCCTCCTCGGTGTTCACCGCCGACGGCCGGGAGATCCCCGGGCACTTCCAGTCCACCGGCTGGCAGCGCCTCCAGCAGCGGGTCGCCGAACTCGACGGCTTCGACCTGGAGGGGCACGTCGCGGTGCTGTCCGGCTGCACGGACGCCGCCCGGGCCGGCACCGAGCAGCCCCCGGCGAAGCCGGTCCGGCCGCTGCGCGCGGCCGAGCCGCCCACCCCCGGCGAGCTGCTGTCCGTCGCCACGGCGCTCGGCGACCGCATCCTCGCCGACCGGCGCCCCACGGGCTGGCTCGGCCAGAGCTGGTACCCGGGCACCGGCCTGCGGCAGGTCGAGGCGCTCGGCCCCGACCTGACCTCCGGCACCCTCGGCATCGCCCTGCTGCTCGCCGAACTCTGGTCCGCCACCGGCGAACCCCGCTTCCACCGGGCCGCGCACGGTCTGCTCACCGAGGCCGCCGCGCTGATCGACCCGCGGGAGCCGATGGCCTTCGCGTTCGCCGGCGACTCCCGGCTGGCCTCCGGCGCACCCGTCCCCGGCGGCTTCTTCGGCCCCGGCGCGATCATCCACGGCCTGGCCCGCGGCGGCCTGCTGCTCGGCGAGCCCGGCTTCCTCGCCGCCGCCCAGGCCCTCGTCCCCGGCGCCATGACGGTCGCCGAGTCCGCCTCCAACCGGCCCGGCCGCCCGGTGAAGATCCCGCACGCCGACGTCCCGCTCGGCACCGCGGGACTGCTGCTCAACCTGCTGCGCCTGCGCCGCGCCGCCGGCGGCGGCCACGCCGACACCGACCAGGCGATCCGCGTCCTGGCCGCCGGGGCGCTCGACCGGCTCACCGACGAGCACACCCCGTTCGACTTCCTGCAACTCGTCCCCGGCGGCACCGACTCGATCGCCGCCGCTCTCGCCCGCACCCTCGCCGAAGCCCCCGCCCTGCTCGCCGACCCCGAATCCGTCCGGGCCCGGCTGCACGCCCACCGCTTCGACACCGCCACCCGCTCCGGCCGCCTCGCCTGCCTCGACGCCGCCGTCTCGCTCGGCGCCGACGCCGTCGACCAGGCCGACCTCGGCGCCCTCGCCCCGCCCGTCACCGGCCCCGAACTCGCCGCCCTCACCGGCCGCGCCCTGCTCTCCGCCGCCACCGAGGCGCTCACCGCCGCCGAGGCCGGACTCGTCCACACGCTGCCCGAAGACGCCGAGGCCCTGCTGGACGGCCCGTTCTACGACGGCCGCGAGGCCGCCGCCCTGATGGTCCGCGAACTGCTCACCCGCCACCGCCTGCACGGCACCTGGTTCCCGGACCGGGCCGCGCACGACGCCGTCAACCTCGGCGCGCTGGACGGCACCGTCGCCGTCGGCCTGCTGCTGCTGCGCCTGCACGACGCCTCCGCCGCCCCGCTCGCCACCCTGCGCTGACCGCGCGCCGCTTCGAGGAGTACCCGCCATGTCCGAACTCATCGGTTTCAAGCGCCACTTCACCCCGTACGTGGTCGACGGCGAGGCCGTCTACCTGGTCTCCGAGCGCGGCGTCTCGGTGGTCGACGGCAGGCTCGCCCAGGCCCTCGCCCCGCTGCTGGACGGCACCCGCACCACCGAGCAGATCGGCGCCGCCCTGGAGGGCGTCGTCCCCGCCGACCGGCTCCGGGCGGGTGTCGACAAGCTGCGGGCCGGCGGCTGGGTCACCGCCGCCGACCCGGCCACCGACCGCCCCGGCGCGGCCTTCTTCGAGATGGCCGGACAGGACGGCGACGCCGCGATGGCCGCGCTGCGCAGCGCCACCGTCCGGGTCGAGGTCCACGGCGACATCGACACCGCGCCGTTCCTGGCCGCGCTGGCCGCCGCCGGCGTCACCGTCGACCAGGACGCCGAGTTCACCGTCGCGCTCACCGAGGACTACCTGCACCCCGGCCTGGCCGAACGCAACCGGCAGGCGCTCGCCGACGGCCGCCCCTGGCTGCTGGCCCGCCCGGTCGGCTCGATCGTCTGGGTCGGCCCGGTGTTCGAACCGGACGCCGGGGGCACCGGAGGCTCCGGCTGCTGGGAGTGCCTGGCGCACCGGCTCTCCGCCAACCGGCAGTCGCTCAGCTACCTGCAGCACCGCCTCGGCCAGGACGAGCCGATCTCCACCGCCGGCGCCCACCTGCCCGCCACCCTGGCGCTCGGCACCCAGCTCGCCGCCCTGGAGACCGCCAAGTGGCTGGCCGGCGCCCGCCCGCCGCGGCCCGCCGTCACCACCCTGGACACCGTGCTGCTGGAGAGCGAGAAGCACGTCCTGGTGCGCCGTCCGCAGTGCCCGTCCTGCGGCGACGACTCGATGGTCTCCAGGCGCCAACTCGCGCCCGTCGCCTTCGAGTCCCGCCCCAAGGCGTTCACCGCCGACGGCGGCCACCGCTCCGCCTCGCCCGAGGACATGCTGGAGAAGTACCGCCCCCAGCTCAGCCCGATCACCGGCGTGGTCACCACCCTCGTCCCCGCCGCCCGCACCCCCACCGGCCTGCGGGTCTACGTCTCCGGGCAGAACCTGTCCCGGCAGAGCGGCGACCTCAGGCAGCTGCGCACCGGTCTGCGCTCGGTCTCCTGCGGCAAGGGCCGCACCGACGTGCAGGCCCGGGCCTCCGCGCTCGGCGAGGCCATGGAGCGCTTCTCCGGCGTCTTCCAGGGCGACGAGGCCCGCCGCACCGCGACCTTCGCCGAACTCGGCGACGCCGCGATCCACCCCGAGCGCACCCTGCTCTACTCCGCGAAGCAGTACGCCGAGCGCGACCGCTGGAACGTCAAGCAGTCGATGTTCAACGTCGTCCCCGTCCCGTTCCGCGAGGACGACCCGATCGAGTGGTCCCCGGCCTGGTCGCTGACCGAGCGGCGCCACCGCTGGCTGCCCACCCAGGCGATGTACTACGGCTACCGGCACAGCGGCCGGTTCTACGCCGCGGGCGACTCCAACGGCTGCGCGGCCGGCACCTCCTTCGAGGACGCCGTGCTCCAGGGCTTCCTGGAACTCGTCGAACGGGACGCCGTCGCGCTGTGGTGGTACAACCGCGTCCAGCGCCCCGCCGTCGACCTGGACGCCTTCGGCGACCCGTACGTCGACCAGCTCCGCGAGGTCTACCGCGGCCTGCGCCGGGAGATCTGGGCGCTCGACCTGACCGCCGACTTCGGCATCCCCGTCGTCGGCGCGTTCTCCCGCCGGACGGACGCGGGGAGCGACGGCACCAACGAGGACGTGCTGATCGCCTTCGGCGCCCACCTCGACCCGCACATCGCGCTCACCCGCGCGCTGACCGAGATGAACCAGTTCCTCGGCCCGGTCGCCGGGGACGAGCACGGCCGGGTCAGCTACGCGGGCGCCGACCCCGAGCAGAAGGCCTGGTGGACCACCGCCACCGTCGCCAACCAGCCCTACCTGCTGCCCGACCCGAACGCCCCGCGCTCCACCCCGGCCAGCTGGCTCCCGCTGGCCGGCGCCGACCTCGCCGACGACCTCGCGCTCGTCCAGCGGATCGTCGAGGACCGCGGGATGGAGTTCCTGGTCGCCGACCAGACCCGCCCCGACGTGGGGCTGCCCGTCGCCCGGGTGATCGTCCCCGGCATGCGGCACTTCTGGGCCAGGTTCGCGCCCGGCCGGCTCTACGACGTCCCGGTCCGGCTCGGTTGGCTGGACACCCCGACCCCGGAGAGCGAGCTCAACCCGATCCCCATCTTCATCTGACCGACGCGCGGGGCAGCCGGGCCCGGCTGTCCCGCCCATCCGGGGAGGTCCCCATGACCGTCATCGAAACCCTGCCGCCCGCCCCCGCCACCGGGGGCCACCACCCGCTGCGCCGCCTGCTGCGGCTGCGCCCCGAGGTCGAGGTCACCGCCCAGGGCGCCGACGTCGAACTCGCCCACCCGTGGGGCCGCCAGCGCGTCCACGCCCTCGGCGAGCGCACCGCCGCCGCCCTGCTCGACCTCACCCGCTCCGACGCCGACCTCGACCTGCTGGCACTCGACCACGTCCGGCTGCTGAAGCTGCTCGAACGCTTCCCGTACCTGGTCACCACCACCGTCGCCGACCCGCTCGGCACCCCGCTGGCCACCGCCGTGCCGATCGCCCGGTCCGCCGTGCTGCCCGGATTCGCCCGCCCCACCGGCGAGTTGGTGCTCTCCCGGTTCGCCTACCTGCGCCGGCTGCCGGACGGCCAGGGCCAGGACGGCGAGAGCTGCGTGCTGGAATCGCCGATGGCGCCGTTCCGGCTCACCCTCCACCAGGCCGCCGCCGGGGCCTTCGTGGCGGCGCTCAGCACCTCCCGCACCGCCGAGGAGGCCGCCCTGCTCGCCGGGATGACCACCGCCGAGGGCGAGGCCCTGGCCGGGCTGCTGGCCGGCGGCGGCTTCCTGGACGCCGGCAAGGGCGCCGAGGCCCCGCTCTGGGACTTCCACGACCTGCTGTTCCACGCCCGCAGCCGCCCCGGCCGGCACGACTACCCCACCGGCGGCGTCTTCGCCCACCAGGACGTCCCGCAACTGCCCGCGGTCTCCACCCCCGGCGCCCGCGAGGAGGGCGAGGGCATCGACCTGCCCGTCCCCGACTGGGACACCGTGGTCGCCCGCGACCCCGCGCTCAGCGAGGTCCTCGAAGGCCGCCGCTCGGTGCGCGGCTACGCCGACACCCCCGTCACCCTCGACCAGCTCGCCGAACTGCTCTACCGGGTGGCCCGGGTCCGCCGCGTCATCCCCGGCGACCCCGCCGACCCGCACGGCTACGACGGCGTCGAACGCCCCTACCCGGCCGGCGGCGCCACCGGCGAACTGGAGGTCTACCTCTCGGTGGTCAAGTGCGTCGGCCTGGAGCCCGGCGTCTACCGCTACGACGCCGCCGCCCACCGGCTGCGCCCCCGCCCGTTCCAGCACCCCGGCGAGGAGGCCGCGTTCAGCGAACTCGTCACCGCCGCCTGGCGCGCCACCGCCTGCACCGTCGACCCGCAGGTGCTGCTCACCGTCACCAGCCGCTTCGGCCGGCTGTCCTGGAAGTACAGCCAGATCGCGTACGCGCTGACCCTCAAGCACGTCGGCGTGCTCTACCAGACGCTCTACCTGGTGGCCACCGCGATGGGCCTGGCCCCGTGCGGCCTCGGCTCCGGCGACACCGACGCCGCCGCCCGGGCGCTCGGCCTGGACTGGACGGCCGAGTCCTCGGTCGGCGAGTTCCTGATCGGCAGCCGCCCGGCCGGCGTGCCGCGCACCGCGCACGGCTTCGCGGACGTGGTGGCCGCCGCCCGCGCCGGGGAGGGCTTCGGCGAGAACTTCTGAGCGCGTCCGCACGCACGCCTGCGACCCGTCAGCGGGAATCTGACGGGTCGTCGGCGTGCCTGTTCCTCTCCGCTTCCTCACAACCAGCCGCACTCGCGGGCGATCCGGATCGCGTCGCAGCGGTTGCGCGCCCTGGTCTTGGCGATCGCCGCCGAGACGTAGTTGCGCACCGTCCCCGGTGAGAGCGACAGCGCCGCGGCCGCCTCCCGCACCGTGCTGCCCTCGGCGATCTCGCCCAGCACCGCCAGCTCCCGGCGGCTCAGCGGCCCGGCCTGCCCGGCCCGCACCACGTCCAGCACCAGCCGCGGGTCGTACACCCGGCCGTCGCGGGCCAGTTCGCGCACCGCCGCGATCAGCGCCGGCGCCTGCACGTCCTTCAGCAGGACCCCGGCCGCGCCCTCCACCAGCGCCCGCCGCAGCTCCGCCGTCCGCGGCAGGGCCGGGACGAGCAGCAGCACCGCCGTACCGGGCGCCGCCTGCTGCACCTGCCGGGCCGCGACCGGCCCGTCCGGCTGCTCCGGGTCCAGGCCCAGCACCGTCACCGCGGGCCGCACCCGGGCGGCGGCCGCCGCCGCCTCCTCGCCGCCGGCCGCCTCGGCGACCACCGCGAGGTCCTCCTCCCGGTCCAGCAGGGCGCCCAGCCCCGAACGGAACAGGTGGTGCCCGTCGACCAGCAGCACCCTGGTGGAACCCGTGACCGCCGACTCGGCGGGCGGGAACCGGTGCGTCATGACCCGCTGCCCCGGCGGGCGTTCCAGTGCGGTCGTCATTCGCGCGCCTCCCCGGTCCGTTCCGGCCCGATCAGCCCCAGCCCCACGTGCCGGACTCCTGCGCGCCGCCGGTCGGGCTGCTGGTCGGGGTCGGGCTGCCGGACGGGACGGGGGACGGGTCGGAGACGCCGGGGCCGATCACGACCGCCTGGGCCCCCGCGCCGGCCGGCTGCCCCGGGCCGTCCTGGACCACCCCGTCGGCGGTGACCACGTTGCCCGGGCGGACCGGCCCGGTCAGTTCGGCGGCGGTGGCGACACCGCCCACGGTCAGTGCGCCAAGTGCGGCAATCGCGACAAATCGAATGTTCAGCGACATGGGAGTGCCCGGTCCTCTCGCGTTCGGCTGATCCCCGGACTGCCACCGGGGGGTGTGGTGTGAGCCGCCGTCAGGCGTCCGGTGCGTTCCGCGTCCCCCGCCGGGGGCTGCTGCCGCGGTTCCCGCTCCGTCGTCCTGCCGACAACAACGAGAGTGCTCCCGGGGGCGCCCCCGTGTCAGTAGCCGGAGCTGGCACCAGAGTGCCGTGACACCCTGATGACAGCTCCCCGCCCGGCCGCCGGCGCCGCGTCAGCTGCGGGCGCGGTCCTGCCACCGGCCCAGCGCGATCCACGGATCCGCCTCGCAGCGCGCCACCGACCAGCCCGCCAGCGGC
Source organism: Kitasatospora phosalacinea (assembly GCF_000716545.1). Taxonomy (GTDB): domain Bacteria; phylum Actinomycetota; class Actinomycetes; order Streptomycetales; family Streptomycetaceae; genus Kitasatospora; species Kitasatospora phosalacinea. Next base: position 22,653 of record NZ_JNWZ01000045.1, read on the forward strand.
CCGCCGGGCCCCACCAGCGCCGCCGCACCCGCCCGCAGCGCCAACTCCGCCGCCAGCAGCGAGGCGGCGGTCAGGAAGCACACCGCCGCCAGCCCGTCCGCGTCCTCCCGCAGCCGGACGTCGCCGCGCACCCGGACGTGGCACACCCGGGCCCCTTCCAGCGGCAGCCGCAGCAGGGCCGCCCGCACCGGACCGGACCCGGCGGCTTCCGGGCAGCCGTCCGCGACGGTCGGCGGAACCAGCTCCAGACGGATCGCGTACATTCGTCCAGCGTGGCAAAGTCCGGGCCGGTCCGGCACGTCGACCGGGTGTCAGATCCCCGCCTGGCACGAATATGACAGTTGCCTGGCGCTCTTCACGCCTCGCCCACCAGTGCGACAGAATCTCCGCAAGCCAGTTCTCCCGCTGTCCTGTCAACGCTAGTCTGTCGGCCGGTCAGCAGGAATCCGGGGGGTGCGCGGCACCTGCGCGCTGGAGGTCGACACATGGGCAGAACCACGAGAACGGGCACTGGGCCGGGCACGCGGAAGACCGACCGTTGACCGCCGGCGGCCCGATCGGGCTCGACGCGTTCGGCGAGGCGGTCTACCGCGCCATGCTGCTCCACCCCGACCTCGACACCGGCGGCCTGGCCGACCACCTCGACTCCACCGAGGGCGAGGTCTGCGAAGCGCTCGACCGCCTCGCCGACCTCGCCCTCACCCGCCCCGCCAGCAGCGGCACCCGCTGGCGCGCCGTCAACCCCGAACGCGGCCTCGCCGCCCTGCTCGCCCACCAGGAGGCCGAGGAGGCCCGCCGCCAGCGCGAAGCCGAACGCAGCCGCGCCGCGATGGCCGGCCTGATCGCCGAGTACGCCAGCCTCCGCGCCCCCGGCGCGGGCGGCCCGCGCGGCATCGAGATGCTCTCCAGCCTCGACGAGGTCCGCGACCGGCTGATCCAGCTCGCCTGCGACGCCACCGCCGAAGTGCTCTCCTTCGCCCCCGGCGGCCCGCAGCCCGCCCCCGTCATGGAGGCCAGCCGCACCCTCGACCAGGAGACCCTGGAACGCGGCGTCCGGATGCGCACCGTCTACCAGGACAGCGTCCGCAACGACCCCGCCACCGTCCAGTACGCCCGCTGGCTGCACGGCCTCGGCGGCGCCGTCCGCACCACGCCCACCCTGCCGCTGCGCATGATCGTGGTCGACAACGCCACCGCCATCGTCCCGATCGACCCCGACGACCCCCGCAAGGGCGCCGTCGTGCTGCAGAGCCCCGGCGTGGTCGCCGCCCTGCGCGCCCTGTTCGAACAGGTCTGGGAGCACGCCCGCCCGCTCGGCGAGAGCCCCCAGCGCGACCCGCGCGGCCTCACCGGCCAGGAACGCGAACTGCTGCGCCTGCTCGCCGAGGGGCTCACCGACGAACGGGCCGGCCAGCGCCTGGGCGTCTCGCTGCGCACCGTCCGCCGGATGATGGCCGACCTGATGGTCCGGATGGACGCCCGCAGCCGCTTCCAGGCGGGCATCCAGGTCGCCGCCCTCGGCTGGTTGGAGACCGCCGAGGACGCCCCCGCCTGACGCCCGCTACCGCCGGTGCTTGCCGCTGGTCGGCGCCGGAGCCGGGTACGGGATGCGCAGCTTGCGCGCGAACGGCGCCACCGAGGCGCCCACGCCCAGCGGACGGGCCAGCACGAACAGCGACAGCAGCACCGCCAGCGCGCCCGCCGCCAGCCCCGCCAGGCTGCCGAACAGCCCCGCGCCGAACCGCCCCGCCAGCCAGTGCGCGGCCAGGGCGCCCGGCACGCACGCCAGCACCAGGCCCAGGTGCAGGGTCACCAGCCGGCCGCCCTCCAGCCCGCTGCCGCGCCGCCCGCCGCGCCGCGTCCCCAGGTCCACGGTGGCGTCCGCGCCCGGCGCGAAGGCGTCGGTGCGCAGCATCATCGTGGCGTCCGGGTTCCCGTCCGGCCGCCGCGGCGCGGGCACCGCCGCCGGGGGCGCGCCCTTCGCCAGCCGGCGGCCCAGCGCCGCCCCGGTCACCACCGCCGACAGGGTGGCCGCCACGGTGTGCGCGACCGCCATGCCGATCACCTTGTAGCGCAGCGGCAGCGTCTCGTACGCCACCCAGCACAGCGCCGCGTTGGTGCCGGTGGACACCAGGGTCAGCCAGAACGGCGTCCGGGCGTCGCCCATCGCGTAGAACCCGCGGGCCAGGCCGTACTGGGCGCAGAACGCGGGCAGGCCGACCGCGAAGGCCATCAGCAGCAGGCCCACCACCATCGCGTCGTCGTGCACGGTCGACCCGGAGCCGTAGCCGTACGCGGCCATCGCGATCTGCGAGCCCAGCGCGAAGAACAGCACCGCCGCGGTGACCACCATCGCCGCCGAGGAGCGCAGCACCCCCGACAGGTCCTCGCCGATCTTCCGGTAGTCGCCCGCGGTGGCGGCCCGCGACATGCCCGGCAGCAGCGCCGTCACCAGCGACACCGTGATCACGCCCTGCGGGACCACGAACAGCGCGTAGGCGTTGTTGTAGGCGGAGAAGCCGCGGCCGCCGGGGATGCCCGCGTCGTGCGCGGCGGTGCCCGCGCTGGTGCTCAGGCTGGTGATCACCGCGAAGGACAGCTGGGTGGCCACCACCAGGGCCAGCGCCCAGCCCGCCGCGCGCAGCGGCCGGGTCAGGCCCGCGCCGCGCCAGTCGAAGCGCGGGCGGTAGGTGAAGCGGGCCGAGCGCAGCGAGGGCAGCAGCGCGGCGGCCTGCACCACGATGCCCAGCGTCGAGCCGACGCCCAGCAGCAGGGCGTCGCCGCTGCTCACCTGCTCGGCCTGGTAGGCGTGGTGGCCCATCGCCAGGTAGCCGCCGAACACGCCGATCGCGACCACGTTGTTCAGCACCGGCGTCCACATCATGGCGCCGAACCGGTCGCGGGCGTTCAGCACCTGCCCGAGCAGGGTGAACACGCCGTAGAAGAAGATCTGCGGCAGGCAGTACCGGGCGAAGGTGATCGCCAGTTCGCGCTGCACGCCGTCGAACTCGGCGTAGAAGTCGACGATCTGCGGGGCGAACAGCCAGGCGCCGAGCGTCAGCACCACCAGGATCGTCACGCACAGGGTCAGCAGCCGGTCGGTGTAGGCCTGGCCGCCGTCCCCGTGGGTCTGCATCGCGTGCACCAGCTCCGGCACGAACACCGAGGCCAGCACGCCGCCGATCAGCATCATGTAGACGATGTTCGGCAGCGAGTTCGCCACGTTGAACGCCTCGCCGGCCGGACCGGTGGTCAGCGCGGCCACGATCACCGCGCTGCGCACGAAGCCCAGCGCCCGGGACGCCAGCGAGCCCAGCGCCATGATCAGGCCGTTGCGGCCGGTGGAGGCGGCCGGCTTGGCCGGGGGCGGCTCCGGGGCCTCGACCCGCTCCTCGCTCGTCCGGGGCGGCGGCACCGGGCGCTCCGGGGCCTGCGGTCCCTGCGGGGCGTACGGCGACCAGCCGGACTGCTCGAACGCCTCGGCCGGGATCCGGCCCAGCTGCATGGTCGGCTGGTCCTGCCCGGGCCACCCGCCCTGCTGGTACGGGTCGGGCTGCTGCCGGTAGGGGTCGGGCTGCGGCGGGTGGGGGCCACCCTGCCGGGAGTACGGGTCGCCGGAGTCGTCCGCGGTGTGCGTGGTCATCGGACCCCCCGTCGATCGGTGCCCGTCCGGCGTTGCGTGGGTGAGTGCGGGAGGTCGGCCCTGGTCCGGACTCCGCCTGCCGGTTGCAGGGTGCACCAGCCGCAGAAGTCTGCCCCACTTCGGCACCCGATGGGGAGTCGGGTGCCGACCGGCGGGGTGTTCGACCGGGTCGCACCGGTGTCCGGTGGCCCCGCCGCACCCGCCGGGGAGAGCCGTTTGCGCCCGGAAACACGCGGAATGCTGCCCACGCCGTTCCCCCGGGCGGAGGATGCGGGCAACGCGGTGTGACGTTGCTCACTGACCGTCAGGAACGGCCCGGATCGCGCTCCGTGACCGGCCCCGGCCGTTCCACCGGCGCCAGGGGTTCCGCCGGCTCCAACCGCGACGCCAGCACCCGCTGAACCCGCGGCCCGGCCCGCCGGCGCAGCAGCCGCACGTCCAGGTCGAGCCGGCCCGGCCGCCACAGCTCCACCGCCAGCGCGGGGCCGGCCAGCACCGCGGCCGCCGCCGCCCAGGACGCCAGCACGTCGCTCGGCCGGTGCGCGCCCAGCGCGATCCCGGTCCAGCCCACCGCCAGCACGGCCAGCGCCGCCGCGGTGCCCGCCGCCGCCCGGGCCGGCCGCTCGATCCGCGGCCACACCAGCGCCAGCAGCGCCCCGCAGGTCACCGCCGAGGCCAGCGCGGGCCCGGCCGGGAAGGCCGCCCCGGAGCCGAGCGCCACCGGGTCGGCCAGGTGCGGCCGGGGGCGGCCGATCAGCTCCCGCCCGACCCCGCCGACCGCCCAGCCCAGCAGCGCGGCCGCCGCCGACCAGCCCGCCAGCGCCCGGGCGCCGCGCACCCACAGCCACCCCGCGACCGCCCCGAGGGCCGCCCGCATCACCCACGGCGCGCCCAGGTCGGCCAGCGTCCGCATGGCCGCCGTCCACACCGGGTGCCGCAGCGCGTACCGGTGCAGCGGCGACACCCACCCCTGGTCGAACCGGGCCAGCGGCGCCCAGTCGGCCTTCACCATGACCAGCAGCACCGCGAACACCAGCGCACCCGCCAGGGCCGGCCAGGCACAACGGGACGCCCTCGCGCGTTGTACCGGAGGACGGGCCGGGGAACGGCCGGTGCGCCGGCCGCCGTCCGGGCGCCCGGCGGCCGCCCGGGGATCGCGGTCGATGGGCTGGTGCATGACAGACACCTTCCCAGCGGCGGGGAGCGAACCGGCGCTGGAGCGATAGCGATTCGGCATCGGTTGTGCGGACGCGCCGCGAAGACGCGGCACTGATCCGGTGCCGAACGGGTAGCCGCCCGGCGGACGCCCGGTGTGCGGAGCGCGTCACGCTACGTGTACCGGTCGGATGAAAATCGGCAGGATACTGCATCCCCGACGGAAAACTGAGCCACTTGGGAATGTTGTCCGATTTCTGTGCGTTGGATCGTTACGTGTGAGCCACGAACGGCCCACACGGTTGTGCCGAGTGGCGGAACGGAGCGCCTTCGGCAGCGTCAGTGAGGGAGCAAGCATGGCCACCCGTGCCGTCGTACGCGACAGGGCCGATCGGACTCGCACCGCCCGCCCGACCAACCTCGAAGCCGACCGCGACCTGGTCGGCATGTACCTCGACGAGATCGCCAGGACGCCCCTGCTCGACGCCGCGGAGGAGGTCGAGCTGTCCCTGCGGATCGAGGCCGGCGTCTTCGCCCAGCACCTGCTCGACGAGGAGGAGACCCTCGACGGCGTCACCACCGAGGAGCTCCGGGCCGTGGCGGACGACGCCGAGCGCGCCAAGGACGTCTTCATCCGGTCCAACCTGCGCCTGGTCGTCGCCGTCGCCCGCCGCTACCCGCGCAGCGGCCTCCCGCTGCTCGACCTGATCCAGGAGGGCAACGCCGGCCTGGTCCGGGCCGTGGAGAAGTTCGACTACTCCAAGGGCTTCAAGTTCTCCACCTACGCGACGTGGTGGATCCGCCAGGCGATCACCCGGTCCATCGCCGACCAGTCCCGCACCATCCGCCTCCCCGTCCACCTGGTCGAGGAGCTCGGCCGGATCCGCCGGGTGCAGCGCGAGAAGGCCAAGGAACTGGGCCGCGAGCCGGAGCCCGCCGAGATCGCCGCCGAGCTGGACACCACCGAGCAGCGCGTCAAGGACGTCCTGGACTGGGCGAGGGACCCGGTCAGCCTCAACATGTCGGTCGACGACGAGGGCGAGACCCAGTTCGGAGACCTGGTGGAGGACACCGGCGCGGTCTCCCCGGAGGACGCGGTCATGGTGATGCTGCGCCGCGAGGAGCTGGACGACCTGATCGGCCGCCTCGACGACCGCACCGCCTCCATCATCCGCAGCCGCTACGGCATGGAGGACGGCCGCGAGCGCACCCTCACCGAGGTCGGCAAGCAGCACGGCCTCACCCGCGAGCGGATCCGCCAGATCGAGAAGCACGCCCTCGCCGAGCTGAAGAAGATCGCGGACCACGCGGGCTTCGAGGCGGCGTAGTGGACGGGCCGTCGGGGCCCGCGGCCGGTCCTACAGTGGAGGGCATGACCTCCCCGGACGCACCGCAGCCCGAGCCCCGGCCCGCCCCCGCCCCCCGGCCCCGACTGGTCTTCGAGGACCCGTTCGACCGGCAGACCTCCGACGACACCGACCGCGGCTGGGGCGACTCGTCGGGGGAGCGAGGGCTGGACTGGTACCGCAGCCAGCGGCCCCCGCACCACGGGGAGAAGTAGCCCGAGCGGTGGCGGGGCTCAGCCGCGGCGCACGAGCGCGTCGCGGATCTCGGTGAGCAGTTCGACCTCCTTCAGTTCGGCGTCCAGGGCCTCCTCGTCCTCGGTCCTGCGCCTGCGCATGAAGTGGTTCATCGGCAGGATCAGCAGGAAGTACACGACGGCCGCGGTGATCAGGAAGGTGAGCGCGGCGCTGAGCACCGAGCCCCACAGGATGAAGATGCCCGAGGTGACGTTGCCGGCGGCGTCCACCTCGCACGGGCCCTTGAGGCAGGAGGTGTAGGCGGCCAGGTCCTTGGTGCCGAACAGGCCGACCAGCGGGTTGATCACGCCCTTGACGAACGCGTTGACGACGCTGGTGAAGGCGGCGCCGATGACGACGGCGACGGCCAGGTCCACCACGTTGCCGCGGAGCAGGAATTCCTTGAAGCCTTTCATGCCGCGTCGAACGGCGGACGCCCCCGGAGGTCACGGGTGAACCCGGCGTCACCGGGTTGACGCCACCGGGCAGCCGGCCGCCCCGCCGGGCCCCCCGCCGCCCGGCGGCGGAGCCCCCCGCAGCGGGCAGGCGAGCAGCGCGGCCGCCAGCACCAGGCACCCCGCCGCGAACCGCCCGGGACGGCGCCGCAGCGCGCACCGCAGGCGGTGGCGCCCCCGCGCCGTCCCCCGGATCGGCGGGAAATCGGGCACTTCGCGCCGCGGCGGCACCAGCGCCGCGGGCAGCGGAGGCAGCACGAACGAAGTCACGGCAGCAGCCCTCCAGGCAGGTCCCCACGCGCCCCGGCCGGGGTCGCGCCGCCCATCCTGCGACCCGCCCCCGCGCCCCCGCCGCGGATTTCCCCACCCTGTGGAAAACCCCGCCCTGTGGAAAACCGCGCTCACCCTCCGGGGTGAACCCCTGCGCCGTCCGGCCCTCGCACCGCCGCACCGCCCGGCCCCGCCCGCCGCACCCGTCCGGGTGGCCCCGCGTGACCCGCCCCGGAACAGCACGGAGCCCCCGCCCGGCACGGCCGGACGGGGGCTCCGCGGAAGACCCGGAGGATCAGCTCGCGGTGGACGCCGAACTGCTGCTGGAGGAGCTCGTCGAGGCGGCGGAGGAACCGCCGGAGGAGGAGCCGCCGGAGGCGGTCGAGGACGAGGACGTCGAGGACGACGAGCCGGTCACCGAGCCGCTGGAGCTGGAGCGGCTGTCGGTGCGGTAGAAGCCGGAGCCCTTGAAGACCACGCCCACGGCCGAGAAGACCTTGCGCAGCTTCCCCTGGCAGTCGGGGCACGTGGTCAGCGCGTCGTCGCTGAACTTCTGCACCGCCTCGAGGCCGTTGCCGCACTCGGTGCACTGGTACTGGTACGTGGGCACTTCCGCTTCCTCCTGTCACTCCCCCTGGCACTCTCACGCCATGAGTGCTAACGACGGTCCATGATGCGGCATTCCGCTGGTGGAGTCCAGCGGCTCAGCCGCGCCGCGCGGCCGGGACGGCCTCCGCACGGGCGCCGCCCCGTGCCACGGTACGGGGCGCGGGCGCCGGAGCGAGCAGCAGGCGGCGCATCGTGACGAGCGCCACCAGGCCGAGGCCGGAACCGGCCAGCGCGACGGTGAAGCCGAGCGAGGGCCCGGAGCGGTCGATCAACTGCCCGGCGGCGGTGGAGCCGAGCGCCAGGCCCAGGCCGATCGCGCCGGTCAGCCAGGTGAACGCCTCGGTCTTGGCGCCGTCCGCGACCAGGGTCTCGACCAGGGTGTACCCGGTGATCAGGGTGGGTGCGATGGCCAGGCCGCAGAACAGGCCGGCCACGGCCAGCGCGGGCAGGTTCGGCATCGCCCACAGGGTGGAGCAGCCGAGCACCAGCAGCGCGTAGCAGACCACCATCCGCCGCCGGGCGCTGCTGCGCCACGGGACGAGGCCGTAGAGCACCCCGGCCACCATCGAGCCGGTCGCGAACAGGCCGTAGACCGGGCCGCTGAGCCCGCCGGAGCCGGCGTCCTCGGCGAAGGCGGTGATGGAGACCTGCAGGGTGCCGAAGACGGTGCCCAGGCCGAGGAAGGCGCCGGCCAGCAGCCGCACCCCGGGGGAGGCCAGCGCGGAGGCCCGCCGGACGCCGGGGGCGGCGGGGCCGGTGGGCACCGGCGCGGTGTCCCGGCGGGCGGCGAAGGCCAGGCCGCCGAGCAGGGTGAGCGCGGCCTCGGCGGTGAGCCCGACGGACGGGTTGACCAGGGTGGCGATGCCGGTGGCCAGCACCGGGCCGACCACGAAGGTGAACTCGTCGGTGACGGACTCGAACGCGAAGGCGGTGTTCATCAGGGCGGGCCGCTCGCCCAGCCGGTGCACCCAGCGGGAACGGACCATCGCGCCGACCTGAGGCACCGCCGCGCCGGCCGGCGCGGCGGCCAGGAACAGCGTCCAGTCGGGGGCGCCGGCGTGGGCGAGCACGATCAGCGCGGCGACCGCGCAGGCGTGCGCCACCACGGCGGGCACCAGTACGGCGGCCTGGCCGTGCCGGTCGGCCAGCCGCCCGGTCTGCGGCCCGACCAGGGCCTGGGCGATGGCGGAGGACGCGGCGACCGCGCCGGCCAGGCCGTAGGAGCCGGTGGTGTCGTGGACCAGCAGCACGATGCCCAGGCTGAGCATGGCGTACGGCAGCCGGGCGACCAGGGCCGGGAGCAGGAAGGTCCAGGCCCGGGGGGTGCGCAGCAGCGCCCCGTAGCCGGTGCCGTGGGAGCCGTGGGAGATGGTGTCGTCGACCGGTCGGCGCGCCGCCACGGTCGGTCCTCTCTGCTGCCTGGTAGCGGCCCGGCGGCGGTGCCGGCCGGGTGCCGAGGGTCGTCCTCTCGCGCGCCGGCCGGTGGCCGGGGCGCCGACTCTGCATCAGGCAGATGTGGAAAATTCAGGTCGGATCAGAATGTACAAGCGTATATCAGGGTGTTCCGCCTTCGGTTCGGCGGTTCAGCCGGCCTTCTTCCTGGCGTTGGAAGGCGCCTTCCGCTCTTCGGCGGCCCGCGCCTCCGCGTTGTGCAGCCACCCGGCGAGCTTGCCGCCCCGGTCGACGGCGCGCAGCCGGCGCTCGGCGGCCGCAGAGACCTCGTCGGTGGTGACCACCAGCAGTTCGTCGCCCTCGCGCAGCACCGTCATCTTGTCCGGGACGAAGCTGGAGCCCTCGCGGACCACCAGGGTGACGGCGGCGCCCTTGGGCAGGCGCAGCTCGGAGACCTCGACGCCGGACATCCGGGAGCCGGGGGCGAGCTGGACGGAGAGCAGGTGGCCGTGCAGCTTCTCCAGCGGCGCGGACTCGATGCCCAGGTCCTGGCCGATGTCGCCCTCGCCGATCTTCAGCCACTTGGCGACCAGCGGCAGGGTCGGGCCCTGGAGCAGGGTGAAGACCACCACCAGGATGAAGACCACGTTGAACAGCTTCTGGGCGTCGGTCGCACCGGTCACCAGCGGGATGGTGGCGAGCACGATCGGCACCGCGCCGCGCAGCCCGGCCCAGGACAGCAGCGCCTGCTCCTGCCAGGGCACCCGGAACGGCGTCATGGTCAGCAGCACCGACAGCGGCCGGGCGACGAACACCAGCACCGCGCCGGCCACCAGCCCCGGCACCACCGCCGACCCCATGGTGGCCGGCGTCACCAGCAGACCGAGCAGCACGAACATGCCGATCTGGCCGATCCAGGCCAGCCCGTCCGCGAAGCCGCGCACCGCGGGGCCGTGCGGCAGCTTGGAGTTCCCGAGGATCACCGAGGCGATGTACGCGGCGAGGAAGCCGGAGGCGTGCAGCAGCGAGCCGCCCGCGTAGGCGAGCACGATCAGCGCCAGCACCGCGATCGGGTACAGGCCGGAGGAGGGCAGCGCGACCCGGCGCACCGCGTACGCGCCGAGCCGGCCCACCGCGTAGCCGACGGCCGCGCCGATCACCAGCTCGACGACGATGGTGCCGACCAGCACGTACCAGGGGTCGAGCTCGCCCGCAGTGGCGAAGGCGACCACCAGGATCACCACGGGAGCGTCGTTGAATCCGGACTCGGCCTCCAGCAGGCCGGTCAGCCGCTGGGGCAGCGGCACCATCCGCAGCACCGAGAAGACCGCCGCGGCGTCGGTGGAGGAGACGATCGCGCCGAGCAGCAGCGCGGTGCGCCACTCCAGGCCGACCAGCCAGTGCGCGCCGGCGGCGGTGACGAACACCGAGACCGCGACGCCCAGGGTGGCCAGCACGGCGGCGGCCGGGACCACCGGCCTGATGGCCCGCCAGCTCGTCTTGAGCCCGCCCTCGGCGAGGATGACCACCAGGGCGGCGTAGCCCAGGACCTGGGTGAGTTCGGCGTTGTTGAAGCTCACGCCGATGCCGTTCTGGCCCAGGGCGACGCCGATGCCGAGGTAGATCAGCAGCGAGGGCAGCCCCGAGCGGGTGGAGATCCGCACCGCCACCACGGCGAACAGCAGGATCACGGCGGACTCGAGCAGCAGGGTGTTCAGGTGGTCAACGGTCACGCAGGGGCACCTCGGGCAGGGAAGGGGCGGCTGGCAGATCGTTACCCATCCTAACATTTTACTTGATCTTTAAGCTAGTCCCTTCGTTCGCCCCCGCCCGGTAAGGTCCTGCGGGGCCGTCGAACCGCCGCCGGTGTCCCCCGTGCACGACCCCCGGGGCGCTCGCCCTAATGTGGTGACCTGTCACGGCCGCACGCTCCCTCATACAAGGACTCGGATGCCCCGCTCGAAGAAGTTCCGGCGCGCACGTCTGATCATGATCCTGCTCGCCGTGCTGCTGATCGCGGGTCTGGTAGGCGGCGGCTGGTGGGCGGTGGACACCGTCCGCTCCTCCTTCCCGCAGGTCAGCGGCACCGTCAAGGTGTCCGGCATGTCCGCGCCGGTGGACGTGGTCCGCGACGACAAGGGCATCCCGCAGCTGTACGCCGACACCGACGCCGACCTGTTCCGCGCCCAGGGCTACGTGCAGGCCCAGGACCGGTTCTGGGAGATGGACGTCCGCCGGCACATCACCTCCGGCCGGCTCTCCGAGATGTTCGGCTCCTCCTCGGTCGAGAACGACACCTTCCTGCGCACCATGGGCTGGCGCCAGGTCGCCCAGAAGGAGTGGGACACCGTCCTGTCCGAGGACACCAAGCGCAACCTGACCGCCTACACCGAGGGCGTCAACGCCTGGCTCGCCGAGCACCCCGGCGGGGCCGGCGCCTCGCTCGAGTACGCGCTGCTCGGCACGGTCAACTCCGGCTACCAGCCCGAGAAGTGGGACCCGGTCGACTCGGTCGCCTGGCTCAAGGCGATGGCCTGGAGCCTGTCCGGCAACATGCAGGAGGAGATCGACCGCTCGCTGCTCACCCAGGACTTCACCGCCGAGCAGGTCGAACAGCTCTACCCCGACTACCCGTACGACCGCAACGGCACCATCGTCAAGACCGGCAAGCTCTCCGCCGACGGCAGCTACACCCCCGGCGAGGGCGCCCCCGCGGCCCCCGTGCCCGGCGGCTCCACCCCCGCCGCCACCGCCCAGGCCCGGGCCGCGACCCAGAGCCTGGTCGGCGACCTGTCCGGCCGGGTGTCCGCGCTGCCGCAGCTGCTCGGCCCGCAGGGACAGGGCATCGGCTCCAACTCCTGGGTGGTGTCCGGCACCCACACCACCACCGGCAAGCCGATGCTGGCCAACGACCCGCACCTCGGCCCCGGCATGCCGTCCATCTGGTACCAGATGGGCCTGCACTGCCGCGCCGTCTCGCCGACCTGCGGCTACGACACGGCCGGCTACACCTTCGCCGGCATGCCCGGCGTGGTCATCGGCCACAACAAGGACGTCGCCTGGGGCTTCACCAACCTCGGCGCCGACGTCACCGACCTGTACCTGGAGAAGGTCACCGGCCCCGACACCTACCTCCTGGACGGCAAGGACGTGAAGTTCACCGTCCGCAAGGAGACCATCAAGGTGGCCGGCGGCGCGGACCGCACCATCACCGTCCGCACCACCCAGGACGGCATGCCGCTGATCTCCGACCAGTCCTCCGAGAACCAGAAGGTCGGCCAGTACGCCCCCGCCGGCAACGCCGCCCCCGACCGGGCGGCCGGCTACGGCGTCGCCCTGCGCTGGACCGCGCTCGTCCCCGGCAAGACCATGGACGCCGTCTTCAAGCTCGACAAGGCCACCGACTTCGCCACCTTCCGGGCCGCCGCGCAGGACTTCGCCGTCCCCGCGCAGAACCTCGTCTACGCCGACACCAAGGGCAACATCGGCTACCAGGCCCCCGGCCTGATCCCGGTCCGCGGCAAGGGCGACGGCCGCTACCCCGCCCCCGGCTGGGACTCCGCGTACGCCTGGAACGCCTCCTACCTGCCGTTCAAGTCGCTGCCCTACGCGTACAACCCGCCCGAGGGCTACATCGTCACCGCCAACCAGGCCGTCGTCGACCAGAACTACAAGCCGCTGCTCACCACCGACTGGGAGTACGGCACCCGCGCCAAGGAGATCGCCGACCAGATCCAGGACAAGCTGAAGAACGGCGGCAAGATCTCGCTGGACGACATGCAGTCCATCCAGCTCGACAACACCAGCGTGCTGGCCAAGGAGCTCGTCCCGCTGCTGCTCAAGGTCAGGATCGACGACCCGTACGTGCGCGAGGCCCAGGACCTGCTCAAGGACTGGAACTACCACCAGGACGCCGACTCGGCCGCCGCCGCGTACTACAACGGCGTCTGGCGGGCCCTGCTCACCCTCTCCTTCGGCCAGAAGTTCCCGGCCGACCTCCGGGTCGAGGGCGACTGCCTGCTGGTGCGCCAGAAGCGCGACAACACCCTGCCCGACGACGCCCTCGGCGGCGCCGCGCAGGCCGTCACCGAGTGCGGCACCCGCAAGGCCTCGCAGGCCCAGCCGGACGGCGGCGACCGCTGGATGGAGGTCGTCCGCGGCCTGCTCAAGGACCCGCAGTCGCCCTGGTGGGACTACATCGACTCCGACCACCAGCAGCAGCACGGCCTCGACAACCTGCTCGCCGAGGCACTGAAGGACGCCCGCCAGGACCTCACCTCGCGCCTCAGCAAGGACATCTCCACCTGGAGCTGGGGCCGCCTGCACCAGCTCACCCTGCAGGAGCCCACCCTCGGCAGCGACGACTCCTCGATCGCCTCCGGCCTCGTCCGCAAGCTGCTCGACCGGGGCCCCTACAAGCTCTCCGGCGGCAGCGCCGCCGTCGACGCCACCGGCTGGAACGCCGCCGCCGGCTACGACGTCGACTGGATCCCCTCCATGCGGATGGTCGTCGACCTCAGCGACTTCGACTCCTCCCGCTGGATCAACGTCGGCGGCGCCTCCGGCCACGCCTTCCACCCCAACTACAACGACCAGACCGAACTCTGGGCCTCCGGGCAACTCCTGCCCTGGGCCTACACGAAGGACGCGGTCACCAAGGCCGGCAAGAACACCCTCACCCTGACGAACTAGCGGCAGGGGCCCGGCAGGGGCCCGCTGTTCCCCGCTCTCCTGGCCCGTCCCCCTTCACCTGCCGAAGAGCGTCACGCCCTCCGGGGTGACCGCCGCGTGCACCGGCAGGTCGTGCGGCTCGGCCGGGACGGCGGGGAGCAGTTCGCCGGAGTAGAGCAGGGTCGCCAGCAGGGGCCGCGCGCCCGCGCGGGCGAGGCGGGCCAGGACGCGGTCGTAGGAGCCGCCGCCGCGGCCGAGCCGGACGCCGCGCGCGTCGACGGCCAGGCCGGGGAGCAGGACGACGTCCGCGGTGAGGACGGCGTCGGGGCCGAGCCGGGGGCCGGTGGGTTCGAGCAGGCCGCGGGCGGCGGGGGAGAGCCGGTCGTCGCCCTCGTACGGGGCCCAGTCCAGGTCGTTGTCGGGGAGCAGCACGGGCAGCAGCACCCGCACTCCCCGCGCGGCCAGCGCGGTGAGCAGGGGGCGGGTGCCGGGCTCCGCGCCGACCGAGACGTACGCGGCGACGGTGCCGCCCGGCGGCACCAGCGCGGCGGCGTGCCCGGCCAGCGCCCCGGCCGCGGCGGCGCGCTCCGGCCCGCCGAGCGCCCGCCGTTCGGCGAGCAGCCGTGACCTCAGCGCCGCCTTGTCGTTGGACAACCGATCCGCAGTCACCGTTCGATTCCTCTCAGCTCTGTCCCGCGCAGTGACACGAGCCTGACACGCCGAGGCCGCCGCATGTCCACCCCGCTCCTGCTCCAGGCCCTGGCCGTGCTCGGCGCGGCCGCCCCGGCCGCCGCCGGCGGCCTCGCGCTGCGCCGCCGCCGGTGCCGGGCCGAGCACGGTGCCCGCGAGGAGGAACTTCTGGCGAAGATCGCGGAACTGACGGAGGAACGGGACGAACTGGCGCGCACCGCCTCCTGCGACCCGCTGACCGGGGTGTGGAACTACCGCCACCTGCAGCTGACGCTGGACCGCGAGATCGAACGCGCCCGCCGGGCCGAGGCCACCGCGATCGACCCCCGCCCGCTGTCGGTGCTGCTGGTGGAGGTGGCGGGCTTCGACGCGGTGGTCGCCGAGCACGGCCGGACCCGGGCCAACGCGATGCTCCGGGACCTCGCCCAGCGCCTGGCGATGGAGATCCGCGGCTGCGACACCCTGGGGCGTTACGGCGGGGAGGAGTTCCTGGCGCTGCTGCCGGACACCGGCCCGGAGGGCGCCGCGCAGGTCGCCGAGCGGCTGTGCTGGTCGGTGCGGCGGCACCGGCTGACGGACCGCCACCCGGGCGAGAGCGCCGATCCGGGCGAGCGCAGCGGCCTGACCGCGTCCGTCGGCCTGGCCGTGCTGCCCCGGGACGGCGCCCACGCCGCCCTGCTGCTGCGCGCCGCGGACCGGGCGCTGGCCGCGGCGCGGGCCGCCGGCGGGGACTGCTGGCGCTCCACCGAGCGGCTCCCGGCCGAGCTGACCGGTCCGAGCGCCGCACCGGTGCCGGGTAAGGTGTCTTCCGGCCCCGGCGGGGCCCCCCTCACCCCGCATGCGACCACCGTCGGACCGGGCCCGACAGGTGACCGGCCCCAATAATCGATTCACTCGGCTCTCAGCAGGGTGGAACGCCCGCCTTAGTAAGGTCGACGCATGACGAACAAGCACGCCCGCCAGCCGGTCACCAAGGCAGTCGTCCCGGCCGCCGGCCTCGGCACCAGGTTCCTCCCCGCCACCAAGGCCACGCCGAAGGAGATGCTGCCGGTCGTCGACAAGCCGGCCATCCAGTACGTCGTGGAGGAGGCCTCCGCCGCCGGTCTGTCCGACATACTGATGGTCACCGGTCGCAACAAGCGTGCTCTGGAAGACCACTTCGACCGCGCCTACGAGCTGGAGGAGCTGCTCAGCCGCAAGGGCGACCAGGAGCGGCTGCGCCGGGTGCAGGAGTCCGTGCAGCTCGCCAGCATGCACTACGTCCGCCAGGGCGACCCCAAGGGCCTGGGCCACGCCGTCTCGGTCGCCGAACAGCACGTCGCGGGCCAGCCGTTCGCCGTCCTGCTGGGCGACGACCTGATCGACCCGCGCGACCCGCTGCTGTCCCGGATGATCGAGGTGCAGCAGGAACTCGGCGGCTCCGTCGTCGCGTTGATGGAGGTCGACCCGGCCCAGATCCACCTGTACGGCTGCGCCGCCGTCAAGACCACCGACTTCGGCCAGGACGTCTTCCAGGTCACCGACCTGGTGGAGAAGCCCGACACCGCCGACGCCCCCTCCAACTACGCCGTCATCGGCCGCTACGTCCTCGACCCGACGGTCTTCGACGTGCTGCGCGAGACCCCGCCCGGCCGCGGCGGCGAGATCCAGCTGACCGACGCGCTGCGCGAGTTGGCCGCCCGGGACGAGAGCGCGGGCGGCCCGGTGCACGGCGTGCTGTTCAAGGGCCGCCGCTACGACACCGGCGACCGGGCCGACTACCTGCGGGCGATCGTCCGGCTGGCCGCCGAGCGCGACGACCTCGGCCCCGAGTTCCGCAGCTGGCTGCGGCAGTTCGTGGCCACCGAGATGCAGGGCTGATCCACCACGAAGGCGAGCGTCGAAGGCGAGCGTGAGGCGATGACCGGGAAGCACGACCCCTGCTGCGAGGGAGCCGGCTCCCCGGCCTCGCCGCGCCTGTGGACCGTCGACGAGCACCTCGCCGACGTCCTCGCCGCGGTCGCCCCGCTGCCGCCCATCGAACTGCAACTGCTGGACGCCCAGGGCTGCCGGCTCGCCGAGGACGTGCGGGCCGACGACGACCTGCCGCCGTTCGACAACAGCTCGATGGACGGCTACGCGCTGCGCACCGCCGACACCGTGCGCGCCACCGAGCAGTACCCGTCGGTGCTGGCCGTGGTCGGCGACATCGCGGCCGGCGCCGCCGAACTGCCCAGGGTCGGCCCCGGCCGGGCCGCCCGGATCATGACCGGCGCCCCCGTCCCGCCCGGCGCCGAGGCGGTCGCCCCGGTCGAGTGGACCGACGGCGGCACCGGCACCGGCCGGGCCGCCGACGCGATGGGCGCGCCCGTCGCGGACGAGGAGGTCCGGGTGCTGCGCCCGGTCGCCGAGGGCGCGCACATCCGCCGCCGGGGCAGCGACGTCGCCGCCGGCGACACCGTGCTGGAGGCCGGCACCGTGCTCGGCCCCACCCAGCTCGGCCTGCTGGCCGCGATCGGCCGCGGCACCGTCAAGGTCGCCCCCCGCCCCCGGGTGGTCGTGCTCTCCACCGGCAGCGAACTCGTCCAGCCCGGCGAGGCCGCCGGACCGGGCCGGATCCACGACTCCAACTCCTTCACCCTGACCGCCGCCGCGATCGCCGCCGGCGCCGTCGCCTACCGGGTCGGCGGCGTCCCCGACGAGGCGGACACACTGCGCGCCGTGCTGGAGGACCAGCTCGGCCGGGCCGACCTGATCGTCACCAGCGGCGGCGTCTCGGTCGGCGCGTACGACGTGGTCAAGGAGGTGTTCGCGGACTACGGCGGCGTCGACTTCCGCAGGTTGCGGATGCAGCCGGGCAAGCCGCAGGGCTTCGGCCGGATCGGCGCGGCCCCCGGCGTGCCGCTGCTGGCCCTGCCCGGCAACCCGGTCAGCGCGTACATCTCCTTCGAGCTGTTCGTCCGCCCGGTCATCCGCACCATGCTCGGCGCCCCCGACGTGCACCGCCCCGTGGTGCGGGCCGCGACCACCGCGGCGCTGCGCTCCCCGGCCGGGCGACGGCAGTTCCTGCGCGGCCGGTACGACCCGGCGGCCGGCACCGTGAGCCCGGTCGGCGGCGAGGGATCGCACCTGGTCGGGGCGCTGGCCAAGGCCGACTGCCTGATCACCGTGCCCGAGGACGTCACCGCGCTGCCCGCCGGGAGCACCGTCGGTGTGGTCCTTCTCACGGACTGACCGGGGCGGGGTTGTACGGTAGCGCGAGATTCGCACCGTGCCACTGGAGCCACTCGTGACCGACACACCCCCCGGCGACCGCCTCACCCACGTCGACCACACCGGCGCCGCCCGGATGGTCGACGTCTCCGAGAAGGCCGCCACCACCCGCGTCGCGGTGGCGGCCGGCCGCGTCCGGGTCGCCCCCCGGGTGGTGGAACTGCTGCGCGGCGAGGGCGTTCCCAAGGGCGACGCGCTCGCGGTGGCCCGGATCGCCGGGATCATGGGCGCCAAGCGGACGCCCGACCTGATCCCGCTGTGCCACCCCATCGCGCTCACCGGCACCACCGTCGACCTGGCCGTCACCGACACCGCCGTGGAGATCACCGCCACCGTCCGCACCGCCGACCGCACCGGCGTCGAGATGGAGGCGCTGACCGCCGTCGCCACCGCCGCGCTCACCGTCATCGACATGGTCAAGGCGGTCGACAAGGCCGCCGCCATCGAGGACGTCCGAGTGCTCAGCAAGACCGGTGGCAAGAGCGGCGACTGGTCCAGGGGGGAGGAGCAGTGAGGGCGCTCGCCGTCACCGTCTCCAACCGGGCCTCGGCCGGCGTGTACGAGGACCGGGGCGGCCCGCTGCTGGTCGCCGGACTGCGCGGGATGGGCTTCACCGCCGACGGCCCGGTGGTCGTCCCGGACGGGGAGCCGGTCGAGGCAGCGCTGCGCGAGGCCGTCGCCGCGGGGTACGACGTGGTGCTGACCACCGGCGGCACCGGCATCTCCCCGCAGGACCTCACGCCCGAGATGACCGCCCGGGTGATCGACCGGCAGGTCCCCGGCATCCCCGAGGCGATCCGCGCGCACGGCCGGGAGAAGGTGCCCACCTCGGCGCTCTCCCGCGGCCTGGCCGGGCTGGCCGGGCGCACCCTGATCGTCAACCTGCCCGGCTCCACCGGCGGCGTCCGGGACGGACTGGCCGTGCTCGCCCCGCTGCTGCCGCACGCCGTCGACCAGTTGGCCGGCGGCGACCACCCGCGACCCACCGATCCTTCCGGGAGCGCCCACTGAACGCCGGCTGGCCCGTCGAACTGGCCGAGGGGGACGTCGTGCTGCGGCCCATCCGCCGCCGCGACCAGGCCGAGTGGCAGGAGGTCAGCCGCCGCAACCGGGACTGGCTGCGCCGCTGGGAGGCCACCGTCCCACCCGCCCCGCCCGGCCGCGCCCCGCTGCCCCGGCCCACCTACCGGCAGATGGTCCGCTACCTGCGGGCCGAGGCGGCGGCCGGCCGGATGCTGCCCTTCGTGGTGCTCCACCAGGGCCGCCTGGTCGGCCAGTTGACGGTCGGCGGAATCACCTGGGGCTCGATGTGCTCCGCCAACGTCGGCTACTGGGTGGACGAGGCGGTCGCCGGGCGCGGCATCATGCCCACCGCCGTCGCGCTCGCCGTCGACCACTGCTTCCGCGACCTGGGCCTGCACCGGATCGAGGTGTGCATCCGCCCAGAGAACCGGCCCAGCCGCCGGGTGGTGGAGAAGCTCGGCTTCCGCGAGGAGGGGCTCCGCCCCCGCTACCTGCACATCGACGGCGACTGGCGCGACCACCTGGTCTACGCGCTGACCGCCGACGAGGCCGCCGACGGGCTGCTCAACCGCTGGCACGCGCTCAGGAACCGGCCGCCGCAAGAGAATTGAATATTTGTTCGAAATTGATATCGATATGGCATCGGGGCCGGGTCGAGCCGCCACAAATAGCGGCAAAATAGTCTGAGAATCAGCTTGATCGCACGACACGCCGCGCCAAATTGCTGCAGTGCCTTCCCCCGCGCCCGTACCGTGTGCAACGTGAGCAGTAGCGGCCTTATCTACGCGGTCATCGTAGGGGCCTGGGCTGCCTATCTGGTGCCGATGTGGCTCCGCAGGCAGGACGAGCTCAACGAGTCGCGTCCGACGGAACGCTTCAGTACCGCGATCCGCCTGCTGGCCGGTCGATCGGCCATGGAGCGGCGCGCGGCCCGAGCCCTCGGCGACCAGACCGCCGACGACCAGCAGCACCCCGCCGGGGGCGACCCGGACGGGGAGTTCGCCGATTCCGCGAGCGGCCCGGCGGCCGACCGCGCGCCCGGCTCCGCGCCCGATCCGGCGGACGTGGCCACCCGGCCCACCGCCTGGGACGGCGCCGAGCCCGCGGCCGGACCGGCCGCGGAGCCGACCGCGCCGAAGTCCGCCGAGGCCCGGGGCGAGCGCGAGCGAGAGCTCGGCGACCGGCGCTCCGCCGAGCGGCGGGCCAGGCTGCTCGCCCGGCGGCGGCGGATGGTCACCATGCTGTTCCTCGCCTTCGCCCTGGGCGCCGTGGTCGCCGCGGTGGCCGGCTTCGCCTTCCTCTGGGTGCCCGCCGTCCCCGGCGTGCTGCTCACCCTCTACATCGGCCACCTGCGCCGACTGGAGCGGCAGCGCTACGAAGTCAAGTTCGACCGGGGCAAGGCCGCCCAGGCCGCCGAGCGGCTGCGCGACCGGGAGCGCGAGCGCGCCGCCCGCCCGTCCGCCGAGCCGTCCGCCGCCCGCGCCGCGTCCGCCGCCGAACCGTCCGCCGAGCCGGGCGCGGACCCGGCCGCCACCCGGGCGACCGTGCTGGCCGAGGCCACCGAGCACGAGGAGTGGGCCGACGGCGTCCGCGCCCGCGCCGCCGCCGGGCCGGACTCCTGGGAGCCCGTCCCCGTCCCGCTCCCCACCTACGTCACCGCCCCCGTGGCCCCCCGCACCACCCGGGGCCTCGACCTCTCCGCCCCCGACACCTGGGACTCCGGCCGCCCGGCGACCCCGCTCTTCGACCAGTACGGCGAGCCGGCCCAGCCCGCCCAGCCCGCCGCCGACTGGAGCACCCGCCCCCGCGCCGCCAACGCATGACCGCCCCGCCCGCCCCGCCCCGGCCGCGACGCCCCACCTGCGCCGGGGCGTCCGCGCCCCCGGGCGTCACCGCCGCCGGGCCGCGCCGACCATGGTCACGAGTACCCCCGCAGAGGTGATAGAGTTCTTTCTTGTTGGGGCTGTGGCGCAGTCCGGTAGCGCACCTCGTTCGCATCGAGGGGGTCAGGGGTTCGAATCCCCTCAGCTCCACCAACAGAAATCCCGCCCGGGAAACCGGGCGGGATTTCTCGTATTCCGGGCCGTTCGCGGGCGGGCCTTCCCGTCCGCTCCCCGGCCGCCCCGTTCCCGACTGATGTCGCGTCACCGGGCCCCGTCCGCCGGGGGAAAACGGCTGGGCCGCCGCCGGGGTACGGGCGTACCGTCCGGGCGTGGACTGGAGCGCCTGGCACGACGGCTACGACGACCCGGACTCCTGGCAGGCCCGGCGGCTGCGCACCGTGCGGGCCCGGCTGCGGGAGGCGCTGGACGGGGCGCCGCCGGGCGGCCTGCGGATCGTCAGCCTGTGCGCGGGCGACGGGCGGGACGTCCTGGACGTGCTGGCCGAACACCCGCGCCGGGCCGAAGCCCGGGCCCGGCTGGTCGAGTTGGACGCGCGCAACACCGCGGCGGCCCGGCGGCGGGCCGAGGCGGCGGGCCTCGGCGCCCAGGTCGAGACGGTGACGGGGGACGCCGCGCTGCCCGCCCACTACGCCGGCCTCGTCCCGGCGGACGTGGTGCTGGTCTGCGGGGTGTTCGGCAACCTCACCGACGCCGACGTGGAGCGCACCGTCCGGGCCTGCCGGGTGCTGTGCCGCACCGGCGGCACGGTGATCTGGACCAGGCACCGCGAGGAACCCGACCTGGTGCCGCGGATCCGCGAGTGGTTCGCCCGCGAGGAGTTCGAGCAGCTCTGGCTCTCCCCGCCCGACGCCGGCTACGGCGTCGGAGTGCACCGCTTCACCGGCGCGCCCGACGAACTCCGCCCCGAACGGCGGATGTTCGACTTCGTCGGCTACCCGGAGCTGCGCCCCGACCTCCGGCCCGAAGGTTAGGACCGGTCCTCCGAGCGGCACGGGGCCCCGCCGTCCGAACTCGCGCTCGTGCCCGGGGCGGAGTCCGAGCCGGGGCCTGCCGCGCAGGCGCGGGCGAGAAGCGTTCCGGGGGGTCGCACGGGTGGGGACCATGCTCGCCCCGCGCTCCGTGCCGGAAGCGTTTTCGCCGTGCGGGACGGCGCCCCGTTCCAGGGCCCGTCCGGGGCGCCGGTCAGGGTCTGCCGCACGGCGAACGACCCGGGCTGGACCTGCACCTGCTGCGGTGAGCGGCACTCCGAGCTGCCGATGGCGCACCACGTCGAGGCGTCCGCCCCCTGGGAGCCCGGGATGGAGCTGCGGGAGGACTGCGAGCCGGCCCCCGACCAGTGCGTGATCGGCGGGAACTCGCTGTTCGTCCGGGGCGTGTGGCTCTCGCTCAGCGAGCGGAACTTCACGCGGGCCGGCGAGCTGTGGGAGACGCCCGGCCGGGAGTCCGAGCCGGCGTACTTCGGCCGGCTCTCCACCGAACTGCCGCTGTGCTCCCCGTCCACGCTCAACCCGAAGACCATGCACCACACCCGGCCGGTCGGGCGGCGCCCGTACATCGAACCGGAGCCCACCGGGCACCCGCCGGCCGTCGAGCAGCGCACCGGGACCACCGTGGAGCGCGTCCGGGAGATCGCCGAGGCGCTGCTGCACCCCGGGCAGGGGGGGAGGGGGCCGGGGTCAGGGGTGCAGGACGGTCAGGCGGACGGTGGTGGCGTCGCCGTCCGGGGACGTGACGGCGGTGCCGGCGGGGGAGGGGCCGAAGGTCAGCACCCGGTGGGGGGTGTCGGCGGGGAAGGTCCAGTCGACCCGGTCGCGGCGGCGCAGCTCCGCGGTGTCGCGCAGCGCGCTCTCCGGGTCGGTGCCGGCGTCGACGACGTGCAGGGCGGACAGGTAGCCGGTGACGGTGTCGGCCGGGACGGTGAAGCGCAGGAAGAGGACGTCCGGGCCGGACACCGAGTCGTCGTCGCTGTAGTACCGCACCCCGGCGGCCCCCGCGGGCAGCTTGACGCCGTAGTAGCGCAGCAGGGTGGCCAGGTTGCGCGGCCCGCCCAGGTTGGAGCAGTCGTACTGGCGGTACGCGCGGGCGTCGTGCGGGTGCATCGGCCAGCACTCGCCCCACGCCTCGCGGGCGCCGACCACGCCGCCGCCCAGGACGAGCAGCACGACCAGGACCCAGGTCAGCGGCCTGCGGTACCAGGCGCGGACAGCGGACATCCCTACCCCCCGGTGCTCCGTCCCTCCGGACGGTGTTTCCCGGGATCATAGACGGCCCGCACACCGGACCGGCCGCTCGACCACCGGCCGCTCGACCACCGGCCGCTCGGCCGCCGACCGCTACCCGCGCAGCAGCAGTCGCAGCCGGGGCGCCAGCAGCGGCCGCAGCAGCCGGGCGACCGGCCGGGTGCACAGCAGCAGGGCCAGCCCCGCCGCGCCGGCGGTCAGGGTCAACTGCCCGGCCGCGGACGGCAGGAAGCCCCGCCCGTACCAGCCCGTGCGCACCAGCGCCTCCTGCAGGAACGGGTGCACCAGGAACGCCGCCGTGCTCGCCGCGCCGAGCGCCGCCCACCGCCCGGAGCGACCCGCCCGCACCGGCACCAGTGCCAGGAACACCGCGCCCAGCGCCGCCCCCGCCAGGTTGATCCCCAGCGACACCAGCAGCCAGCGCGGATAGCCCGCGTGCAGCCCGGCCGCGCTCGAACTCCGGTAGAACCAGGCCGCGTCCAGCCGCGGCACCAGCCAGTACGCGGCGAGCGCGGCCGCCCCGAACACGGCCGGCGCGGCCGCCCGCAGCTGCCGGTCGCCGCGCAGCGCGAGCACCCGGCGGCGGTCCAGGGTCAGCCCGGCGACGAAGAACGGCAGCAGTTGCAGCGTCCGCCCGATCGACAGCTGCGGGGTCAGCGGCAGCGCCCCCGCCAGCAGCGAGACCGCCCCGGCGGTGGCCACCGGCGCGCGCAGCCGGAGCCAGAGCGGGGCGCTCAGCCGCCACAGGAACAGCGACAGCAGGAACCAGGTCACCCAGACCGGGGTCAGCAGGTCGAGCGCGAACCTCCCGCCGTTCAGCCGGGCCGTGTACGCCCCCAGCAGGGTGGTCCACAGCAGG
This sequence comes from Kitasatospora phosalacinea, assembly GCF_000716545.1. Classification (GTDB taxonomy): domain Bacteria; phylum Actinomycetota; class Actinomycetes; order Streptomycetales; family Streptomycetaceae; genus Kitasatospora; species Kitasatospora phosalacinea. The sequence goes on from NZ_JNWZ01000045.1 coordinate 46,396, forward strand.
TACGGCGCCAGGACGCCGCTCAGCAGCCGGTCGAGCCGGTCCGGGCGGGCATCGGGGGAGCGCGAGAACCAGCCGGAGACGAACACGAACACCGGCATGTGGAACGCGTACACCAGCAGGTACCCGGCGTGCAGCACCCGGTGCCCGGGCGCCCGCACCAGCGGTTCCCAGAAGTGCCCGCACACCACCAGCACCGTCGCCAGCAGCTTCACGTGGTCGAAGAACGGATCGCGCGCGCCGCGACCGGAGGCGCCCCCGGCGCCCGCGGGCTGCGGCCGGGCGAGCGGGGGTTCGGCGAGCACGGACCCTCCAGGCGAGCGGGCGGACGGGGCGTTTTCGTCCCGATGGGTCATCGTGCCTGATGGAGAAGGGAGTCGGGACGCGGAAGACGGTGCACCCGTGCGTCGGAAGTGAAGGAAGTGTGGCGGTGTGCACTCGTGTGTACACCGGTCGGAGGGCACTCCTAGTCTGATGGTCTGCAAAGTGACGAGCAGCAGTGAACAGAGTGATCACCTAGGGGGACGAAAGCGTCATGGGGGCCTACTTCCGCGTCGAAGTCGACGATCTGTCCAAGCTGATGCAGCGCATGAAGGACAGCCAGCAGGACATGCGCGAGGCGCTCCACGCCATGAAGGAGACCGGCCCGAAGACGACCGGCAGCAAGGACCTCGACCACGCCTGCGACGACTTCAACGACAGCTGGCAGGACGCCATCACCCGGATCTCGCAGGGCGTCGAAGCCCTGGAGGCGAAGCTCGACCAGACCTGCAAGAACTACTCGGAGACCGACCAGGCCCTCCGCGACATGTTCAGCGGGGCCTCGGCATGAGCGGCGAGTTCTTCTCCTACATCGCCGGGATGGACCCGGACTTCCCCGCCCTGGGCTTCAACCCGGCCCCCGGCAACCCCGGCAACGTCGACGGCCTGGTCGGAAAGCTCAACAAGGCCGCCAACGCGATGGACAACGCCCACCGGACCCTGGTCGAGGTCGGCCGGGGCGGCAGCGTCTGGGAGGGCGACGCGGCCCAGGCGTTCGCGGGCAAGATCGGCGAACTGCCCGGTTACCTGGAGGACAGCGTCGACGCGATGCGCCAGGCCTCCTCCGCGCTCAACAACTGGCGCGGCCAGCTCTCCTCCTACCAGGACACCGCCCGGCGCTACGAGGAAGAGGCCCAGCGGGCCAAGGACCGCCTGGAGTCCGCGAAGAAGAGCCGCGAACAGGCGTCCGACCGCTACGACAAGGCGGCCGACAGCCCCGCCTTCAAGCTGATCGGCATGCACTTCGACGACCAGGCCACCTTCTCCCAGGCGCAGAACCAGATCGACTCCGCCAGCGCCGAGTACCAGGCCGCGGGCGACGCGCTGGAGGCGGCCAACCGCGACCTGCAGGCCATCCAGGACGAGCTGGAAGCCGTCGTCAAGCAGGCCAGGGAGCTCTACTTCCACCACCAGGACGACGCCGGGCGCACCGCGAAGGCGCTGCGCCGGGCCAACCAGAACGCTCCCGACATCAGCGCCTGGGAGAAGATCGGCAACAAGTTCAAGGACATCGGCAAGTCCATCAAGAAGTGGGCTACCGACCACGCCGACACCCTCAAGAAAATCGGCGACATCGCGGGCGGCGTCTCCTCGGTGCTCGCCATCGCCGCGCTCGCCACCATGTGGTGCCCGCCGCTGTCGGCCGGCCTCGGCGTGGCGTCGGCCGGTGCCTCCGCGGTCGCCCTCGGCGCCCACGGCATGGCCAAGCTCGGAGGTGCGGACGTCAGTTGGAGCACCCTCGCGCTGGACGGAGTCGGGGCCATCCCGTTCGGCGGCACCGCCTTCAAGGGCGCCAAGGGTGCGGTCAAGGGCGTGGTGGGCCTGGCGAAGGGCGAGCGTCTCGCCGTCGCGGGCGCGGACCTCGCCAGGGTCGGCTCGAAGCTCTCGGACGACGTGGCGAGGGGAGCGGGCAGCCTGATGAACAACAAGATCCTCACGCCGATCTTCACCAAGACGCCGCTGCGGAGCCTGCCCGGCCTGACCACGAAGCTCGACGACGCCGGCAAGGTGATCCTCGACCCCCGGGGCTGGTACTCGCGCGGCACCCAGATCGGCACGAAGGTCATCGGCCTGGGCATCAACGCGCCCAACCTCTACCACCAGGTGACAGGATCGTGACGACAGACCAGAACGACCAGTCGGTCCCGTCCCCCCGGGGAGAGGACACCGCCCTCGTCGTGACGCCCCTCTCCGAGGTGATCGTCGAGAACCCCCTGGACATCCGCTGGGAGGTGCCCGCGCAGTTCCACTCGCTCGGCGTCGAACTGCCCGAGGAGGAGCGCGAGGCGCACCTCGCCGAGGTGTCCGAGGAGATCTGGTCCGGCGGCACCGAGTACCAGCGCACCACCGTGGCCGCCTGGTACCGCGACGTCGCGGACACGGCCGTCGAGGCGGGCGCCGTCTACTCGGGCTTCCTGATCGCCCGCACCGCGGACGACCGGGCCACCGTCGCCACCCTGCTCGTCCAGGCCGACCACGCCGACACCCAGGACGCCGACGCGGTGGCCTCCTCCCTGCTGGAGATGCTCTCCGCCGACCCCGCCAACGACGTCTTCGACGTGACCGCGCCGGTCGGCCCCGTGGTGGTCAGCGCGTTCGGCACCGTCGCCGAGTTCGACGACGGGGCGGGCGGCAAGACCGAACTGACCCTCGCCCAGGCGTCCGCGTACATCCCGGTGCCGCGCGCCGACACGCTGCTCACCGTGACCATCAGCACGCCCACGCTGGAGGACTTCCCCGAGTACATGGGGATGCTGGCGATGCTGGTCGACAGCGTGGTCCACGACGAGCCGGGAGCGGAACCGCAGGCACCGGGGCCCGACCAGGAGTCGTCCAGCCGGATCACGGAGATGTTCGGATGAGCACGTGGCACCCGCCGGCCCCGCCCGGCGTCGACACCGGCCCGCTGCCCCGGCGTTCGGCCGTCGGGCTCCGGCTGCAGTTCTGCCTGCAGTGGTTCTGGCTGCCCTTCCGGGTGGTCTGGCAGCTGTTCGACAATCCCGCCAGTGACTGCGTGGCCGAAGGGCACGGCTACCTGAAGTTCGTCCTCACGCCGAGCCGGTACCGCCTCGAACGCAGCGGTACTCGGCAGGAGTGGGAAGCCTGGGCCGACCGGGCCCTGGAGCAGGGCATCGCCGCGGCGACGTCGGGCGTGGCGAGCAGCGTGGACCACTACAACACCGGCAGGACGCGGTACCAGGTCAAGGGGGACGCCCTCGTGCCCCGGACCACCATCCGCAGGCGCTACTACCGGGGCATCGGCGCCGGAGGACTCGCCGTGCTGGCGGCCCGCCGCGGCTGGCAGATCGACTGGCGGGACGCGCGGAGCGCGGAGATCCGCCTCTCCCAGTCCCGGCCGGGGTCGTCCGGATGAGCGGCCGGCACCCGCTGGCCCCGCCCGGCTCCACGGCGGCCCGCCGCGCGAGCGTTCGACGGGCGCGCTGTGGCTGCGGTTCCGCCCGCAGCGGTTCCGGTCGCCCGTCCGGTGCTTCCTGCTCGACGGTGCGGGGGGCGCTCACCCCGACCCGGTACCGCCTCGAACGGCGCGGCGCCCGGGAGGCGTGGGCCGGGCCGGTCCCGGACCGGGCGCTCCCGCGGGCGCAGGAGGCCGTGGACGACCGGCGGGCGGAGAACGGCAGCGGCAAGTAGCCGTGCGGCTACTCCTCGAACGGCTCCTCGCTGAACCGGAACCAGGCCCGCGGCGGTTCCACGTGCAGCAGGAACTCGGTCACCGGACCGTCGGGGGAGTGCAGGGCGCAGGCGGCCTCCAGCGGGTCGTAGGCCCGCTCCCAGGCCCCCCACTCCTCGGCCTCGGCCGGCCGGCGGCACTCGGCGAAGCCGGGCGCGAACTCCGGCCAGGCCGGGCCGGGGAGGAACTCGCCGCCCAGCCAGGGGAAGTCCGCCTCGTCGATCCGGATCTCGCCGACCAGTTCGGTGCCGCGCAGCAGGCGCCAGGTCTCCTCGGTGGACAGGGCCATCGGGTGCTCCACGGGTGCGGGAGAAGGGGGACGGGACAGTCTGCCGCGAGGGTCCGACACCCCGGGCGTCAGGGCGGCGCGCGGCGGATTCACCCGTGCGGGTGGATTGCGGAATCCGAGTGGCCGAGCGGGGTAACGGTGACCACGGGCCCGTGGGCTCGTTAGGCATCGCGCCGATCTCTGTCGACGAACACCAAGGGGCGGGACCCAGTGGCTCAGCCGTTCGAACTGCCGGACTTCTACGTGCCGTACCCGGCCCGGATCAACCCGCACTACGAGGAGGCGCGGGTCCACACCAGGGAGTGGGCGCGCGGTTTCGGCATGCTGGAGGGCTCGGGCGTCTGGGAGGAGCACGACCTCGACTCGCACGACTACGCGCTGCTCTGCTCCTACACCCACCCGGACTGCGACAGCGGGGCGTTGAACCTCGTCACGGACTGGTACACCTGGGTCTTCTTCTTCGACGACCACTTCCTGGAGACCTTCAAGCGCACCCTCGACCGCGAGGGCGGCAAGGCCTACCTGGACCGGCTGCCCGCGTTCATGCCGATGGACCTCGCGGACGGCCACCCCGAGGCCACCAACCCGGTCGAGGCCGGCCTGGCCGACCTGTGGCAGCGCACCGTCCCGCACATGTCGGCCGCCTGGCGGGCCAGGTTCGCCGAGTCGACCAGGAACCTGCTGAACGAGTCGCTCTGGGAGCTGTCGAACATCAACGAGGGCCGGATCTCCAACCCGGTCGAGTACATCGAGATGCGCCGCAAGGTCGGCGGCGCCCCCTGGTCCGCCGGGCTGGTGGAGTACGCGGCCGGCGCCGAGGTGCCCGAGGCGGTGGCGCACTCCCGCCCGCTGCGCGTCCTGCGGGACGCCTTCTCGGACGGCGTGCACCTGCGCAACGACCTGTTCTCGTACGAGCGCGAGATCGGCGAGGAGGGCGAGCTGTCCAACGGCGTGCTGGTGCTGGAGACCTTCCTCGGCTGCTCCACCCAGCAGGCCGCGGACGCCGTCAACGACCTGCTCACCTCCCGGCTCCAGCAGTTCGAGAACACCGCGCTCACCGAACTCGCCCCGCTGTTCGCCGAGCACGCGCTGGGCCCGGAGGACGCCGCCCGCGTCCTGGCCTACGTCAAGGGCCTGCAGGACTGGCAGTCCGGCGGCCACGAGTGGCACATGCGCTCCAGCCGGTACATGAACGGCGGCGGCGCGGCCGCGCCCGTGCTCGGCCCCCGGGGCCTGGGCACCTCCGCCGCCAACATCCGCCTCGCGGCGGGCATCCGCGGCCTGCGCAGCTTCACCCACACCCCGCACCGGCGGACCGGGCCGTCCCCGCTGCCCGACTTCCCGATGCCCTACGCCCTCTCGCTCAACCCGCACCTGGGCGGCTCCCGCGAGTACGTGGTCCGCTGGGCCCGCGAGTTCGGCCTGCTCGACCCGGAGCCCGGCGTCCCCGCCTCCGACGTCTGGGACGAACGCAAGCTCCGCGACTACGACTTCGCGCTGTGCGCGGCCGGCATCGACCCCGACGGCACCCCCGCCGAGCTCGACCTCTCCTCCGCCTGGCTGACGTGGGGCACCTACGCCGACGACTACTACCCCGTCGTCTTCGGCCGCCCCCGCGACCTGGCCGGCGCGAAGGCCGCCAACGAGCGGCTGTACGCGCTGATGACGCTCGACGGGAGCCTCCCGTTCGCCCCGCGCAACGCGCTGGAGGCCGGCCTCGCCGACCTGTGGCAGCGCACCGTCGTCCCGTTCTCGCGGCCCGCCCGGGTCAAGTTCCGCAAGGCCGTCGGGGACATGGTCGACAGCTGGCTCTGGGAGCTCGCCAACGGCGCGCAGAACCGCATCCCCGACCCGGTCGACTACATCGAGATGCGCCGCGCCACCTTCGGCTCCGACCTGACGATGAGCCTGTCCCGGCTCGGCCGCGGCGAGGTGATCCCCGAGGAGGTGTACGCGAGCGGCACCATGCGGGCGGTCGAGAACTCCGCCGCGGACTACGCCTGCCTGGTCAACGACCTGCTCTCGTACCAGAAGGAGGTCGAGTACGAGGGCGAGTTCCACAACCTGGTCCGGGTGGTGGAGAACTTCTTCTCCTGCGACCACCCCGTCGCGGTCGACATCGTGGCCGACCTGATGGCCTCCCGGCTCAGCCAGTTCGCGCACGTCGTCAACGGCGAACTCCCGCTCCTCAAGCAGGACTTCGCCCTCGACGAGGAGGCCGGGCGGGCGCTCGACGGATACGTCCGCGAGCTGGAGGACTGGATGGCCGCCGTCCTGAACTGGCACCGCGAGTGCCGCCGCTACACGCCGGACGTACTGCGCCGGCACTTCGCCCCGAAGACGGCCGTTCCGGCCGAGCTCGGAACGTCGGCGATGCGGATCCTGGAGACCATCGGCCGCTGACGCGGCGGGAGCGGGCAGGGGCGCGGAGGGTGGACCTCCGCGCCCCTGCCGGTGCGACTCCGGTGCGCCTACTGCCAGTTGTCCTGCTGGGGCCGTACCGGCGGCGCCTGGTGCGGGACGGGCGCCGGGGCCGGGTGGTGCGGGTGGTGGCGGTGGCCCCGGGGGTGGCGGGTGAGGGTGTAGCCGAGGACACCGGCGAGGGCGGCCAGGACGCCGCCCGCGACGGTCCACCACCAGCGGGTGTTCCAGCCCGAGAAGAGGTCCGAGTACCAGTGGGTCTCTTCCTCGGCGGGCGCGGCCGCGTACGTCGCGCTCGCGCTCGGCGCCGGGGTGGCCGCCGTCGCGGCCGCCGTCGCGCCGGCGTTCACCGGCGGCACCAGCGGGTCCTTGAGCGAGCCGCCCTCGGGCTGGGCGTCGTCCGCGCCGCCCTTGGTGGCGACGTGCACGTGGACGGTGGCGGCCAGACCGAGGTCGGTCTGCGGGATGTCCGTGGTGGACAGCCGGACGTAGTACGTGCCGGGCAGCGGGTCGCCGGACCAGGGCTCGGCCCAGGAGCGGATCTGCCGCAGCGTGCAGCTCAGCTCCAGGGTGGTCGCGCTCTGCTCGGCGGTGCCGTTCTGCGGTCCGGCGGTGCAGGACTGCCGGCGGCGCAGGCCGTCGAACAGCTCGACCGTCCAGGTCTGCGCGCCGTGCCGGTCCGCGGCGTCCGGCAGGGTGACCTTGACCTGGACGGTCGGGGTCTGGCCCTCGGCGGCGGGGAACGCCCAGTACAGGTAGTCGCCGGTGGAGACCGGGACGTCCGCGTCCTGGCCGGAGGCCAGGGTGGTCGCGGTCAGGAAGCTGGTGCCCACCGAGTTCAGCACCGGCTTCGCGGTGCCGGACGCCGAGGCGGACGGCGGGGCGGACGGGGACGCGGCCGAGGCCGACGGCGTGGCCGGCAGGAGCAGGCCGGTGAACGCGGCGGCCATGGCCGCGGCGGTGCGGAGCTTGCGCATCGTCAGTTCTCCCGCCAGACGGAGATCCGCCAGCGTGCCAGCCAGCCGAAGATCAGACCGGCGAGCAGGCCGGCCAGGGTCAGGACGCCGAGCAGGATCCAGCCGCGGCCCAGGCCCATCGCGGGGCCGTCCGGGGCCGGGGAGGCGGCGGCGACGTCCACCGTCAGCTCCAGCGGCAGGCCCGGGTCGGCCTGCACGGCGGCCTGCGGGGCGAAGGAGTTGCTGACCACCAGGCACACCGTCCGGACGGCCGAGCCCGAGCCCGAGCCCTTCGACGGCGAGGGGGAGGCCGAGTCGGAGTCGTCCTCGGCGGCGGACCAGCGCACGCCGGTCGACGCCACGTCGGTGCGGCCCGAGCCGGCGTCGTTGCCGCGCACCAGCTCCTGGCCGCTGTTGTCGGTGGCCTGCAGCAGCACCCCGTAGTCCCGGGCGACGGCCCGGTCCGGGGTGACGCTGACCGAGGCGCGCAGCTCCTCGCCCGCCTTCACCGGCACCCGGTACACCCGGTGCTCGGAGAACTTCTCCCGGTCGGTGTACACGCCGGGCGTCAGGATCGGGGCGTCCGCGCACTTGTCGGCGCCGACCACCTGCGCCGGGGTGACGCTGTGGGTGTCCTGGGCGCGCTCGACCAACTGCTTGACGCGCTTGGTCAGCTGGTCCTGGCTGCGCACGTCGGTGAACGTGCCGCCGGTCGCGTTGGCGATGCAGATCAGCTGCTGCCGGGTCTTGTCGTCGTGCGCCAGGCCGAGGGTGTCGACCACCAGGTGGATGCCCTTGCTGGCCAGTTCGCGGGCCACGTCGCACGGGTCCGGCGGGGCGCAGGTGTCCTCGCCGTCGGTGATCAGCACGATCCGGCGGGTGGTCGGGCCGGTGCCCAGGTCCTCGGCGGCGGCGCGCAGCGCGATCCCGATCGGGGTCCAGCCGGTCGGACGGACGGTGGCGACGGCCGTCTTGGCCTCCACCTTGTTCGTCTTCCCGACCGGGTAGAGCTGCTGGGTGTCCTTGCAGCCCTCCTTCTGGTCCTTGCCCGGGTACGTCGCGCCGAGGGTGCGGATGCCGAACTCGGTCTCCTCCGGCAGCGCGTCGATGACCTCGTTGATCGACTGCTGGGCGACCGTCATCCGGCTCTTGCCCTGGATGTCGGCGGTCTGCATCGACCCCGAACCGTCCAGGATCAGGTCGACCTTGGGCGCCTCGGTCGCGGCGGGCGGGGTCCCTGGCTCGTCGGCGTGCGCGGGGAAGGTGCCCAGCGCGCTGCCCACGACTATCGTCAGGGCCCCGAGCAGGGCGGCCGCGCGGGCCGTCCGTCGTGGTGTGGTGGGTGTGATCACCCGCCGCATCCTAGGGCCCGTCAGTTCGATTCACCCGACGCGGGTGGCGGACGCCCCCTAACCTGAACGGACGGGCGGAGCGGGCGAGGAGAGCGCATGACGGTGCGTCTGGCCGGGGTCGGAAAACGCTACGGGCGCGGCGGACGGTGGATCCTGCGGGACGTCCGGCTGGCGCTCGCGCCGGGCGGGATCGTCCGGGTCGAGGGCGCCAACGGGAGCGGCAAGTCCACCCTGCTCAAGCTGCTGGCGGGCATCGAGCGCGCCGATCGGGGCACGGTCGAGATCCCCGGCAGCCGGGCCTACGTGCCCGAACGCTTCCCGCCCGCACTGCCGTTCGGCGCCCGCGACTACCTGTGCCACCTCGCCCGGGTCCGCGGCCTCGGCGCCGAGCAGGGCCGCCGCCGCGCCGACCACTGGCTGGAGCGCTTCGGGATCGCCGGGTACGCGGACACCCCGATCGGCCGGCTCTCCAAGGGCACCTGCCAGAAGGTCGCGGTCGCCCAGGCCCTGCTGGCCGAGGCGGACCTGCTGCTGCTGGACGAAGCCTGGACCGGGCTGGACCAGGCGGCCCGCGGCGAACTCGACGCGGCGGTCGCCGAACGGGCCGCCGACGGCGGCCTGGTGGTGTTCGTCGACCACGACCCCGGCCGCCTGGCCGGCCTCGCCACCGCCGGACACCTCGTCAAGGACGGCGCCCTGCACGACACTCCGGTCACCGGCGCGGACCGGGACGGCCCCCGCGCGGTGATCGTGGTCCGCGCCGAGCACCTCCCAGAGCACCTGCCCGGCCACCCCGAGCGCAAGCCGCTCGCCGACGGCACCACCCGCCTGGAGGTGGCCGCCCCGCACTCGGACACGCTGCTGCGCAGGCTCCTCAACTCGACGCCCGCCGTGCACGTCCACAGCGTGCACGCCCCCGAAGAGCCCGGACCCGAAGAGCCCGAACACCGAGAGTCCGAACACCGAGAGTCCGAACACCGAGAGCCCGAAGGAGACCGGCCGTGACGCTGCGCGCCCTGACGCGGTACCACCTGGAGCTGCTGGTGCGCTCGCAGCGCTGGCTCGCGCCGGCGCTGGCGTACGTGGTGGTGCTGGGCCTGGGCCTGTCGGGCGGGGACGACGTGGCGGGGGCGGCGGCCTTCTCGGCGGGGCTGCTGGTGCCGGTGATGGGCTGGCTGGTGCGCGCGGCGGTGGGGGCGGAGCCCGCGCAGTCCAGGGCCTGCCTGGTCGCGGCGGCGGGCTGGCCGCGGGTGCACCTGGCCGCACTGCTGGCGGCGGCGCTCGCGGGGCTGGGCCTGGGCGCGGCGGGGCTGGCCGCGGTGCTGGTGCTGGGCAGCCGCGGGTCGGGCGCGGCGGTCGCCGGGGGCGCGGTGGCGACGGTGGTGTGCGCGCTGTCGGGGGCGGCGGTGGGCGCGGTGTGCAACCGCCCGGTGGTGACGGGGTCGTACGCGGTGCCGCTGGGGCTGGGCGGGGTGGTGGCGGTGCTGCTGCTGCCGTGGTCGCCGGCGAACGCGGTGGTGCGGGCGCTGGTGCTGGGCGCGCGGCAGGCGCCGGGCGTGCCGTGGTGGACGCTCCCGGCCGCGGCGGCCTTGGCGGCGGGGTGCTGCTGGGCGGCGGTGGCGGTCGCGGTGCGGCGCGGCGTCTGAGTGCGGGGCCCGGCGGCGGGAAACGGACACACCGGTCTGGATCGGATCAAATGCTGCTAATTCTGGCTAGGGTGCTGGGGGACGTGCCCAATGCCTGTCGGAAGGAAGCCCGCCGTGAGCAACCTGTTCGCGATCGCCTACCCGGATGTCGCCACCGCGCAGAAGGTCCGTGACGAGCTGATCGGGCTGCAGAAGCAGAAGCTGATCGACCTCGAGGACATCGTGGTGGCCGAGCACCGCGAGGACGGCAGGATCAAGCTGCACCAGGCCGTGTCCAACGCCGGCATGGGCGCCGCCTCCGGCGCGCTGTGGGGCGGCGTGATCGGCCTGCTGTTCTTCATGCCGTTCCTGGGTGCGGCGGTCGGCGGCGCGACCGGCGCGGCGGTCGGCTCCTCCACCGACACCGGCGTGGACGACGACTTCATGCGCCGGCTCGGCGAGAAGCTGGAGCCGGGCAACGCCGCGGTCTTCGCCCTGGTCCGCTCGGCGACGCAGGACAAGGTCATCCCGGCGGTCGCCCGGTTCGGCGGCGAGCTGATCCAGACCTCGCTGAGCCACGAGGAGGAGGAGCACCTGCGGGAGATCGCCAAGGCGGCGTACCCGGCGTCCACGCTCTGACGCACCCGCGGACTCCCTCCGGCGGGGGGCCGGGGGCCCCGGCGCCCCGCAACCCCCCGGCCGTGCCCCCTCCCGCTCGGGGGGGGGGGTGGGGGGGGGGCCCCTGCGGCGCGGGCCCCGCCGCCGGAGGGAGTCCGCGGGTGCGTCAGAGCGTGGACGCCGGGTACGCCGCCTTGGCGTGGCGCACGCCGCGGTGCGCTGGCGCGCCACGTGGGCGGACCCGCTGCTGCTGCCGATCGCGGTGCTGCTGAACGGCATCGGACTGGTCGTCATCTACCGGCTGGACCGCAACACCCCCAACAGCGAGGCCGCGCCCACCCAACTGCTCTGGTCCACCCTCGGGGTGGGCCTGTTCATCGCGGTGCTGCTCCTGCTGCGCGACCACCGCCGCCTCCAGCGCTACGCGTACGTCGGGGCGTTCGTCGCCCTCGTCCTGCTGGTGCTGCCGGTGTTCTTCCCGCCGGTGTACGGCTCGCGGATCTGGATCACGCTGGGCCCGCTGTCCTTCCAGCCCGGCGAGTTCGCCAAGATCCTGCTGGCGGTCTTCTTCGCCGCCTACCTGGCCGCGCACCGGGACGCGCTGGCGCTGACCGGCCGCAAGGTGCTCTGGTTCCAGCTGCCGCTGGGCCGGGTGCTCGGGCCGGTGCTGCTGATCTGGGCCGCGTTCGTCGGCGTGCTGGTCCTGGAGACCGACCTCGGCACCTCGCTGCTGTTCTTCGGCCTGTTCGTGGTGATGCTGTACGTCGCCACCGCCCGCACCGGCTGGATCGTGATCGGGCTGCTGCTGTCCGCGCTGGCCGCCGTCGGCGTGGGCTGGCTGTCGCCGCACGTGCACAGCCGGGTCACCGAGTGGCTGCACCCGCTGGCCTCGATCGGCGCCGGGCAGGGCGCCAACCAGATCGCCCAGTCGCTGTTCGCGTTCGCCTGGGGCGGCCAGCTCGGCACCGGCCTGGGCCTGGGCCACTCCTCGCTGATCGGCTTCGCCACCAAGTCCGACTTCATCCTGGCCACCGTCGGCGAGGAGCTCGGCCTGACCGGCCTGTTCGCGGTGTTCCTGCTGTACGCCCTGTTGGTCTCCCGGGGCTTCAGGACCGGCATCGCGCTGCGCGACCCGTTCGGGCGGCTGCTCGCCATCGGCCTGGCCGCGCTGGTGGCGATCCAGGTGTTCGTGGTCGCCGGGGGCGTCCTCGACCTGATCCCGCTGACCGGCATGACGCTGCCGTTCATCGCCCAGGGCGGCTCGTCCGTGGTCACCAACTGGGTCATCGTGGCGCTGCTGGTGCGCACCAGCGACCTCGCCCGGCGGCCCGTCCCCGAGGAGGACGCGTGAGGTTCACCCGGCCCGCGGGCACCAACGGCAGCCCGCAGGGGCTGCCCGGAATCTCCACCACCGGACGCCGGGCCGGCACCTTCTGCATGCTGCTGATCGTCGCGCTCGCCCTCCAGGCCACCCGCGTCCAGGTGTTCCAGAAGAAGGAGCTGGACCACAACAGCGCCAACCAGCGCGCCACCATCCAGCGCTACTCCCAGCCCCGCGGCAACCTGCTGGTGGCCGGGCAGCCCGTCACCGGCTCCGCGGAGACCGGCGGCCGCTACGCCTACAAGCGCACCTACACCGACGGCGCGCTGTACGCCGCCGTCACCGGCTACTCGTCCCAGACCTACGGCAACACCCAGTTGGAGGGCGTCTACGACGACCTGCTCTCCGGCACCGACCCCAGGCTGGCCGGCTGGGCGGTCTGGGACGCCGTCACCCGGCAGCAGCAGCCCGGCGGCGACGTGGTCACCACCATCGACCCGGCCGCCCAGCGCGCCGCGACGCAGGGCCTGGGCAACCAGAAGGGCGCCGTCGCCGCGATCGAACCCGCCACCGGCCGGATCCTCGCCCTCGCCTCCACCCCCGGCTACGACCCCGGCAGCTTCGCCGGGACCTCCACGGCCGACCAGGCCGCCTGGGAGAAGCTCCAGGACGACCCCGACCAGCCGATGCTCAACCGGGCGCTGCGCCAGATCTACCCGCCCGGCTCCACCTTCAAGGTGGTCACCGCCGCCGCCGCGCTCGCGAACGGCGTCGTCACCGACATCGACGCCCCCACCGGAGCCCCCTACCCGTACGTCATGCCCGGCACCACCACCCCGCTCAACAACGACACCGGCGCCTGCGACCGGGCCGGGCTGTCGCTGGACGAGGCGGTGACGCTGTCCTGCAACAGCGTCATGGGCTACCTCGGGGTGCAGGTCGGCCTCGACCGGATGACCGCGATGGCCCGGAACTTCGGCTTCAACGACGCCAAGCTGGACGTCCCGGTGCGGGCCGCCCGCGCCAACTTCGACACCGACATGAACGAGTCCCAGCTGGCGCTCTCCTCCATCGGCCAGTACGACACCGCCGCCACCCCGCTGGTGATGGCCATGGTCGCGGCCGGGGCCGCCAACGACGGCCAGGTGATGTACCCCCAGCTCGTCGACAAGCTCACCAAGGCCGACGGCAGCCAGGTCCAGCTGATGCACCCGACCCTCTACCGCCAGGCGTTCGGGTCCTCGGTCGCCCGGCAGCTGCAGCAGCTGATGGTGGGCGTGGTCGAGAACGGCACCGGCCGCAACGCCCGCATCCCCGGCGCCGAGGTCGGCGGCAAGACCGGCACCGCCCAGCACGGCGTCGACAACACCGGCACCCCGTACGCCTGGTTCATCGCCTGGGCCCGCCCCGCCGGCTCCGCCGCCGTCCCGCCGGTCGCGGTCGCCGTCGTCGTCGCGGACAGCCAGGCGGACGACGTCACCGGCGGCGGGCTCGCCGCGCCCATCGCGAAGTCCGTCATGCAGGCCGTGCTCGGCCGGTAGGGCCTGCCCAACCGGTCGAAAGCCGTCATTTGCTACTGTCCCGGTCTGATTCCCCACCAGAAGGACACCGATGAGCACCCCCCTGCTGCGGCGCAAGCCCGTGGACACCCTGATCGCCGAAGCAGGAGGCACCGGAGCCGGACACCTGCGCCGCTCCATCGGCCTGTGGCAGCTGTCCGCCATCGGCATCGGCGCCACCGTCGGCACCGGCATCTTCTTCGTCCTCACCACCTCGGTGCCCGAGGCCGGCCCCGCCGTCATCCTGTCCTTCGTGATCGCCGCCGTCACCGCCGGCCTCACCGCGCTCTGCTACGCCGAACTCGCCTCCGCCATCCCGGTCGCCGGCTCCTCCTACTCGTACGCCTACGCCACCATGGGCGAGCTGGTCGCCTTCGGCGTCGGCGTCTGCCTGCTCATGGAGTACGGCGTCTCCGCCTCCGCGATCGCCGTCACCTGGGGGCAGTACCTCGGCCAGTTCTCCGACCTGGCCTTCGGCGTGCGCCTGCCCGCCGCGCTCACCGCCCCGCCCGGCGACGGCGGGGTGTTCAACCTGCCCGCCGTCGTGCTGGTGGTGCTGGTCACCGTCCTGCTGATCCGCGGCGTCGGCGAGTCCGCGAAGGTCAACGCGGCCATGGTGGCGATCAAGCTCGTCATCCTGGTGCTCTTCGTCGCCGTCGGGCTCACCGGCTTCACCGCCGGCAACTTCACCCCGTTCGCCCCCAACGGCTGGGACGGCGTCCAGACCGCCGCCTCCACCATCTTCTTCTCCTTCATCGGCCTCGACGCCGTCTCCACCGCCGGCGAGGAGGTCCGCGAGCCGCGGCGCACCCTCCCGCTCGCCATCCTCATCTCGCTGGCGGTCGTCACCACCCTCTACATCGCCGTCGCCGTCACCGCGGTCGGCGCCCAGCCCTGGCAGCTGTTCGACGGCCAGGAGGCCGGCCTCGCCCAGATCCTGCAGAACGTCACCGGGCAGACCTGGCCCGCCCTGGTGTTCGCGGCCGGGGCGATCGTCTCGATCTTCTCCATCACGCTCGTGGTGATCTACGGCCAGACCCGGATCCTCTACGCGATGGGCCGCGACGGGCTCCTCCCGTCCCCCTTCACCCGGGTCTCCGCCCGCACCGGCACCCCCGTCTGGAACACCCTGGCGGTCGGCGCCGCCGTCGCCGTCCTCGCCGCGGTCTTCCCGCTCAAGCTGCTGGCCGACATGACCTCGATGGGCACGCTGGTGGCCTTCACGGCCGTCTCGATCGGCATCATCGTGCTCCGCCGCACCCGCCCCGACCTGCCGCGCGGCTTCCGGGTGCCGTTCTACCCCGTCACCCCGCTGCTCAGCGCCGCGTTCTGCGTCTACCTGATCACCAGGCTGCACGCCGACACCTTCGCCGCCTTCGCGGTCGTCCTGGCGCTGGCGGCGGTGCTGTACTTCGGGTACAGCGCGAAGCACTCGCGGCTGGCGGAGAAGCCGTAGCACGCGCGCGGGGGCCCGGGGAACGGCGCGTTCCCCGGGCCCCCGCGGGCGTTCCCGGCCCTGGTCAGCCCTTGTTGCCGACAGCCAGCACCCTGGAGACCGCCGGGCCGGCCGCCGCGGAGCCGTGGCCGCCGCCCTGGACCTCGGCGGCGACCGCGAGGTTGCCGGAGTAGGCGGTGAACCAGGAGTTCGCGTCGGGGCTGTTGTCGACCTCGGCGGTGCCGGTCTTCGCGCCGGATCCGGCCGGGAGGGCGGGCTTGACCTCGGAGGCGGTGCCGGACTGGACGGTCTTCGCCATCAGCGACCGCAGGCTGGTGAGGACCTCGGGGGAGAGGTCGCGGGCGGCCTTCGTCTGGTTCAGGCCGGGGATCAGGATCGGCTGGCGGAACACCCCGGACTGCACGGTCGCCGCGACCGAGGCCATCGCCAGCGGGTTGGTGCGGATCTTGCCCTGGCCGATGAACTCGCTGGCCGCACTGGCCATGTTGCCCTCGACCGGGATGCTGGTGTCGAAGTTGGACAGGCCGGTCTGCCAGACCAGGCCGAGCCCGAACACGTCCTTGGCGAGCGAGGGCAGGCTGCTCGGCTTGAGGACGTCCTTGCCCTTCTCGATGAAGGAGGTGTTGCAGGAGTGGATGAACGCGTCGGTGAGCGTGTACTCCGGGTGCGCACCGGGCTCGTCGTTGGAGATCGACTTGCCGGTGACCATGGTGGTCTCGGGGCAGGGCATCGCCGTGGTGGGCGTGACGCCCGCCTCCATCAGCGCCGCGGCAGTGAGCACCTTCATGGTGGAGCCGGGCGCGGTCGCGCCGGAGAAGGCGCGGTTCTGGCCGTTGGAGGGCGAGAACGCGTAGGCCAGGATGTTGCCGCTGCTGGGCTCGATCGCCACCAGCGAGGCGGGCTTGCCGCCCTGCGCGGTGACCTGCTGCTCGGCGGCGCTCTGCAGGTCCGCGTCCAGGGTGAGCTTCAGGTTGGGGACGGGCTTGGGCTCCTTGACGGTGAACAGCTTCTCGTCGGTGGCCTTGCCGCCCGAGGCGGCCGGGGCGGAGATCACCACCCCGCTGCCCGCGTCCGCCGGGTCGCCGCCCTGCGGGGCCGCGCTCTTGAGCTGGTTGAGCAGGCCGACCAGCGAGGGGTAGCCGCCGAGCGGCTTGCCCTTGCGGTCGGTGACGGCGGCCGGGGCCGCGTAGATCGGCTTGACCGTGATGGTCTCGCCCGCGTCCAGCTTGGGGTGGATGACGCTGGGCGCCCAGTGGACGGCGGCGGTGCCGTCGCTCATCTTCACCACGCCGAGGACGCCGTTGTAGTTCCAGGGGGTGCCGGACTCGGCGAACTCCAGCGAGGCCTTGAAACTTTCCAGCACGCCGGTGGGCGCCGGGCTCCCGGTAGCCGACGCCGACGCCGAGGCGGAGGACGACGCGCTCGCGGACTTGGACGCGGCGGGGCTGGGCGCGGTGGTCGGGCCGCCGGCGGTGAGGTGGACGGCGCTCGGCTTCACCCCGTCCTGGAAGGCCTGCAGCGCGGCCTGCGCCTTGTCCGGGTCGTCGGTGAGCTTGGCGGCGCCGTACAGGTCGCCCTTGGCCCAGGCGTCCAGGAAGGCACTGGCGCCGGACGCGGCGAGCTCCGGGCTCGGGGGCTCGGCGACCACGGTGCGGGGCTTCTTCGCCGCGTCCCTGCCGGAGCCGTCGCCGGAGACGAGTGCGTACGCCCCGTACCCGCCACCGAGGAGCACCGCAGCGGCGATGACGGAGATGCCGGTCTTCGCGCCCTTGTTCACGTCGAGTCCCCCATGGAGTGTCGTGGCCGTCGGACTTCAGCGGCCACGACACCATAGACAGACGTCTTCCGTGCACTCACGACACGGGGCTGCTTTGTGACAGTTCCGGTACACGCGTGCGGGTGTGGCGGCCGGGTCGTGGCTAGATCCAGGTGTCGAGCCACATCCGGGCCCGCCACTCGTCCATCGGGATCGTCTGGCCGGTGTAGATCGGGTAGAAGTACAGGAAGTTCCACATGACCGCGACGACCAGCAGCCCGGCGCCGGTGGCGCCGGCGAGCCTGCGGTCCGGCGAGGCGTCGGCGCGGCCCAGCATCGCGCCGATCATCATGGTC
The DNA here is from genome assembly GCF_000716545.1 of Kitasatospora phosalacinea. GTDB lineage: Bacteria > Actinomycetota > Actinomycetes > Streptomycetales > Streptomycetaceae > Kitasatospora > Kitasatospora phosalacinea. Next base: position 63,832 of record NZ_JNWZ01000045.1, read on the forward strand.
ACCGCGAGCACCAGGAACGGGACGAAGCAGACCGCGTAGAACAGGAAGATCGTCCGGGCCTGGTAGTTGAACCAGGGCAGGTAGCCGGCGGCCAGCGCGCACAGGATCGCCCCGGCCCGCCAGTCGCGGCGCATCAGCCAGCGGTACAGGCAGTAGACCAGCGCGACGATGCCCGCCCACCACAGGAACGGGGTGCCGATGGCGAGCACCTCGCGGGCGCACTCGGTGGTGGTGCAGCCGGCCTGGCCGTTCTTCGGCGACTCGTAGAAGAACGACACCGGGCGGCCGACCACCAGCCAGCTCCACGGGTTGGACTGGTAGGTGTGCGGGTCGTGCAGGCCGACGTTGAAGTGCCACATCTCGTGGTGGTAGTGCCACAGGCTGCGGGCCCAGTCCGGCATCCAGCCCCAGGTGTCGCTGGGGTTGAGCCCCGCCCAGTCGCGCAGGTAGCCGCCCTTGCCGGGCTCGGCGGAGGACAGGATCCAGCCGGTCCAGGTCAGCAGGTAGGTGACGCCGGCGGTCAGGCCGACCGTCACCGCGGACCAGGCGAAGTCCCACAGGCCGCGCAGGTTCCGGCGGCCGCCGGCCAGGCGGCGGGCCGAGGAGTCCCAGAACCCGGCGAGCAGCACCAGGGCGAGGACCGCCGGGGCGCCGCTCCACTTGGTGCCGGTCATCAGGCCCAGGCAGACCGCCGAGGCCAGCCGGTAGGGCCGCCGGCCCAGGTGCCACCAGTCGGCGTCCAGGCCCTGCTCCAGCCGCCGGGCGATCAGGGCGCGGCTCTTGTCCCGGTCGACGAGCAGCAGGCCGAACGCGGCCAGGAACCAGAACATCACCACCAGGTCGAGGATCGAGGTGCGGCTGAGCACGAAGTGCAGCCCGTCCACCGACAGCAGCAGGCCGGCCACGCAGCCCAGCAGGGTCGAGCGGAACATCCGGCGGGCGATCCGGGCCAGCATCAGCACCGAGAGGGTGCCGAGCACCGCCACCATGAACCGCCAGCCGTACGGGTTCATGCCGAAGAACTGCTCGCCCAGGCCGATGATCCACTTGCCGACCGGCGGGTGCACCACGAACGCCGCGCTGGTGGTGTTCAGCGGCACCACCGGATTGGGCGCGGTGATCAGGCCGTTGGCGTCGCTGGGCCAGTTGCTCTCGTAGCCCAGGTGCCAGAGCGCGTACGCGTCCTTGGCGTAGTACGTCTCGTCGAAGATCAGCGCGTGCGGGCTGCCGAGGTTCACGAAGCGCAGCACGCCGGCGAACAGCGCGACCGCGAGCGGCCCGAGCCAGCCGGACCACCGGCACAGCCAGGACCACAGCGGGGCGGGCAGCCGGACGCCGAACCTGGCGAGCACCGGGGAGGGCTCGACGACCTCGGGCGTGACCCCCGGCCCGTCCGGCATCGGCGGCACCAGCTGCTCGGCCAGGGAAGCGCGCCGGGGCGCCCGGTAGCCGGCGCCGGACAGCGCGCGGGCCCATCGGGAGGCCGGTTCGGGCTCCGCGCGCGGCGCCGGAACGGCGGCCGGGTCGGCCGGTTCCAGCACGGTCACGCCGCCCCGCTCGGGGTGGTCCATACCACTCTCCATGTCGCCGTTCACGGGCCACATCGTAGGGGCAATGGCTGAAGTCACAAGGGGTCCCGACCCTCGTCCGTCCCCCGCACCCCCTCACCAGCCCCCGGCCGGCCCCCGGTAGGGGAGGATGGTGCCCGTGACTGGTGTTCTCGTACTGGCAGGTACCCCCATCGGCGACGTCGAGGACGCGCCGCCCCGACTGCGCGCCGAACTCGCCGGGGCCGACGTCATCGCGGCCGAGGACACCCGGCGGCTGCGCCGGCTGACCCAGGCGCTGGGCGTGGTGCCGGCCGGCCGCGTGGTGTCCTACTTCGAGGGCAACGAGGTGGCCCGCACGCCCGAGCTGGTGGCCGCGCTGCTGGACGGCTCCCGGGTGCTGCTGGTCACCGACGCCGGCATGCCCTCGGTCTCCGACCCCGGCTACCGGCTGGTGGACGCCGCCGTCGCCGCCGGGATCAAGGTGACCGCGGTGCCCGGCCCGTCCGCCGTGCTGACCGCGCTGGCGCTGTCCGCGCTGCCGGTGGACCGGTTCACCTTCGAGGGTTTCCTGCCGCGCAAGGCCGGCGACCGCTCCCGGCAGCTCGCCCAGATCGCCGCCGAGCCGCGCACCATGGTGTTCTTCGAGGCCCCGCACCGGATCGCCGAGACGCTGGAGGCGATGGCCGCCGCGTTCGGCGCCGACCGGAGCGCCGCGGTCTGCCGGGAGCTGACCAAGACCTACGAGGAGGTCAAGCGCGGCCCGCTGGGCGAGCTGGCGGCCTGGGCCGCGGAGGGCGTCCGGGGCGAGATCACCGTGGTGGTGGCCGGTGCCCCGCCCGCCCCGCCCGAGGAGGTCGGCCCGGCCGAGCTGGCCCGCCGGGTGGCCGTCCGGGAGGAGGCCGGGGAGCGCCGCAAGGAGGCGATCGCCGCGGTCGCCGCCGAGCTGGGGCTGCGCAAGTCGGTCGTGTTCGACGCGGTGGTGGCGGCCAAGCACGCGCCCTGATCCGGTGTTCCGGTCAGCTTGTATGGCAATGGCCGAAATCGCGCGTACGTTGGAATGAGCACCCCAGCGGAGGGCCAATTCGGGACCAAGACTTGGCAAGCCGGGCATCGGACGGAGCCTCCCGGGCATTCCCTGGGATGGAACGACCCGCACCCGGCCGGAAGGACCGGGCGACGGGCTCCGAGCGAAGCGAGGTGGCGCATGAGCGACACGATCGACAGCCCCCGGAACGGCGGAGCACCCAGCGGCCTCGGCACGACCAGCCGCCCCGCCCCCGTGCGGACGGTCCACGAGGCCTACTCCTTCGCCTGCCTCAACTGCGGCTACGGCTGGGAGCAGGCGTACGACATCGAGCACCACACGGCCAAGGACGGCCGCACCCTCGTCGAGTACACGGCGAACGGTGTCCGGGTCCCCTCCCCGCTGCGCGAACTGGCCTGCCCGGGCTGCGGCGGCGAACGGGTCCGGATCATGCGGGCCGGGCGGGTGGCGGACATGGCCGCCGTCACCAGGAACGGTCCCGGCTACGCGCCCACCGCCGAACCCGAGGGCCCGCCGGAGCCCCCCGGACTGCGGGCCCGGCGCCGCTGGTTCTCCCGTCGGCGCCGCGCCGACTGACACCGGCACCGCCCCCGGACCGCCCCCGCCCGGGGCGGTCCGGGCCGGACGGCCGGGCCACTAGGATTCCGGGGTATGGCGGCCTTGGAAGACCACACCAGCACCGACGCGTACTACGTCACCACCCCGATCTACTACGTGAACGACCGGCCCCACCTGGGCCACGCGTACACCACGGTCGCGGGTGACGTGCTGACCCGCTGGCACCGCCAGCGCGGCGAGGACGTCTGGTACCTCACCGGCACCGACGAGCACGGCCAGAAGATCCTGCGCACCGCCGAGGCCAACGGCGTCACCCCGCAGGAGTGGTGCGACCGGCTGGTCGAAGAGGCATGGAAGCCGCTCTGGGAACACCTGCGGATCGCCAACGACGACTTCATCCGCACCACCCAGGCCCGGCACACCGACCGCGTCCAGGAGTTCGTCCAGGACCTGTACGACAAGGGCGAGATCTACCAGGGCAGCTACACCGGCCCGTACTGCGTCGGCTGCGAGGAGTACAAGCTCCCCGGCGAACTGCTGCCCGGCGCCACCGACGAGGAGAAGCTCTGCCCCGTCCACAAGCGCCCGGTCGAGTGGCTGGAGGAGGAGAACTACTTCTTCCGGCTCTCCGCGTACGGCCCGAAGCTGCTGGAGTTCTACGCCGCCAACCCGGACTTCATCCAGCCCGCCTCCGCCCGCAACGAGGTGCTGCGCTTCGTCGAGCAGGACCTCAAGGACCTGTCGATCTCCCGGTCCACCTTCGACTGGGGCGTCCCGCTGCCCTGGGACGCCAAGCACGTCCTGTACGTGTGGGTCGACGCCCTGCAGAACTACATCACCGCGGCCGGCTACGGCACCGACCCCGAGCGCTTCGCCCGGCTGTGGCCCGCCTCCGTGCACCTGGTCGGCAAGGACATCCTGCGCTTCCACGCCGTCATCTGGCCCGCCATGCTGATGGCCGCCGGGCTGCCGCTGCCGCGCCGGGTGGTCGCCAACGGCTGGCTGATGGTCGGCGGCGAGAAGATGAGCAAGTCCAACCTGACCGGCATCGCGCCCACCGACCTGACCTCGCACTTCGGCGTCGACGCGTACCGCTACTACTTCCTGCGGGCCATCCCGTTCGGCACCGACGGGTCGTTCTCCTGGGAGGACTTCACCGCCCGCTACACCTCCGAACTCGCCAACGACTTCGGCAACCTGGCCTCCCGGGTCGCCGCGATGATCGGCAAGTACCACGGGGGCGCGCTCCCGGCCGCCACCGCGCACGGCCCCGCCGAGCAGGCCGTCGCCGACGCGCTGGTGAAGGCCGCCGCCGAGGCCGACCGGAAGATCGGCGAGGAACTCGACTTCGCGGGCGGCATCGCGGCGGTCTTCGAGTTCGTCAAGCTGGTCAACGGCTACCTCACCGAGCAGGAGCCCTGGAAGGTCGCCAAGTCCCCCGACGGACAGGACCGGCTGGACACCGTCCTGTACACCGCCGCCGAGGCGCTGCGGGCCACCGCCGTCCTGCTCAACCCGCTGATGCCGGACTCCGCCGCCAAGCTCTGGGCCTCCCTCGGCGCCGAGCCCGCCCTCGGCGCGCTGGCCGAGCAGCGGATCGCCACCGTCGCCGACTGGGGCCGGCTGCCCGCCGGGGTCACCGTCACCAAGGGCGGGATCCTCTTCCCCCGCCTCGAAGAGCTCGAAGAGAAGGCCGCCGTCTGATGGGTGGCAAGAAGGAGCAGGACCGCACCCCGCCGCCGCTGCCCGAACCGCTCGCCGTTCCGGTCGCCGACTCGCACACCCACCTCGACATGCAGTCCGGCACCCCCGCCGAGGGCCTGGCCCGGGCCGCCTCCGTCGGCGTCACCACCGTCGTCCAGGTCGGCTGCGACGTGCCCGGCTCGCGGTGGGCCGCCGACCTCGCCGAGCAGTTCGAGCAGGTGCACGCCGCCGTCGCGCTGCACCCCAACGAGGCGCCCCGGATCTTCCTCGGCGACCCCGACGGCTGGTCCGGGCAGCGGCGCGGGGCCGGCGGGCAGGAGGCGCTGGACGCCGCGCTCGCCGAGATCGACCGCCTCGCCGCCCTCCCGCACGTCCTGGCCGTCGGCGAGACCGGACTCGACTACTTCCGCACCGGCCCCGAGGGCGTCGACCTCCAGAAGGAGTCCTTCCGCCGGCACATCGAGATCGCCAAGCGCCACGGCAAGGCGCTCGTCATCCACGACCGCGACGCCCACGAGGACGTCATCGCCCTGCTGCTGGAGGAGGGCGCCCCCGAGCGCACCGTCTTCCACTGCTACTCCGGCGACGCCGCGATGGCCCGCACCTGCGCCGAACACGGCTGGTACCTCTCCTTCGCCGGCCCCGTCACCTACAAGGCCAACCACGCCCTGCGCGAGGCCCTCACCGCCACCCCCCTCGACCGCGTCCTGATCGAGACCGACGCCCCCTTCCTCACCCCGCACCCCTACCGCGGCCGCCCCAACGCCCCGTACCTCATCCCGGTCACGCTGCGCGCGATGGCGGCCCACCTGGCGCTGGGCGAGGACGAGTTGGCGACGGCGATCGCGGCGAACACGGCCCGGGCCTTCGGCTACTGACCGCGTTCCGGCGGCGGGCGCGCTCGTTGGCACGGAGCGGTCGTGGCCAAGGGACGGGCGCTGTGGTGGCCCGACCGGGTGCGGGACCGTCTGCTCGTGCGACTGCTCGCGGCGAGCGGTGAGCCCTACGGTGCGAACGTGGAGCGGGCCGTCCCGCTCGACGAGCACAACGCGGTCCTGCCCGACGTCACGGTGTTCGACGGGACGGGCCCGGAGGTCTCGGAGCCGGCGGGCACCCCGGTCGAGTCGGTGGTCCCGGCGGCCGAGGCGGTCTCTCCCGGTCGGAAGGTGGCCGACCGGTCCACCAAGCCCGGCCTCGACGCGGAGAAGGACGTCTACTTCCCCGTCGCCGCGCACGAGGGGCCGCTCCGCACCGGGCTGCCGTTCCCCGTCGAGATCGATCTCAAGCGGCTCGTCGAGCGCTGACCCTTATCCTTGGCGGGTGAGCACCACCGAACCCACCTCCGACGGCCACCTGCTGGGCGCCGCCGACATCCGCGCGCTGGCCGAGGCGTTCGGCGTGAAGCCGACCAAGCAGCGCGGGCAGAACTTCGTCATCGACGGGAACACCGTGCGGCGGATCGTCCGGGCGGCGGGGGTGACGGAGCAGGACGCGGTGGTCGAGGTCGGGCCGGGGCTCGGGTCGCTGACGCTGGCGCTGCTGGAGGTGGCGCGGCACGTCACGGCGGTGGAGATCGACCCGCTGCTGGCGCGGCACCTGCCGGACACCGTGCGGGGGCGGATGCCCGCGAAGGCGGGGAACTTCGACCTGGTGCTCAGCGACGCGATGGACGTCACCGAACTGCCCGGCCCCGCGCCGACCGCGCTGGTGGCCAACCTGCCGTACAACGTCGCCGTGCCGGTGCTGCTGCACATGCTGGAGACCTTCCCCAGCATCGAGCGCACGCTGGTGATGGTGCAGAGCGAGGTCGCCGACCGGCTCGCCGCCAAGCCCGGCAACAAGGTGTACGGCGTGCCCTCGGTGAAGGCCAACTGGTACGCGGACGTGAAGCGCGCCGGGGCGATCGGGCGGAGCGTGTTCTGGCCCGCGCCGAACGTCGACTCCGGCCTGGTCTCGCTGGTCCGCCGCGACCCGCCGTCCACCACCGCCACCCGCCGCGAGGTGTTCGCCGTCGTGGACGCCGCCTTCGCGCAGCGCCGCAAGACCCTGCGGGCCGCGCTGGCCGGCTGGGCCGGCTCGCCCGCCGCCGCCGAGGAGGCGCTGCGGGGCGCCGGGATCGACCACACGCTGCGCGGCGAGATGCTCACCGTCGAGCAGTTCGCCGTGATCGCCGAGCACAAGCCGAAGGCAGCGGAGGAACACTGAACATGGTCACGGTCCGGGTCCCCGCCAAGGTCAACGTCCAGCTCGGCGTCGGCGGGGTCCGCCCCGACGGCTACCACGACCTGGCGAACGTCTTCTTCGCCGTCGCGCTCGGCGACCAGGTCACCGCCGCCCCCGGCGAGGGCGTCACGCTCAGCTGCGACGGCCCCGACGCCGCCGCCGTCCCGCTCGACGACGGCAACCTGGCCGCCCGCGCCGCCCGGCTGCTCGCCGCCCACCACGGCCTGGCCGACCCCGGCGTCCACCTGCACATCGACAAGGCCATCCCGGTGGCCGGCGGCATGGCCGGCGGCAGCGCGGACGGCGCCGCCGCCCTGCTCGCCTGCGACGCCCTGTGGGGCCTGGACACCCCGCTGCCCGTCCTGCTGGAACTGGCCGCCGAGCTGGGCTCCGACGTCCCGTTCGCGCTGCTCGGCGGCGTCGCGCTGGGCCGCGGCCGGGGCGAACTGCTGGAGCCGCTGCCGGTCTCCGGGACGTTCCACTGGGTGTTCGCGGTCGCCGACGGCGGTTTGTCCACCCCCGCCGTCTTCCGCGAGTGCGACCGCCTGCGCGAGGAGTCCGGCCTCGGCTCCTCGCTCGCCGACGTCCCCACCCCCGACGCCGACCCCGCCCTGCTCGCCGCCCTCGCCGACGGCGACCCCGTCGCGCTGGCCGCCGCCCTCGCCAACGACCTCCAGGCCGCCGCCGTCTCGCTGCGCCCCGCCCTCGCCGACACCCTGCACGCGGGCACCGAGGCGGGCGCCCTGGCCGCCCTGGTCTCCGGCTCCGGCCCCACCTGCGCCTTCCTCGCCAAGGACGCCGAAGCCGCCGCCCACATCGCCGCCGCCCTCCGCGCCTCCGGCACCTGCCGCACCGCCCACGCGACCCACGGCCCGGTCCCCGGCGCCGAGGTGGTCCACACCTCTGCTTGACCTGGAGCGCGCTCCGGGTTCCAGACTCTCCATCGCGGCCCGCACCGGGCGGGCCGCGGAGACGAGGGGACACCCGGATGCGCAAGCGCACCATCGGAACCGATCCGCGCACCCGCCGCGAGGTCAGCGTGCTCAGCCTGGGGGCGATGCTGTTCGGCACGCTCACCGACGAGGCCACCTCCTTCGCCGTGCTGGACCGGTACGTCGAGGCGGGCGGCACGTTCATCGACACCTCCAACAACTACGCGTACTGGCAGGACGACAGCCAGGGCGGCGCCAGCGAGGAGGTGCTCGGCCGGTGGCGGGCCAGCCGCGGGATCACCGACGAGGTGGTGATCGCCACCAAGCTCGGCGCCCGTCCCAAGGCCCCCGGCACCGGGTTCATCGAGAACGGCGAGGGCCTGTCCGCCGAGGTGATCCGGGCCTCCTCGGAGGCCAGCCGCAAGCGCCTGGGCGTCGAGCGGCTCGACCTGCTGTACGCGCACGTCGAGGACACGAAGGTGTCGCCGGCCGAGACCGTGCACGCCTTCGGCGAGCTCGTCGACGAGGGGACGGTCGGGCTGCTCGGCGTCTCCAACCACTGGTCCTGGCGGGTCGAGCGGGCCCGGAACATCGCCGCGCAGGCCGGCCTGCCCGGCTACGAGGTGCTCCAGTACGGCCACACCTACCTGCGCCGCCGCGGCGACCTGCCCGGCCTGACCTGCGCGGACGGCGACCAGGCCGCCGTCCAGGGCGACCTGATCACGTACCTCAAGGAGAGCCCCGAGCTCACCCTGGTCGCCTACTCCCCGCTGCTCGGCGGCGGCTACGTCCGGGAGGACAAGCCGCTCGGCCCGTCCTTCGACCACGCCGGCACCCCCACCCGCCTCGCCGCGCTCGACGAGGTGGCGCGGCAGACCGGCGCCACCCGCAACCAGGTCGTGCTGGCCTGGCTGCTCGGCGGCGAACTGCCGGCGATCCCGCTGGTCGGCGCGTCCTCGGTGGCGCAGCTGGACGAGAGCCTGGCGGCGCTGGACCTGGAACTGACCGCCGAGCAGCGCGCGTTGCTGGACCAGGCCCGGTAGGACGAAACCGGGGGCGGTCGCGGCACTAGGCTGGAGGCTCGTTACAGCCCCTTCCTCAGGAGTGCAGCTTCGTGGCCGTCAACCTCGCCACCATCGAGTCCGTCACCAAGGTGTACGGCACCAGGGCCCTGCTGGACGGGGTGAGCCTCGGCGTCAGCGAGGGCGACCGGATCGGTGTGGTGGGCCGCAACGGCGACGGCAAGACGACGCTGATCCGGATGCTCGCCAAGCTGGAGGAGCCGGACACCGGGCGGATCACCCACTCCGGCGGGCTGCAGCTGGCCGTGCTGACCCAGCACGACTCGCTCGACCCGGAGGCCACCATCCGGCACGAGGTGATCGCCGGCCGGGCCGACCACGAGTGGCTCGGCGACGCCCGGATCCGCGACATCGTCCAGGGCCTGTTCGGCGGCCTCGACCTGCCCGGCTTCGCGGACGGCCTGGACACCGTGATCGGCCCGCTCTCCGGCGGCGAGCGCCGCCGCATCGCCCTCGCCAAGCTGCTGCTCGGCGAGTGGGACCTGGTCGTGCTGGACGAGCCCACCAACCACCTCGACGTGGAGGGCATCGCCTGGCTCGCCAAGCACCTGCAGAACCGCCGCTCGGCGCTGGTCTGCGTCACCCACGACCGGTGGTTCCTGGACCAGGTCTGCACCCGGATGTGGGACGTCCAGCGCGGCGAGGTCCGCGAGTACGAGGGCGGCTACTCGGACTACGTGTTCGCCCGCGCCGAGCGCTCCCGGATCGAGGCCACCGAGGAGCAGAAGCGGCAGAACCTGGCCCGCAAGGAGCTGGCCTGGCTGCGCCGCGGCGCCCCCGCCCGCACCTCGAAGCCGCGCTACCGGATCGAGGCCGCCAACGCCCTGATCGCGGACGTGCCGGAGCCGCGCGACAAGTCCGAGCTGATGAAGTTCGCCAACGCCCGGCTGGGCCGCACCGTCTTCGACCTGGAGGACGTGACCGTCAAGGCCGGTGACAAGCTGCTGCTGGAGCACCTGACCTGGCAGCTCGGCCCGGGCGACCGGGTCGGCCTGCTGGGCGTCAACGGCGCGGGCAAGACCTCGCTGCTGCGGGCGATGCAGGCCGCGCACGCCACCGAGGGCGACGTGCAGCCGGCCGGCGGCGTGATCAAGGTCGGCAAGACCGTCCGGCTGGCGTACCTCTCGCAGGAGATCGCCGAGCTCGACCCGACCACCCGCGTCCTGCAGGCCGTCGAGCAGGTGCGCGGCCGGGTCGACCTGGGCAAGGGCCGGGAGATGAGCGCCGGGCAGCTGTGCGAGCAGTTCGGCTTCGGCAAGGACAAGCAGTGGACGCCGGTCGGCGACCTGTCCGGCGGCGAGCGGCGCCGGCTGCAGCTGCTGCGGCTGCTGATGGACGAGCCGAACGTGCTCTTCCTCGACGAGCCCACCAACGACCTCGACATCGAGACGCTCAACCAGCTGGAGGACCTGCTCGACGGCTGGCCCGGCTCGATGGTCGTGATCAGCCACGACCGGTTCTTCATCGAGCGCACCACCGACACCGCGTACGCGCTGCTCGGCGACCGCCGGATGCGGATGCTGCCGGGCGGCGTCGACGAGTACCTGGAGCGCCGCACCGCGATGGCGGAGGCCGCGGCCGCCACCGCCGCCGCCCGGGTCCCGGCCGCCGCCGAGTCCTCCGGGCTGTCCGGGGGCGACCTGCGGGCGGCGAAGAAGGAGCTGCAGAAGCTGGAGCGGCAGATCGCCAAGCTGGACGACCAGGAGTCCAAGCTGCACGCCCAACTGGCCGAGAACGCGGCCGACTTCTCCAAGGTCGCCGAGCTGGACGCGAAGCTGCGCAAGGTCCGCGAGGAGAAGGAGGAGCTGGAGCTGGCCTGGCTGGAGCTGGCCGAGCAGGTCTGAGCCCGCCCGGCGGCCCGGGCCGGTCAGCCGTCCAGCAGCCGGTCGAGCTCGTCGGCGGCCCGGGCCAGCGCGCTGCGGTCCGGGTCGTGCGGCCCGGTCGGCCGGGCGATCCGGCCGGTCGGCGGGCGGTAGTCGCGGGCGGCGGCGGTGATCCGGTCCAGCGAGCCCAGCACCCGTTCGATCACCTCCGGCTCGGGCTCCCGCCCGCCGTACCGCAGCTGGGCGGCGTACGCGGCGACCGCGCCGGACAGCCGCTCCAGCGCGGCCGTGGTGGGCATCCAGCGCTCGGCGAGCCGCCCGGCCGGCGGGGGCTCGGCCAGGCCCAGGTCCACCTGCCGGCGGGCGTCGGCCAGCGCCCGGTACGCGGTGCGGCGCAGCCACACCTCGGCGACCGGCGCGGAGCGCCCGGCCACCACCGAGGCCAGGTAGCGGCGCAGGGTGGCGGCGGCGGTGACGATGCCCGGCTCGATCCGGTGCGGGGGCCGCTCCGGCCACAGCAGGTAGCCGAAGACCAGCACGATGCCGCTGGCCAGCGCGGTGTCCAGCACCCGGGGCCAGAACTCGGCCGCCCCGCTCTCCCCGCCGAGCTGCACCAGCAGCAGCGCCACCGGGGTCATCACGATGGTGTTCAGCCCGTAGTGCGCGGCCGTCGAGTACGGCAGCAGTGCCACGCACAGCGAGATGGCCAGGCTCAGTGCCCACGGCTCGGTGGTCAGCGCCAGCAGCACCGCGGCGACCGCGATGCCCAGCACGGTGCCCAGCGCCCGGCTGACCGCCCGCTGGAACACCGAGCCCAAGTCCGGCTTGAGGACGAACGCCACCGTCATCGGCACCCAGTAACTGCGCTCCAGCGGAAGCAGGTTGACCGCCGCCTCGGCGACCGCCACGCACAGCGCCACCCGCAGCCCGTAGCGCACCGAGCCGCGCGACAGCAGCCGCGCCCGCAGCCGCCACGGGTCGGGCGGGGGCGGGGCGGCGGTGTCCAGCGGGGCCCAGCGGCCCGCGACGGTGTCGGCGGCGGCCCGCAGCGCGGCGTCGAACGCCGTCCGGGACGGGGTGTCGGGCCGCCAGTCGGGGTACTCGGGCTCGGGGCCGCCGGTGATCTGCTCGGCCAGCCGGGCCGGGAACGCCGCCAGCTCCGGCGGCACCGGGCGCCACGCCCACAGCAGCCCGGCCGCCGCCTCGGTGGCGCCCAGCGCGGCCTCGTACGAGCGGCGCAGCCGGTGCAGCCGCTCGGGTTCGCGGCGGCCGGGGCGCGGCGGCGGCAGCAGGTCCTGCATCTGGTTGAGCCGGGCGGTGAGCAGCCGGCGGGCGGCCGCGCCGTCCGGGGTGCCGAGCGCGGCGAGCAGGCCGCCGAGCGCCAGGTAGACGTCGGCCAGCGCCAGGGTGCGCGGATCGGTGCGGACGTCGGTGCGGTAACGCAACCCCATCAGCAGCACCAGCGCCGCCCCGCACGGCATCATCGCGGGCGCCGCCCACCACGGGTGCGGCAGCGCCATCCCGCCGCCCAGCGAGGCCGACACCAGCAGCAGCATCCCGGCCGCCGAGCCGCGCGGCCCGGTCGCCGACAGCGCCCCGCCGGCGAAGCCCACCAGGGTCAGCGCCATCCCGATCTCCAGGCCGCCCGCGCCCCGGTACTGCAGCTCCGCCCCGATCAGCATCCCGGCCGTCGAGGCGGCCAGCGCCAGCGCGATCCGCGGCGCCCGCAGCCGCAGCGGCTCCACCCGGTCGTTCATCGTCGCGTGCATCGCCCCCAGCGCGGCGAACACCCCCAGCGCCAGCCGCCCGGACAGCAGCCCCGCCCCGAGCGGCACCGCCATCCCCAGCGCCGCCCGCACCACCAGCACCCGCGGCACCACCGGCCTGGCCGGCCGCAGGGCCAGCGCCCACCAGGCGGCGGGATCACCGGGAGCACGATCGCGGCCGGGGGCTGACACAGGATCACGCGCCTTCGCTGCAATGGAGTTCGCGGCTGCTGGGCGACATTGCACGGCAGAACGGGTCTTCTCGGGCAGTTTAGCCCTCCGACCTGGAGGAAGCGGATTTCCCAAGCGGTCGGCCGAGCATGTAAAGTCTTCCTCGTCGCAAGGGGAACCGAGAGGTGACCTGAGCAACAAGCCCCTATAGCTCAGTCGGTAGAGCGTCTCCATGGTAAGGAGAAGGTCTGCGGTTCGATTCCGCATGGGGGCTCAGATCGGGAAGGCCCCGCCGTGAGGCGGGGCCTTCCGCGTTTTCCGCGCCCTCGCTCCCCGGGGCCCCGGGGTTCCGCTTCCGGAGGTGCTCTGGCGGGCCGGGCGATTGTGCGCTCTGATGGTGCGTCTGTCTGGCCGGGCGGGAAGGGGGCGGGATGAGCGCACGGCTCGTGGTGGTGGACGACCACCGGCTGATGGCCGAGGCGCTGGGGGCCGCCCTGCAGCAGCGCGGGCACCGGGTGCTGGGGATCGGCTCGCCGTGCGGGGCCGTCTCGGAGCTGGTGGCGGGACGGCGGCCGGAGGTGTGCCTGCTTGGGACGGGGAGCGGGGCGGAGGACCCGTTCGAGCCGCTGCGGCGGCTGCGGCGGGAGCGGCCGGAGGTCGCGGTGGTGGTGCTGGGGCCGCTGGGCGCGCCGGGCCGGGTGGCGGCGGCGTTCGCGGCGGGGGCGGCCGGGTACGTGCGCAGCGACGAGCGGATCGAGGTGGTGGACCGGGCGATCGCGCGGGTCCGGGCGGGCGAGGTGGCGGTCGCGGTGGACGTGCTGCGGGCCGCGTTCGAGCACCTGCTGTGGCCGGTGGCGGAGCCGGACGACGAGGCGCTGCGGCTGCTGCGCCTGCTCACCAGGCGGGAGATCCAGGTGCTGGCCCGGATCGCGGACGGCGAGGACACCGCGGCGATCGCCGCCGCCATGCGGATCGCCCCGTCCACGGCCCGCACGCACGTCCAGCGGGTGCTGACCAAGCTGGGTGCCCGCTCCCGGTTGGAGGCCGCCGCGCTGGCCGCCAGGACCGGGCTGCTGGACCAACTCGCCTGAGCGGGGGCGTTCAGCCGGGTGCCATATGCTCCGGAGGACGAACACCCGAAAGTCGCGGAGGTCGAAGGGCATGGGCAAGTACCTGGTCACGGGCGGTGCCGGTTACGTCGGGAGCGTGGTGGCGGCGCACCTGTTGGAGGCGGGTCACCGGGTGA
>NZ_JNWZ01000046.1 GCF_000716545.1 Kitasatospora phosalacinea
GACCTCCTCGGCCTTGAGCGCGATGGCCACCATGGCCTTGATCCGCTCGTGCTCCGTCGGGGTCCGCCCGTCGGTGGGGTCGGTGGTCACGTCACCGACGCTGAAGATGCCGAACTGCACCGTTCTCAACTCCTTCGAGGTTGATTCAACATTCAACCACCCGCGACAACGGCACGCCACCCACCCCTATTCCCGGCCTTCCTCCACCGCCTCCCCAGCCCTCCCCGCCGCCCCTTCCACCGTCTCCCCCAGCGCCTCGTCCAGCCAGGCCAGCCAGAACGACTCCAACTGGATGCCGCCGCGCAGCACCAGGTGCTGCAGCCGGTTCTCCCCGGCCGCCGCCTCGGGCGGGAAGTCCCGCCGCTCGATCTCCAGGTACTCCGCGAGCTGCGCCCGGTGCAGCTCGCGGTGCCGGGCCAACTCCTCCTCCAGCCCGCCCAGGCCCAGCACGGCCGCCGCCCGCAGCCGCAGCAGCAGCGCGTCCCGGACGGGCTTCGGGTCCTGCGCCAGGGCGGTCCAGCGGGCCAGCTCCGCCCGCCCGTCCGGCAGCACCTCGTACTCCTTGCGCTGCCCGCGCCCCGCCCCCGGCCCGGACGCCCGGACCAGGCCCTCGCGCTCCAGCCGCCCCAGCTCGCGGTAGATCTGCTGGTGGGTGGCCGACCAGAAGAACCCGATCGACCGGTCGAACCGCCGGGTCAGCTCCAGCCCCGAGGACGGCTTCTCCAGCAGGGCGGTGAGGATCGCGTGCGGCAGTGACATGCGGCCGATCGTACGGGCCGGCCGGACGCCCGCGGGGACGCTGACCTGTGACATCGGCTCAGGAGGGCGTCCGCGCACCGGTGTTGCCGACCGACCGGTCGGGCGGGAAAGCTTTTACGGGGTCTTGCGCAGCCCCGCCGGGCGTCCGCATACTCCCGGATAGCGCCTGTCAGGGTCAGATCAAGCGCCGCGCCACGAGCCGGTGCCGACCACCCCTGCCCGCGCCTCACGGCCCCTACCCCAGGGCCTCTCCCACTCCCCCAGGAGGAGATCTGTGAGGACCACGCGCACCACCCCCGCCCGCACGCGCCGCACCGGCGCCCGCCTGCTCGCCGTCGCCGCCGCCCTCGCCGCGGCGACCGCCCTCGCGGTGCCCGCCGCCGGGGCCGCCACTCCCGCGCCGGACGCCGCCACCGCCCTGGCCCGGGTCGGCGACTCGGTGGAACTCAGCGGCGTCAACGGCATCGCCTGGCACACCGACGCCGCCACCGGCAAGGTCGTCGTGACGGCCGACAGCACGGTCACCCCGGCCGCGCTCGCCCGCCTCACCAAGGCCGCCGGGGCGGACGCCGGCCGCCTGAAGATCGAGCGCACCTCCGGCACCTTCAGCCCCCGCCTGTCCGCGGGCGCGGCGATCTACGGCGGCGGCTACCGCTGCTCGCTGGGCTTCAACGTGGTCAAGGGCAGCACGTACTACTTCCTCACCGCCGGGCACTGCGGCAACATCGCGAGCACCTGGTACACCAACTCCGGCCAGAGCACGGTGGCCGGCACCACCGCGGGCTCCAGCTTCCCCGGCAACGACTACGCCCTGGTCCGCTACACCAACACCTCGCTCAGCCACCCGGGCGGCTTCACCGCCGCGAACGCGTACGTCGGCGAGGCCGTCAAGCGCACCGGCTCGACCACCGGCACCCACAGCGGCAAGGTCACCGCGCTGAACGCCACCGTCCGCTACTCCGACGGCGGCACCGTCAGCGGCCTGATCCAGACCACCGTCTGCGCGGAGGGCGGCGACTCCGGCGGGCCGCTGTACGACGGCACCAAGGCCCTGGGCCTGACCTCCGGCGGCAGCGGCGACTGCACCTCCGGCGGCACCACCTTCTTCCAGCCCGTCACCGAGGCCCTCTCCGCGTACGGGGTCTCGCTCTACTGAGCACCGCCGACGCCCACCGGAGCCCCCGGCCCCGGTGGGCGTCCGCGCGCCCGGGCTCGCAGGGCCCGTGCCCAGGCCCGTTCCACCGCCCTGTCGGCGGCCCGCCGACGCCCCGCGCCGCGGTGCGGACGACGGCCGCCGGACCGGGACGGGGAGGTCGAGGGGCCGCGCCGGTGCCGCACGGCCCCCTCCCCCGGGGCACGCCGTCAGAGCGCGGCCGCGAGCCGGGTGCCCTGGTCGATGGCGCGCTTGGCGTCGAGTTCGGCGGCCACGTCCGCGCCGCCGATCAGGTGCGGTTCGACGCCGCGCTCGCGCAGGGCGTCGAGCAGGTCGCGGCGGGGCTCCTGGCCGGCGCAGAGCACCACGGTGTCCACGGGCAGCACCTGCTCCTCGCCGTCCACGGTGACGTGCAGGCCCGCGTCGTCGATCCGGCGGTACTCGACGCCGGGGACCATCACCACGCCGCGGTGGCGCAGTTCGGTGCGGTGGATCCAGCCGGTGGTCTTGCCGAGCCCGGCACCGACCTTGCCGCTCTTGCGCTGGAGCAGGAAGACCCGGCGCGGGCTCGCGGGCCGGTCGGGGGCGGTCAGGCCGCCGGGGCCGGCGTACTCGCGGTCGACGCCCCACTGCGCGAGGAAGTCGCCGCTGCCCGGGTCGGTGAGGTACTCGGCGACGTCGAAGCCGATGCCGCCCGCGCCGATCACCGCGACCTGCTCGCCGGCCTTGGCGCGGCCCTGCAGCACGTCCAGGTAGCCGAGCACGCTGGGGTGGTCGACGCCGTCGATCTCGGGGGTGCGCGGGGTGACGCCGGTGGCGAGCACGACCTCGTCCCAGCCGGTCAGCCCGTCCGGGCCGACGACCGCCCCGAGGCGCAACTCGACGCCGGTGCGCGCGAGTTCGTGCCGGTAGTAGCGCAGCGTCTCGTCGAACTCCTGCTTGCCGGGCACCCGCCGGGCGACGTTCAGCTGCCCGCCGATCTCGTCCGCGGCGTCGAACAGGGTGACGTGGTGGCCGCGGCCGGCGGCGGAGGTGGCGAAGGCGAGCCCGGCCGGTCCGGCGCCGACCACGGCGATCCGCTTGGCGCGGCGGGTGGGGGCGAGGACGAGTTCGGTCTCGTGGCAGGCGCGCGGGTTGACCAGGCAGGAGGTGATCTTCGCGCTGAAGGTGTGGTCCAGGCAGGCCTGGTTGCAGCCGATGCAGGTGTTGATCGCCTCGGGGGTGCCGGCGGCGGCCTTGTTGACGAAGGCGGGGTCGGCGAGCATCGGCCGGGCCAGCGAGACCAGGTCGGCGTGCCCGGTGGCGAGCAACTCCTCCGCCACCTCGGGGGTGTTGATCCGGTTGGTGGTGACCAGCGGGATGCCGACCTCGCCCATCAGCTTCCTGGTCACCCAGGCGTAGGCGCCGCGCGGCACCGAGGTGGCGATGGTGGGGATCCGGGCCTCGTGCCAGCCGATGCCGGTGTTGATGATGGTCGCCCCGGCCGCCTCGACCTCCCGCGCGAGCCGGACCACCTCGTCGAAGGTGGACCCGCCGGGAACGAGGTCGAGCATGGAGAGCCGGTAGACCAGGATGAAGTCCGGTCCGACCCGCTCGCGCACCCGCCGGACGACCTCGACCGGGAAGCGCATCCGGTTCTCGTACGAGCCGCCCCACCCGTCGGTGCGGTGGTTGGTCTGCGCGGCGGTGAACTCGTTGATCAGGTAGCCCTCGGAGCCCATCACCTCCACGCCGTCGTACCCGGCCGAGCGGGCGAGTTCGGCGCAGCGCGCGAAGTCCTCGATCGTCTGCTCGACCTGCTCGGCGGTGAGCTCGTGCGGGACGTACGGGCTGATCGGGGCCTGCAGGGGGGACGGGGCGACCAGGGCCTCGTGGTAGGCGTACCGGCCGAAGTGCAGGATCTGCAGGGCGATCTTCCCGCCCGCGGCGTGCACGGCGTCGGTGATCACGCGGTGCTCGGCGGCCTCGGCCTCGGTGGTGAGCTTGGCACCGCCCGCCCAGGGCCGCCCGGCCTCGTTGGGGGCGATGCCGCCGGTGACGATCAGGCCGACGCCGCCGCGGGCGCGCTCCGCGTAGAAGGCGGCCATCCGCTCGAAGCCGTGCTCCGCCTCCTCCAGCCCGACGTGCATGGAGCCCATCACCACCCGGTTCGGCAGGGTGGTGAAGCCCAGGTCGAGCGGGGCCAGCAGGTGGGGGTACGCAGCGGTCATCGACGCCTCCGGTCGGGATTTGTTACCCAACGGTAGGGCGCGGCGGACCGGCAGTGCAACTAGTTGCACAATCGTGAGCGAGGACACGGCGGAGCTAGAGTCGTGCCATGAGTGCGGACGAGGCGAGCGTGCGGATCGACAGCTGGATCTGGGCGGTCCGGCTGATCAAGACCCGCTCGGCGGCGGGCGCGGCCTGCCGGGCCGGGCACGTGAAGGTGAACGGGGCCACCGCGAAGCCCGCGCAGCACGTCAAGCCGGGGTACGACGTGCGGGTGCGGGTCGAGGGGCGGGAGCGGGTCGTGCGGGTGGTGCGGCCGATCGCCAAGCGGGTCGGCGCCCCCGTCGCCGAGACCTGCTACGTGGACCACAGCCCCCCGCCGCCGCCGCGCGAGGAGCGGCCGGCCGCCGTCGCCCGGCGCGAGCGGGGCGCCGGGCGGCCGACCAAGCGGGAGCGACGCGACCTCGACCGGCTCAAGGACGGCTACCGCCCGTACTTCTGAGCGCTCCCCGGCCGCCCGCCCTTCACTCCTCGCCGGCCTGCTCCTTGGCGATCCGGACCTGCTCGGCGAACTGCTCGGCGGAGATCCGCTCCACCGGGGCGCCGTACTTGGCGGCCAGTTCGTCGGCGGGCCCGGTCTCGTGCTCGACCAGGTCGGCCACCAGCAGCGCCCGCCCGTTGCCGACCCGGGAGGAGAGCACGATCAGCCCGGCGCCGCCGTCGGTCATCTCGCTCTGCTCGGCGGCGTTGCCGATCGCCGCACCCGCGGCGAAGCCCAGCAGCACGCCGATCGGACCGCCGAGCAGCCCGACCAGGCCGCCGACCAGGCCGGAGCCGACGGTGGGGACGCCGGCGCCGCGGATGTGGCTCTCCGGGATGTCGACGATGCCCTCGGCGTCCCGCTCCAGCACCGCGACCTGCCGCAGCCCGGGCAGGTGCATCGCGTCCTCGTAGGCCCGGCGGCAGTCCGCCGGATCGGTGAAGCCGAGCAGCAGCACGTTGTGGTGGTGGTCGCTCATCGCGGTTCCCTTCGCCCTCGCCGACGGTCGTCCTCTCCGCTGCCGCGCCGGGGCGCGGCACCCGCACCATCCTGCCCGCGCCGCGCGGAGCCATGCCCGCGCCACACCGGGACGAAGCGGGAAGAAGTCGACAATCACACCGCCCGGACGGGGCCCGGTCCGCGCGATAATGGACCACATGGCCCGCCGACGCACCCCCTCCCCCGCCGCCCCGACCGACTGCCCCTGCGGCCGACCCGCCCCGTACGCCGAGTGCTGCGGCCGGCTGCACCGCGGCGAGGCCGCGGCGAGCAGCGCCGAGCAGTTGATGCGCTCCCGGTTCAGCGCCTTCGCGGTCCGCGACGAGCCGTACCTGCTGCGCTCCTGGCACCCGGACACCCGGCCCGCCGCGATCGACTTCGACCCCTCGCTGCGCTGGGAGCGCCTGGAGGTCCTGGGCTCCACCGAGGGCGGCCCGTTCCACACCGAGGGCACCGTCGAGTTCCGCGCCCACTACCTGGAGGGCGGCCGGTCCGACGCGCTGCACGAGCGCAGCCGCTTCGTCCGCCACCAGGGCGAGTGGGTCTACCTGGACGGCGACGTCGGGGCCTGACGCCCCGTCAACCGTCCCGGCGCAGGCGGTGCTTGAGCGAGAGCAGCGCACCGCCCGGGCCGCGCGGCAGCAGCCAGCCGGTGTCGGTGCGGTCGATCGCGCCGAACCGGTACTTGTACGGCTCGCGGCCGCGCAGGAAGTCGAAGGTCCGCACGCCCTCGGCGGCGCAGTTGCGGATCGCCGCGTCGACCAGCGCGGTGCCCAGCGACTCGGCGGCCCAGCGCGGGTCCCAGCCGGTCTGGTAGTAGGCGAACCGGTCGGCCCACCGGAAGCCGTACAGCACGCCCACCAACTCCTCGCCGTGGCGGGCGAGCTGGAAGGCCGGGCCGCGGCCGGGCGCGGCGCCCCGGACCAGCAGCCGGTGCGGCGGCAGCCGGTCGGCGGTGAAGCTGCCGGCCCCGTCGGCGACGGCCTCGCGGCGCAGCCGGTGCAGCCGGTGCAGGTCGTCCAGCAGGGCCGGGTCGGCGGCGCCGGGCGGCAGCCAGTGGAAGCTGACGCCGGCGGCGGCGAGGCGGCGGCGGGCGCGCCGGTTGGCGGCCCGGAAGTCCCGGGAGCCGAGCCGGTCGGGGCCGTCCGCGAGGTCGGCGCGCGGGCAGGCGGAGCGGGTGACGGGGCGGGCACCGGGCGGCAGCAGGCCGGTGTGGGCGGCGTCCAGTTCGGGCAGCCACAGGGTGGTGCGGCGGGAGCGTTCGGCCAGCCACGCGGCGACTTCGGCGCGCCGGTGCGGGCGGACGGCGGGCCCGCAGTGGTCGGCGGCGCCCGGGCCGGTGCCGAGCAGGGTGAGCGCGGGCACCTCGACGGGCAGCTTGCGGTGCGCGCGCAGCCGGGTGGCGGCGAGCGGCAGCACCGCTTCGGCCCGGCCGTCCGGGCCGCGCCACACCGCGATCTCGCCGCCTCGTCCGGCGCCCAGGGTGCGCCACCAGGCGAGCACCCAGTCCGGCCCGGCGAACCACGATCCTTCCGGATCCTGGTCGATCAACTCCCGCCAGTCGTGCACGAGTTCGCCGTCCAGCTCGGGCGTGCGGTGGATCTCCGGCACCGGTCCCCCTCCTTCGTGACGCTCAACGGCCGCCGCGCAGCCGGTGCACGGCCGGGTGCAGGCCGGACAGGATGGTGTCGAAACGGTCCCGTCCGGTGTGCGAGTTGACCCGCAGCCGGCTGATCCGCAGCCGGTGCGCCGGGGCCAGTTCGGCGTGCCGGTGGTCGAACAGGAAACCCGTACGGTACCCGAGGGTGCGCAGCACCCGGTCGGCGCGCGGGTCGTAGTTGCCGTTGGGGTAGGCGAAGCTGGTCGGTGGACAGCCCATCCACCGGGTCAGCTTGTCGTGGGCGGCGAGGAGTTGGGCGTCGATGTCGGCGTCGTCGCAGCGGTCGAGGCAGGGGTGGGAGGCGGTGTGGTTGCCGATCGCCAGCCCGGCGTCGGCCAGGGCGTGCAGGTCGTCGCGGCTCAACTGCCGCTGCCGGGGCGCCTGCCGGGTGGCGGTGGCGCGCAACTCGGCCAGGGCGCTGCGGCGTTCGGCGTCGGGCAGCGCCTTGAGCCGGCGGACGGCGGCGGACGGGTCCAGCCCGGGCAGCGCGTCGGCCCGGCCGCCGTGGGCGACCAGGTGGGCGGCCTCGGTCCACCAGTACGGCTGGTCGCCGCCGACCAGGTCGGTGATCACGTAGGCGGCGGCGGGGACGCCGAGCCGGGCCAGGACGGGCAGCGCCTCGGTGAGCACGGTGCGGTCGCCGTCGTCGAAGGTGACCAGCACGCTGCGGTCGGGCAGCGGGCGGCGGTGCTCGGCGGCCCGGGCGACCTCGTCGACCCCGACCGGGCGGGCGGTGCGGGCCAGCCGCTCCATCTGGGCCCGGAAGGCGGCCGGGTCGTCGATGCCGTGGTAGGCGAGCACGGCGAGGCGGCGGGCGGCGTGGGCCCGGAAGACCGGCTGGAGCGGGGAGCGGCGCAGCAGCGCGTCGAGGCCCCGCCGCCCGGCGGCGCGGTCCGTGGTCGGCATGGCCTGTCCCCCCGTGGCACGTGCGCGGGCACCCCGGGCGGTCGGCCCGGGGTGCCCGCTGGAGCATGTCGGTCATCAGAGTCCCATGGGCTGGTAATGCCTGTCCCAAGTTCCTGGAAGCCGGCTGGGAACCGGCCGTGCACCGCCTCAGCCACCTGTCCGGATCACCCCGTTCAGCGGCCTATATCAAGCATTGGCATAGTTCGGGGGGACTGCTGCCCGTCCGCCCATGGGAGTGCCCTCACGATGACCGTGCCCGGCTTCGGCTCTTTCGGCTCCGACGACGCCTTCTCCGAACTGCTCAACCGCTTCTTCGGCCTCAACCCGGCCGCCTCCCCGCCCGCCGTGCAGCGCGTCCCGATCGGGCGGCTGCTGACCGAGTCCGCCCGCGACCTGATCGCCCGCGCCGAGCTGCGCGCCCAGGAGGACGGCAGCACCGACCTGGACACCCCGCACCTGCTGTGGGCCGCCACCCGGGTCGACCCGTCCCGGAGCCTGCTCGCCCAGGCCGGCGCCGACCCGGACGGGCTGGCCGCCGCCCTGGAGCGCAGCCTGCCGGCCGGCGCCGCCGACCCGTCCGTGGACCCGGGCCTCACCCCGGCCGCCAAGCGCGTCCTGATCGGCGCGCACGCCCGCTCGCAGGCCGCCGGCGTCTCCTACATCGGCCCCGAGCACATCCTGGCCGCCCTGCTGGACGACCCCGACTCGGCGACCGGCCGCCTGCTCGGCGCCCAGGGCGCCGACCCCTCCCGGCTGCAGCGCGGCGCCGAGGCCGCCGCCCGGGGCGAGCGGGCGCCCGCGAAGGCCGAGAGCAGGACCCCGACCCTGGACGAGTACGGCCGCGACCTCACCGCGGACGCCAAGCTCGGCAAGCTGGACCCGGTGGTCGGCCGGGCCGAGGAGATCGAGCAGACCGTCGAGATCCTCTCCCGGCGCTCCAAGAACAACCCGGTGCTGATCGGCGAGCCCGGCGTCGGCAAGACCGCCATCGTGGAGGGCCTGGCCCAGCGGATCGTCTCCGGCGACGTGCCCTCCACCCTGAAGGACCGGCGGGTGGTCTCGCTCGACCTGTCCGGGCTGGTCGCCGGCTCCAAGTACCGGGGCGAGTTCGAGGAGCGGCTGAAGAACGTCATCGACGAGGTCCGCGAGGCCGCCGACTCGACCGTCCTGTTCATCGACGAGCTGCACACCGTGGTCGGCGCGGGCGCCGGCGGCGAGGGCGCGATGGACGCCGGCAACATGCTCAAGCCCGCGCTGGCCCGCGGCGAGCTGCACGTCATCGGCGCCACCACCATCGACGAGTACCGCAAGCACATCGAGAAGGACCCGGCACTGGAGCGCCGCTTCCAGCCGGTGCTGATCCCCGAGCCCTCGGTCGAGGAGACCGTGCAGATCCTGGAGGGCCTGCGCGACTCCTACGAGGCGCACCACCAGGTCCGCTTCACCGACGAGGCGCTGCGCGCCGCCGCCGACCTCTCCGACCGGTACGTCTCCGACCGCTTCCTGCCCGACAAGGCCATCGACCTGGTCGACCAGGCCGGCGCGCGGGTCCGGCTGCGCGGCCTGGGCCGCTCCACCGAGGTGATCGGCCGCGAGGACGAGCTCGCCAAGCTGCGCCGCGAGAAGGACGAGGCGGTGGCCGCCGAGGACTTCTCCCGGGCCTCCGAGCTGAAGTCCCGGATCGCCGACCTGGAGGCGCGGACCGCCGAGGTCGAGGAGCGCCGCGAGGGCGTGGTCTCGGTGACCGTCGACGACATCGCCGACGTGCTGTCCCGGCAGACCGGCATCCCGGTCTCCCAGCTCACCGAGGACGAGAAGGCCCGGCTGCTGAAGCTGGAGGACGAGCTGCACGACCGGGTGATCGGCCAGGACAGGGCCGTGGTCGCGGTCTCCGAGGCGGTGCGCCGCAGCCGGGCCGGCATGGCCGACCCGGACCGGCCGGTCGGCTCCTTCCTGTTCCTGGGCCCGACCGGCGTCGGCAAGACCGAACTCGCCAAGGCCCTGGCCGAGTTGATCTTCGGGGACGAGGACCGGCTGGTCCGCTTCGACATGAGCGAGTTCCAGGAGAAGCACACCGTCTCCCGCCTGGTCGGCGCCCCGCCCGGGTACGTCGGCTACGACGAGGCCGGGCAGCTCACCGAGGCGGTGCGCCGCCGCCCGTACAGCGTGCTGCTGTTCGACGAGATCGAGAAGGCCCACCCGGACGTCTTCAACGCGCTGCTGCAGGTCCTCGACGACGGGCGCCTGACCGACGCGCAGGGGCGCACCGTCGACTTCCGCAACACCGTGGTCATCATGACCTCCAACATCGGCTCGCAGCTGATCCTGGCCCACAAGGGCGAGACCGAGGAGATCCGCGACCGGCTGATGGAGGAGCTGCGCGGGCGCTTCCTGCCCGAGTTCCTCAACCGGATCGACGACATCATCGTCTTCGACGCGCTGGACGCCGAGGACCTGCTGCGGATCGTCGACCTGATGCTCGCCAACTCCGAACGCCGGGTCAGGGCGCAGGGGATGGAGCTGGAGGTGACCGCCGCCGCCAAGGACTGGCTGGTCGACCGGGGCCACCAGCCCGAGTTCGGCGCCCGCCCGCTGCGCCGCACCATCCAGACCCAGCTCGACAACCGCCTCGCCACCATGCTGCTCGGCGGCGACCTGCGCCCCGGCGACACCATCGTCGCCGACGCGAAGGACGGCGAACTGGTCTGCTCGATCGGCAGCCCGCAACCCTCCTGACCCCTCCCCGGAGCCCCGTCGGCCGGCACCCCCGCCGACGGGGCTCCGGCACGTCCGCCGACAGTGCCGCGTGGCACCCTACGGGGCATGGACATCACCGCCGGGCCCACGAGTCGGGACGCCTGCGCCGCACTCTTCGACTCCCGCGCCCTGCCCGTCCCCCGCTACGAGAACCTCTGCGACGAGACGTACGACGTCCGCTCCGGCTCCCTGACCGGCCCCGCCCCCGCCCCGCCCCGCGCCCCGGGCGTCCACGGCGACCGCCCGTACGAGCACCTGGCGGCGGAGCGCTCCGTGCTGCGGGCCTGAGGCCCGTCCCCGAAGGCCTCGGAGACATCAAGGAACCACCGCCTTCCGTCCGGTCGGCGGCTCACAGAAATCGGGTGCGACCCATGACCAAGAGAAATTCCGTCCCGGGGGCGCGACAGCTGCCGCGCCTGATCGCGCTGGCCGCCTCCGGCGCGCTCGGACTGGGCCTGCTCGGAGTCCCGGCCGCCGGTGCGGCCGACCTCGGCCAGGCCGTCGTCTACGGCGACGTCACCCGCGACGGGCACCCCGACGTCCTGCTGCCGGACAGCGCCGGCGACCTCCGCGCCGTCCAGGGCGGCACCGGCACGGTCGACACGGGCCGGATCGTCTCGCAAGCGGCCAGCTCGCCCACCGGCACCTGGCAGGGCGTCCAGGTCACCCACCGCGGCTCACTGCGCGGGGGCGTCTACTTCGACGAACTGATCGCCCACCCGGCCGGGGACGAGCAGCTGTACCTGTACCAGAACTCGTCCACCGGCTCCTCCTCCTTCACCTCGTTCTACCTCAACGGCAGCGTCATACAGGGCGCGGTCACCTGCGTCGACGGCGGCGCCGCGATCACCTGCCCGTCCGAACTCGGCACCGACTGGAGCAACGCCACCCAGGTCCTCGCCCTCGGCTCCGTCAACAACGAGACCGCCGGCACCCCGGCCCGGACCAATCTCGTCGCGGTGATCGGCACGAAGCTCTGGCTGTTCTCCCCCGGGAGCAACAACGTCAAGTTGCTCGCCACGACGGACACCCTGCTCTCCGGCCTCGACTGGAGCGACTACGACCTGATCGGTCCCGGCCCCGCCAACGGCACCACCACCTGCACCGACGCCGCCGGAACGACGACCACCACCTCGCAGGCCACCCTGTGGACCCGCGAGCGCAGCACCGGCCGGATCCTCTCCTACCCGATCACCAGGGATCCCGCCGCCAACTGCGCCGTCGACTTCTCCGCGCTGGCCGATCCGGCCCGGGGCACCGTCATCGGCGGTGGCGTCGATCCGACCGCGTACCCCGTCGTCGGCTCGGCCGGCGACCTGACCGGTGACGGTGTTCCGGACCTGTACGGGCAGGACCCGGCCGGCCGGGTGACCATCTGGTCGGGCACGGCCGGGGGCACGACCGGGGCTCCCGGTGCCGTCACCGGTTTCGGGGCTCCGCTCACCCGGTAGAGCCCGGCTAGCGCGGGGTGGAGTGCCGACCGCGGCCCATCCGCACGCCGGCCACCAGCAGGGCGGCGACGAACAGCACCGCGCCGATGACCAGCAGCCACAGCAGGCCCTTCACCAGCACGCCGACGAACCCGAACACCACGGCGATCAGCACGATCAGCAGCAACCACGCCATGTCGGCCTCCCTCGGTCGTTCCACTCGCCGTCGGCGGGGCCCGGTCCTAGGACCGGGCCCCGCCGGGCGGTGTCACCGGTGACGCCCCCGGCCGGGAGTGTCCTTTCCGGTGGTCGGCGGCAACTTCTTCTCACCGTCGGGGAGTTCGGCTTCGATGCGCTCCTTGCGCACCTCGCCGGTGACGGTCCGCTGCTCGACGTGCTCCTCGGTCACCAGGCGCACCCGCTCCACCGGGACGGCCTCGGTGCGCACCACCGGCCGCTCGCCGTGCAGGACCACGTCGTACTCGGCCTCCGAGATGGGGTCGCCGGACAGCGCCTCGCCCCGGTTGGCCTCGGTGATCGGCTCGCGCACGATCCGGACTTCCTCGTGCCGCACCGGCACGGTCTGCTGCTCCTCCTCGGTGACGACGTACTTGCGCAGCCGGGCGTGCCCGGTCTCGTACCGCTCGATGCCGACGTGCATCCGCTCCTCGGAGCGGGTCATCGCGTCGTCGCTCCGCTCCGGCCGGCCGGTGTCCCGGGCGGCGCGGCCCGGGGCGGCGGCCGCCGCTGAGGTCGCGGAGGTCGCGGAGGCGGCGGACCCGGGACGGGTGCCGGCCGTACCGGCCGCGGTGGTGCCGGACAGACCGACGGCTCCGGTGGTTCCGGCGGCTCCGGTCTTGCCCGTGGCGCCGGGGGTGCCGGGGGTGCCGGGGGTGCCGGTCAGGCGGGTGCCGGTCCCGGTGGTACGGCCCGTCGCGGGCTTGGCCGACGCCGCGCCGGCCGCCCCGGCGGCTCCCGCAGCCCCAGCCGTTCCGGCCGCGCCCGTGCCGGTGCCCGTGCCGCCCTGGGCGTGGGCCCACCCGCCCTCACCGGGCTGGTTCGCGGCCTTCCAGGCATCGTCCCAGGCGATGCCGTAGTGGCTGTACAGCCGGCGCTCCTCCTCCTCGGAGAGGTGGCCGCCGTTGTCCACGTCGACGTTCGGCGCGTCCTTGACCTTCTCCTTGGCGTAGGGCACCTGGAGGTGGCCGTCGACCACGTGGGCGTCACGGATCGGGACGAACGACTCACTGGAGCCGAACAGGCCGGTCTTCACGCTGACCCACTCGGGCTTTCCGGTGGAGTCGTCCAGGTAGAGGTGGTCGGCCTTGCCGATCTTGTTGCCTTCGGCGTCGTGGACGGGCTGGTGCAGCATGGAACGGATCTGTTGCTCGGTGATCATTTGCACACGCCTCCTTCACATTCCAGCACTGAGGCGCGTGGCCGACTGCGGAGAAACCAAACACGCCACCGCCCCGCGTTCGCGCCGCGCCCCCGGATCGGCATATGCCGATCCGGGGGCGCGGTGTCCGCGTGCGGACGGGGAGAGCGGCTACACCGCCCCGTCCCCGTCCCCCTCGCCGTCCCCCTCGCCGGGGCCGTCGCCGGGGTCGGGGTCCAGTCCGACCTCCGCGCGGTCCTCCTCGGTGCGGTCCTCCAGTTCGGCCTCGTCGGGCCGCCGCGGCAGGCCGCCGCCGTGGCCGGTGTCCGGGTCGCCCTCGACCGCCTTGTTCGACTTGTGGTGGGTCACTGCTGCCTCCGGGTGGTGGTGCGGGCCTTCGCTGTCTCCATCACCCCCCGGGCCGGGGCGGTCCGCAAACGGGGAGGGATCAGGCGTCTTCGGACCGCACCTCGCCGGAGGCGACGGCGTCGGCGAGGCGGGCGTGGTCGGCGGTGTTGAGCTCGGCGTAGCGGTGGGCGAAGGCGGCCACCGCGCGGTCGAAGGAGTCGCCGCGGCCGAGGTAGGCGGCGATGGCGATCCGGTCGCCGGAGCGGGCGTGGGCCCGGGCCAGGGCGGTGCCGCACAGGGCGGCGTAGGCGCGCAGGCCCCGGGTGGTCATCGCGCCGACCTCGGCGGAGCCCTTCATGTCGCGCAGCTGCCGCCAGTAGAAGTGCCGCCCGGCGGGGCCGGTCATCCAGCCGAGGAAGATGTCGCTCGCGGCCTGGGTGAGCCGCTGCCCGGCGACCACCCGCTGCCCGTGGTGGTCGTACCGGCTGGGCCCGGCGTAGGGCTCCAGGACGGACGCCTGGGCCTCCTTGACCTGGAGGACCAGCGGGTCGTCGGCGTCCCGGCCCTGGAGCAGGACGACGAAGCAGCGGGTGCCGACGCTGCCGACGCCGACCACCTTGCGGGCGGTGTCGACGTACCGGTAGCGGTCGAGCAGCCGGCCGCGCTCCTCGGGGAGGGTGGCCCGGTAGTCGGCGAGCATGCCGTGCACCTCGTCGGTGTCGAAGCCGACGTGCTCGATCAGCGGGGGCTGGTCCTTGAAGCGGCGCCGGCCGCTCGCGGTGGTCTCGGTGAGCTTGCCGGCGGCCTGCAGGCTGTCGCGGCGGCGGGCGGCGGCCAGGCCGGCCTCGGTGCGGCGGCGGCGCCCGCCCTTGAGGCTGGCGAGCAGTTCGTCGGCGTCGATCCGCCGGTACCAGACCGGGAGTTCGCCGAGGCCGGCCAGCAGCCGGATGTGCTCGCGGTAGGCGCGGACGGCGTCCAGCACCACCCGGCGGGCCTCCTCGGGGCCCTCGCCGTTCTCCTGCGCGGCGACGGCCAGGCTGGCGGCCAGGCGCTGCACGTCCCACTCGAACGGGCCGGGCAGCGTCTCGTCGAAGTCGTTCAGGTCGAACAGCAGGGCGCGCTCGGGCGAGGCGAACAGCCCGAAGTTGACCAGGTGGGCGTCGCCGCAGAGCTGGACGGTCAGCCCGCTGTCGGGGGCCCCGGCCAGGTCGCCGGCCATCACGGCGGCCGCGCCGCGCAGGAAGGCGAACGGGGACGCGGCCATCCGGCCGTCGCGGATCGGCACCAGGTCGGGCAGGCGGCCCTCCGCCTGGGCGCGCAGCACCGCGAGCGGGTCGGGGCGGTCGGCGGCGGGCCGCCAGTGCCCGGCGGTGGAGCGCGGGGCGCGCGCCCGGGCGGCGCGGCCGGCCGCGGTGCGCTCGTCGACCGTCAGGTAGGGGGCGGGGGTGTCCATCGGCGGCTCCTGGCTCCTCGGGGGACCGAAGAGGTACCGCCCCGGCGCGCCGCCGTACCAGCGGCGGGCACCGGGGCGGCGGTCGCTCACCCGGACGGCGGCACTACATGTTGATCATGTGTCCGGCCAGGCCGTGGACGGCCTCCTTGACGGCCTCGCCCAGCGTCGGGTGGGCGTGCACGTTGCGGCCGACCTCGTGCACCGTCAGGTCCCACTGCTGGGCCAGCGTCAGTTCCGGCAGCAGTTCGGTGACCTCGGGGCCGATCAGGTGGGCGCCGAGCAGTTCGCCGTGGGTCTCGTCGCAGATCACCTTGACGAAGCCGACCGGGTGCCCGATGCCGTGCGCCTTGCCGTTGGCGGTGAACGGGAACTTGGCGACCTTGACGGCGTAGCCCTTCTCCCGGGCCTGCGCCTCGGTGTACCCGAAGCTGGCGACCTGCGGCTGGCAGTAGGTGGCGCGCGGGACCATCACGAAGTCGATCTCCATCGTCTCGGCCCCGGCGATGGTCTCGGCGGCGATCACGGCCATCGCCTCGGCGGCGTGCGCGAGCATCAGCTTCGCGGTGACGTCGCCGATCGCGAAGATGTGCTCGACGCTGGTGCGGCCGCGCCCGTCGACGGCGATGGCGCCGCGCTCGGTGAGCTGCACGCCGGTGACCTCCAGGCCGTAGCCCTGCACCCGCGGCACGAAGCCGATCGCCTGCAGGACCTTGTCGGCCTCCAGCACCTCCTGCTTGCCGTCCCGGGTGACGGTGACCTTCACCGGCTTGTTCGGGTCGGAGTCGTCGATGGTGTCGACCCGGGTGGAGGTGAGCACCTGGATGCCCAGCTTGCGGTACTGCTTGGCGAGTTCGGCGGAGACGTCGGCGTCCTCCAGCGGCACCATCCGGTCCAGGAACTCGACGACGGTGACCTTGACGCCGTAGTTGTGCAGCACGTACGCGAACTCGACGCCGATCGCGCCGGCGCCCGCGATGATGATCGACTCCGGCAGCCGCTCGGTGAGGATCTGCTCCTCGTAGGTGACGACCCGTTCGCTGAGCGAGGTGCCGGGCAGCAGCCGGGTGGTGGCGCCGGCCGCGATGACGCAGTGGTCGAAGGTGACCATCTCGAAGCCGCCGGAGGCGAGCTTGACCTGGAGGGTGTGGTCGTCGACGAAGGTGCCCCAGCCGTCGTACTCGGTGATGCCGTTCTTCTTCATCAGGTAGTGGACGCCCTTGACCCGGCCGTCGGCGACCTGCCGGGAGCGACTGAACGCCTTGCCGTAGTCGAAGGACACCTTGCCGTCGACCTCGATGCCGTACAGCCCGGCCTCGTTCAGGACGGTGTGCGCGAGCTCGGCGTTGCGCAGCAGGGCCTTCGAGGGGATGCAGCCGACGTTGAGGCAGACGCCGCCCCAGTACTTGGCCTCGATCACGGCGGTGCGCAGGCCGAGCTGGGCGGAGCGGACGGCGGCGGTGTAGCCGCCGGGGCCGGCGCCCAGGACGACCACGTCGTAGTGCGTGCTCATCGGATCTCCTTCGTGGATACCCCCGGCTTCAGCCGGGGAGGAAACGAAGCTCCCGCGTAGCGGGGCAGGGGAAGCCGAACCGCCGTCAAGGCGGTACGGTGCACCGGTAGTTGATGATGCTTCACATGGTCACATACAGGGGTGGTAGCGTGTGAGACATGGCGGCCACCCACGTGAAGCGGGCTTTCAAGTTCCGCTTCTACCCGACCGATGCGCAGGCGGCTGAGCTGTCGCGCACCTTCGGTTGCGTGCGGAAGGTCTACAACATGGCGTTGCGGGCTCGTACCGAGGCGTGGACGCTGCGTCGGGAGCGGGTGAACTACAACGCCACGTCGGCGATGCTGACGGCGTGGAAGAAGACGGAGGAACTGGCGTACCTGTCCGAGGTGTCGTCCGTGCCGTTGCAGCAGTCGCTGCGACACCTGCAGGGGGCGTTCTCCAACTTCTGGCAGAAGCGGGCGAAGTACCCGACCTTCAAGTCGAGGAAGAAGTCCCGCCGCTCCGCCGAGTACACCACCAGCGCGTTCCGCTACCAAGGCGGCCGGCTGACCCTGGCGAAGATGGCGGAGCCGCTGGACATCGTGTGGTCCCGTCCGCTGCCCGAGGGCGCGGCTCCCTCCACGGTGACCGTGTCGCAGGACGCTTCGGGGCGCTGGTTCGTCTCGCTGCTGTGCGAGGACCGGCCGTCGATGCCCGCTCCGGTCAACGCGGCTGTCGGTGTCGACGCCGGGATCACCAGCCTGGTGACGCTCTCCACCGGCGAGAAGGTCGCCAACCCGAAGTTCGAGCGCGCCGACCGCGAGCGCCTGGCCAGGGCCCAGCGGGAGCTGGCCCGCAAGGCCAAGGGCTCCCGCAACCGGGACAAGGCCCGTGTCAAGGTCGCCCGGCTGCACGCCCGCATCGCCGACCGCAGGCGTGACTTCCTCCACAAGCTCACCACTCGACTCGTCCGCGAAAACCAAACGGTCGTGATCGAGGACCTGACGGCCCGCAACGTGCTGGGGAACCACAGTCTCGCCCGGGCGATCTCGGACGCCTCGTGGACCGAGCTGCGGTCCATGCTGGAGTACAAGGCCCAGTGGTACGGCCGCGAGCTGATCACCGTCGACCGGTGGTTCCCCAGCTCCAAGCTGTGCTCGGCCTGCGGGACCATCCGCAACGCGATGCCGCTGAACGTCCGCGCATGGGAGTGCGCCTGCGGTGCGGTCCACGACCGGGACGTGAACGCGGCACGCAACATCCTGGCCGCCGGGCTGGCGGTTGCAGCCTGTGGAGACGGTGTAAGACCTCAACGGAGCACTCCGGGCGGGCAGTCGTCGGTGAAGCAGGAAGAAGTCCCACCGCCGCGCCCACGCGCAGCGGCTCAGCCGCGAGGCTGAGGGGAACCCTCGCCCCCAGGGCGGGGAGGAAGTCAAGTTCCTCGATCCTTCAGGAAGCGACGGACGGCCTCGCGGCCCGTGCCTCCCAGTACACCAGGACCGGACGGCTCACAGCCCGGGAAGCCCCGGCAACGCGCCCCGGTGCAGCCAGGCGTCGAACAGCGGGCCGAGCGGGCGGTCGGTGTAGCGGGCGGCGTGCGCGGCGAAGTCGGCGGTGGTGGCGACGGCGTGCCGGTAGGCGGTGGCCCAGTCGCGCAGCAGCCGGAAGAAGGCGTCGTCGCCGAGGGCGCGGCGCAGCGCGTGCACGGTCAGGCCGCCGCGCTCGTAGACCCGGTCGTCGAACATGTGCCGCTTGCCGGGGTCGCCGATCGCCAGGTCCTGCGGCAGGGCGCGCAGTTGCCGGTGGGCGTCGGCGGCCCGGTGCTGGGCGGTGGGGCCGCCGGTGCGCTCGGACCACAGCCATTCGGCGTACTTGGCCAGGCCCTCGTTGAGCCAGATGTGCCGCCAGTCGGCGACGGTGACGCTGTTGCCGAACCACTGGTGGGCGAGCTCGTGGGCGACCAGCCGCTCCCAGCCGCGCCGCCCGTCGAGGTGGTTGCGCCCGAAGGTGGCCATGCCCTGCGCCTCGACGGGGACGTCCAGGTCCTCGTCGACCACGGCGACGGTGTACTCGGCGAACGGGTACGGGCCGAACAGCTCCTCGAACAGGCGCATCATCTGCGGCTGCCGGGCGAAGTCGTGCTCGAACCGGGCGGTCAGCGGCTGCGGCACCCAGCCGCTCTGCGGGACGGTGCCGGGAGCCCGCTCGGTCAGCGGGACCTGCCGCAGCGGGGCGATCGCCAGCCCGACCAGGTAGCTGGCGGTGGGCGCGGGCTGCTCGTACACCCAGGTGGTGGCGGAGGAGCGGGTGGTGCGGCTGAGCAGGCGGCCGCCGGTGACCACGGCGTACGGGGACGCGGTGGTGACGCTCAGCTGGTAGGCGGCCTTGTCGGCGGGGGTGTCGTTGCAGGGGAACCAGGACGGGGCGCCGACGGGCTGGGAGGCGACCAGCGCGCCGTCGGTGATCTCCTCGAAGCCGAGGCCGCCCCAGGGGCTGCGGACCGGGCGCGGGTTGCCGGACCAGTGCACCTCGCAGGTGAACACCGCCCCGGCGGCGGGGGCCTTGGCGGGCCTGACCCGCAGCCTGCCGTCCCGGTGGGCGTAGTGCGCGGGCTTCCCGTCGACCAGGACCCGGCCGATCCGGAAGTCGGCGAGGTCGAGGGTGAACTCGCGCAGCGGTTCGGGCCCGGCGATGGCGGCGATCCGGGCGGAGGCGGCCAGCCGGTTGGGGCCGGGCCGGTAGTCGAGCGCGATCTCGTACCGGTGGGTGCGGTAGCGCGGGTCCCCGTGCCGGGGGAAGTACGGGTCGGCGGCGGGGGCCTGCTTGGGGCTCACCGGTGGGGTTCCTCCTGGCGCGGGGGCGGTCACTGCGGTTGCCAGGCTTCGATCGGGTTGCCGAGCCAGCGGGTGTCGGCGGGCACCGTCTCGGCGCGCATCACCAGGGAGGCCGGGCCGAGGGTGGCGCGCTCGCCGACGGTGCTGCCGGGCAGCACGATCCCGCCCGGGCCCAGGGTGGCGCCCGCGCGGAGCTCCACAGTATCCAGCCGCATGATCCGGTCGTGGAAGAGGTGGGTCTGCAGCACGCAGCCGCGGTTGACGCTGACGCCGTCGCCGAGGGTGACCAGGTCGGCCTCGGGCAGCCAGTAGCTCTCGCACCACACGCCGCGGCCGATCTTCGCGCCGAGCGCGCGCAGCCACAGGTTCATCAGCGGGGTGCCGGCGGTGCGGCCGACCAGCCAGGGCACGGCGAGGACCTCGGTGAAGGTGTCGGCGAGCTCGTTGCGCCACACGAAGCCGGACCACAGCGGGTGCTCGACCGCCCGGAACCGGCCGACCAGCAGCCACTTGGCGGCGGCGGAGACCAGGCAGGCGGCCAGGCCCGCGCCGAGCAGGACGAGGCCGGACAGCAGCGGCTGGTCGAGGGCGCAGAGCGCGGCGGCGGTGAGCACGGCCAGCGCGGCGGAGGCCAGCACCGGGACGATCCGGGCCAGTTCGGTCAGGCCGCGGGCCCAGCGCAGCCGGGCGGGCGGCTCGTAGGTGAGGGCGAGGTCGCCGGTGTCGGCGGCCCGGGGCAGCTTGACCGGCGGCATGCCCAGGTAGGAGCTGCCGCGCTTGGCCTTCTTCGGCGTCGCGGAGAGCACCCCGACCAGGCCCCGGTCGGGGACGGCCCGGCCGGGCGCGGTCATCCCGGAGTTGCCGAGGAAGGCCCGCTCGCCGATCTCGGCCCGCCCGATCCGCACCCAGCCGCCGCCCAGCTCGTACGGGGCGATCAGGGTGTCGTCGGCCAGGAACGCGCCGTCGCCGACCTTGGTCAGGCTGGGCAGCGCCAGCACGGTGGAGACCTCGGCGCCCTTGCCGACCCGCATGCCCAGCAGCCGCAGCCACACCGGGGTGATCAGTCCGGCGTACAGCGGGAACAGCGTCTCGCGGGCCAGGTCCATCAGCTGGCTGACCGTCCAGGCCTGCCAGCCGACCCGGCCGTGCAGCGGGTGGTAGCCGGTGCGCAGGCCGAGCGAGAGCAGCCGGACGCCGGCCAGCACGAGCGCGGCGTAGGCCAGCCCGTAGGCGAGGGTGGCGGGGACGAGGGCGGTCAGCGCGCCGCGGACGGCTTGGGCGGGGCCGTCGCCGGGGTGGACGAACCGCCCGGCGATCAGCAGCGCGGGCAGTGCGGCGAGCAGCGGCAGCAGGGTGAGCGCGAAGCCGGTGGCGCCGTAGGCGGCGGCCCAGCGGGCGGTGCGCGGCGGGCGCTGCCCGGGCCAGCCGCGTTCGGCCTTGCTGGTCTTGGCGGCGGGCGCCCCGGCCCAGCGCTGGCCGGTGGGCACCGCGCCGGTGACGCCGGAGCCGGGGGCGACCTCGGCCCGCTTGCCGATCTTGGCGCCGGGCAGCAGCGTCGAGCGGGTGCCGACCACGGCCCCGGCGCCGATCCGCAGCGCGCCGATCTCCAGCCGGTCGCCGTCCAGCCAGTGGCCGGACAGGTCGACCTCGTTCTCGACGGCGCAGCCCTTGCCCAGGCGCAGCAGGCCGGTGACCGGCGGCAGGGCGTGCAGGTCGACGTCGGGGGCGACCCGGCAGCCGAGCGCCCGGGCGTAGCGGATCAGCCAGGAGCCGGAGAGCGCGGTGGCGCCGGAGGCTTCGGCGAGCCGTTCGGCGGCCCACAGCCGCAGGTGCACGCCGCCGCCGCGCGGGTACGTGCCGGGGCCGACGCCGCGCAGCAGCAGCCGGGCGCCGCCGGCCGCGACGGCCAGGCGGCCGGGCGCGGAGTACAGCAGCAGCGCGCCGACGGCCAGCAGCCACCAGGGCGCGACGGGCGCCCACGGGTAGTCGCCGAGCAGGTTCAGCACGGTGCCGAGGACGCCGAGGGCGAGCGACCAGCGCAGGCCGGTGAGGGTGGCCAGCGGCAGCGTCAGCAGCAGTTGCCACGCCTGGGCGCGGCGGGGCGTGGGGGCGACGGTGCGGGCCCGGCCCTCGGACTGGGCGGACCTCTCCAGTAGCCGGGCGAGCTTGCGCAGGGTGGGCTGCTGGTAGACGTCGAGGACGGAGGCGGCCGGGTAGCGCTCGCGCAGCAGGGTGGTGAGCTGGGCGGCGGCCAGCGAGCCGCCGCCGATGGCGAAGAAGTCGTCGTCGGCGCCGCGCACCCGGGTGCCGAGGATCCGCGCCCACTGCTCGGCGAGCCAGGCCTCGGTGCCGTACAGCTGCTCGGTGGGCCCGGCGGTCTCCAGTTCGGGCAGCGGCCAGGGCAGCGCGTCCCGGTCGACCTTGCCGGAGGTGCGGGTGGGCAGGTGCTCGACGGTGGCGAGCAGCGGGACGAGCGCGGCGGGCAGTTCGGCGCGCAGCCGGGCGACGGCGGCGTCCCGGTCGAAGCCGTCCTGGGCGACCAGGTAGCCGACCAGCAGCTGGTTGCCGCCGCGGGCGGTGCGGACGGCGGCGGCCGCGCCGGAGACGGCGGGCAGGGCCTGCAGGGCCGCGTCCACCTCGCCGAGCTCGATCCGCCGCCCGCCGAGCTTGATCTGCTCGTCGGCGCGGCCGAGGAAGACCAGGCCCTCGGGTTCGGCGCGCACCAGGTCGCCGGAGCGGTAGGCGCGCTCCCAGCCGAGGGAGGTCAGCGGGGCGTACTTCTCGGCGTCCTTGGCCGGGTCGAGGTAGCGGGCCAGGCCGACGCCGCCGATCACCAGCTGGCCGCTGCCGCCCATCGGGACCACCTCGCCGGCCTCGTCGACGACGGCGAGTTCCCAGCCGTCCAGCGGCAGGCCGATCCGGATCGGGGCCCGCCCGGTCAGCAGGGCGCCGCAGGCGACCACGGTGGCCTCGGTGGGGCCGTAGGTGTTCCACACCTCGCGGCCCTCGGTGACCAGGCGCTCGGCGAGTTCGGGCGGGCAGGCCTCGCCGCCGAAGATCAGCAGCCGGACTTCGTTCAGCGCCTCGGCGGGCCACAGCGCGGCCAGCGTCGGGACGGTGGAGATCACGGTGATCTCCTGCTCGGCCAGCCACGGGCCGAGGTCGGCGCCGGAGCGCACCTGGGCGCGCGGGACGGGGACCAGGCAGGCGCCGTGCCGCCAGGCCAGCCACATCTCCTCGCAGGAGGCGTCGAAGGCCACCGACAGCCCGGCCATCACCCGGTCGCCGGGCCCGATCGGCTCGTCCCGGAGGAACACCGCGGCCTCGGCGTCGACGAACGCGGCGGCGCTGCGGTGGGTGACGGCGACGCCCTTGGGCTTGCCGGTGGAGCCGGAGGTGAAGATGATCCACGCGTCGTGCTCCGGCCCGGGCGCCCGGGCGTCGTGCCCGGACGGCTTGACCCTCTCCAGCCGGTGGTCGGCGCCGATCACGGCGTTCACGTCGGCCTCGCCGAAGACCAGCTCGGCCCGCTCGTCCGGGTCCTCGAAGTCGACCGGCACGTACGCGGCGCCCGCCGCGAGCACCGCCAGGATCGCCACGTACAGCTGGTTGCCGCCGGAGGGCACCCGCACCCCGACCCGGCTCCCCAGCCCGACGCCCGCCCCGGCCAGGTGCCGCCGGACCCGCTCCACCTCGGCGAGCAGTTCCGCGTAGCTGAGCGTCTCGTGCCCGTCGTCCAGCGCCGGCTCCTGCGGGTGCGCGGCGGCGGTGGCCGCCAGCACGTCGACCAGGGTGCGCGGCGCGGGCGCGTCCTGGGCGCGGAACAGCGCGGTGTCGGGGGCGGTCGTCATGGCGGAAACGGTCCTCGTCCTGGGTTCCCCGGCGGTCAACCGAAGGCGTCGAAAGCAAGACAACCTGGGCAAGTTTACCGGTCAGGGCGGGTGGGCGGCCGGAGGCGGCGGCCCGCCGGGGCGCTGCCCGGGGCCCGCGCGGCGGAGCCCTCCGGCCGACGGGCCGTCAGTCGGCCTCGCCGCGCCGCTGGTTGCGGGGTCGGACGGGCACCGCTGGTGACGGTCCGTCAGTTCGCCGACGTGCCACCGGACTCCGGGAGTTCACCCACTGTTCACGCTCCCGCCTTCCCGGAGCGGGCGGCGGGCGACCGGGCAGCGAGGTCCCCTCGACGGCGTCGCCGCCCCGGTGCCGGACGGCCACGTCCAGGTCGGCCACCCGGATCCCCTGCCGGGCGGCCGTCCGCCGGTCGCACGCCCCCCCGACGGCCCACGGGCCCCGCGGGGTCCTACGGGCGGCGGGTGGCCAGCAGCAGGCCGGTGGAGCAGTCCAGGTGGGTGGCGTGCAGCCGGGGGTCGGTGGTCAGGCGCTCGACCAGGGCGGTGACGGACGCGGCGTGGTCCGCGGGCCAGGTCGGCTGCGGCAGCAGGTCGTCGACCAGGTACAGGCCGCCCGGGGCCAGCAGTTCCAGCGCCTGGTCGAGGTGGTGGAACTTGCCCGGCCAGGTGTCCGCGAAGACCAGGTCGAAGCCGCCGGGCTCCAGCGAGTCGATCAGCTCCGCCCCGTCCCCCACCACCAGCTCCAGCCGCGGGTCCGCGCCCAGGTGCTCGGCGGCGACGGCGGCGACCGCCGCGTCCAGCTCCACGCTCACCAGGGTGGCTCCCGCGTCCATGCCGCTCAGCAGCCAGCTCGTCCCGACGCCGGCGCCCGTCCCCAGCTCCAGGATCCGCCCGCCGGGCCGGGCCGCCGCGAGCGTCCGCAGCAGCCGCCCGGTCGTCCGGTCGCACGACATCCCGAAGCCGAGCGCCGCGCACCCCTCGGTGATCGCGGCCAGCACGGCGGGGTGGGAGTCGGTCGTGAGCGTCATGGCGCGTCCTCCGTCGGTGACAGTCCGTCAGTGAGCGCGACACGCTAGCGACGCCCGGGGCGCCGCACCGCGAATTCCACCCCGTGGACGGCCGGGGCGCGGGAATTCCGGCCCGGCGGCGCTCCATACTGGCCGGATGGACGCAGAGACCGACCCGTTCCGTGCCGTTCCCGCCGAGGTGCGGCCCTACCTGACGGAGCTCGTGCGGCGCACGCGCGCGGTGTGCGGCTCCCGGCTGACCGGGGTGGTCGCGGTCGGTTCCCTCGCGCTCGGCGACTACCGGCACGGCCGCAGCGACATCGACGTCACGGTCCTCGTGGAGGACCCGCTTCCCGCCGCGGCCCTGCGGGAGCTGGCCGACGCCCTCGACCACCGGCGGCTGCCCTGCCCGGCGGCGGGGCTGGAGTTGGTCGTCTACCCGGCGGGCTTCGCCCGCGTTCCGTCCGGGGAGGCCGGCTACCTGCTGGACCTCAACACCGGCGCCCAGCTGCCGGGCCGAACCGCCTTCGACCCGGCCGGGGCGCCGTCGTTCTGGTACGTCATCGACCGCTCCGTGGCCCACCAGGACGGGATCGCGCTGTACGGGCCGCCCGCGCCGGAGGTGATCGCGGCGCCCCGGCCGGCGGACCTGTACCCCGCCATCCGGGCCTCGGTGCGCGAGCACGACGACGGTGCGGGGCACCTCGCCGACAACCGGGTCCTCAACGGCTGCCGCTCCGCGGTCTACTGCGGCACCGGGCGCTGGCTCGCCAAGCGCGACGCGGCCGGGCGGGTCGCCGCCGCGCAGGAGGGCTTCCGCCCGCTGATCGAGGCCGCGGTCCGCAGCTTCGAACGTCCCCGCGCCGCCGCGCTGCCGCTGCCCGGCCCGCAGGTCCGGGCGTTCCTCACCTGGGTGCGGTCCCGCGTCGACGAGGGCGCCGCAGCGATCGGCGTCTGACGGGGCGGTGCCGCGGCGGACGGCCGGGTGCCCCGGAACCGCCCCCGCACCGGATTGAATGGCACATAAGCGACAAATATGACGTATGTGACCTTTTTCCCTTCTGGTCGCTCCGGGTCTCTGCGAGCCTTGCTCCCATCCGATCTGCCGAAGGAGACCCCGTGACCGGCACCCCCCGGCGCGCCGTCCGTCTGCTGCTCATGGCCGCGGCCGCGCTGTGCGTGCTGCTGCCGCTGCTGCGCGGGGCCACGGCCGCGGGGGCGGTGGCGGAGTTCGGAACGGGGCGGGAGGAGGCGGTGGCCGCGCAGCTGGCCACCGCGCTGGCGATGCTGACGGCGTTCCTGGCCGCGGGGCGGGCGGCGGACGCGTGGGGCTGGCCCCGGGTGCTGCGGTGGACGCTGGGGATGATGGCGGCCGGCGGCGCGGTCACGGTCACGGCCGGGCACTCCTGGACGTACCTGGCCGGACGGACCGTGGAGGACGCCGGCTCCGCCGGGGTGCTGATCGCCGCGCTGGCGTCCGTCCCGGTGCTGAACCTGCCCGGGCGGATCACCCGGGTGGTGGGCGGGGCCGTCGCGGGCGTCGCCACGGCCTTCGTGCTGGGCGCGAACCTCGCGGTGCGGATCGACTCGGTGGCCGGCTGGCGGCTCGGCGAGTCGGTGGTCCCGGTGGCCGCCGCGCTGCTGCTGCTCGTTTCGCTGCGCCTGCTGCCGCGCGGCCGGCTGCCCGGTCCCGCGGTCCGCGCGGTGCCGGTGTGCGGGCCGGGCGTCGCGGCGGCGGTGCTGCTGGCCGTCACGGGCCTGGAGCTGGGCCCGGTGCGCGGCTGGTCGGACCCGCTGGTGGGGGCGCTGCTGTGCGCCGCCGCGGTGCTGTTCGCGGCGTGCCGGGCCCGGAGCGTGCTGCTCGCCCGGCGGGACCCGGGCCCGCCGCCGGTGCCGGGGGTGCCCGCCCGGGCCGCGGGCGGGGCGGTGGCGGCGGGCGCCACGCTGGGGTTCACCCAGCTCGCGCTGGTCTCGGCCGTCCCGGTGGTGCTGCTGCAGCGCGGGGTGACGCTGGCGCACGTGACACTGGCGATGTCGGGCTACGGGCTGGGCATGCTGGCGGCCGGGCTGGTGGCCAGGCAGTGGCGGCCGACCCCGCTGACGGGTTCCTCGCTGGGCCTGCCGCTGGCCGCGGTCGGCCTGGCCTCGCTGCACTTCCTGCCCGCCGACGCCGGGCACGCGGCGCTGGTGGCGGGCGCGGTGGCCGCGCTGGTCGGTTTCGGCCTGGTGGTCGCGCAGATCCCCTACCTGGCCGGGTTCCTGGCGGCGCTGCCCAGGCAGCGCCGGGCGGCGGCGTCGGCGCTGTACCCGGTGGCGATCCTGCTCGGCGGGGTGCTGGCGCAGGCGGTGCCGGGCAGCGCGGAACTGCTCACCGGCGAGGGCGACGGCACGCACGCGCTGGGCACCGTGCTGTGGGTGGCCTGCGGCGTGGTCGCGCTGGTGGCGACGGGGCTGGGCCGCCCGGTGGTGGCGCTGGCGGTGGCGGCGGCGGCCGGGCTCCAGCACCTGCTGCTGGTCGTGCTGGCGGGCGAGCGGGCCGCGGACCGCCCGGGGGCGGCGGTGGCGGCGCTGGCGGTGGGCGCGGCGATGGGGCTGGTGGCCTGGAGCCGCCGCCAGCAGTCGGAGCGGCTGGCCCGCGTCCGGGCCAGCGAGATCGCCCTCCAGCAGGCGGTGCTGCACCCGGTCCCGGCGCGGCTGGGCGAGCTGCGGCTGACCGGCCACTACCAGCCGGCGACGGCGGGCACCGGGGTCGGCGGCGACTTCTTCGAGGCGGTGCGCACCCCGCACGGCACCCGGCTGCTGATCGGCGACGTCCGCGGCAAGGGGCTGCAGGCCGTGCACACCGTCACCGACCTGCTGGGGTGCTTCCGCTCGCAGGCGCACGAGACCGCCGACCTGGGCGAGCTGGCGGCCCGCCTCGACCGGCAGCTGACCCGGCTGGCGGCGGCCCGCGGCGACGAGGAGCTGTTCGCGACGGCGCTGCTGCTCCAGCACCGGGACGGCGTCGACCAGGTCGAGGTGGTCAACTGCGGGCACCTGGCCCCGCTGCGGGTCGGCCCGGACGGGGTGCGCGCCACCCCCGTCCCGGCCCTCCTCCCGCTCGGCCTGGGCGCGCTCGGCCCGGGGCCGGGCCCCGTCCCGACCCCGCTGGCCCTGCCGGGCGGCTCGGCGCTGCTGCTGCACACGGACGGACTGAGCGAGGCCCGCAACTCCTCCGGCGAGTTCTACCCGCTGGGCGAGCGGCTGTCGGTGCTGCGGGCGGCCGACCCGGCCCGACTGGTCGACGGGCTGGCCGAGGACGTCCGCGACTGGACGCACCAGCTCTCCGACGACATCGCGCTGATCGCGCTCACCCGGGCGTAGGGCCCGGGCGCAGGGCCCCGGTCCGCCCGGACCGCCGCGTCCCGGTGGCGGATTCGGGGCCGCGCCGGGAGGGTGGCTGGCGGGGGACGCACCGGATGACCCGAACCGGAAAGAGCCAGAGATGCCCGAAGTCACCACCCCGTACGCGACCGGCACCCCGTGCTGGGTCGACCTGATGGCGAAGGACCAGCAGGCCGCGCTGGACTTCTACCGCGACCTGCTCGGCTGGCAGGGCAAGCCCGGCCCGGCCGAGTTCGGCGGGTACGCGGTCTGCGAGCTGGACGGCCGGGCCGTCGCCGGGATCGGCCCGGCGATGTCGCCCGAGGGGATGCCGGAGCCGCCGACCGTCTGGACCACCTACCTGGCCAGCACCGACGCGCGGGCCACCCAGGACGCGATCGTCGCGGCGGGCGGCACGCTGCTCGTCCCGACCGTGGACGTCGGGAACCTGGGCCGGATGCTGGTCGCCGCGGACCCGCAGGGCGCGGTGTTCGGCGTGTGGCAGCCCGGCGAGTTCTTCGGCGCGCGGGTGGCCAACGAGGCCGGCGCGCTGGTCTGGAACGAGCTGCACACCAGCGACGTGCCGGCCGCCACCGCGTTCTACGGCGAGGCGTTCGGCATCGAGGTCGAGCCGCTGGACGGCGCCGACTCGTACTGGGAACTGCGGGTCGGCGGACGCGCGGTCGGCGGCGTCACGCTGCTGGCCAACGACCCGCCCGGCACCCCGCCGCACTGGCTGACGTACTTCGCCGTGGACGACGTGGACTCCACCGTCGACGCCCTGGTCAGGCGGGACGGGACGGTGCTCGCCC
This sequence comes from Kitasatospora phosalacinea, assembly GCF_000716545.1. GTDB lineage: Bacteria > Actinomycetota > Actinomycetes > Streptomycetales > Streptomycetaceae > Kitasatospora > Kitasatospora phosalacinea. The sequence continues at coordinate 28,445 of NZ_JNWZ01000046.1, forward strand.
CGCCGTTCGACATGATGGCCGGCCGGATGACCGTGGTCGCCGACCCGCAGGGCGCGCCGTTCGCGCTGATCAGGCCGCAGCCGTCGGCCTGATCAGCGCCGCACCCGCCGCACCGCCGCCCGTCCCGGGGTTCCGTACCGGGGCGGGCGGCTCGGCGGTCCGGGGCGGGACCGGACCGCAGGGCGGGGCCGGGGCCGGGTAGCGGGGGCCGGGTGCCGGGGGCCGGGACCGCCTGGGGCCGCCCGGGGCCGCCGGTCGGGGCGGGGGCCGGTTGTGTCAGGATCCTCGCAGGTCAACGGGCGGTGTCGTGCCCGGCCGGATCGGAGAGAAGTCGTGGGCAGCCTCGTCGCACCCGAGCCCCTGCGGTTGCGGGACGGGCGTCCCGCCGTGGCCGGGTGGTCGTTGGATCCGGGGATGCGGCACCTGAACCACGGGTCGTTCGGGGCGGTGCCGGTGGTGGCGCAGCGGGAGCAGCAGCGGTTGCGGGAGGAGATGGACGCCTCGCCGGTGGTGTGGTTCCCGGGGTTGCCGCGGCGGGTGGCGGCGGCGCGGGCGGCGGTGGCCGACTTCCTGCGGGTGCCGGCCGGGTTCACGGCGCTGGTGCCGAACGCGAGCGCCGGGGCGAGCGTCGTGTACGGGAGCCTGCCGCACCGGGACGGCGGGGAGGTGCTGGTGACCGACCACGGGTACGGGGCGGTGACCATGGGGGCGGAGCGGCTGGCCCGGCGCTGGGGCGGGTCGGTGCGCACGGTGCACGTGCCGCTGGGGGCGGGGCCCGGGGAGGCCGCGGCGGCGGTGACGGGCGCGGTGACCGGGCGGACGGCGCTGATCGTGCTGGACCGGATCACCTCGGCGACGGCCCGCTACCTGCCGGTGGACCTGGTCGGCGCGTTCGCCCGGGAGCGGGGCGTCCCGCTGCTGGTCGACGCCGCGCACGTGCCGGGGCTGGACGAGGACCCGCTGGCGGGGGCGGACTGCGACGCCTGGGTGGGCAACCTGCACAAGTTCGGCTGCGCGCCGCGCGGCACCGCCGCGCTCGTCGCCCGGGGCGAACTCCGGCACGCGCTGCACCCGTTGATCGACTCCTGGGGCGCCCGGGAGCCGTTCCCCGAGCGCTTCGACACCCAGGGCACGCTGGACGTCACCGGCTACCTGGCGGCGCCGACCGCGCTCGACTTCGTGGCCGGGCAGTGGGGTTGGTCCGAGGCCCGCCGCTACATGGGCGAGCTCGCCGACTACGCCGAGGAGTTGATCGGCGCGGCGATCACCGCCGCCACCGGCGAGCCGGCCGCGGCGGACGTCGGCATGCCGGTGAACGCGCTGCGCCTGGTGAAGCTGCCGGCCGGGCTGGGCCGCACCCGGCTGGAGGCGGACGCGCTGCGCGACCGGATGGCCGCCGGGTTCGGCGTCGAGGCGGCGTTCACCAGCTTCGGCGGGACGGGGTACTTCCGGCTGTCGACGCACGTGTACAACACGGCCGAGGACTACGAGTACTTCGCGGAGCGGTGCGTGCCGGTGCTGTGCGCGTGGGCGCGCGGGCGCTGACCGCGCGGCGCCCGCGGCGGGGCGCTCCTACCCGGCGGGCAGCGTGTAGTCGAGGTGGATGCGGTGGGTGCCGTCCGCGTCGACGACGATGCCGCCGGTGCCGGTGATGCCGGCGAGGGCGGCGGTGCCGCTGCCGGGGACGATGACGAAGTACTCGCCCTGTCGGTCGGCGCCGAGCGTGGTCGCGGAGTGCGCGAAGTTGAAGGTGCCCCCGGCGCCGCGGAGGGTGCCGGTGAAGGACTCCATGGCGAGGTAGGTGCCGACCCCGGCGGCCTGGTCGTAGGCGGCGGTGAACAGGGTGTCCGCCCGGCCCTCGACCTCGCCGTGGAACTCCTTGCGCATGGTGGCCACGCCGACGCCCGCGGCGGTCTTGATGCCGCTCTCCGGGACGGGCGCGGGGGTGAACCCGTGGACGGTGAAGGTGCCTGATGCTCGCATGGGCGCGATGCTAGACGGTGGCACCGACAGGCCGTCAGCGGCGGGCCGGGGCGGGGGTCAGGGCGTCCGCTCCAGCACCCGGTCCGGGTACGCGGGGGTCTGCGGCGGGGCGGTGCGCCGGCGGCGGCGGGCGAGCAGCGAGAGCACCAGGGCGGCCGGGAGGAACGGCAGGCAGGCCACGAAGAGGACGCCGATGACGGTCAGGGCGACGGTGTCGCCCCGGGCGCTGCCGGTCACCGAGTCGAGCGGGAAGCTGCCGCGCATCCGGGAGTCCATCGAGTTGACGCGGTGGTCGCCCATCACGAACATCTGCCCGGCGGGGACGGTCACGTCGAAGCAGCGGAAGCCGTTGGGCTCGCCGTCCTGCAGGTAGGGCTCGTCGAGCGGGACGCCGTTCAACTGGACGGGCTGGTCGCCGCACTGGGAGACGTGGTCGCCGCCGAGGGCGATCACCCGCTGGAAGTGGGGCACCGGCTTCGAGCCGGATTCGTCCGGCGCGGAGAAGAGCACCACGTCACCGCGCCGGACGTCCCGGGGGTCGACGCCGTAGGCGGTGATCCGCTCGCCGGCGCGGTAGGTGGGCGTCATGCTGCCGCCCGACAGCACGAACGACCGCGGTTCCAGGGTCAGTCCGTAGCCGAAGGCGGCGACCGGGAACAGCACTCCGACGATCAGGGCGGCCAGCGCGGCCTTGCCGAACCCGCTCCACCGCTTCATGCCGTACCCGCTCCCCGGGCGCCGCGCACTGCCGTCGCCCCGCCGTCGTCCCGTGGTCGCGCCGTTCGCGGGGGACCGACGGGAGTGTAGCGGGGCGCGGCGGCCGGGGACGCGGGGGGGAGGCGGGTCCGGGGGACGCCATGACGGCCCGGGCACCCCGCGCTCGGGCCGTCATGGCGCTCGGCCGGCACGGCCCCGGTCTCCCGGTTTTCCCCTCCCGGGGAGCGGGCCGTGCCGCCGCTTCGGTTGGCTGTCGCCGCTGACCGTCCGCGTGGGGGTGGGGCCGGTCAGCGACGGGACCTGGTGCGGGTCAGCGGCGCTGCCAGAGGGCCGGCACGTTCGGCGGCTCCCAGCCGGCGTACGCGACGTGCCCCTGGATGCAGACGTAGGTGACCCCGTTGTACGTGACCACGTCGCCGGCCCTGTAGTTGGCGCCGACCGTCCAGGTGGTGGAGCCGCCGCCCGTGTTGCTCGGGCTGGGGCTCGGCGAACCCGGGTTCGAGCTGCTCGGGCTGGGGCTGGGCGAGCCGGTGCCGTTGACGTTGAGCACGAAGTCGAAGCTGGCCTCGCGCCCGTTGCCGACCTGGCGGACCGTCATCAGCAGGTCCGGGTCGTAGATGGTGTCGGTGGCGTTGCGCGGCTCGTTCGGGAAGTACAGCTGGGTGGTGAGGATCGGCTGGTTGGGGGCCTGCACCTTGACGTGGATGTGCCGGGTGCGGCCCGGGTAGAGGCCCGGGACGATCGTGGTCAGCGTGTACGCGCCGTTGGCGGCGCTGAACTGGTGGCCGCGGAAGGTGTATCCGGAGTTGTCGTAGTTGCCGTTGGTGTCGGCCTGCCAGAAGTCCAGCAGGGCGCCGGCGATCGGTAGGCAGTTGCGGCCGAAGACGAAGCCGCTGACCGTCAGCGGCGTCCCGGGGGTGCCGCTGGTCACCAGGTTGGTGCGCAGCGGGGAGCCCGGCTTGAAGTAGGGGCCCTCGATCTGCTCCTCGGTGAGGTGCCCGTCGGTGCACTCGGGGGTGAGCGGTGCCGGGGTGTCGGCGGCGGCGGCTTCGCGGGCCAGCGCGACTCCGGTGCCGACCAGGACGGGAGCGGCACCGGCCAGGGCGGCCGCCTTGAGCAGGCTCTTGCGGCTGATCTTGCGATCGGCCAGCTCGCCCAGGCCGTCCAGCGGGTTGCGGGGGGTGGACATGGCTCTCCGTTCGACTGCTTCGGTGGTCGCCGCACGCCCGGATTCCCTTGGATGGGACATGACACCTGGAGAGGCCGGGTCTCCCGGCACGGCGGCGCTGTGGGGTGCCTCAGACGCTAGGCCCTGCCCGGCCGGGCCGTCGATGGACGGGGACCGCGGGACGTGGTGCATTCCTCAGCCGTCGCCACGCGCCGCTCGCCCGGGCGTCAGCCGGCCTTCTCGCGGAACTCGCCCGGCGTGCGCCCCACTTCGCGTCGGAAGAAGCGGCAGAAGTAGGCCGGGTCGGAGAAACCGGCCGCCGCCGAGACCTGACGGACCGTCATGTCCGTGGTGGTCAGCAGGTGCTTGGCCTCCAGGGTCTGCTGCTCGCGGATCAGGCGGGCCGGGGTGCGGCCGGTGGCCTCCTTCACCACCTCGTGCAAGTAGCCTGCGGAGACGCCGAGTTCGCGGGCCAGCGCGAGCACCGAGCGGTCGGTGCGTTCGGTTTCGCCGATCAGCCGGATGAACCTGGCGGCCAGCGGGTGCCCGGCCGTCCGGGGCGCGGCGGCCGGGCCGCGGCCCCGGGCCACCCGCAGCGCCCGCACCAGCAGGACGTGCAGCAGGGCCTGCAGCACGCCGAGGCCGCCGTCCAGACCGGCCTCGTGCTCCGAGGTCAACTCCCGCAGCGTCCGGGCCATTTCGCGGTGCTCCTGGTGGTCCGGCCGGATCGCCGGGCCGGCCGCCAGGGCCCGGACCAGGGCCAGGTCCTCCGGGTGCCGGTGCAGGAAGTCCTCGTTGAACAGCAGCACCCAGCCGTCGAGTTGGCGGGCCCCGCTCCAGCGGTGCACCTGGCCGGGCAGCACCGCGTACAGCGTGGGCGGCTGGATCCGGTGCTCGACCAGGTCGATGACGTGGGTGCCGCTGCCCGCCGCGACGTAGACCAGCTCGTAGAACGAGTGCCGGTGCGGGAAATCCGCCCGGGAGAGCGGGCCGACGGCGTCGAAACTGCCCGCCGCGAACGGCAGCAGCCCCGGGTCGGGCACGTCCAGGTCGTGCAGTTCCAGGCCGGTGGCCGGTCGGAGCTTCATCGCGCCAGTGTGCGCAAACGGCCCGCCGGACGTCCAGTGGTCCAGACCAAGTGGCACGTACCGGCAAGTGGGCCGGGAGCCGGGAGAGTTGCGGCGTCCTGCGGTGGGGACCGGCGGAGGGCGGGGGTAGGGGAAAGTCGACCACCGGGTGTCCACCTGGACGTCATGACCGGGCCCGGCCGCCGTACTGGAATGGACGGGTGATCGACCATCTGATCCGACCCGGCCGCCGGGTCCGGGAACGGCGCCCGTGGTGGTGCGCGGGCTGGTTGGGCTGCGCGGGCTGGGCGGCCCTGTTCCCGCTGCTCTCGCCGCTCGGGCCGCACCGCGCCTGGGGCGCCCTCGCCGCCGTCGGGTACCTGCTGGCCGCCGCCGTGGCGCTGCTGCCCGGCGGCGGACCGGCGGGCGGGCCGGCGCGGTCCGCGTGGACGGCGCTCGGCGGGGCCGTGCTGCTCCCGCTGGCCTGGCTGGTCGGCACCGGGGCCGGGCAGAGCGAGGTGACCGTCCTGGCCCGGGCCGGCGACCTGCTGCTGGCCCACGGCTCGCCGTACCTGGACGCCCCGGCGGGCCCCGCCGAGGTCACCCCCTACCTGCCGGGGATGGCCGTGTTCGGGCTGCCGCACGCGCTGCTGCGCCAGGGCGGGCCGGTGACCGACCCCCGGGTCTGGTGCGCGGCCGCCTTCCTGGCCGCCGGGTGGGCCGCGTGGCGCGCCCTGCCCGCACGGGCCGGGGTGCGGCGGGCGGCGCGGCGGGCGGCGCGGCGGGTGCCGGCCGTGGCCGGGCGGGGCGGGGCGCCGCTGCCCGGGCGGGTCGCCGACGCCGTACCCGGCGGGCCCCGGAGGACGGGCGGGGCCGCGGTGGTGGCCCTGGTGGCGTCACCGCCGATGGCGCTGGGGCTGGCGGCCAGCGGGATCGACCTTCCGCTGACCGGGCTGCTCTGCCTGGCGCTGGCGCTCGGGGCGTCCCGCCGGGCGACCGGGGCGGGCCTGGCGCTGGCCGCCTCGGGCGCGCTCAAGTGGACGGCCTGGCCCGCCGTCGCGGTGGTGGTGGCGCTGCTCGCGGCGACCGCCGGGCGGCGGGCGGCGCTGCGCTGCGGCGTGGTCGCGGTGGGCGGGACGGTGGCGTCGGTGCTGCCGTGGCTGTTGGTCGCGCCGGGGCCGCTGCTGCGGCAGGTCTTCGCGTTCCCGCTCGGCCGGGGCCCGTGGCCCACCCCGGCGGCGAGTCCGCTGCCGGGCCGGCTCCTGGCGGACCTGGGCCCGGCCGGGTGGGGCGCGGCGGTCGGGCTGCTGCTGCTCGGCGGGGCGGCGGTGGCGGTCTCCCTGCTGCTGCGCCCGCCCCGGTGCGCGGTCGCGGCGGCGGACCGGCTGGCGGCCGGACTGGCGCTGGCGTTCCTGCTCGCCCCTGCCGGGCGTTTCGGCTACCTGGCGCTGCCGCTGTTCCTGTCCGCCTTCGTCCGCCTCGCGGTCCGGCGCCGCTCCGGCTGAACCGGCCACTCCCCTCCCCCCTCCCTCGTCTCCCCCGTCCGGTGCGCGGCCGTGCTGCCGCGCGCCCTCCCACAGCCTTGCCCGGAACCGGGCTCGGCCCCGTCGAAGGAACGCAGACCCATGGGCGCCACGCTGATCGTGACCAATGACTTCCCGCCCCGGCAGGGCGGCATCGAGACCTTCGTGCACGCGATGGCGGTCCGGCTGGCCGGGTCGGGCGTGGTGGTGCTGACCTCGGCGGAGCCGGGGGCGGAGGCGTTCGACGCGGGGCTGCCGTTCCCGGTGGTGCGGGAGCCGGTGCGGACGCTGCTGCCGACCGCGCGGGCCGCCCGGCGGGCGGCGGAGCTGATGGCCGAGCACGGCTGCGACCGGGTGTGGTTCGGGGCGGCCGCGCCGCTCGCGGCGATGGCCCCGGCGCTGCGGCGGGCCGGGGCGGGGCGGCTGGTGGCGACCACGCACGGGCACGAAGTGTGGTGGGCCCGGGCGCCGTTGGCGCGCCGGCTGCTGCGCCGGGTCGGCGCGCACTGTGACGCCGTCACCCATCTCGGCGAGTTCACCCGCCGTCGGATCGCCCCCGCGCTGGGGCCGGGGGCGGTGACGGCCCGGCTGGTGCCGGGGGTGGACCCTGCGGTGTTCCGGCCTTCGGCGGCGGACCGGCGGGCGGTGCGCGAGCGGTACGGGCTGGGGTCGCGTCCGGTGGTGCTCTGCGTGGCCCGGTTGGTGCCGCGCAAGGGGCAGGACGCGCTGCTGCGGGCGCTGCCGCTGATCCGCCGCCAAGTGCCGGACGCCGTCCTGCTGCTGGTCGGTTCGGGGCCGGACGAGCGGCGGTTGCGGCGGCTGGCCCGGCGCTGCCCGCCGGGGTCGGTGGTGTTCGCGGGCGGGCACGGGCACGCGGACACGGCGCGGTTCTACGCGGCGGCGGACGTGTTCGCGATGCCGTGCCGGACGCGCCGGCTGGGCCTGGAGGCGGAGGGGCTGGGCATCGTCTTCCTGGAGGCGTCGGCGAGCGGCCTGCCGGTGGTCGCCGGGCGTTCGGGCGGCGCGCCCGACGCCGTCCTGGCGGGCCGGACCGGGACGGTGGTCGACGGGCGGCAGGTCGCCGAGGTCGCCGAGGCGGTCGTCGAGTTCCTCCGGGACCCCTTCCGGGCGGTGGAGTTCGGGCGGGCCGGGCGGGAGTGGGTGGCCCGGGAGTGGTCCTGGGACGCCTCGGCCCGCCGGCTGTCCGAACTGCTGGCCGGCGGTTGAGGAGCCGCCGGGTCGTGACGGGGCGTCAGGGCGCCTGCCCGGCGAGGTGGTCGCGGTAGGCGAGCACCGCGAGCACCCGGCGGTTGCCCTCCGCCGGGTCCAGGTCGAGCTTCATGAAGATGTTCCCGGCGTGCTTGACCACGGACGCCTCGGTGACGGTCAGCCGCTGGGCGATGGCCTGGTTGTTCCAGCCTTCCGCCATCAGTCCGAGGACCTCCCGTTCGCGCGGGGTGAGGCGGCGCAGCGGGTCGTCGGCGGTGTGCTGGGCGAGCAGGATGCGCACCACCTCGGGGTCGATGACGGTCTGCCCGGCGGCGACGCGGCGCAGCGCGTCGAGGAAGTCGCCGACCTCCAGCACCCGGTCCTTGAGCAGGTAGCCGAGGCCGCCGTGGTCGGCGGAGCCCGCGCCGAGCAGCCGGGTGGCGTAGGCGGTGGCGACGTACTGGGAGAGCACCAGGACCGGCAGGCCGGGGTGGCGTTCGCGCAACTCCAGTGCGGCGCGCAGTCCTTCGTCGCGGTGGCCGGGCGGCATCCGGACGTCGGTGATGACGGCGTCGGGGCGTTCGGCGTCGACGGCGCGGACCAGGGCGGTGGCGTCGCCGACGGCGGACAGCACGCGGTGGCCGACGCGTTCGAGGAGTTCGACCAGGCCGGCCCGGAGCAGGACGGCGTCCTCGGCGATCACGATCCTCAGCACGGGACCTCCAGGTCGAGTCGGGTGGGCCCGCCGGGCGGGCTGGTCACGGTGAGCCGTCCGTCCAGGACGGCGATCCGGTCGGCGAGCCCCTGCAGGCCGGCTCCGGCACCGGGGTCGGCGCCGCCTCGGCCGTTGTCGGTGACGCACAGCCGCAGCGTGCCCGCGTCGAGGGTGCCGTGGACGGTGATCTCGTCGGCGCCGCTGTGCTTGGCGGCGTTGGTGAGGGCCTCGGTGACGGTGAAGTACGCGGCGCTCTCCACCGCCCCGGGCAGTCGCGGCAGGGGCAGTTCGACCCGCACCGGGACGGGGTGGCGGGCGGCCAGCTCGGCGACGGCGGAGGGCAGTCCGTGGTCGGTGAGGACCTGCGGGTGGATGCCGCGGACCAGGGTGCGCAGCTGTTCCAGGGCGAGTTTGGCCTCGCCGCGGGCGCGGGTGACGAGTGCGGCGGCGGGGGTGTCGTGGTCGCGCAGTTCGAGTTCGGCCAGGCCCAACGTCATGCCGAGGGCGACGAGTTGCTGTTGCGCGCCGTCGTGCAGGTCGCGTTCGATCCGGCGGCGCTCGGCCTCGAAGGCGTCCGCCAGCCGGGCCCGGGAACGGGTCAGTTCGATCACCCGGGTGCCCAGGTCGGTGTCCCGCAGGCCCAACAGCTGTTGGGCGAGCCGTACTTGGGCTCCGGCCAGCAGGGCACCGCTGTACGCCAGGACGACCAGGCCGAGCAGGCCGGCGGCGCTCGCCGCGAAGCCGTCCAGCGGGCCGGAGACGGGGCGGCCGGGCCACAGCATCACCGTGTCCGGGCTGACCGCGAGGATGAACACCGGGGCGGAGAGCAGCAGCAGGCAGAACGCCAGCGCGGCGGCGAACAGCAGCCCGGCGGCGGCCAGGACGGTGGACTGGACGAGCGCGTAGGCGAGTTCGCGCCGGCTCGCCCGCTCCCGCAGCCGCCCGCGCAGCCCGCGGGCGGCGCTGCGGTGCGGGTCGGGCAGCCGCTCCGGTTCGACCAGCCGCAGCCGCCACCGCTCGACCGCCCCGACGGGCACCCCGAGCAGCGCCGTCCACCCGAGCACCAGCACCCCGACGCCGAGCACCGACAGCCCGACCCCCACCAGCAGCCCGACCGCCAGCGCGGCCAGCACCAGCGCCCCCTGCACCGCGCCCGTCACCAGCAGCGCCCACGCCCGCCACGGCCACCACGACACCAGGAACCGCACCGGCCGCCGCCGCACCGCCGCCCACACCGCGACACCCATCCGTCCGCTCCCCTCCGCACCCCGCCGCACCCCCGACCCTATAACCGGTGGCAGGGTCGGGCGTCGGTCCCCTGCGGGTGGTCGGGGCCGGTCGGACGATCGGGCCGGTCAGACGATCAGCAGGTCGCCGCAGGACTCGGCGAGGACGGCGCGGGCCTCGGCGGGAAGGGCCCGGTCGGTGATGAAGCAGTCGAGGTCGGTGAGCGCGGCGAAGCTGCTGAGGCCGACGACGCCCCACTTGGTGTGGTCGGCGACGGCGACGGTGCGGTGGGCGGAGGCGATCAGGGCGCGGTTGGTCTGGGCCTCGGCGAGGTTGGGGGTGGTGAGGCCGGCCCGTTCGCTGACGCCGTGGGCGCCGATGACCAGCAGGTCGACGTGGAGGGAGCGGATGGCCTGGTCGGCGAGCGGGCCGACCAGCGCGGCGGAGCGGGTGGGGGCGCCGCCGGTGAGGAGGAGGGCGGGGCCGTTCTCGCCGCGGGCGCGGACGAGTTCGGCGACCGGGAGGGAGTTGGTGACCACGGTGAGGCCGGGGACGTCGAGCAGCCGGGCGGCGACGGCGTAGGCGGTGGTGCCGGCCGAGACGGCGACCACGCTGCCGGGCTGGACCTGGGCGGCGGCGGCCTCGGCCAGGGCGGCCTTGGTCTCGGGCGCCAGGGTCGACTTGGCCTCGAAGGCGGGTTCGTCGGCGGCGGCGGCGCGGGCGACCGCACCGCCGTACACCTTGCGGACGGAGCCCGCGCGGGCCAGGGCGTCCAGGTCGCGGCGGATCGTCATGTCGGAGACGCCCAGCTGCTCGACCAGTTCGGCCACCTTGACGGCCCCGTCGCGGCGAACCAGGTCGAGGATCAGGGCCCTGCGCTGGTCGGCGAGCAGTCCGCCGTCGGTCGTCACGGTGTCCTCCGGGGTGGGGCTGGGCGGGGAGCGATCAGCATAGTTCGCGGGGGTGCCGGATCAAGCCTGTTCGACTGTGGTGCAGTGTGTTTGAATGTGTTGAATATACCGCCTGATCGTCCGTGAACACCCGTGAACCCCGTGAACGTCCGTTGGAGCGCCCGATGACCACCGATGCCGCCACCGATGCCGCAGCTTCCTTCGCCTCCGCCTTCGGCGACTCCCCCGACGGCGTGTGGGCCGCTCCCGGCCGGATCAACCTGATCGGCGAGCACACCGACTACAACGAGGGCTACGTGCTGCCCGCCGCGCTCCCGCACGCCACCCGGGTCGCGGCCCGCCGCCGCGAGGACGGCCGGGTGCGGCTGTTCAGCGCGCAGGGCGACGGCTCGGTGGCCGAGTTCGCGCTCGCCGGCCTGGCGCCGGGCTCGGTGCCGGGCTGGGCGGCGTACCCGGCGGGCGTGTTCTGGGCGCTGGCCGAGGCCGGGCACCCGGTGGGCGGCGCCGACCTGGCGTTCGCCTCCGACGTGCCGACCGGGGCGGGCCTGTCCTCGTCCGCCGCGCTGGAGTGCGCCACCGCGATCGCCCTGGACGAGCTGTACGGCCTCGGCCTGGACGCCCCGGCCCGGGCGCTGCTCGCCCAGCGCGCCGAGAACGCCTACGTCGGGGTGCCGTGCGGCGCGCTCGACCAGATGGCGTCGAGCTGCTGCGTCGCGGGCCACGCCTACTTCCTCGACACCCGCACCCTCGCCGGCCGCCAGGTGCCGCTGGACCTGCCCGCCGTCGGCCTGTCCCTGCTGGTGATCGACACCCGGGTCAAGCACGACCTGGGCGACGGCGCGTACGCGGGCCTGCGGGCGGGCTGCGAGCGGGCGGCCGGGCTGCTCGGGGTGCGGGCGCTGCGCGACGTCGGCGCGGACGAGCTGGCCGCGGCGGAGGAGAAGCTGCCGGCCGAGCTGCGCCCGCTGCTGCGGCACGTGGTCACCGAGGACCAGCGCGTGCTGGACGTGATCGCGCTGCTCGACGCGGGCGACCCGCGGGCGCTCGGCCCCGTCCTGACCGCCGGGCACGCCTCGCTGCGCGACGACTACCGGGTCTCCTGCCCGGAGACCGACCTGGCGGTGGCCGCCGCGAACGGGGCGGGCGCGCTGGGCGCCCGGATGATGGGCGGCGGGTTCGGCGGCTCGGTGCTCGCGCTGGTCGACACCGACCGGCTGGCGGACGTGGAGCGGGCCGTGCGCGGGGCGTTCGCCGCGGCCGGGTTCGGCGCGCCGCAGACGTTCCCGGCGGTGCCCTCGCAGGGGGCGCACCGGGTGGTGTGAGGCACGCGACGGAGAACCCGCCCGGGAAGGCTTCCCGGGCGGGTTCTCCGTCCGTCTGTCCGCGGGGGTCACAGCTCGCGCAGGGTGCGGGCGGCGGTCTCGGGGCGGACGTCGTTCATGAAGGCGCCCATGCCGGACTCGGTGCCGGCCAGGTACTTGAGCTTGTCGGCGGTCCGGCGCAGCGTGAACAGCTCCAGGTGCAGGGCGAGTTCGGTGGCGGCGGGCCGGGGGGTCTGGTGCCAGGCGGCGATGTACGGGGCGGGCTCCGGGAAGAGCCGGTCGAAGCGGCGCAGCAGGTCGAGGTAGACGCGCGGGAACTCCGCGCGGGCGGCCTCGTCCAGCGCGGTCAGGTCGGCGGCCCGGCGGTTCGGGTAGAGGTGCACCTCGTACGGCCAGCGGGCGGCGAACGGGACGAAGGCCGTCCAGTGCTCGCCCGCCAGCACCACCCGGGAGTCCGGCTCGCCGGCGGTGGCGCGCTCGGCGGCCAGCACGTCGTCGTACAGGTTGCGGCCGGTCGCGGCGAGGTGGGCGGCGGCCCGCTCCAGGGCGAGGGCGGTGCGCGGGGTGGTGAACGGGAAGGCGTAGATCTGGCCGTGCGGGTGGCCCAGGGTCACGCCGATGTCCGCGCCGCGGTTCTCGAAGCAGTACACCTGCCGGACGCCGGGGCGCCCGTACAGCTCGGCGGTGCGGTCGGTCCAGGCGTCCAGCACCAGGCGGGCCCGCTGCTCGGTCAGGTCGCCGAACGAGGCCGCGTGGTCGGAGGTGAAGCAGACCACCTCGCAGCGCCCGGTGCCGGGCGTCAGCGCGTACGGGCCGTCCGACCGGGGGACGACGTGCGCGGCGGAGGAGTCGGCGAGCGAGGGGAAGCGGTTCTCGAACACCGCGACCTGGTAGTCCGCGGCCGGGATCTCGCTGAGCCGCCCCTCCCGGGACGGGCAGAGCGGGCACTCGTCGGCCGGCGGGTGGTAGGTGCGCCCCTGGCGGTGCGCGGCGATGGTGACCGCGTCGCCGCTGAACGGGTCGACCCGGACCTCGGAGACGCTCGCGGCGGGCTCCAGCGGCCGCGCGTCGACCGCGTCGCGGACGGTGGCTTCGGCGTCGTAGTAGATCAGTTCGCGGCCGTCGGCCAGTTCGGTCACCGTCTTGTGCACGGCGGCACTCTCCTCGTGGTTCGTGGCGCGGCTCGGGGCAGGGGTGGCGAGCCGATACATCGAACATCTTCGAACAGAGTGCACCACAATGCAACACCCCTCCGGTCGGTGGACCGGAGGGGTGTCGTGGACGGGTCGGGATCACGCCTTGGCGAGGACCTCGGTGACCAGGTCACGGGCCTCGGACTGGACCTGGGCGAGGTGGTCCTCGCCGCGGAAGCTCTCGGCGTAGATCTTGTAGACGTCCTCGGTGCCGGAGGGGCGGGCGGCGAACCAGGCGTTCTCGGTGGTGACCTTGAGGCCGCCGATCGCGGCGCCGTTGCCGGGGGCGTGGGTGAGGACGGCGGTGATGGACTCGCCCGCGAGGGTGTCGGCGGTGACCCGGTCCGCGTCGAGAGCGGCCAGGGCGGCCTTCTGGGCGCGGTCGGCGGGGGCGTCGACCCGGGCGTAGACGGGGTCGCCGTGGCGGGCGACGAGTTCGCGGTAGTGGGCGGAGGGGGTGTCGCCGGTGACGGCGGTGATCTCGGAGGCGAGCAGGGCCAGCAGGATGCCGTCCTTGTCGGTGGTCCACGGGGAGCCGTCGCGGCGCAGGAAGGACGCGCCGGCGGACTCCTCGCCGCCGAAGGCGACCGTGCCGTTCAGCAGCCCGTCGACGAACCACTTGAAGCCGACCGGGACTTCGAGCAGCTCGCGGCCGAGCCCGGCCGTCACCCGGTCGATCATCGAGGAGGACACCAGCGTCTTGCCGACGGCCGCCGCGGCAGGCCAGCCCTCGCGGTGGCGGTACAGGTAGTCGATGGCGACGGCCAGGTAGTGGTTGGGGTTCATCAGGCCGCCGTCGGGGGTGACGATGCCGTGCCGGTCGGCGTCGGCGTCGTTCCCGGTGGCCAGCGCGTACGCGTCGCGCTTGTCGATCAGCGAGGCCATCGCGTACGGGGAGGAGCAGTCCATCCGGATCTTGCCGTCCCAGTCGAGCGTCATGAAGCGCCAGGTGGGGTCGGTGAGCGGGTTGACCACGGTCAGGTCGAGCCGGTGGGTCTCGGCGATCCGGCCCCAGTAGGCGACCGAGGCGCCGCCGAGCGGGTCGGCGCCGATCCGCAGGCCGGCGTCGCGGACGGCGTCCAGGTTCACCGCGGCGGGCAGGTCGTCGACGTAGGCGCCGAGGAAGTCGTAGCGGCCGGTGGTGTCGGCGGCCAGCGCCCGGGCGTACGGGACGCGGCGCACGCCCTCCAGGCCGGCGGCGAGCAGGGCGTTGGCGCGGCGCTCGATCCAGCCGGTGGCGGTGGAGTCGGCGGGGCCGCCGTGCGGCGGGTTGTACTTGAAGCCGCCGTCGGCGGGCGGGTTGTGCGAGGGCGTCACCACGATGCCGTCGGCGAGCGCGGCGGGGCGGGTGCGGTTGTGGGTGAGGACGGCGTGCGAGACGGCCGGGGTCGGCGTGTAGCCGTCGGCGGTGTCGAGCAGCACGGTGACGCCGTTGGCGGCGAGCACCTCCAGGGTGGTGGCCCGGGCGGGTTCGGACAGCGCGTGGGTGTCGATGCCGAGGAACAGCGGCCCGGTGGTGCCCTGTTCGGCCCGGTAGTCGCAGATCGCCTGCGCGGTGGCGGCGATGTGGTCCTCGTTGAAGGCGGTGCGCAGCGCCGAGCCCCGGTGCCCGGAGGTGCCGAACGCGACCCGCTGGGCGACGTCCTCCGGGTCCGGGTGCAACGCGTAGTAGTCCGTCACCAGGCGGGCGACGTCGATCAGGTCCTGCGGCTGCGCCGGCTGGCCGGCCCGTGCGTGCACCATCGTGGCTACTCTCCTCGGTCGGTACGGCAAGGATGCCCGCCGACCATCATGCGGGCCACCGCGCGCCGACTGCGGGAACGCCGGGGAGCGCGTGGCCGACGGGCGGCCGTCGGACGTGTGGTGCGGCTACCCCGCCGGGACGGCCGTCACCCGCCGCACGGGCCGTCGGTGCCGCACGTGGCACCGGCTCCCGCCCCGGCCGTCCCGCTGCTGCTGTTCAACGACCGGGCGGCGAGGGAGCGCCGGCCGGGGGCGGTGGCCGGCGAGCTCGGCGACCGCCCGGCGGCGGGCGGAGTGGCCGCCGCCTACGGGTGGAAGCCGACCTCCGGGTTCTCCGGCGCCGGCCCGTCGAGGAGCGGCTGTTCGACGCCCTTGAGGTGCAGGTCGAAGAAGGCCACGACGTACGCGCGGGTGAGGCGGAGCGCGCGCTGGGCGGGAACCGTCCGGCCCTCGTCGGGGATCCCGAGGGCGTCCAGCAGGACGGGGAGGTCGGTGAACGAGGCGTGGTTGGCGCCGGCGACGGTCAGCCAGCGCTTCCAGCCGTCGAGCCGGGGCCAGCTGTCGGTCCAGCTGGAGTCCTCGGCGCCGCCCGGCAGGGGGTGGCCGAGCATCAGGAACGGCTTGCCGCCGATGCCGGAGGCGGGCACCTCGACGTCCATGGTGCCGTCCAGGTCCACGCCGGCCCCGATCCGGGCGTCGGCGAGCAGGGCCGGTACGGTCGCCGCACCGCCGGCCGAGTGGCCGGCCATGCCGACGCGGTCGGGATCGATCATGCGGGAGTGGCGCCAGGCGGGGTGGGGGCGGGCCGTCAGCCGGTCGAGGACGAAGGAGGCGTCCCGGGCCCGGCTGCGGTCGAGGCCCGCCCAGTCCTCCGGGCTCCGCAGTCGGCCGCACATCACGCACGGGACGGTGCGACCGTCCGGGAAGGTCGTCCCGGTGTTCTCGTAGGTGTGGTCGATCAGCGCGACGACGTAGCCGTGGCTGGACAGCTCCTCGGCGAGGCCGGTCAGCGTGGTGCGGGGCATGGTGAAGCCGGGCGAGAGGAGCACCAGCGGGTACCGGCCGGGCGCGGGGCGGGCGCCGGGCGCGGCCCAGGTCCGGGTGGCCGTGACCGCCTCGGTCGGGACGGTGTTGCCGGGCAGCTTCGCGTCCAGCAGCATCCGCGCCGCGTCGGGCGTCATGTACGGGGCCGGGCTGCCGCCGGTCCCGGGCTTGGCCGGGTAGTACACCGACACCATCAGTCGGCGCGGGCCCGACGCGGGCACCCACGGGTCGGGCCGGTCCCGGTCGACGAGTTCCAGGACGTCCTGCCCGACCGCGTACCGTCCGGTAGGGCGCGGGAGTTCGGCGGGGGCCACGGCCTGGACGGCGGCGGTGGCGGCAGCCGGGGCGGCACCCGCGGGCGGGGCGGCGACGACGGCGGAGAGCGGCAGAGCGAGCAGCAGGGCGGTCGCCGCGGCGACCTGGCGGATTCCGGTCATGGGGCGAAGGTAATTGCGCGCCGCGGGACTTGACGTCGCCTCAGCGGCCTAGGGGTTCCCCCGGAGACGGCGGCGGCAGCCGGCACGCGGCCCCTACGGGCTCCCCGGGAGGGGCCGCGGCGGGCCGTTCGGCTGCGGGCGCCGGGCCCCTGCGGGGGCGGTCACTTCTTGCGGCCGCCACCGCCGCCGCGCTTGGGCTGGGCGGTGCGGCCGCCGGCGCGCCGGCCCGGCTTGGGCTTGCCGCCCTGGCCGGTGCGCTGCTGGGGCTGGGCCTTGGACTGCGGGCGGGCGGGCTTCTTGGCGGACGGGCGGCGCTGCTCCTCGGCGGCGGCGGTGCGGCCGCGGGAGCTGTTGGCGGTGCGGCCGCGGACGATGCCGACGAACTCCTCGACCAGGTCGGTGGTGGCCTGCTCGGGCCAGGCCAGGGCGACCTGCGACTGCGGGACGTCGACCAGGGGGCGGTAGGTCAGGTCGCGGCGGTGGTGCAGGCGGGCCAGCGACTGCGGGACGGCCAGCACGCCGACGTTGGCGGCGACCAGTTCGATCGCGTCGGCGGTGGTGGCGGGCCGTTCGAAGGCGGGGCGGCCGGGCAGCTCGGGCCAGTCGAGGGTGTCGTCCTGCGGGTGGAAGACGATCTCCTCGGCGAGGTCGGCGGCGGTGACCTCCTCGGCGGCGGCCAGCCAGTGGTCCTTGGGGAACACCACGACGGTGGTCTCGGTGTACAGCGGGATGGCGCTGAGCACCGTCCGGTCCACCGGGAGCCGGACCAGGCCGGCGTCCGCGCCGCCGGACAGCAACAGGGCGTGCCCGTCGGCGGGCGCGGACTGCAGCAGTTCGACCGGGACGTCGGGCAGCCGCTCCCCCCACACCCGCAGCCACTTGGTGGGCGTCACCCCCGGCACGTACACCAGGCGGAAGGGGGCGGCGGAGCGCGCGTTCTCGGTCTCGGTCACGGGCTCCAGGCTAGCGGGCCGCCGGGGGCGGCGGCGGAGGCCGTGACCTGGGCGGGGGCGGCGGAGGAGGGCGTGACCTGGGCAGGGGCGTACTCCCTATACCCTTGTCGCATGACTACGCCCAAGCCCAAGACCTCCCAGACCATGAAGCCCGCGACCGCGGCCAAGAAGCTGGGGATCTACCTGGCGGCGACCCCCGCCGAGTTCCAGGCGGGCGTCGTCACCCGCGACGAGCTCAACGCCATGCAGGCCGAGCCCCCGCAGTGGCTGGCCGACCTGCGCCGCAACGGCCCGCACCCGCGCCAGGTGGTGGCCGCCCGGCTGGGCATCTCGGTCACCGGCCTGAACCGCGCCGGGATCACCGAGGCGCTGACCAGCGAGCAGATCGACGCCCTGCGCGAGGAGGACCCGGAGTGGCTGCGCCGCGAGCGCGCCCTCCAGGCCGAGGTGCGCAAGGAGGCGCAGCGGGCGAGGACCGCGGCGGAGAAGGCGGAGAAGATCAAGGCCGCCCGGAACACGAAGAAGTAGCACCGAGAAGTAGCACGGAGAAGTAGCACGATCCGATCGTCCGACGTCGGGCGCGCGGTTGGCGGCACTCTTTCGGATGATGTGCGCGCCGCGTGAACGGCGTTGCGGGGTACGGCGGCTGACGGTCCGCCAGCATGGCGATCATGACGTCGCTACGCCGTACTTCCTCGGCAGCCCTGGTCGCCTGCGCGGCCCTGCTGCTACCGCTCGCCCCCACCGCCCAGGCCGCCGACCGGGCGGGCTCCCGTCCGACCGAGGCGGCCGTCGACGGCCTGCTGGACGGGATCCGGCAGGACCCGGCGCGGCTGGACGCCTTCCTGCGGGCGATGCCCAAGGGCGGTGACCTGCACAACCACCTCTCCGGCGCGGTCTCCACCGAGCTGCTGATCCGGCTGGCCGCGCAGGACGACCTGTGCATCGACTCGGTGACCCTCGTCTCGGCGACCGGCCCGTGCCAGGGCACCCTGCGGCCGGCCCAGGACGCGCTGGCCGAGGGCGAGTTCCGCACCCAGGTGATCCGGGCCTGGTCGATGCAGGACTTCACGCCGGGCCCGGAGTCCGGCCACGACCACTTCTTCGCCACCTTCGGCAAGTTCGGCGAGGCCAGCTGGCGCCACCCCGGCACGATGCTCGCCGAGGTCACCGACACCATGGCGGCGCAGCACCAGAGCTACCTGGAGACCATGCTGACCCCGTCCTCGGTCGGGGTGGCGGCGCTGGCCGCCGAGGTCGGCTTCGACCGGGACTTCGCGGCGCTGCGGCAGAAGCTGCTGGCGGACGGCCGGATGCAGGCGCTGGTGAACGGGGCCCGCACCGACCTGGACACCGCGATGGCCGAGTACCAGGCCACCGAGCGGTGCGGCACCGCGCAGGCCCGGCCGGGCTGTGCGGTGACGGTGCGGATCCAGTCCCAGGCGTCCCGGGCGTCCACCCCGGCCCGGGTGTTCGCGCAGCTGCTGCTGGGCATGGAACTCGCCTCCCAGGACGAGCGGTTCGTCGCGGTGAACCTGGTGCAGCCGGAGGACTACCAGTCCTCGCTGGACAACTACCGGCTCCAGATGGAGATGCTGGACTTCCTGCACCCGCTCTACCCGAAGGCCCACATCACCCTGCACGCGGGCGAGTTGGTGCCCGGGCTGGTGAAGCCGGAGGACCTGTCCTTCCACATCCGGCAGGCCGTGCTGACCGGCCACGCCGAGCGGATCGGGCACGGCGTGGACGTCACCCACGAGGACGACTCGGCGGACCTGCTGCGCACCCTGGCCGAACGCAAGGTGCTGGTGGAGGTGCCGCTGACCTCCAACGCGCAGATCCTCCAGGTCGAGGGCCGGGAGCACCCGTTCCCGCTGTACCGGAAGTACGGGGTGCCGACGGCGCTGTCCACCGACGACCCGGGCGTGGAGCGGATCGACATCACCCACGAGTACGTGCGGGCGGCCCGGACGTACGGCCTGAGCTACACCGACCTGAAGGACCTGGCGCGCAACTCGCTGGAGTACGGCTTCGTGGCCGGCCGCAGCCTGTGGCGGGACCGCGACGGCTTCAAGCCGGCGCCGGAGTGCCAGGGCCGTCCGATCGGGACGGAGAACCCGACGCCGAAGTGCGCGGCGCTGCTGGCGGCCAGCCCGAAGGCGGCGCTGGAGTGGAAGCAGGAGGGCGCGTTCCGCGCCTTCGAGGCTTCGGTGCTGCACCTGAGGTGACGGACCGGCCCGGGCGGGCCCGCCGGGGTGTTCCCCGGCGGGCCGCGGGTCGGGATCCCCCTCACGTCCGTGGGACAGGTGTGCGAAGTGTTCTCCGGAGCGGGAGGACGGGGGCCGCTGGGGGGCTCGTCACTCGACGGTGTGGACGGCCCGGCCGCCGACGTAGGTGCGCAGGACGCGGGTGGCGGCGATCTCCTCGGCGGGGGCGGCGAACGGGTCGCGGTCGAGGACGACCAGGTCGGCGAGGTTGCCGGGGCGCAGCACGCCGGTGTCGTCGAGGCGGTTGAGGTGGGCGGTGCCGGCGGTGTAGGCGGCGAGGGCGGTGGCCAGGTCGAGGCGCTGTTCGGGCAGGAAGACCGGGACGTCGGGGCCGGCGCCGGGTTCGCGGCGGTTGACGGCGACGTGGATGCCGTGGAGCGGGACGGGGCTGGAGACCGGCCAGTCGCTGCCGGCGGCGAGGGTGGCGCCGGTGGCGCGCAGGGCGGCGAACGGGTACTGCCAGGCGGCGCGTTCGGGGCCGAGGAAGGGGATGGTGAGTTCGTCCATCTGCGGTTCGTGGGCGGCCCACAGCGGTTGGACGTTGGCGATCGCGCCGAGTGCGGCGAACCGGGCCACGTCGTCGGGGTGGACGACCTGGAGGTGGGCGAGGTGGTGGCGGTTGCCGCGGCGGCCGTTGGCGGCGATCGCGGCCTCGACGGCGTCCAGGGCCTCGCGGACGGCGCGGTCGCCGAGGGCGTGGAAGTGCACCTGGAAGTCGAGCGCGTCAAGGGCGGTGACGTGCTCCCTGAGGGCGGCCGGGTCGACGAAGCTGAGGCCGCTGTTGGCGGTGGCGCAGCCGCAGCCGTCCAGGTAGGGGGCGGTGAGGGCGGCGGTGAAGTTCTCCGCGATGCCGTCCTGCATGATCTTGACGGCGCCCGCCCGGAACCGGCCGTGGCTGTACTTCGCGCGGCGGGCGACGAGTTCGGGGACCTGCTCGGCGCCGCGTTCGCGGTCCCACCACAGGGCGCCGACCACGCGGGCGGTGAGGGTGCCGTCCCGGGCGGCGGCGAGGTAGGCGTCGGAGGGGTCGGGGTTGCCGCCGAACTCGCCGAGCAGGGCGTCCTGCCAGGCGGTGACGCCGAGCGCGTGCAGCATCGCCTGGGCGCCGTGCAGGGCGGCGAGGCGGTCGGCGGCGGTGGGGGCGGGGGCGTGCCGGCCGACCAGGCCGCAGGCGCCCTCCTGGAGCATGCCGCTGGGGGTGCCGTCGGCTTCGCGTTCGATCCGGCCGTCGGCGGGGTCGGGGGTGTCGCGGGTGAGTCCGGCGAGTTCCAGGGCGCGGGTGTTGGCCCAGGCGCCGTGGTGGTCGCGGTTGGCGAGCAGGACGGGCCGGTCGGGGACGACGGCGTCGAGCAGCTGCCGGGTGGGCAGGCCGCCGTCGAAGCTCTCCAGCGACCAGCCGCCGCCGGTGATCCACTCCCGGGCGGGGTGGGCGGCGGCGTACTCGGCGACCCGGGCCAGGTAGCCGTCGACGGTGACGGTGCCGGTGAGGTCGCAGGCGGCCGCCTCCAGGCCGCCGTAGACGGCGTGCACGTGGGCGTCCTGGAAGCCGGCGACCAGCAACTTGCCCCGCAGGTCGACGACTTCGGTGCCGGGGCCGATCAACTCCCGCACCTCGTCGTGGCCCACCGCGGTGATCCGCTCGCCGGTGACGGCCAGCGCGCTCGCCCGGGTGCGGGCGGCGTCGCCGGTGTGGACCGGCCCGCCGGTGAAGACCAGGTCGGCACGGTTCATGGGTGGTGCTCCGTTCTCTGCGCGTGGTACGGGAGTTGACGCTACGTCAGGAAGTCGCCGCGGGTTCGGCCTCGGCGGGGACGCCGACCCGGCCGGTGTCGCCGGTGAAGTACGGCGAGCGGCGGACCCAGCGCGACCAGGCGGCGGCGAGCAGGCCGGACCCGATCATCAGGACCGGCACGGCCAGCTCGAACCAGCCGTTGTCGGCGGCGAGTTCGAAGTGGTCGGTGCCGTCGTAGAACGTCCAGGCGAGGTAGCCGCCGACCAGCAGCAGCACGATCGCGCCGAGCAGCGGGGCGACCACCGCCCTGAGTCCTTCGAGGGGGCTCTCGCGCAGCAGGCGCCGGAAGCGCACCGCGGAGGCGATGGCGACCAGCGCGTAGTAGAGGGCGACGACGATGCCGATGGCGTTGACGGTCGCGGTGATCAGCTCGGTGACGGTCGGGATGGCCAGGGCCAGGCCGGCCAGCGCCAGCGCGATGCCGGTGATCAGCCAGGTGCCGACGGCGGGGGTGCGGTGGCGGGGGTGCAGCCGCGTCCAGACCTTGCCGAGGGTGCCGTCGCGGCCCATCGCGAAGGCGCCGCGGGCGGTCGGGATGACGGCGGCCTGCAGCGAGGCGGCGGCGGAGAAGGTGAGCGCGACCAGCGGCAGCGCGGCCAGCGGCCGCTCGGCGAGCTTCTCGGCGAAGTACGCCAGGCCGGTGGCGCCGTTGTCGGCCAACTCGCCGATCGGCAGCACCCGTTGGAAGGCGGTGCCGGCGAACAGGAACAGCCCGAGCATCAGCAGCAGCGACCGGAAGCCGCCGCGGGTGGCGTCCTTCGGGTCGTGCACCTCCTCGCCGACGCTGAACACCGACTCGAAGCCCCAGTAGCAGAACACCGCGAGCACCATGCCCTGGGCGAGCGCGGCCGTCGACGGGATCTCGAACGGGTCGTACCAGGACAGGCTGAACGGCTGGTCGCCGGCGAACAGTCCGTAGCCGCAGAAGGCGAGCAGCACCGCGTACTCGAAGACCAGCAGGTACTTCTGCAGCCGGGCGGCGAGGTCCAGGCCGCGCACGGCGACCACCGTCGCGGTGAGCAGCACCAGCATGCCGACCAGGGTGCACTGGAGGCTGGAGTCCGGGTCCAGCCGCACGCCGGGCAGCGCGCGCAGGCCCGCCTGGCCGGCCAGTTGGATGATCGCCGAGCCGGTGACGGTGGTGGTGTACGCCATGAAGACGACGGTGGTGACGATGTTCACCCAGCCGGTCAGGAAGCCCAGCCACGGGTTGAGCGCCCTGCCGACCCAGCGGTAGGAACTGCCCGCGTCCGGTTCGACCCGGTTGAGCCGCCCGTAGCCGCAGGCGATGCCGAGCACCGGCAGGAAGGCCAGCAGCATGATGGCCGGCAGGTGCAGGCCGACCACGCCCGCCATCAGGCCCAGGCCGATGCCGATCGAGGTGGTGGCCGCCGTGCTGGACGCGGCGATCACCACCACCGCGCCGACGCCGACCGACTTGCGCATCGCGTCCGGGCCCGCGGAGGGGCCGTCGGGGACGGGGCCCCGGTCCTTGACCGTCGTTGCCAAAGGATCACCGCCGAATAGGTGTCGTGTGGGGGGACCACCAGCGGTGGAGCGCCGGTAGGGACGCCATGAAACCCCCGCCCCGATCGAACGTCAATGCTGTTGTCGTAAGGGTGGATGCCCTAGGCTCACCGGCCATGACCGACCGCACCGACCGCAGCGACCGCACCGACCGCGTCGTCCCCGAGGCCGAACGCCGCCGTCGGCGCCCCACCAAGCACGGCACCGTGCTCTCCGAACAGGTCATCGTCGACACCGCGCTGCGCCTGGTCGGCCGGCACGGCGCCCAGGCGTTCACCGTCCGCCGCCTGGGCCTCGCGCTCGGCGCCGACCCCAGCGCGATCTACCGCTACTTCCACAGCACCGACGACCTGCTGCTGGCCGTCGCCGACGAACTCATCGGACTCGCCCTGAACGGCTGGCGGCCCACCGGCGACTGGCGCTCCGACCTGCGCGAGGTCGGGATGCGCGTCCACGCCCGCTCGCTCGCCCACCCGCAGGCGGCGGTGCTCGCCGCGTACCGCACCACCGGCCGGGCCAACGAGATCCGCGCCGTCGAGACCATGCTCGGCATCCTGCGCGCGGCGGGCTTCCCCGATCCCGACGCGGTCAGCCTCTACCACGCCTTCATCGACCAGGCGCTGGGCTTCGCCGTCCTCGACTCCGCCGCGCTCGCCCTGCCCGCCCAGGCCCAGCACGCCGACAACGGCGTCTGGGACACCGCCTACCGCGACCTCTCCCCCGACACCCACCCGCACATCGCCGCCACCGCCGACCTGCTCGCCGCCGACATGCGCCGCAGCGCCTACCCGCTGGCCCTCGACCTGCTGCTGGACGCCCTCGCGGCCCGCCTGCCGGCCAGATCCTGACGCGCCGTCAATGACCTTCCGCCCCGGACGCATCGCACCAGGCGTGCGGGCAGCCGCCGACGCACCGGAGGGCCCGGCGGCGTTCGTCGGCCGGACGTCCGAGCGGCGGATCGCCCCGGGCACGTCGGCGTCCCCGGCCCCGGCCCTCGTACCGCGCCAGAACCCGCCGCGGTCCTCGACGGCACCTGCGGCAACCTGGTCCAGATCGTGCACGCCCCGTAGCGGGGGCCGCGTCCGCGCACCCCAGGCGCACCGGGCAGCCGCCGGTGGACGCGGCGTTCGACCGCGGGAGGCGGTCCGATACCGTCGGGGCGTGATCGAGGACGTGGCGGGTCGGAGTTCGGCGTGGTGGGCGGTCGCCAAGGAGCGGGCGGCCGCCTGCTGGTGGCAGCTGCTCGTGGTGGAGTTGCTGCACCTGGTCGCGCTGTCCGTGCTGAGCACCGTCGTGTCCGGGGCCGGGGCGGCCCGGTCGGCCACGGCGGTGCTGCTGTTCGCGGTCGGCGCGGTGCTCGGGGCCTGGCGCTGGTCCGCCCGGCTGCGGCTGCTGGACGGCGAGGGCGACCTGGTGCGGGCGCTGCGGACGGCGGGCTCCCCCGTCCTGCGGCTGGCCCTGCTGACCACCGCGGTGAATCCGTACGGGCTGGCCTGGTTGGCGTCGACGCTGTTCCTGGACGACGACTCGCTGGTGCGGTCGCTGACGCCGGTGCTGTTCCCGGTCGGCCTGTGCCTGGCGGCGGTGTTCGCGCTGCTGCCGATGGCCGTCCTGCTGGAGGGCCGCGGCCTCGGCCGCTCCTGGCGGCTGCTGCGCGGCAGCCGGCGCTCCGCGCTGCGGATCGGGCTGGTGGTGCTGGGCCAGGCGGTGCTGTCCGTGGTGCTGCCGGGCGCGATGCTGTCGCTGCTGATCGACCCGGCCTGCGCGGTGCTGCTGTTCGCGTCCTACCGGCTCTCCCTGGACGGGGAGTCCCGCGCGGGGCGGGCTTCCTGACGTCCGGTCACACGGCTGCGGGGTTCGTTCGACGACGGCCCACTGGGTGGGCGCCGGTTCCCCGGCCCGGTGGGCGGGTTGGTATGTTCTCCGACCGTCACTGTGCAACGACTGTCTCACGGGGGATTCCTTCAGCATGCGCATCCGTCGACTCGCCGCCGCCGCGGCCCTGCTGACCGTCACGCTGGCCGCCACCGGCTGCGACCCGGAGGACGCGTCGGACACCGGCTCGACCGGCGCCGCGCCGACCGCCACCGCCGCCACCACCGGCGCCGCCGCTCCGACCGGTAGCGCGTCCAAGTCCGCGTCCAAGCCCGCCGGTGGTGCCGCGACCGGCGCCGCGTCCAAGTCCGCCGCCGCGCCCGTCGGCGGGGCGGCCGTCGATCCCAAGGACGAGGCCGCCTTCGAGGCCGCCAGCATGGACCCCGGGACCTGCGGCTCGTTCTACAAGACGCACAAGGTCCTGCTGGTGGAGAGCGTCTCCGGCGGCCAGCTCAAGGGCCGCCAGGAGAAGGTCCAGTGCGGCAAGTACGGCCGGGAGATGGACGACACCGGCGTCGAGCCCACCGTCTTCAAGCTCGCCCCCGGCTTCACCGCCATCGTCCTCGTGAAGCCGACCGGCAACACCCGCGTCTACCCGCGCTACCAGGCGAAGTCGCTCTCCTTCGAGGAGTTCGCGAAGGACCGCAAGCCCTGCTTCGACAGCCCCGACCCGGACGGCCGACCGACCGACCTCGACTGCGGGTTCCTCTTCGTCTACGACACCGACAGCAGCGGCGCCGTCACCGGGATGCACGAGACCTGGGTGCCCACCGACTGAGCCCGCGTCCGGGCCGGGTCGACGGTGACGACGACCGGGCCCGGACGTCGGCGCGGGTTGGCATGATGGTCGGATGAGCGATCAGCAGCGGACCGAGCCTTCCCGGGTGGCCGACGACCGGGCCTCCCTGACCGAGTTCCTCCAGTACCAGCGCGAGACGCTGGCGATGAAGTGCGCCGGGCTGACGGCGGAGCAGTTGCGGCTGCGGGCCGTGCCGCCCTCGGAGCTCTCGCTGCTCGGCCTGGTGCGGCACCTGGCCGAGGTCGAACGGAGCTGGTTCCGCAACGTGGTGAACGGTGACGAGGCGCCCGCGCACTGGCCGGGGGACGCCGCGTTCGAGGTGGAGTCGGCCGACCCGGACGAGGCGTTCCGGGTCTGGCAGGAGGAGTGCGCCCGCTCCCGGGCCACCGTGAACGACGCGGCCTCCTTCGACGTGCCCGTCCACCGGCGCGAGGAGGTGTTCACCCTGCGCTACGTCGTCACCCACCTGATCGAGGAGTACGCCCGGCACAACGGGCACGCCGACCTGCTGCGCGAGCGCATCGACGGCAGCACCGGCGAGTAGCGCGCCGCCCGGGAGCGGTTCCGCCGCCACCCGCCCGCCCCGGGCCCGCCACCCGCGCGCCCCGGGCCGTCATCCGCGCACCGACGGCCCGGGCTCAGTAGACGTCGCGGACGTAGCGCTTCTCGGCGGCCAGGTTCTTGACGTAGGCGGCGGCGTCGGCGGGGCCGAGGCCGCCGTGGGTGGTGGCGATGTCGTGCAGGGCGCGGTCGACGTCCTTGGCCATCCGGGAGGCGTCGCCGCAGACGTAGAAGTGGGCGCCGTCCTGGAGCCAGGACCAGAGGTGGTGGCCGTGTTCGCGCATCCGGTCCTGGACGTAGACCTTGGCGCGCTGGTCGCGGGAGAAGGCGGTGTCGAGGCGGGTGAGGGTGCCGTCGGCGAGGTGGGTGGTGAGTTCCTCGCGGTAGTAGAAGTCGGTGGCCTGGTGCTGTTCGCCGAAGAACAGCCAGTTGGGGGCGCGGTGGCCGCGGGCGCGGCGGTCCTCCAGGAAGCCGAGGAAGGGGGCGACGCCGGTGCCGGGGCCGACCATGATCATGGGGGTGGCGGGGTCGGCGGGCGGGCGGAAGTGCGGGGAGCGCTGGAGGTGGACGGGGACGGTGGCGCCGTGGTCGGCGTCGGCCAGGTGGGTGGAGCAGACGCCGCCGCGCAGCTGGCCCTTGAGGCTGTCCCAGCGGACCACGGAGACGGTGAGCGAGACGAGCCGGGGGTCGGTGAGCGGGCTGGAGCAGATCGAGTACTGGCGGGGCTGGAGCCTGCCGAACACCTCGACCCAGTCCTGGGCGGCGGCCCGGACGGCGAACTCGGCGGCCACGTCGACGGCTTGGCGTCCCCACGTCCAGCGGGCCAGCGCGTCGGTGTTGTCGGCGCGCAGCAGGGCGCGCAGCTCGCGGTCGTCGCGGGTGCGTTCGGCGGTGAAGCGGAGCAGTTTGGGGCTGACCCTGGTGATGTCGAGGTGCCGGGTGAGCGCTTCGCGCAGCGGCAGGTCGCCGTGGCCGGGGAGGGTGACGGCGCTGTCGCCGGGCAGGCCGGTGACGGAGAGCCATTCGTCCACCAGGGCGGGCGAGTTGACGGGGTGGACGGCGAGCGCGTCGCCGACCGCGTAGTCGAGGGGGGCGCCGGTGTCGAAGGTGAAGCGGCGCACCTCCTTGCCCGAACCGGCCCCGGAGAGCAGGCGGTTGCCGACCAGCCGGGCGGGGGTGGTGGTGCGGCGCGGGGCGGTGG
>NZ_JNWZ01000047.1 GCF_000716545.1 Kitasatospora phosalacinea
GCGCGTCCCGGTCAGGTTCCGCGTACACGGCGACGCTGGCGATTCCCGCGTCCCGGCAGGCCCGGGCGACGCGGACGGCGATTTCTCCGCGGTTGGCGACGAGCACCTTGCGCATCACTGCAGACGTCTCCTCGTGTCTTTCCCGGACGGGGCGATCTTTTCCGGACGGTGCGAATTGTTCCAGTGTCGGCCGGTCTGGTCGCGGAGGCCCACGGCGCGTTCGGCACCGGAGGTCGGCCGTCGGGCCCGGTCCCCTCGGACCGGCCCGTGGTGGACGATCCTGCGGCACCGGCCTGGAGCATCCGTCGAGCCGGGGCGTGGCGGTGGTGGAGCGCGGTGGAGGGCGGTTCCGGCTGCGGCGCGCGAGAGGGAGCGGCGCGCGTGGTGACGCCCACGCCCACGCCCCCGAGCGCCGGCAGCGGGACAGCGGCGACGACGCCGTCGCGCTCGAACCCGGCGTGGTGGTCACCTACGGCCGCACCACCACCGACGCGCTGCTGCGCCGGGACGGCATCGAGGCGGTCACCATCGTCGGCGCGGAACTCGGCCGGGGTCGCGGCGGCGGCCGCTGCACGACCTGCCCGCCGATCCGCGGGCCCGCGGACTTCTGAGCGGCCGTGGACTTCCGGCCGGGGCGGCCGGGTCGGAAAAGTGTTCGGAAAGTCGTGCAACACCTGTGGGCGGCCGTGCATCTATAGGGGTGAACAGCCCGGAACGGCCGGGCCACGGGGGTGCGATGTGATACGCGGACAGGCCGAGGCCGCCCAGCCGGCGGGCGACGGGTCCGAGGGCACGGTGCCCGGGCAGCGGTCGGGCGGCCGGGCGGAGGCCAGGCGGCAGGCGGCGGGCCGGGCGCCCCGTTCCCCCGTGGACGACCCGGCGGGCACACCCGGGGACGCGCCGGCGGAGGTGCCGACGGGCGGCCGGGCCGCGCGGCGGGCGGCGGCCCGGCAGCAGGGGCGGCGGGACCGGCGGCGGATGCGGCGCTGGCAGAAGGTGCTGGTGTACGGGGTGGCGGGGGTGCTGGTGCTGACCGTCGGCGCGGGCGGCTACCTGTACTACCGGCTGAACGGCAACATCAAGCACTCGCAGCTGTACGGGGGCGAGGACGGCGACGCCGGGCACGAGGTGCCGGACGCCTTCGGCCGCACCCCCATCAACGTGCTGGTGATCGGCTCCGACTCGCGCGACAGCAAGGAGGACTGCGACATCGGCGGCGGCGCCTGCGACGGCGGCGTCAACGCCGACGTCAACCTGCTGCTGCACGTCTCCGCGGACCGCAGCAACGCGACGGTGCTGAGCATCCCGCGCGACCTGAGGACCGAACTGCCGGGCTGCAAGGACGACGCGGGCAAGTCGGTGTTCAAGGCGCAGCGCCACGGGATGATCAACTCCACCCTGCAGGGCGGCCCCGGCTGCACCGTGGCGGCGGTGCGCAAGCTCACCGACCTCCCGATCGACCACTTCGTGCAGGTCGACTTCACCGGCGTGATCAAGATGTCGGACGCGGTGGGCGGCGTCCCGGTGTGCGTCAGCGACAACGTGTACGACCCGCAGTCGCACCTCAAGCTGTCGAAGGGCGAGCACACCCTCCAGGGGATGGCGGCGCTGCAGTTCGTCCGGACCAGGCACGGCTTCGGGGACGGCACCGACATCGGCCGGTCCTCGGCCCAGCACCTGTTCCTCGGCTCGATGATCCGCCAGCTGAAGGGCGCCGGGACGCTGTCCAACCCGGCCAAGCTGCTGACGCTCGCCGACGCCGCCACCAAGGCGCTCACCGTCGACCCCGGGCTGGACGGCATCACCAAGCTGGTCGGCCTCGGCGAGGACATCAGCAAGGTGCCCTCCGACCGGATCACCTTCGCCACCATGCAGGTGGTGCCCGACCCGGCGGACACCGACCGGCGGGTGATCGGCCCGGGCGCGGCCGACCTGTTCCGGCTGATCAAGGACGACCGCCCGCTCACCGGCGACCCGAAGCCCGCGGACGCCCCCTCCGGCGCCCCGGCCGGCGGCTCGTCCGGCGCCCCGGCGAGCCCGTCCGCCCCCGCGGCGCCCCCGGCGCAGAGCGGCCCGGCCCGGAGCGGGACCACCGTCGTGGTGCGCAACGGCAGTGGTGTCACCGGCCGGGCCAAGGCGATCGCCGAGGCGCTGCGGCAGGCCGGCTTCGCCAAGGACACCACCACCGGGAGCGGCGTCACCGCCGAGCACAGCGCGGTGACCTACCCGGCGGGCAAGGAGGCCGCGGCCAAGCAGGTCGCGGCGGCGCTCGGCCTGCCCGAGGGCGCCGTCCGGGCCGGGGACGGCGCCTCGGTCGAGCTGTTGATCGGCGCCGACTGGACCACCGGCACCAGCTACCAGGCCGCGTCCGGCGGCACCGGTTCTTCGGCGCCCGCCGCCGACCCGGCGACCGCGTTGAAGGGCGCCGACGCCAAGACCGCCGACGACGCCGGCGACTGCGCCCAGGTCGGCCACCTGAACACCGTCTCCCTCCCCGGCTTCGGCGGCATGACCCCCGTCCAGGCCTACGACCGCAGCAAGGACGTCCCCGACTCGGCCCCCTGACCCCGCCGACGCCCCGCCCGGACGGTCTCGCCCGCAGGGCCGTCTCGGCGGCGCCGCCAGTTGCGCCGTCAGTTCGCCTCGGGCCCGAAGCGGCGCCGGTACGCGGACGGGGTGATGCCGGTCTCGCGGCGCATCAGGGTGCGCAGGTTGGCGGCGGTGCCGAGGCCGCTCCGGCGGGCGACCGTCTCCAGGCTCGGTTCGCCGCGTTCGATCAGGCGGCGGGCCAGGGTGAGCCGTTCCCCGGTGAGCCACATCAGGGGGGTGGTGCCCAGTTGGGTGCGGAAGCGGCGGTGCAGTGTCGCCTGGCTGACCGCCGCGCGGGCCGCGAGGTCCTGGACGGTGAGCGGGGAGTCGAGCCGCTCCAGTGCCCAGGCCAGGACGGGGGCCAGGGACTCGTCGGGGGTGTCGGGCATCGGGCGTTCGACGAACTGCCGTTGCCCGCCGTCGCGGTGGGCGGCGAAGACGAGCCGTCGGCTGACGGAGTTGGCGACTTCGGCGCCGTGGTCGCGGCGGACCACGTGCAGGCCGAGGTCGAGTGCGGCGGCGCTCCCGGCGGCGGTGAGGATGTCGCCGTCGTCCACGAACAGCACGTCGGATTCGAGGCGGACGGCGGGGAAGCGGGCCCGGAAGGAGTCCGCCCACTGCCAGTGGGCGGTGGCCCGGCGCCCGTCGAGGACGCCGGCCTCGGCGAGGGTGAAGGCGCCGCTGCAGAAGCCGATCAGGCGGGCGCCGCGGGCGTGCGCGCGGCGGACGGCGTCCAGCACGGCGGGGCGGCGGGGGACGTCGGTGTCGGGGCGGTTGGGGACGATCAGGGTGTCCGCGGTCTCGGCCGCCTCCAGGCCGGCGACCCCGGTGAGGGTGAAGAAGCCGTCCCGCATCACGGTGGAGGGCTCGGGGGAACAGAGCCGGAAGTCGTAGAGCTCGCGGCCGATCTCCGGTCTGCGCAGGCCGAAGACCTCGGTGGCGCAGCCGAGTTCGAAGGGGTTCGAGTTCTCGTCCACGATCACGACCACCCGGTGGACGCCCGCCGTGCGGACCCGCTGCGAGGATTCTTTCGACATGTGCGATTCCTAGCACTCACGTCGCCCGCGCGGGAAGGCCGAGGATGGGGGCATGAGCGACCAGCCGATCTCCCTCTCGCAAGCCCTGGCCTCCTTCGACGCGCTGTGGAGTCCGCGCATCGTCACGCGCGTCAACGACTACGACGTCCGGGTGGCCAAGGTCGAAGGCGAGCACATCTGGCACGTCCACGACGACACCGACGAGTTCTTCCTGGTGCTCGAAGGGGAGTTGAGCATCTCCCTGGACGAGGCCGGGGCCGAGCGCACGGTCCTGCTGCCGAAGGGTTCGGTCTTCACCGTTCCGGCCGGCACGCGGCACAGGCCGTCCTCGGCGTCCGGCGCCGCGATCCTGATGTTCGAGCCGACCGGGACGCCGACCGTGGGCGACCGCCACGACGAGGTCCCCGCGCACGTGGACGCGACGACCGGGCACCTCCTCGGCTCCTGAGCCGCCCGCCGGGGGCGTCCGCGCCGCCGCGTCTGCCCGACCACCCGTCATGATCCTTGCGGCATTGGCCGGTTGTCGCCGGGAAAGGTCACTGTCCGTGCCTCCGGCATCGCTCAGCGGCGCTACCGTGGGGGCGGACCAAGCCACCGCGACAACCGGCACGTGCAGAGGTGACCCATGGACGACTACCCGGAGACCGGCCCGGAGCGGAAGCCGGAGGAGTACTACGGGGCCGAGCTGTGCAGGCTGCGGACGGAGGCGGGGCTCTCGCTGAAGGAGGTCGCGGAGCGGGTCTTCATCTCGGCGCTCCTCCTCGACTTCATCGAGAACGGCACGCGGCGCCCGCAGGCCGAACTGTCCCGGCAGCTCGACCTGCTGTTCGAGACGGGCGGGTTCTTCGAGCGGCTCTACGGCCGGATCATCGCCAAGCGGCGCAAGCAGGTGCCCGAGTACTTCATCGAGGCCGCGGAGTACGAGCGCTTCGCGGAGAGCATCACCGAGTACGCGCCCCTGGTGGTACCGGGGTTGATCCAGACCAGGGAGTACGCGGAGGCGGTCTTCAAGGCCGCCGGCCGGCTCGGTCGGCCGGAGCTGGCCGAGATGGTCGAGGGCCGGATGGAACGGCAGGCGATCTTCGGCGACCCGGAGAGCCCCCACCTGTGGGTGATCTTCGACGAGTCGGTGTTCCACCGGGTGGTCGGCAGCAGCGAGATCATGGCCAAGCAGCTCCGGCGCATCATCGAACTGATCGACCGGCGGCGGCTCGTCGCCCAGATCATCGAGTACGGCGAGGGCGCGCACGGCATGATGCCGGGCCCGCTCAGCCTGATCACCTCCTTCGACGGCCCGCCGATGGTGTACGTCGAGGGCCCGCACTTCGGCCGGTTGATCGACGACCGGGCGATGATCGAGAAGTGCGAGTGGTCCCTCGGGCTGGCGCGGGCCGCCGGAATGGCGCCGGACCCGACCCGCCGGCGGATCCAGGAGTTCGCGGAGGAGTTCGAGCGCGCGGCGGCCCGGGAGTCCTGACCGCCGGGACGCGGCCCGCGCCCGCGGGGCGGCGCGCCAGCCGGTCAGTCGGAGGCTCCGGTGCGGCGGGCGCGGTGGGTGCGGTGGGCCGCCACGTAGTGGCGGTTGGCGCAGGCGGAGGCGGAGCACCAGCGGCGGCGGCCGCGCGAGGTGTCCGGGTGGACCAGGTCGCAGGTCGGGCCCTCGCACTCGCGCAGCAGGTCGCGGTCGGGCGGGAGCCGAGCAGTCGGACGGCGTCGTGGGCGACGGCCGCGGGTGTTCAGGCGGTGGGGACGACGGCGAGCTTGCCGAGGCTCGCGCGGCGCTCCATCAGGGCGACGGCCTCCGGGAGGGCGGGGAGCGGGAAGGCGGTGACGGCGGGGCGGAGGGCGCCGGTGGCGAGGTGGTGCCAGAGGTCGGTGCGGCAGGTTTCGACGAAGTCGGGCCGGTGGCGGGAGAGTCGGGCCATCGCGAGGCCGGTGGCGGTGTGCATGCCGCGGAGCAGGGCGCCCGCGTCGAGGGTGCCGCCGGCGCCGCTGTTGACGACCAGCCGGCCGAACGGGGCGAGCGTGGCGTGGGCGGCGGTCAGGATCTCGCCGCCCGCGTTGTCGATCAGCAGGTCGACGGGTCCGAGACCGTCGAGGACGTCGGTGTCGGCGAGGTCGGCGTAGGTCACCACCTCGGTGGCGCCCAGACCGCGCAGGAAGTCGGCCTTGGCGGGGGAGCCGGCGGCGGCCACCACGCGCTCCGCGCCCAGGGCGCGGGCGAGTTGGACGGCGAGGTGGCCGACGCCGCCGGCCGCCGAGGTGATCAGCACGGACTCGCCGGGGGCGAGCGCGCCGGTGCGCAGCGCGGCGAGCGCGACCAGGCCGCCGCGGACCACCGCGAGCGCCTCGGGGGCGGGCACCTCCTCGGCCACCGGGGTGACGAACTCCGGTCGCATGATGGCGAGTTCGGCGTACGCGCCGGAGAAGGCGATGCCGCCGACCCGGTCGCCGGGGCGGTGGGCGGTGACGCCCTCGCCGACCGCGAGCACCCGGCCGACCAGGTCGCCGCCGGGGGAGTGCGGCAGCGGGGCCCGGCCGTGGCCGCGCAGGGTGCGCAGCAGGGGCAGGGTGAGCCCGGCGGCCTCGACCCGGACCAGCAGTTCGCCGGGGCCGGGGGTCGGTTCGGGGGCCTCCCGGAGTCGGAGGCCGGCCGGGCCGTCGTAGCTGTGCTGGGTGAACTCGCGCATGGGGGAAGGCCCTTCGAGAAGTCATTGGACGCCCCAACGGTAGCCCGCGATTCATTGGGATGTCCAACGTTTTCGGGGGTAGGATTCCGGCCATGGACGATCCCGCGCTCACCCGCCTCCAGTCCCTGCCCAGCTGGCTGCTCGGCCGGGCCGGTGCGCTCGCCCACCGCCTGGTCGCCGAACGCCTCGCCGAGGCGGGTCTGCGGATGGGCCACCACGCGGTGCTCTGCGCCCTCGCCGAGTACGGCCCGCTGGCCCAGGCCGAGCTGTCCCGCACCGTCCGGATCGACCCCAAGGACATGGTCGCCGCGCTCAACGAACTGCAGTCCCGCGCCCTGGTCACCCGCGAACGCGACCCCCGGGACGCCCGCAAGAACCTGATCACCCTCTCGGCCGCCGGCCGCACCCTGCTCCACGAGGCGGAGGAGCTCGGCCGCCGGGCCAACGCCGACCTCACCGCCCCCCTCACCCCGGCCGAACGCGAGCAGCTGACCACCCTGGTCGGCAAGCTCCTCACCGGCCGCTGAACCGGCCGCTGAACCGGCCGCCGGACCGGCGCCCGGCGGCAGCGGGCGGACCTGGGCGCCGCCGCGGGCGGTGCGGACGGCCTCCGGGGGGTCGTTTTCGGCCACGGCACGAACCGTCCCGCGAGGCGGGCCGCCCCCGTGAGGTGAACCGTCCCGCCCGCGCCGTCTTGAGCGGGACGGGGCGCGGGCGGGACGGGGTCGGTGCGACCGGGCCGGAGCCGGTCGGCCGGGGCGGCCGGGTCGGTCAGACGGCGGCGACGGCCGCCAGGTGGTCGGGCATCTCGCCGCCGCTGTCCAGGAAGTGGGTCAGCGGCAGCGTCGCCGCGCCGAGCGTCACCGCGTCCGGGCCGAGGTCGGAGAGCGTGATGGTGGTGCGGGAGCGGGGGTAGGCGAGGGCGTGGCGGGTGGCGGCCTCGCCGATCGCGGGCAGCAGCCGGGGGCCGAGCAGCAGTCCGGCCCAGCCGCCGATGACGATCCGTTCGGGGTTGAACAGGTTGACCAGGTCGGCGATGGACGCGCCGAGCAGTTCGGCGGCCTCGTCGAGCAGGGCGACGGCGCCGGGCTGCCCGTCCTCGGCGGCCCGCAGCAGTGCCGCCAGGCCGGCCTTCTCGCTGGTGCCGGGCACGGTGCCGTCCCAGCGCTCGACCAGCGCCTCGGCGCCCACGTACGCCTCCAGGCAGCCGCGCGAGCCGCAGCGGCAGGGGCGGCCGCCGACGTGCACCTTGGTGTGGCCCCACTCGCCGGCCGAGCTGGTCGCGCCGCGGAAGCGGACGCCGTCGGCGATCACGCAGGCGCCGACGCCTGAGCCGAACAGGGCGACCACGGCGTGCCGGCTGCCGCGTCCGGCGCCGAACCACATCTCGGCCTGGCCGAGGGTCTTGGCGCCGTTGTCGACGTACAGCGGCAGCGGGGTGTGCTCGCGCAGCATCCGGCCGAACGGGACGGCGTCCCAGCCGAAGGTCTGGCCGTACACGACGGTGTCGGCGCCGGGGTCGGCGCCGGTGCCCTGCTCGACGATGCCGGGGACGCCGATGCCGATGCCGAGCACGTTCTCGGCGGGGACGCCGGCGGCGGTGAGCACCTGGTCGAGGCCGCTGGCGATCATCCGGACCACCCGCTCGGGGTCGTGCGCGGCGAGCAACGGCTGGTCGGCGGAGGCGAGTTCGGTCAGCGCGAGGTCGAACAGGGTGACCCGGACCTGGGTCTCGCCGATGTCGATGCCGACCAGGTGGGCCTGACCGGGCGCGACGCGGAGCAGG
This sequence comes from Kitasatospora phosalacinea, assembly GCF_000716545.1. Taxonomy (GTDB): domain Bacteria; phylum Actinomycetota; class Actinomycetes; order Streptomycetales; family Streptomycetaceae; genus Kitasatospora; species Kitasatospora phosalacinea. The sequence goes on from NZ_JNWZ01000047.1 coordinate 8,103, forward strand.
ATGCGGGGGCGGCCGCCGTCGGACTCGACGGACCCGCACTCCTCGATCAGCCCGTCGGTGAGCAACTCGCCCGTCACGTTGCTGACCGATCCGGCGCTCAGTCCGGTCGCGGTGCCCAGCTCCTGGCGGCTCAGCGGACCGTGGAAGTACAGGTGTCGAAGTAGCGTGGAACGGCTGCTCCGGCGCAGGTCGCGAACGGTCTGCTTACCTCGCGGTGTCATCGGTTTCCCTTCTTCGTTGCAGAATCTACGCCGTCGCGCCTCTTGACGTCTACTTTTCTCAGACGTTAAATCTCGGCGTGAAGTAAGCAGTTCCACATGCTTCTTCACCCCCACGAGACGACAGCCCGAGAGGGGCTCCTCCCATGCGCACCCACCGGATCTCCGCCGCCCTCGCCCTGACCGCCGCGATCGTTCTGACCGCCTCCGCCTGTGGCGGCGGCGACAGCGGCGGCGGCAGCAACTCCAGCCCGAAGACCCTGACGTACTGGGCTTCCAACCAGGGCAGCAGCCTGGAGAACGACAAGCAGGTGCTGGAGCCCGAGCTCAAGAAGTTCGAGCAGCAGACCGGCATCAAGGTCAACCTCGAAGTCATCCCCTGGTCCGACCTGCTGAACAGAATCCTGGCCGCCACCGCGTCCGGCCAGGGCCCGGACGTGCTGAACATCGGCAACACCTGGTCCGCCTCCCTCCAGGCCACCGGTGCGCTGCTCCCGTTCGACCAGGCCACCTTCGACAAGATCGGCGGCAAGGACCGCTTCCTGGAGTCGACCATCGCCTCGGCCGGCGCCAAGGGCAAGGACCCGGCCGCCGTGCCGCTGTACTCGATGGCCTACGGCCTCTACTACAACAAGAAGCTGTTCCAGGCGGCCGGCATCGCCAACCCGCCCGCCACCTGGGAGGAGCTGGTCCAGGACGGCAAGAAGCTGACCGGCGGCGACAAGTACGGCCTGGCGATCGAGGGCGGCAACGTCTCGGAGAACGTGCACCACGCCTTCACCCTGGGCATGCAGCACGGCACCGGCTTCTACGACGCCTCGGGCAAGCCGCAGTTCGACAGCCCGGAGGCGGTCGCCGCGGTCAAGCAGTACGTGGACTTCATCGCCAACGACAAGATCGCCGCCCCCGGCAACGCCGAGTACGCCGCCAACCAGTCGGTGACCGACTTCGCCACCGGCAAGGCCGCGATGCTGATGTGGCAGTCCGCGGGCGCCAACCTCAAGTCGCACGGCATGAACCCGGACGACTACGGCGTCGTCCCCGTCCCGGCCCCGGCCGGCGCCACCGGCGACAAGGCCACCACCTCGATGGTGGCCGGCATCAACATGGCGGTCTTCAAGAACACCAAGAACCTCGATGGCGCCCTGAACTTCGTGAAGTTCATGACCAGCGACGAGGAGCAGAAGACCCTCAACGGCACCTACGGCTCGCTGCCGCCGGTCAAGGCCGCGCAGTCCGACGCCGCGTTCGCCACCCCGGAGCTGCAGACCCTCGCCGGCGTCCTGCAGAAGAGCGCCGCGCCGCTCCCGCAGGTCCCCACCGAGAGCCAGTTCGAGACGCTGATCGGCACCGCGGTGAAGAACCTGCTGGCGTCCGCCGCCGCGGGCAAGCCGGTCACCGAGGCCACGGTCAAGGACGAGCTGTCCAAGGCCCAGCAGCAGATGCCGGCGAGCTGACGCCGTGCCCGAGAAAGTGATCGACCGTCAGGCCGTCGGCAAGGAGGCCGCCCCGCAGGGGGCGGCCCCCGCCCGCCGGCGCTTCCGCGAGAAGTTCGGGCGCGGCGCACTGCCCTACCTGCTGCTGCTCCCGGCCCTGCTGGCCGAACTGCTGATCCACCTGGTGCCGATGGTCACCGGCATCGTGATGGCGTTCAAGCAGCTCACCCAGTTCTTCATCCGCGACTGGTCCTCCGCCCCGTGGTCCGGTCTCGACAACTTCAAGGTGGCGCTGGAGTTCAACGCCCCGGTCGGCAAGGCGCTGCTGCACTCGTTCTGGGTGACCTGCATGTTCACCGTGCTGTCGGTGGGCCTGTCCTGGCTGATCGGCGTCACCGCCTCGGTCTTCACCCAGGACGCCTTCCGCGGCCGCGGCCTGCTGCGCGCGGCGTTCATGCTGCCGTACGCGCTGCCGGTGTTCGCGGCCGTGATCACCTGGTCGTTCATGTTCCAGCGGGACACCGGCCTGATCAACCACGTGCTGCACGACCAGCTGCACCTGACCAGCGACAAGCCGTTCTGGCTGATCGGCGACAACAGCTTCTGGGCGCTGCTGACCGTCTCGGTCTGGAAGTCCTGGCCGTTCGCCTTCCTCACCCTCACCGCGGGCCTGCAGAACATCCCGCGCGAGCTGTACGAGGCCGCCGCGCTGGACGGCGCGGGCGTGTGGCAGCAGATCCGCCGGATCACCCTGCCCTCGCTGCGCCCGGTCAACCTGGTGCTGGTGCTGGTCCTCTTCCTGTGGACCTTCAACGACTTCAACACGCCGTTCGTGCTGTTCGGCAAGTCCGCCCCGCAGGCCGCGGACCTGATCTCGATCCACATCTACCAGTCCTCCTTCATCACCTGGAACTTCGGCCAGGGCTCGGCGATGTCGGTCCTGCTGCTGCTGTTCCTGCTGCTGGTGACCGCGGTCTACCTGTTCGCCACCAACCGCCGTAGGGGGGACGCAGAATGATCAACCCGCCCGCCTCCTTCCGCTGGCTGCGCCGGATCGTGCTGCTGGTGCTGGCCGTCTTCACGCTGACCCCGGTCGCGGTGATGCTGAGCTCCTCGCTCAAGCCGCTCCAGGACGTCCAGGGCCCGTGGCGCTGGATGCCCAGCCACCTGACCTTCCGGCCGTACGTCGACATCTGGAAGACCGTCCCGCTCGCGAAGTACTTCACCAACTCGCTGATCGTCGCGGGCTCGGCCACCGGCCTGTCCGTGCTGATCGCGCTGCTGGCCGGCTACGCGGTGAGCCGCTACCGCTTCCGCGGCAAGAAGATCTTCACGATCACCGTGCTGTCCACCCAGATGTTCCCCGGCATCCTGTTCCTGCTGCCGCTCTTCCTGATCTTCGTCAACATCGGCAACTCCACCGGCATCGCGCTGTACGGCAGCCGCGGCGGCCTGATCCTCACCTACCTGACCTTCTCGCTGCCGTTCTCCATCTGGATGCTGGCCGGGTACCTGGACTCCATCCCGCGCGACCTCGACGAGGCCGCCGCCGTCGACGGCTGCGGGCCGATCCGCACCCTGGTGCAGATCATCGTCCCCGCCGCCCTGCCCGGCATCATCGCGGTCGCCGTGTACGCCTTCATGACCGCCTGGGGCGAGGTGCTGTTCGCCTCCGTCATGACCAACGACCAGACCCGCACGCTGGCCGTCGGGCTCCAGGGGTACGCCACGCAGACCGACGTCTACTGGAACCAGGTGATGGCCGCCTCGCTGGTCGTCAGCCTCCCCGTGGTTGCCGGATTCCTGCTGCTGCAGCGCTACCTGGTGGCCGGTCTGACCGCAGGCGCCGTCAAGTGAGGCACCGTCAGGGTGCCGTCAACTGACGCCCCGTCAGGCCCGCCGCCCCCCCACCCTCGAAAGGACCCCCCGTGAACCACCTCGACGCGCTGCCGGCCAACTTCCGCTGGGGCGCCGCCACCGCCGCCTACCAGATCGAGGGCGCCGCGAGCACCGACGGCCGCGCGCCGTCGATCTGGGACACCTTCTCGCACACCCCCGGCAAGGTCGACAACGGCGACACCGGCGACACCGCCTGCGACCACTACCACCGCTGGCCGCAGGACCTCGACCTGGCCGCCTCGCTCGGCCTGGACGCCTACCGCTTCTCCATCGCCTGGCCCCGGGTCGTCCCGCTGGCCGACGGCAGGGTCAACGCGGCCGGCCTCGACTTCTACGACCGCCTGGTCGACGGCATGCTGGAGCGCGGCCTCACCCCCTTCCCCACCCTCTACCACTGGGACCTCCCGCAGGCCCAGCAGGACCGCGGCGGCTGGCCCGAGCGCTCCACCGCCGAGCGCTTCGCCGAGTACGCGGCCGTGGTCGCCGAGCGCCTCGGCGACCGGGTCCGCGACTGGTGCACCCTCAACGAGCCGCTCTGCTCCTCCTGGATCGGCCACCTGGAGGGCAAGATGGCCCCGGGCCTGACCGACCTCACCGCCGCCGTCCGCACCTCCTACCACCTGCACCTCGGCCACGGCCTCGCCGTCCAGGCGCTGCGCGCCGCCGTCCCCGGCGCCCGGATCGGCATCGTCAACAACCTCTCCACCATCGAGCCCGCCTCGCAGTCCGACGCCGACCTCGCCGCCGCCCTGCGCGCCGACGGCCACATCAACCGCTGGTGGCTCGACCCGGTCCTCGGCCGCGGCTACCCGCAGGACATGGTCGACCTCTACGGCGTCGAACTGCCCGTCCGGGACGGCGACCTGGAGCTCATCTCGGCCCCGCTCGACTGGGTCGGCCTGAACTACTACTTCCGCCAGATCGTCGCCGACGACCCCACCGGCCCCGTCCCGAACTTCCGCCAGGTCCCCGGCCCCAACCCCGAGCGCACCGCCATGGACTGGGAGGTGCACGCCCCCGGCATCGAGGAGCTCCTGCTGCGCCTCACCGAGGACTACGGCGTCCGCGAGATCTACGTGACCGAGAACGGCTCCGCCTACCGCGACACCGTCACCGCCGACGGCCGCGTCGACGACCCCGAGCGCACCGCCTACCTCGAGTCCCACCTCGCCGCCTGCGCCCGCGCCGTCGCCAAGGGCGCCCCGCTGGCCGGCTACTTCGCCTGGTCCCTGCTCGACAACTTCGAGTGGGCCTACGGCTACGACAAGCGCTTCGGCCTGATCCACGTCGACTACGACACCCAGGCCCGCACCGTGAAGTCCAGCGGCGAACGCTACGCCCAGCTCATCGCCGCCCACCGCGCCCGCGCCTGACGGCCCCGACGGGCAGGAGGGGCAGGGCCCCGGGAGCAGCCGACGCTCCCGGGGCCCTGCCCCTGTCCGGGCTCCCCGCCGACCGCGGGGCGTCAGCGGCCCTGGAGGGCCTTGACGTTGTCGCCGAAGCTCCAGCCCTTCGAGCCGTCCCAGTTGAGGGACCAGGTCATCAGGCCCTTCAGCTGGCCGTTGAAGGAGCCGTACGCCTGGGAGACCAGGCTGGGGGCCATGTAGCCGCCGCCCGCGCCCGGCTGGGCCGGGAGGCCGGGGACCTGCTTGTCGTAGGGGACCTTGACGGTGGTGCCCTGGATGGTCAGGCCGTTGTTGAGGCAGGTGGTCTGGGCGGTGAAGCCCTGGACGGTGCCGGCCGAGTAGGAGTCGCCGGAGCAGCCGTACATCGAGCCGTTGTAGTACTGCATGTTCAGCCACCACAGCCGGCCGTTGTCGACGTACTTCTTGATGATCGGCAGGTACGAGCCCCAGATGGAGCCGTAGGTGACGCTGCCGCCGGTGACGTACGCGGTCTCGGGCGCCATGGTGAGGCCGAAGCCGGCCGGCATCTGGGCGAGGACGCCGTCGATGATGCGGATCAGGTTCGACTGCGAGGCGGACAGGGTGCCGATGCTGCCGCTGCCGGACAGGCCGGTCTCGATGTCGATGTCGATGCCGTCGAAGTTGTACTTCTTCAGGATCGGGACGATGGTCGCCACGAACTTGTCGGCGACCGCGCTGGAGCTGAGGTCGATGCCCGCGGCGGCGCCGCCGATGGACATCAGGATGGTCGCGCCGTTGGCCTTGGCCTGGCACATCTCGGCGGGGGTGGCCACCTTGACGCCGGTGTCCATGCCGTCCTGCCAGAGCACGGTGCCGTCGGACAGGATCACCGGGAAGGCGGTGTTGATGACGTTGTAGCCGTGCTGGGCGATCCGGCTGTCGGTGATCGGCGTCCAACCGAGGCCCGGGTGCACGCCGTTGGAGGCGCCGTCCCAGTTCTCCCAGTAGCCCTGCAGCACCTTGCCGGCCGGCTTGGGCTTGGTCGGGCAGGTGACGTCACCGCCGGGCGGGTTGCTGGTCGGCGGCTGGGACGTCGGCGGCTGCGAGGTCGGCGGCTGGGACGTCGGGGGCTGCGAGGTGGGCGGCTGCGAGGTCGGCGCGCTGGTGGACGGGGACGGGCTGCCGCTGCCGCCGGGGCCGCTGAGCACCAGGTCGTCGGCGTAGAACGCGGGCTGGCCGTACCAGCCGTGCACGAAGACGGTCACCGAGGTGGTGGAGGCGCCGGTGGAGAAGGTGGTGCTGAGCTGGCCGTACGAGGCGTTGCCCGGGGCCCAGGTGGAGGCGTTCACGCCGGTGCCGGTGGCGCCGAGGTAGACGTAGCTGCCCTGGACGAAGCCGCTCAGGGTGTACTGCGAGTTCGGCTGGACGCTGACGGTCTGCGAGCACTGCGCGGTGTCCTGGCCGGTGGGGGTGGCCTTGAGCGCGGAGGTGCCGCCGTGCACCGGGGTGCTGACGACCGAGCCGGAGTTGCCGGTGCAGGTCCAGTTGCCGAGCCCGCTCTCGAAGCCGGGGTTGGCGATCAGGTTGGCGACGTCGGCGGAGGCGGTGACCGAGCCCGCCACGGCGAGGCCGGCGCCGATCACGGCGGCGGCGCTGACCCCGGCCAGCGTGCGCCGGGCGGCGCTCGGGCCGCTCCGGGCGTGGCTGGCCCGGGGCGCCTGCGCGGCGCGCTCCACGGGCGTGTACGACCTTCGACGGAACATCGTGCTCCCTTCCCGCCGAACACCTGGTCATGGGCATGACCAGCGCTGTGGGGGCGCGGTGCCGGGCTGTGGGTGAGGTGGGGACATGTGGGGGGTTGTGCCCAGCCGGATCGTAGGAGCGGGGGCAGAGGGCGTCAATAGGTCTGGACCAATAGCGAGGGTCTGGACCACCCGGGGAAGGGTCGCCGGTCCGGAGCGGGGCGCCGGGCGCGCCCGTGCCCCCGTACGCCCTCCCTGCCCGCGACCGCCCCGGCGCAGACTGGGCCCGCCCCCGGACGCCGAGCGGAACGAGCCCAGACGTGGACGTGGCGCACCCGATCCCCGCCGTCCTGCTCGCCGGGGCCTGCGCCGCCGCCGGACGACCCAGCGCCGGAGCGGAGTTGATCCGGGCCGGCGAGAACGCCCTGCGCCGCCTGCACCGGCTCCCGCCGCCGCGGGCCCCGCTGCCCGCCCTGGACCCGTTCGTCCGCCTCCCCGACCGGATCGACGCCGCCGGCCTGGACGAGCCGCACCGCCGCCGGCTGCGCGCCCGGCTCGCCGAACTGCGCACCGCCTGGCGCGAACTCGCCCTCGCCGCAAGGGATCCGCGCGTCGTCCACGGCGACGCCTGGAGCGGCAACCTCGCGGTCACCGCCACCACCGCCCACCTGCTGGACTTCGAACGCACCGCGCTCGGCCCGGTCGAATGGGACTTGACCACCACCGCCGTCGGCCACCACACCTTCGGCACCGTCCCGCCCGAGACGTACGCCGCGTTCTGCGCCGCCTACGGCGCCCACGTCACCGAGTCGCCCGCCTACCCGCTGCTCCGCGACCTGCGCGAACTGAGGCTCACCTGCTACGCGCTGCAGCAGTCCGGCACCGACCCGCGCCACCGCCCCGAGGCCCGCTACCGGCTGGCCTGCCTGCTCGGCGAGCACGGATCCCGGCCCTGGGGCTGGACGCCGCTCGACTGAGGCCGTGGGCAAGGGAGTCGACGGGCTGGTCGAACCGTGACCCGGGAACCTCCGCGACGCCTCCCCGCAGCCGGTACCGCCGGCGCACGAGCGGCTGATCGGCCGGAGGGGAAGCGCGCAGCCGCTGGAAGCGGACGATCCGCGGGAACCGGGGGTCTCCGCCCGCTCCGCCGTCAGTCCACGCAGGGCACCCCGCCCAGCTCCACCGGCTCCGGCGCGCGCGGTGCGATGCCGGTGGTGGCGGCGGTGGGGGAGGGGGAGGCGAGGGCGGCGGACGGCTCCGAGGGGGTGGGCGCCGCCGGGTCGCCGCCGGTCAGGAGTTCGCGGGCCGCGCCCGTCGGCGCCCGGAGGCCGGTGCCGCCGTCCGGCACCACCGGCAGCGTCCGGAAGACGCCCTTCCCGGCGGCCAGCGCCGGCACCTGGCGGACGAAGTCCACCGGGTTCCAGCCCTGGTCCACCACCACGGCGCCGTCCAGCGACCGGTACAGCTCGGACAGCTTCGAGGCGTCCGACAGCACCCCGCCGGTCCGCAGCTTCTCCACCACCCCCGCCAGCAGCGCCTGCGCCCGCCGGGTGCGCACCAGGTCGGAGCCGTCGCCGACGCCGTGCCGCTGGCGGACGAAGGCCAGCGCCTGGGCCGCCCCCAACTCCTGCCGCCCGGCCGGCAGGCTCGCCCCGCTGAGCGGGTCGTCCACCGCGCGGTTCAGGCAGACCGGGATCCCGCCGAGAGCCCGCGCGGCGCGGTAGAAGCCGACCATCGACACCTCCGCGTAGTGGTCCACCCGGACGCCGGTCAGCTGCTCGACCGACTTGAGCAGCGCCAGCCGTCCCGACTCCCGGGCGCGGGTGCGCAGCGCCTCGTCCGACCCGCCGTCCCCGTTCAGGCTCTGCACCGCGAGCCTCTCGGCGTCCGAGTAGATCCCGCCGAGCTCCACCTCCTTGCCGAAGGGGCCCGGCACCAGCAGGTCCCGGGGCAGCGACAGCTGCCGCACCTCGCCGCCGCCCGCCGGGATGTGCACCAGCATCAGGGTGTCGGTGACGTCCGCCCGGCCCGCCGCGCCGCTGTGCAGGTCGCCGCTGTGCAGGCCGCCGCGGCGCAGGTCCTCCGGCACCGGCCCGCTCTGCGCGTCCAGGGTGCTGTCGGTGCCGACCAGCAGCAGCGTCACCCCGTCGGCCGGCTGCGGCGCCGGGTCCTGGCCCGAGTGCGCCAGCTCCACCGCCGAGGTCCGCTGCCCGGGCAGGTCGCGCGGCAGCGCCAGCGCCCCCGCGCCGACCACCACCGCCGCGGTCAGCGCCCCCGCCAGCAGCGCCGTGCGCCGCCGCCTGGCCCGCCGCAGCCGGCGCCCCTCGGCCAGTCCGCCGTCGACCAGCCGGGCCGTCACCTCCGGCTCCGGTCCGCCGCCCGTCAGCCCGAAGGCCGCCCCCAACTGCACCTCGAACTCTCCGTCCTCGCCGTCCCCGCCGCGCACCGCGCCGTTCGCCCCGCCGTCCACCGCACCCCTCCGTCCGTCGCGTCCCGGATTCATCGCGCCACCAGCTCCGCCAGGTCCCCGCCCAGCAGCCCGCGCAGCTTGGCCAGCGCCCGCGAGCACCTGGTCCGCACCGCCGCCGAACTGTCCTTCACGATCGCCGCGGTCTCCTCCACGCTGCGGTCCTCCCAGTACCTGAGCACCACCACCGCCCGGTCGCGGGGCGGGAGTTGGGCCAGCGCCTCGACCAGCGCGAGGCGCAGCGCCGAGTCCGGCCCGTCCTCCGCGACCTCCGGCAGCGCCTGGCTGGGCCGCTCGCTGCTGCTGCGCCGCCGCCGGTGCGACAGGTACGCCCGGACCAGCACGGTCTGCGCGTAGCCGGCCGGGTTGTCGATCCGCCCGGCCCAGCTCGGCCGGTGCAGCCGGTGCCAGTGCGCGTACATCTGCCCCAGGGTGTCCTGCACCAGGTCCTCCGACAGGTGGGCGTCCCCGCCGGTGAGGAAGTACGCCGAGCGGTAGAGCTGCCCGGACCGGGCCGTCGCGAACGCGACGAACTCGTCCTCCATGGCGGCCCGCCGACCACTGCCCACTTCTCGTCTCCCCTCGACCGATCCGCCCTATGACGGTGCGGGGGCCCCGCGATGTTTCACCCGGGTCCGGACCGGACCCGGAGCGTTCGGAGGACACGCCCGTCAGTGGAGTATCACTGTCCGGTTGCGGACAGTCCGAGGGCCCCCGCCCGCTGGAAGGATGGGACGGCACCGCCTGCTCGTACCCCTTACTGGAGTCCCCCCATGGCCCTGCCCGACGGATCGCTCAGCCACCGCTACCGGGGCGAGCACCCCGTCCGCACCCTGCTGTTCCTCTTCCGCCCCGACCGCGCCCGGGTCCTCGGCGCGGTCGGCGTCTTCTTCGCCAAGCACGCCCCCGTCTGGCTGCTGCCCCTGATCACCGCCAACATCGTCGACGTCGTGGTCAAGCACCGCGACATATCCGTGCTGTGGTGGAACTCCGCCGTCCTGCTGGTCATCCTGCTGTTCAACCTGCCCCTGCACATGCTGTACGTGCACTGGATGCACGGCTCCATCCGCCGGATGGGCACCCGGCTGCGCTCCGCGCTGTGCCACCGGATGCAGCAGCTGTCCATCGGCTACCACTCCCGGGTCAGCGACGGCGTCCTGCAGGCCAAGGTGATCCGCGACGTCGAGGGCATCGAGACCGCCTCCCAGCAGACCGCCGACAACGGCCTGGCCGCGATCGCCACCCTGCTCGGCGGCCTGGTCGTCATCGCCGTCCAGACCCCCGCCTTCCTGCCGGTCTTCCTGGTCCTCGTCCCGGCCAGCGCCCTGCTGGTGGTCCGGCTGCGCGAGCGGCTGCGCAGCCAGAACGAGTCCTTCCGCCGCGAGGTCGAGCAACTGTCCTCCCGCATCGGCGAGATGACCACCCTGATCCCGATCACCCGGGCGCACGGCCTGGAGCGCACCGCGCTGCGCCGGGTCGACCGCACCCTGGGCCGGGTCCTCGACGCGGGCCTGCGCCTGGACCTGCTGAACGGCCGCTTCGGCTCGATGTCCTGGATCCTGCTCAACTCGATCGGCGTCGGGTGCCTGGCCGGCTCCGCGCTGGTCGCCTACTACGGCTGGTTGAACGTCACCCCCGGCGCCGTCGTCATGCTCAGCGCCTACTTCTCCTCGCTCACCGGCTCCGTCACCACCCTGCTCACCCTCACCCCGCAGCTCGGCAAGGGCCTGGCCTCGGTCCGCTCGGCCGGCGAGGTGCTCCAGGCCCCCGACCTGGAGGAGAACTCCGGCAAGGCGGACGTCGCCGGCGTCACCGGCCGGATCGACTTCCAGGGCGTCGGCCACAGCTACCCCGGCGCGGACGCCCCGTCCGTCACCGGCTTCGACCTCTCGGTCCGCCCCGGCGAGACCATCGCCCTGGTCGGCGCGTCCGGCGCGGGCAAGTCCACCGTCCTCAACCTGGTGATCGGCTTCCTGCGCCCCACCGAGGGCCGGATCCTGCTCGACGGCCGCGACATGGAGGAACTGGACCTGCGCTCCTACCGCAAGTTCCTCTCCGTCGTCCCGCAGGAGTCCATCCTGTTCGAGGGCAGCATCCGGGAGAACGTCACCTACGGCATGAAGGACGTCCCCGAGGAGACCGTGCTGGCCGCCCTGCGCGACGCCAACGCCATGGAGTTCATCGAGCGCCTCCCCGACGGCCTGGACACCGTGGTCGGCGAACGCGGCGCCCGCCTGTCCGGCGGTCAGAAGCAACGCCTGGCCATCGCCCGCGCCCTGATCCGCGACCCGCGGGTGCTCATCCTCGATGAGGCCACCTCCGCCCTCGACTCCCGCTCCGAGGCGCTCGTCCAGCAGGCCCTGGCCCGCCTGGTGCGCGGCCGCACCGTCTTCGTCGTCGCCCACCGCCTGTCCACCATCCGCGGCGCCGACCGGATCGTCGTCATGCACGACGGACGGATCGCCGAGATCGGCTCCCACTCGGAACTCCTGCGCACCGGCGGCCCGTACGCCGGCCTGCAGGCCGCCCAGCTCGCCTGACCCGACCTCCCACCACCGAACAGGACCCCTCCGGCATGACCGACCCGCTCAGCGGCAGACTCGTCCGGCTCAGAGAACTCCGCGAGACCGACCTGCCCCGGCTCACCGCCTGGTGGCGCGAACCCGGCCTCGCCATCCAGCAGGTCACCGGCCCCGTGCACCCCCAGCCCGACGCCCGGCTCGCCGACATGTTCCGCTCCTGGAGCCAGAACACCGGCACCGACCTCGGCCTCTCCGTCGAGACCCTCGACACCGGGGACCTGGCCGGCCACGTCACCCTCTACGGCGCCACCCCCAAGGACCGCTGCGCCACTCTCGCCATCATCATCGGCCCGCCCCACCAGGACCGCGGCCTCGGCACCGACGTCCTGCGCACCACCATCCGCTACGGCTTCGCCGAACTCGGCCTCCACCGCATCGAGCTCACCGTCAACGGCTACAACACCCGCGCCCTCGCCGCCTACCGCCGGGCCGGCTTCACCGAGGAGGGCCGCCGCCGCGAAGCCGTCTTCCGGGCCAGCGGCTGGCACGACCAGGTCCAGATGGGCGTCCTCTCCACGGAGTGGCAGGACGACGTCTGACGCCGCACCCCGGGGGCGCGGGGGACCGCGCCCCCGTTCGCCCGGGTTTCGCCCCCGGCGCCCCGCGGGTAGCGTCGCGTTCCATGGACGTGGTGATCGCAGGTGGGCACGGCAAGATCGCGTTGCGGCTCTCGAAGCTGCTCTCCGCCCGGGGCGACGCCGTCGCCGGGCTGATCCGGAACCCCGCGCAGGCGGGGGACCTGCACGCGGTGGGGGCCCGGCCGGTGGTGTGCGACCTGGAGGCGGCCCCGGTGGAGGAGCTGGCCGGGCACCTGGAGGGCGCGGACGCGGTGGTGTTCGCGGCCGGGGCCGGGCCGGGCAGCGGATCGGCCCGGAAGGAGACGGTGGACCGGGACGGGGCGGTGCTGCTGGCGGACGCGGCGCGGCTGGCGGGGGTGCGGCGGTACCTGCTGGTGTCCTCGATGGGGCTGGACCGGATCGGCGACCCGGAGGTCTCGCCGGAGTTCGACGCGTACCTGAGGGCGAAGCGGGCGGCCGAGGAGGCGGTGAAGGAGCGCCCGCTGGACTGGACGGTGCTGCGCCCGGGCGGCCTGACCGACGAGCCCACCGAGCGGCACGCGCACCTCGCACCGCCGCCGAACCGCTTCGGCCAGGTCTCCCGGGACGAGGTCGCGCACACCCTGGTGCGGCTGCTGGACGACGCGTCGACGATCCACCAGACCCTGGAGCTCACGACCTGACCGCGGCCCCACTACGTCCCACTGCGGCCCCGCCGCGGCGCGACCGCGGTTGCCCGGCGCCGGGTCGGGCGGGATGGTGGTGGTTGAGGTGAGTGCGATGGCCGAGATCGCCCTGCAGGTCGATGTCGCGGCGCCCCGGGAGCGGCTGCTGGCGGCGCTGGACACCCGCGAGGGGCTGGCGTCCTGGTGGACCACCGAGCTGGACCGGGACGGCGACGACCTGCTGTTCACGGTGGACGACGCCCCGCAGCCGCTCCGGTTGCGCCGGGAGCGCGCGGACCTGGAGCGGGTGGCCTGGCGCAGCGTCGGGGTGTTCCCGCCGGCCTGGCAGGGGACGACGGTGACCTGGGACTTCTTCGACCACCCGGACGGCGCGCGGCAGTCGCTGCTGCTGTTGCGCCACCTCGGCTGGCCCGTCGACGCGGGCCCCTCGGTGCCGGTGGCGGCGGGCCGGTGGGCGGAGCTGGTCGTCCGGTTGAAGGACTACGTGCAGAGCGGCCGCCGGCAGCCGCTGTTCGTCCCGGCGGCGCACCCGCACCCGGGGGTGCACGCGGAGGCGGACTGACGGCGTGCGCGGTGCGACGCGCCGGTTCGGACGATGACCGGCATGGAGCGGCGCGTACGGGTGAGACTGGCTGCATGTTGGGACTTCCGGACCGCATCAAGGGCTTCCTGTTCGACCTGGACGGGGTGCTGACCCAGACCGCGAAGGTGCACGCCGCGGCGTGGAAGGACATGTTCGACACCTTCCTGCGGGCCGAAGCGGCGCGCACCGGCGGAGAGTTCACGCCGTTCGACCCGGCCGGCGACTACGACAGGTACGTGGACGGGCGGCCCCGGCTGGACGGCACCCGGCAGTTCCTGGCCTCGCGCGGGATCGAGCTGCCCGAGGGCACCCCGCAGGACCCGCCGGGCACCCGCACCGTCAACGGCCTGTCGAGCGCGAAGAACGACACCGTGCTGCGGCTGATCCGCGAGCGGGGCGTGCAGCCGTACCAGGGCTCGGTGGCGTACCTGCGCCGGCTGCGCGAACTCGGGCTGCCGCGCGCGGTGGTGTCCTCCAGCGCGAACTGCCGGGACGTGCTGCGGGCCGCCGGGATCGACGACTTCTTCGAGGTGGTGGTGGACGGGCTGACCCTGGCCCGCGACCACCTGGCGGGCAAGCCCGCCCCCGACACCTTCCTGGCGGCGGCGGAGCGGCTGGGGGTGCCCCCGGAGCACGCCGCGGTGTTCGAGGACGCGCTGGCGGGCGTCGCGGCCGGGCGGGCCGGCGGCTTCGGCGCGGTGGTGGGCGTGAACCGCACCGGGCAGGCCGCGGCGCTGCGCGAGCACGGCGCGTCCGTGGTGGTGGACGACCTCGCGGAACTGCTGGAGGAGCGCGGATGAGCCCGTCCGAGTCGTTCACCGTCGACCCGTGGGGGATCACCGAGCACGGCCTCGACCTGCCCGGACAGGCCCGCGCCGAGTCGGTGTTCGCGCTGTCCAACGGCCACATCGGGCTGCGCGGCAACCTGGACGAGGGCGAGCCGCACGGGCTGCCCGGCACCTACCTGAACGGCGTGTTCGAGCTGCGCCCGCTGCCGTACGCGGAGAGCGGCTACGGCTTCCCGGAGTCCGGGCAGAGCGTCATCAACGTCACCAACGGCAAGCTGATCCGGCTGCTGGTCGACGACGAGCCGTTCGACCTGCGCTACGGCGAACTGCGCAGCCACCGACGGACGTTGGACTTCCGGGACGGCGTGCTGCACCGGGAGGCCGAGTGGACCTCGCCGGCCGGGCGGACGGTGCGGGTGACCTCGTCCCGGCTGGTGTCGCTGACCCAGCGGGCGGTGTGCGCGGTCGACTACACGGTGGAGGCCGTGGACGGGCCGGTGCGGATCGTCCTGCAGTCCGAGCTGGTCGCCAACGAGCAGCTGCCGGGCGAGGCGGGCGACAGCGACCCGCGGGCGGCGGCCGTGCTGGAGGCCCCGCTGGCCGCCGAGTTGCAGTACGCCCAGGGCACCAAGGGCGTGCTGGTGCACCGCACCCGGTTCTCCGGGCTGCGGGTGGCCGCTGCGATCGACCACGTGGTCGACGGGCCGGAGCGGATCGACACCACCGCCGAGTCCTCCGACGACCAGGCCAGGATCACCGCCACCACGGTGCTGAACGCCGGGCAGAAGCTGCGGCTGGTCAAGTACCTGGCGTACGGCTGGTCGGCGACGCGCTCGCTGCCCGCCGTCCGGGACCAGGTGGAGGCGGCGCTGACCGCCGCCCGGTACACCGGCTGGGACGGGCTGGTGGCCGAGCAGAAGGAGTACCTGGGCCGGTTCTGGGCCGACAACGACATCGAGATCGAGGGTGACGTCGAGCTCCAGCAGGCCGTCCGGTTCGCGATGTTCCACGTGCTGCAGGCGGGCGCCCGCAGCGAGGAGCGGGCCATCCCGGCCAAGGGCCTGACCGGGCCCGGCTACGACGGGCACTCGTTCTGGGACACCGAGACCTTCGTGCTGCCGGTGCTCACCTACTGCCTGCCGGACGCGGTCAAGCAGGCGCTGCGCTGGCGGCACACCACGCTGCCGATGGCCCGCGAGCGGGCCGCCCAACTCGGCCTGGCGGGCGCGGTGTTCCCGTGGCGGACGATCCGCGGCGAGGAGTGCTCCGGGTACTGGCCGGCCGGCACCGCCGCGTTCCACATCGGCGCGGACATCGCGGCCGCCGTCGTCCGCTACGTCCGGGCCACCGGCGACACCGAGTTCGAGCGCACCAACGGCCTGGAACTGCTGGTGGAGACCGCCCGGATGTGGCGCTCGCTGGGCCACCACGACGCCAAGGGCAACTTCCGGATCGAGGGCGTCACCGGGCCGGACGAGTACTCGGCGGTCGCCGACAACAACGTGTTCACCAACGTGATGGCGCAGTCCAACCTGTGGAACGCGGCGGACACCGCGCTGAAGTACCGGCACGAGTCCTCGCTGCTCGGGGTGGACACCGAGGAGGCCGCGGCCTGGCGCGACGCCGCCGACAAGATGTTCATCCCGTACGACGAGCAGATCGGCGTGCACCCGCAGGCCGACGGGTTCACCGACCACCAGACGTGGGACTTCGAGGCCACCCCGCCGGAGAAGTACCCGCTGCTGCTGCACTACCCGTACTTCGACCTGTACCGCAAGCAGGTGGTCAAGCAGGCCGACCTGGTGCTCGCCATGCAGGTCCGCGGCGACGTGTTCACCCCCGAGCAGAAGGCCCGCAACTTCGCCTACTACGAGCGCCTGACGGTCCGCGACTCCTCGCTGTCCGCCTGCACCCAGGCGGTGATCGCCGCCGAGGTCGGACAGCTCGACCTGGCCTACGACTACACCGCCGAAGCCGCCCTGATGGACCTGCACGACCTCGGCGGCAACACCCGCGACGGCCTGCACATGGCCTCGCTGGCCGGCGCCTGCATCGCGCTGGTCGCCGGGTTCGGCGGCCTGCGCGACCACACCGGGCTGCTCTCCTTCCGCCCCCGGCTGCCCGCCGGGCTGCAGCGGCTGTGCTTCTCGATGAACGTCCGCGAGCACCTGCTGCGGGTCGACATCACCCACGCCACCACCACGTACACGCTGCGCCGCGGCAGCCTGCTGCCCGTCCTGCACGACGACGAGCAGCTGCGGATCGAGGCCGGCAAGCCGGTCAGCCGCCCCACCGCCCGGATCGACGCCCCCGAGGAGCGCCCCGCCCAGCCCCCCGGCCGGGAGCCCGCCCGCCGGCACAGCCAGGCCCGCGTCCAGGTCGGGGCGGTCGACCACCTCCCGGCCGAGTAGCCCCTCGGCCGGGCGGGTGAGCGCACGTGTACCGACCTGACCGCCCGTCAACACTCCCTGCACCCCCGCGAACCGGCGGGTGCGGGAGCATCCGCCTGCCGCCTCCGGTTCCGCCCCCCGAACGGAGGCCCCGTTGCGCACCCTCGCGCTCACCGCCGCCCTGCTCACCGCCCTCACCGCCGCCCCCGCCCACGCCGCCCGCGCCACCCCGCGCTGGGTGCGCACCTGCACCGCCCCCGCCCGCGCCGACACCGCCGGCTGCGACGCGCTGCGGGTCGTCGGCACGGCGGCCGACGCCGACGACGGCTACGGCCCCGCCGAACTGCGCGCCGCGTACGGGCTGCCCGCCGACGGCGGCGAAGGCGCCACCATCGCCGTCGTCGACGCCTACGACCACCCCCGCGCCGAAGCCGACCTCGACGTCTACCGCCGCCACTACGGGCTGCCCCCCTGCACCACCGACAGCGGCTGCTTCCGCAAGACCGACCAGCGCGGCGGCACGCGGCTGCCGCGCGGCAACACCGCCTGGGCCGGCGAGACCGCGCTCGACCTCGCCATGGTCTCCGCGATCGCCCCGCGCGCCCGGATCCTCCTGGTCGAGGCCGACAGCGCCGCCGTCGGCAACCTCGGAACGGCCGTCAACACCGCCGTCGCGCTCGGCGCCCGGTACGTCTCGATCAGCTGGGGCACCACCGAGAACGCCAACGCGGCCGACTACGACAGCCGCTACTTCGACCACCCCGGCACGGTCATCGCCGCCGCCTCCGGCGACTCCGGGTACGGCGTCAACTTCCCCGCCTCCTCACCCCACACGGTCGCCGTCGGCGGCACCACCCTGCGCCCCGACGGCTCCGCCCGCGGCTGGAGCGAGACCGCCTGGACCACCGGCCCGGACGAGGGCGCGGGCAGCGGCTGCTCCGCCCGGCTCCCCAAACCCGAGTGGCAGAGCGACCCCGGCTGCGACCACCGCACCGTCGCCGACGTGGCCGCCGTCGCCGACCCCGCGACCGGCGTCGCCGTCTACCAGACCTACGGCGGCAACGGCTGGTACACCTACGGCGGCACCTCCGCCGCCGCCCCGATCATCGCCGCCGCCTACGCCCTCGCCGGCCCCCCGTCCCCCGGCAGCCGCCCCGCCTCCTTCCCCTACCGCCACCCCGCCGCCCTCCACGACGTCACCACCGGCCCCACCCCCGTCACCTGCACCCCCGCCTACCTCTGCGCGGCGGCACCGGGCTACGACGGCCCGACCGGGCTCGGCAGCCCGAACGGGGTGGAGGCGTTCCGGGAACCGTGACGCCCCGGGCGCGGGAGACCGGCCGCGCCGGGCGCCCCGCGCCCGCTCAGCCCTTCGGCGCGGGCGTCAGCCGGCTCGTCACGGCCACCCGGTTCAGCGCGTTGATCGCGCAGATCAGGCCGATCAGGTGGGCCAGTTCGGACTCCGAGAAGTGCTTGGCGGCCTCGTCGAACACCGCGTCGGGGACGCGGGTCCCGGCGACCAGGGTGACCGACTCGGTCAGGGCCAGCGCGGCGCGCTCGCGGGCGGTGAAGTACGGGGTCTCCCGCCACGCGGCGAGGGTGTCCAGGCGGTGCTCGCGCTCGCCGTTCGCGCGGGCGTCGCTCGCGTGCTTGTCCAGGCAGAACGCGCAGCCGTTGATCTGCGAGGCGCGCAGGTTGACCAGCTCGGCGAGCACCGGGTCGGCGAGGCCGGCGATCGCGGCCCGGGAGGCCTCCAGCAGCGGGCGGTGGAAGCCGGGGGCGCGTTCGCGCAGCGAGATGCGGAGGGCGGGGGCGGGAACGGTGGAGTCGTCGGTCATACGGCCCACCGTAGGCGCGCGGTGGACCGGTGGTGTGGTTCATTCGGGGAATGGATTCCTGGGCCACTTTCGGCGGCGACCTGCACCTCGACCTGGACGCCGGACGCTCCCGCGGCCTGGGCCTGCGCGCCGCCCTGGAGGACGCGCTGCGCACCGCCGTCCGCGACGGCCGCCTCGCCGCCGGGACGCGGCTGCCGTCCTCCCGGGCGCTCGCCGCCGACCTGGGCGTCGCCCGCAACACCGTCGCCGAGGCGTACACCCAGCTCGCCGCCGAGGGCTGGCTCGCCTCCCGGCAGGGCTCCGGCACGGTGGTCGCCGAGCGCGGACCGCAGCCCGCCCCCGCCGCGCCGCCGCCCGGCCTGCCGGTCCCCGAGGTGCCCGTGCACAACCTGCGCCCCGGCTCGCCGGACCTGAGCCGCTTCCCGCGCACCGCCTGGCTGGCCGCCGCCCGCCGGGCCCTGGCCACCGCCCCGCACGAGGCGTTCGACTACGGCGACCCGCGCGGCCGGATCGAACTGCGCCGCGCCCTGGCCGGCTACCTGGCCCGGGCCCGCGGCGTGCGCACCGACCCGGAGCGGCTGCTGATCTGCACCGGCTACCTGCAGGGCCTCGGCCTGCTCTGCGCCGCGCTGCGCGAACACGGCCTGCGCGCCGTCGCGGTGGAGCAGTACGGACTGTCGCCGCAGCACGCCGCGATCACCGCGCACGGCCTGGCGCTGCGCCCGCTGCCGCTGGACGAGGGCGGCGCGCTGACCGACCGGCTCGCCCGCACCGACGCCGGACTGGCCGTGCTCACCCCGGCCCACCAGTTCCCCACCGGCGTCCCGCTGCGGGCCTCCCGGCGGGCCGCCGCGGTCGACTGGGCCCGGCAGTCCGGCGGCTACCTGCTGGAGGACGACTACGACGGCGAGTTCCGCTACGACCGGCACGCGATCGGCGCCGTGCAGGCGCTCGACCCCGAGCGGGTGGTGTACGCGGGCACCACCTCCAAGTCGCTCGCCCCCGGCCTGCGGCTGGCCTGGCTGGCGCTGCCCGCCGCCCTGGTCGAACCGGTGGCCCGGCACAAGCGGCTGGCCGACAGGCAGAGCGGCGCCCTGGAACAGCTCACCCTGGCCGAACTGATCGACTCCGGCGACTACGACCGGCACGTCCGCCGCAGCCGGCACCTGCTGCGCCGCCGCCGCGACCGGCTGGTCGAGGTGCTCGCCGAACGCGCCCCGGCCGTCCGGGTCACCGGCCTCAACGCGGGCCTGCACGCCGTCCTGGAACTGCCCGCGGACGGCCCCGGCGAGGACGAACTGCTGCACCGGGCCGGGCGGGCCCGCCTCGCCCTGACCACCCTCGGCGGGCACCTGGCACCCGGCGCGGACCCCGGGCCCGGACGGCTCCCCGGGCTGGTGATCGGCTACGGCACGCCGCCCGAGCACGCCTTCGAGGCCGCGCTCGACGCGCTGTGCGACCTGCTCGCTCAGCCCTTGTGACCGCCCACGTAGAACAGCAGGAACAGGAAGCCCACGAAGACGTGGCCCGAGACGATGTAGATCCACACCCGGATCCACACCCGGTTCGAGGCGCGGTAGCCCGCGTCCATGGTCTCCGCGTACTTCGGGACGGGGGCGTGGGCGGCGGGCTTTCCGGTGTCGGTCATGGCGCTGACTCCTGACGTGGAGGGCGTGGAGGGCGGGACGGTCGGGGTGGCGGGGCGGCTACAGGCGCGGGGCGTCGCCCAGGCACAGGTCGCCGCCGGGGCTCTGCAGCAGCGTGTGGACGAAGATCAGGTCGAGGCCGGAGGCGGAGTCCGCGGCGATCACGTGCGGCGTCATCGAGTCGAAGTGCGCCGAGTCGCCCTCGTCCAGGAAGTGGACCCGGTCGCCGAGCACCAGCTTCATCCGGCCCCCGGTGACGTACAGCCACTCCTCGCCCGGGTGCACCCGCACCACCGCGTCCTGCGTGCCCGGCGGCACGTGCACCCGCAG
Organism: Kitasatospora phosalacinea; assembly: GCF_000716545.1. Taxonomy (GTDB): domain Bacteria; phylum Actinomycetota; class Actinomycetes; order Streptomycetales; family Streptomycetaceae; genus Kitasatospora; species Kitasatospora phosalacinea. Next base: position 28,632 of record NZ_JNWZ01000047.1, read on the forward strand.
CGCCTGCATCGCCCGGCCCGGGGCGCCGGCCCGCTGGTACCCCCAGCCGCCGGCCCGGCCCGGCTCGACCCGCCCGCCCCGGATCACCGGGTCCGGTGCGCCGGGCTGCTCGCCGAGCAGCTCGGCCACGCTCGTCCCGTACGCCCGGGCCAGGCCCAGCAGCACCGGCAGCGAGGGCTGCCGGCGCCCGGTCTCCAGGCGGGACAAGTAGGCTGGCGAGAGGCCCACCCGGGCCGCCGCGACCTCCAGCGTCAACCGGCTGGAGACCCGCTGCTCCCGCAGCCGCGCGCCGAGGCCCGCGACTTCCTGGTCCTCGTCGAGGGGGCTGTCCGTCATGGGACAAGTGGACACCCTCCCTGCCTCCGGGGCAACAAACTTGCCCCACAGGCAAACCGGCTCCCCGTCGCCGGCCCCGGTCTCCCGCTCCCGGCCCTCCCGGCACCAGGGCCGACCGGCCCCGCCTCCCGTCAGGGGCGGGGGATGTTGCGGAGGTTGGAGCGGGCCAGGTCGAGCATCTTGCCGACGCCGCCGGTCAGGACGGTGCGGCCGGCGGCCAGGGCGAAGCCCTTGAGCTGGGCGGCGGTGATGTGCGGGGGGATGGAGAGGGCGTTGGGGTCGGTGACCACGTCGATCAGGGCGGGGCCGGGGCGCTCCAGGGCGTCGGCCAGCACCTCGCGGACCTTCGCCGGGTCGGTGACCCGCTTGGCGGCGATGCCGCAGGCCCGGGCGATCGCCGCGTAGTCCACGTCGCCGTTGTCGATCTCGGCCTCGGGGTAGCCGGAGACCAGCATCTCCAGCTTGATCATGCCGAGCGCCCCGTTGTTGAACACCAACGTCTTCACCGGCAGCCGGTACTTCGCCACGGTGAGCAGTTCGCCGAGCAGCATGCCGATCCCGCCGTCCCCCGACATCGACACCACCTGCCGTCCGGGGAAAGCGAGTTGGGCGCCGATCGCGTGCGGCAGCGCGTTGGCCATCGAGCCGTGCAGGAAGGAGCCGATCACCCGGCGGCGCCCGTTGGGGGTGAGGTAGCGGGCGGCCCAGACGTTGCACATGCCGGTGTCGACGGTGAACACCGCGTCCTCGGCGGCGACTTCGTCGAGGACCGAGGCGACGTACTCGGGGTGGATCGGCCGGTGCTTGTCGATGTCCTTGGTGTAGGCGCCCACCACGGTCTCCAGCGCCTTGCAGTGCCGCTCCAGCATGGCGTCCAGGAAGCGGCGGTCGCCCTTGCGCTCCAGCAGCGGCAGCACGGCCCGCAGGGTGGCGGCGACGTCGCCGTGCACGGCGAGCTCCAGCGGGGTGCGCCGGCCGAGCCGGGTCGCGTCGTGGTCGACCTGGACGGTGCGGGCCTGCGGCAGGAAGGAGTCGTAGGGGAAGTCGGTGCCCAACAGCAGCACCAACTCGGCTTCGTGCAGGGCCTCGTGGCAGGCGCCGTAGCCGAGCAGGCCGCTCATCCCGACGTCGTACGGGTTGTCGTACTGCACCCATTCCTTGCCGCGCAGCGAGTGCCCGACGGGGGCGTTCAGCGTCTCGGCGAGGTGCATCAGCTCCTCGTGCGCGCCCCGGGCGCCCGCGCCGGCGAAGACCGTCACGGTGCCGGCCGAGTTGAGCGCCTCGGCGAGGGCCTGCACCTGGGACCAGGGCGGGGCGGCCACCGCCTGCTCGGTGAGGAAGGAGCTGCGGCCGGCGGGGGAGGGGGCGGTGAGCGCGGCGACGTCGCCGGGGAAGACCAGCACCGAGACGCCGGGGGAGCCCAGCGCGTGCTGGATGCCGACCCGCAGCAGCCGGGGCAGCTGGGCCGGGTTGGAGAGCATCTCGCACCAGGAGCTGCAGTCGGTGAACACCCGCTCGGGGTGGGTCTCCTGGAAGAATCCGGTGCCGATCTGCCCGGACGGGATGTGCGAGGCCAGGGCCAGCACGGGCACGCCGCTGCGCTGGGCGTCGTACAGGCCCTGGATCAGGTGGGTGTTGCCGGGGCCGCAGCTGCCCGCGCAGACCGCGAGCCGACCGGTCAGTTCGGCCTCGGCGGCGGCCGCGAACGCCCCGGCCTCCTCGTTCCTGACGTGCACCCAGGAGATGCCCTCGGCGCGGCGGATCGCGTCGACGACCGGGTTGAGGCTGTCGCCGACCACCCCGTAGACGCGTTCGACCCCGGCCTGCCGGAGCACCTCCACCATCTGGTCGGCCACGCTGCCCACGGGATCACCTCACGCCAGGAACCACGGAAGAAACGGACATCCGCACCATAACGGCTCGGGTGTCCGGGGGCGCGGCTACCGCCCGTCGACGGTCGCGCCGAGGGCCTCGCAGGCGCCGGTGGCGGAGTCGGTGAGCGGGCCGACCACCGGGTACCGGTCCAGGTCGCGGTGGCACAGCTCGGCGGTGGACGGCAGGGCGCCGTGGTAGCCGGTGTCCAGGCCCTGGGCCTGGCCGAGGCCGCCGGCCTGGGCGATCGGGGCGGCCTGGGCGGGCGCCTGGGCGAGGGCGATGCCGGCCAGGGACAGGGCGGCGAGGGCGGTGAGCTTCTTCATGGCAGGTGCAACGAGGACCGTCCCCGCCCGGTCACGTGGATTGACCCGGCGGGGTCGGTCCGAGCGGCCCGTCAGGACAGCCGCACCCGCAGGCTGCTGACGCTGTTGCTGAGGAAGGAGGCGATCGGCCGCGGCGGCACGTCGTCGGCGCGCCGCAGGCCGGGGAAGCGGGTGAACAGTTCGCGCAGCGCCGTCTCCGCCTCCAGCCGGGCCAGGACCGAGCCGATGCAGAAGTGCGGCCCGTGCCCGAGCGAGAGGTGCCGGATCGGGGAGCGGGTCAGGTCGAAGCGGTCCGCGTCCTCCCAGTGGCCGGGGTCGCGCCCGGCGGCCGCGTACGAGGCGAGGATGCCGTCGCCGGCGGGGATCACCACCTCGCCCAGGTCGATGTCCTCCAGCGCGTACCGCATCGGGAAGTGGCCGACGGGGGAGTCGCGGCGCAGGGTCTCCTCGACCACCGCGGACCACGGGACCTCGCCGCCGAGCACCAGCGCCAGCTGGTCGGGGTGGGCGAGCAGGCCGAGCACCGCGTTGCAGACCAGGTTGAGGGTGGTCTCGTGGCCGGCCACCACGAGCTGCAGCAGGATGCCGATCAGCTCCTCCTCGCTGAGCCGGTCCTGCTCCTCGCGGGCGGCGATCAGCGCGCTGGTCAGGTCGTCGGCGGGCGCGGCCCGCTTCTCGGCGACCAGGGCGGCCAGCAGCCCGGCCATGTCGCGGGCGGCGGCGGCGCTCGCCCCGGGCACGGCGGAGGAGCTGACCAGGACGTCGGACAGTTCGTGCAGCCGGTCCTGCTGTTCCGCCCGCAGGCCCAGCAGTTCGCCGATGACGTCCATCGGCAGCGGGTAGGCGAACCGGGACCGCAGGTCGACCGACCCGTCCGGTCCGACGGCCCCGGCGAGGTCGTCCAGCAGGCCGAGGACCCGCTGCCGGACGGCGGGGGCCAGCTCGTTGACCCGGCGCGGGGTGAGGGCCTGGGTGACCAGGCCGCGCAGTCGGCGGTGGCGGGCGCCGTCGGAGGTGGTCAGGCCGGGGACGGTGACGAAGGTCATCAGCGGCCAGCCCTCGGGGAGCCGCCCCTCCCGGTACAGCGTCCAGTGCTCGGGGCCCTTGGCCACCCGCGGATCGGCGAGCAGTTGCTGCAGGGTGGCGTGGTGGCTCACCGACCAGACCACCACCCCACCAGGGAGCTCAACCTGCGTCGCAGGTCCGCGAGCGCGGAGCCGCCGGTTCTCGGCGAGCTGGTCGGCTCCGGCGGGGTCGAGTCGGTAGGGGCAGACCCGGGCTGCGGCTGCGGCGTCCATGCGGTCCTCTCGGGCGGGGCGGGGCGGGGCGGGGTGAAGGAGCTGTACAGCACCGGCAGGCTGACCAGGGCACGCGACCACGGGGACGGCCGCCAGGTCAACTCGTGCGAGGGCACGGCGAGCTGGAGGTCCGGCAGGCAGTGCAGCAGGGTCTCGATCGAGGTCTCGACGATCAGCCGGGCCGGGTCCTTCGCCGGGCAGACGTGCCGGCCGGCGCCCCAGGCGAGGTGCGCCCGGTTGCCGCTGAGGCCCTCCGCGCGGTGCACCGCGGGGTCGTCGTTGGCGCCGGCCAGGCCGAGCACCAGCATGTCGCCGGCGCTGATGTACTGGCCGCCCAGCACGGTGTCCGAAGTGGCCCACCGGCCGGGGAAGTTCTGCACCGGCGGGTCGCGCCACAGCACCTCGTCGAGGGCGTCCGCGACGGTCGACCGGCCGCCGGTCAGGTTGGTGCGGAAGCGGCGGTCGGTGAGCAGCAGGCGCACCGTGTTGCCGATCCAGTTGATGGTCGACTCGTTGCCCGCGACCAGCAGCACCATCAGGTTGTGGACGACCTCCTCGTCGCTCAGCCCGGCGGGGTGGGCCAGCAGCCAGGACGCCAGGTCCTCGCCGGGCCGGGCGCGTCGCCGGCCGACCAGGGCCGTGAGCATGCCGCCGAAGGCGGCGGCGGAGCGCTGCGCCTCCTCGCCGTTGTCCACCATGCCGGTGATCATCCCCAGCAGTCGCGGACCGTCCTCCTCGGGCAGGTCCAGCAGCTGGGTGAAGACCAGCAGCGGCAGCCGCCGGGTGAACTGGGCGACCAGGTCGGCGGTGCCGTCCGGCCCCCAGCTCTCGATCAGCGCCGTCGCCGCGGCCTCGGTGGTCTCCCGCAGCCACCGGTGGTCGACCCGGCCCAGGGCGTCGCCGACCGCGGTGCTCAGCCGGTGGTGCTCGGCGCCGTCCATGCTCTGCAGGGTGGGCCGCCACATGGTCATCGGCACCAGGGGCGAGTCGGCCCGCAGCCGCCCCTCCCGGGGCACCCGCCAGTGCCGCGAGTCCTTGGAGAACAGCTGCTCGTTGCGGGTGAGGTCGAGCATCTCCTGGTAGCCGATGACCAGCCAGCCCTCCACCCCGGGCTCCAGCTCGATCGGCGCGACCGGGCCGTGCTCGGCGCGCAGCCGGGCGTACAGGCCGTGCGGGTCGTCGGAGACCGCCGTGCCGTACAGCGGGGCGGCGTCCGGACGTCCGGCGTACGGGCAGCCGCCGGCCGCCAGGTGTTCGGGAACAGTCATGACAGCTCCAGGGCGCCGGCCCGCAGGTGGTCGACGAAATCGATCAGCAGTCGGTGGGCGGCGTCCTGGTCGCGGACGTCGCAGGTGAGGATCGGCACCCCGGGCAGCAGGTCGAGCGCGGCCCGCAGCTCCTCCTCGGGGTGGGTCGGGGTGTCGGGGAAGAGGTTGACCGCCACGGCGAACGGGATGCGCTGCTCCTCCAGCAGCCCGAGCACGTCGAAGGACTCCTCGATCCGGCGGGAGTCGACCAGCGCGATGGCGCCCAGCGCCCCGCGCGACAGGTCCTCCCACAGCGGCCAGAAGCGCTGCTGCCCGGGCGTGCCGAACAGGTACAGCGCCAGCCGGCTGCTGAGCGTGATCCGGCCGAAGTCCAGGGCGACCGTGGTGGTCGACTTGTGCGGACGGCCGGTCAGGTCGTCCACGCCCGCGCCGGCCGAGGTCATGGTCTCCTCGGTGCGCAGCGGGGAGATCTCGCTCAGCGCGCCGACCAGGGTCGTCTTGCCGACCCCGAACGGCCCGGTGACCAGGATCTTCACCGCGCCCTGCACGCTCGGCGGCAGGTACGCGGGCTCAACGGAGCTGGCGGAGGCCAACCAGCACCTCCTCGATCAGGGCGAGCGGGGCCCGCTCGGCCGGCCGGACGGGAGGCAGCACCTGGACGGCGCCCAGCTCCCACAGGTCACCCACCAGCACCTTCAGCACGCTGATCGGCAGGCCGAGGTGGGCGGCCACCTCGGCGACCGACAGCAGCTCCCGGCAGAGCTCCAGGACCGCCAGCTGTTCCCGGTTGACCACCGTCGGGTCGACCGCCACCCCGGGCACGGTCCGCACCAGGCTCTCGAACTCCGGCACGTTCCGGGGGGCCCGGCTGCGCCCGCCGGTGATGACGTACGGGCGTACCGGTCCGCGGCTCACCGCACGTCCCCGGCGGCCGCGCCCTCCTGCCGGGGGGCGGCGGTCAGGTGCTCGCCGATCCGCCCGACCAGCATCTGCATCTGGTACGCCACCAGACCCGCGTCGACCGACTCCCCGGCCACCACGGCCAGGTGCGCCCCGGCGCCGGCGGCGACCACGAACAGGTAGCCGCCGCCGTACTCGATGACGATCTGCCGGGTGCTGCCGTCGCCGAAACCGGCGGCCACGCCCCGGGACAGCGACTGCAGCCCGGAGCAGGCGGCGGCCAGCCGCTCGGCGTCGTCCCGTTCGATCCGCGGGCTGCGGCCGATCTCCAGACCGTCGTTGGACACCACGAGGGCGTGCCGGACTTCCGGTACGGAGACGATGTCGGTCAGCAGCCAGCCGAGATCAGGGTTGGTCGTCATGCGGTTCTCCCTGGGGGGAAGCGGGGAATTCGTCAGGACGGTCCGCGGTGGACCGCCGGTCGCGCCGGGCGGCGTCGCGGCCGTCGGCGGTGCCGCTCTGGAACAGCGACATGAAGGCCTGGGCCTCATCGGCGGAGCGCGGCGCGACGGCCGGCTCCGCGGGGAACTGGTTCTGCGGGGCGGCGCCCCGGCGGTTGCTCCGGCGGGGCAGGGAGCCGCCCTGCGGGGGCACCGCGGGGACCGGTGCGGCCCCGGTCCGGGGGGAGACCGGGCGGGTGGGCAGCGGGACGTGCGTCCGGGCCGGGGCCTCGGCGGCCCGCGGGCGGGCCGACGGCAGGCCGTGCTGCGGCAGCGGGTCGGTGAGCAGCGCGTTCGGCAGCAGCACCACCACCCGCACGCCGCCGTAGGGGGACGGGGTGGAGTGCACGGTGACCCGGAAGCCGTACTGCCGGGCGAGCAGGCCGACCGCGGCCAGGCCCAGCTGCGGGACCTCGCCGATCCGGGAGACCTCCAGCGTGCCCTCGCCGGACAGCGCGGCGGTGGCCTTGGCGACCGTCACGTCGGTCATGCCGACGCCGCAGTCGTCGATCTCGATCACCGCGCCGTTGTGCACCGGCATCAGCGTGACGTACACCTGCGAGCTGGGCGGCGAGTAGCGGGTGGCGTTGTCCAGCAGCTCGGCCACCGCGTGGATCAGCGCCTCGGCGGCCGCGCCGAGCACCGCGGTGTCCACCCGGCTGTGCACCACCACCCGCTGGAACGGCAGGATCCGGCCCTGGGCGCCGCGCACCACGTCCTCCAGCGGGACGGGCTCGGGCCAGGTCCGGCCGGCCCGGGAGCCGCACAGCACGGCCAGGGTCTGGGCCAGGCGGGCCTGTTGGGCGGCGGCGTGGTCGGCCCGCAGCAGTCCGTCGAGCAGCACCGGGTCGTCGTGGGTGCGCTCCATCTCGTCCAGCCCGGCCTGCTGGTCGTGCGCCATCACCAGGATCCGGCGGGCCACGTTGAGGAAGGCCCGGCGGGTCGCCGCGTTCAGCTCCTGCTCGTGCAGGGCGGCTTCGGTGCTGGCCCGTCGGTCGGCCAGTTCGGCGGCCAACCGCTCGCGGGTCTCGGCGAGTTCCCGCTCGCCGAGGGCGAGCCGGTGGCGCAGGGTCCGGGTGACGGCACGTGAGCGGGCGGTGGCCGCGAGGGCGATGAGGGCGAGCAAAGCGGTTGCTGCCAAGCACCATTGAGTGGTCGTCACAGGCGGAGTTTATGGTGGTGTTACTACTTGCGTATGAACGGTTCCAACTTCCGCTGTTCAGATTCCGTCAATTTCGGACAGGTCGGGCGGAACCGATCCGTCAGCGGTCCTCCGCGTCGGTGGAGACCCGGTGCAGGAGGAGCAACGCCACGTCGTCCTGGCGCACTTCACGCTCCGTCACGTTCAGCGTGAGCAGGTCCGCCAGCCGCTCCAGCGCCCCCGGACGCTCCAGCCGGCCGGCCCCGCCGGCCTCCGCCGTCCACAGCTCCAGCCCGCCCAGCATCCGCTGCACCGACTCGTCGTAGTCCTCGTCCCGGACCTCCACCAGACCGTCCGTGTAGGCCAGCAGCGTCTCGCCCGGCGCCAGCCGCGCCTCCACCAGCGGATAGCGCACCCCCGGCAGCACCCCCAGCGGCGGGCCGCCCGGCAGCTCCAGCTCCGCCGCCCCGCCCGCTCCGATCCGCACCGGCTGCGGGTGCCCCGCCCGGGCCGCCCGCAGTGCGCCGGTCACCGGATCCAGCACCACGTACACGCAGGTGGCGAACAGCTCGGTCTCCATCTCCGACAGCAGCCAACTGGTCCGCTCCAGCGCCGCCGCCGGATCGTTCCCCTCCGTCGCGTACGCCCACAGCACCGAGCGCAACTGGCCCATCACCGCGGTCGCCTCCGCGTTGTGGCCCTGCACGTCGCCGATCACCAGCCCGACCAGGCCGTCGGGCAGCCGCAGCAGGTCGTACCAGTCGCCGCCGATCTGCATGCCCTCGGTGGACGGCAGGTAGCGCGCCGCCGAGGAGATCCCCGGCAGCACCGGCAACGAGCGCGGCAGCATCGCCCGCTGCAGCTCGCTGGCCCGCTCGTGGTGCACGTCGTACAGCCGGGCCCGCTCCAGCGACTGCGCCAGGATGCCCGCGAACGCCGAGAACATGGTGCGGTCCTCGCGGCTGAAGGACCGCTCGGTGGCGAAGGTGATCAGGCAGGAGCCGACCTGCCGGCCCGAGGCCACCAGCGGCAGCACCGTCCAGGCGGCCGGCGCGTCCGGGCCCCGGCGCTCCCGGCCCGGCTCGCTGAACAGCGGCGTGGCCCGGGCCAGCGCGTGCTCCATCACCCCGCCCGCCAGGTCGTGCAGCCGGTTCAGCTCCGCCCGGTGCGGGCCGCCGTACACCGCCGGGGAGACCGGCGTCAGCCGGCCCTCGTCCACCAGGTCCAGCACCACGCCGGCCGCGCCCAGCGCCGGGCGCGCCACGTCGGTCAGCGCCGTGGTCACCTCGCGCACCGTCACCGCCCGGGACAGTGCCCTGGTCAGCGCCAGCAGCAGGGTGGAGCGCGCCCCCGCCGCCGCCGCGGAAACGCCCGCGGGGCCGGGCCGCCACTCCCGTCCGGTCAGCAGCCCCGCCGTCCGCACCGGCCGCCGGTGCACGTCGAGCATCACCTCGCCGGCCTCGTCCACCTGCCAGGGCGAACCGTCCGGCCGCACCACCCGGTACGAGATCCGGTACGGGCCGCCGGTCGCCAGCGCCTCCGCCAGCGCGGCCTGCACGTCCGGCAGGTCCTCCGGGTGCACCACGTCCGCCAGGTCCGGCGCCCGCCCGGTCGCCCCCGGCGGCCGCCGGCCCACCACCCGGTACGCCTGCGCGTCCCACAGCGTCTCGCCGGTCACCAAGTCCCGCTCGAACGCCCCGGCGCCCGCCGAGCGCACCGCCAGCGACAGCAACTGCCCCTCGGCGGACGGCGGTCGCTCCCGGAGGCCGGCCGCGGTCGGATCGGCCGCGTGCCCGGGGTGCGGCAGGTGCACGAGCCGGTGCGCCACCACGTCGGCGAAGGTCTCCAGCAGTTCGACGTCCCGCCGCGGGACGGCCCCGCGGTGGGCCAGCGCGAGCGCCAGCGAACCCACCGGGTCCCCGTCCACCACCAACGGCAGCACCGCCAGCGCGACCAGGCCGGTGCCCAGGCCCGCCGCCGTGTTCGGGTAGTCCGCGCTGGTCTGCTGCGGGCTCAGCAGCACCGGCTCCCGCCGCCGCAGCGCCAGCGCGGCGGGCAGCCCGCTCGCCGGGTCGATCACCCCGTACTTGCGGTGCACCCACTCGGGCAGTTCGTGCGAGGCGATCAGCCGGAGCACCCCGCCGTCCAGCAGGTACAGCGCCGAGCCCTCGCCGGTGATCCACGCCGGGCCCTCGGTCAGCAGCGTCGCCAGCAGTTCCGCCGCGCTCGACGCCCGCAGCAGCGCCCGTACGCACCGCAGTTCGGAGCGGTTGGCACGGCGCGGAGAGCTCTGGTCCATGGGAAGCGCCCGGCCCTTCCGGTCGACGTGCCAGTGCTGCCCATCTTATGGACGCGCCGGGCGGGCGGGCGCTTTCGCGACGCGTGGTGCACGGACGGCGTTTCCGACACCCCGCCGGTGGCGGACCGGCCCGCTACTGGCCGTCGACCTCGCCGTACCCGCGCTGCGGACGCGCCGGGACCGGCCGCAGCGCGCGCAGCCCGCGCACCACCGCGACCCCGTGCCGCAGCGCGGTGGCCCAGCCCTCCGAACCCCGCTCCGCCGCCGGGCGCGGGTCGCCGGGCACGCCGTCCGGCGCCGTCCGGGGAACCGGGATCAGTCCCGTGCCGGGCTCGGTCTGCTGAGTCGCCTGCGGCATGTCCCTGATCCTCCGTGCTTGTCGGCCACACCCGTGGAAGGTCTCCACGCGGTATGACTTCCCGACCGAAGGACAGTGTTACGCACCGATGGTGTCGAAACGATGGGCAGGAGGTTGCGAAAAGGTGTGCGCGGCGCGCGACCAGGGCTTTCCCGCGGTCAGGCGTCCGGCAGGTCGGCCGCGGTCTGCCGGGCGAGGTCCTCGGCGACCGGCAGGTCCGGGGCGGAGAGGGTGTCCTTGAGCGGGCCGAGCCCGGTGCGGTGCTCCGGCGCGGCGTGCGCACCGGGGGCGGTGAGGGAGGCGACCACGCCGACGGCGAGCGAGGCAAAGGCGAGCATGCTGCGCTTCTTCATACCGGGTAGAACGCGGCAGCGCCCCGGAGGTCACGCGCCTTCCGCACCGGGCCAGTTGGCCAGCCCCTCGACCAGCACCCCGGTCAGCCGCTCCAGCGTGACGTCCGTACCCTCGGCGAGCTGGAACGCCCCCGCCGTGGTCAACGAGGCGAACCCGTGGGCCGCCGCGCGCAGCGTCCGCACCGCGTGCACCGCCTCCGAGCCCTCCAGCCCGTAGCCGCGCAGCACCGCGAACAGCACCCCCACCAGCCGCTCGGCGGCGGCGGTCAGCTCCGGGCCCGGGTCCGGGTCGGGCACCTGCGGCAGCGCCGCGTACCGGCGCGGGTGGCGCAGGGCGTACCCGGCGTAGGCGGCCAGCAGGGCGCGCACGGCCGCGTCCCGGGAGCGGCCGAGGACGGCGGCGGCCAGGTGGTCGGCCAGCTCGCCGGTGGTGCGGACGGCGACCAGGCGGCGCAGCTCGGGCAGGCCGCCGGCCACGTGCTTGTACAGCGAGGGGGTGGCGACGCCCGCCCGGGCGGCGACCGCGGCCAGGGTGAGCGCCTCGGCGCCCCGCTCGTCGACCAGTTCGAGGGCGTGGTCCACCACGGCGGCGGTGGAGAGTCCGGCGCGGGGCATCAGCGGGCGGTCCCGTTCTCGCCGGCCGCCGCGTCCAGCTCGGCCAGGAAGGGCAGCAGGGCGTCGGCGACGGCCTGCGGGCGGCCGGCCATCGGGTAGTGGCCGGCGCCCTCGATCATCACCTTGCGGCCGCGCAGCGCGGCGGTCTGCCGGTCGGCGACCAGCTCCGGCTTCGGGAAGTCCGGGTCCGCGGTGCCCATCAGCACCAGCGCGGGCACGTCGACGTCCGCGCACCAGCCGACCGGCGCGGAGTCGCCCTTCAGGTAGCCGCGCAGCGCCGCCTTGCGGGCGGGCTCGCGGAGCATCGCGGACAGGCCGGCCCGGTAGGCGTCGAAGTCGGCGGGGCGGGCGCCGGCCGGGTAGTAGAACTTCTGCATCGCGCCCCACAGGCCGGGGAACGCGCTGACCAGCGGGGCGGCCAGGCCGAACAGCGCCTTCTGGAAGGCGTTCAGCGGCAGGTTCTCGATGAACGCGTCGATCAGCACCACCCCGCCGGTCCGCCCGGGGGCGAGCGCGGCGGCCCGGACCACGGTGGCGCCGGTGTACGAGCTGCCGACCAGGACGGCGCCGCGCAGGTCCAGGTGGTCCAGCAGGGCCGTCAGGTCCTCGGCGAGCGCGGCCGGGCCGTGGTCGGTGAAGCCGGTGGAGGACTCGCCCATGCCGCGCAGGTCCATGGTGACCACCCGGTGCCCGGCGGCGGTCAGCAGCGGGACGAGGTGGCGGTAGACGGCGCGCTTGTCGAGCATGCCGGGCAGCAGGACGACCGGGGCGCCGGTGCCGGGGGTGTCGTCGTAGGCGATCCGGCCGCCGGTGACGTCGAGGTACCGGGTGGTGGTGCCGAGGGTGCTGTTCATCGCTGGCCTCCTGGCGGGCGTCCGGCGCTCCGGGCTTCTGGCGCCCGGCTGCTGCCGATAGCCACAAAGCTAAGGCTAATAGCCTTAGCCGTCAACCCCGGCCGGGCGCCCGTTCCCCGCGCGCCGCCTCAGAGCCCCTCCACCTTGAACGGGTCGTGCTCGGAGAGCAGCTTCTCCAGTCGGGCCTGGTCGACCCGGCTGGTGAGCGCGCCCTCCTCCTGGCGGTCCCGGACCACCTTGGCCAGCGTGAACGCGGAGGTGACCGCGTAGAGCAGGCCGACGGCGAGGAAGGCGCGCATCCAGGCGCTGACCGGGAGGTAGGCGATCCCGAGGGCCAGGGCGGCCGTCGCGAACGCGAAGGACGCGACGGCCTGCAGGAAGTAGGCGGAAGTGGTGCGGCGCGGCACGGGAGCGGTCATGGGCCCAGGGTCCCGCCGGGGCGCGGGCGGAGTCGTGAGTACGGATACTCAACCGGCCCGTCACGGTCCGTCATGGCCGAATCCGGGCGGGTCGACGAACCGTCACAAATCGCCCATAGGGCGTCAGGAAAGTTTCACTGCACCCAGGAAGGCGCTTGGAATCATGGGGTCCATAGGATTAACGTTTGATAACGCAGCGCGGTCGGCAACGCCGTAACCATGCGGCACCGTGCGCCACGCCTAATCCATCCGGTCCTGCCCCCGCGGCAGGTCCAGGAGCCGGGGAACCACTTTCCACCGGGGTGAATCGGGACGGCCCTGGGCCCGACCGTAGGAGACCTTCCACCTCCGAACCCGTCAGCTAACCCGGTCGGCGGCAGGGAAGGAAGGAGCGCGCCTCCGTGGCGTCGACCTACACCGAGAGCACCGGCACCCAGCTGCTCGACCACCCGGTCGAGGCCGAGACCCTCCGGCACCGGCTGCCCCGCCAGGCCCGCACCGGCGCGCCCCTGCTGGGCGTCACCGCGATGACCGCCGCGCTCGGCGCCACCGGCCTCGCCACCGCCCCCGCCCAGGCCGCCACCGTGCCCGCCCCGGCCCCCGTCACCGCCGCCGACGAGGTCTCCGACGGTCTGCTCGCCGCCGACCCCGGACTCGCCCTCGCCGCCCGCATCCTGCAGCAGGCCGACGGGCAGCGCACCGCCACCGAGGAGTCCGCCCGGCTCGCCGCCGCCCAGGAGGCCGAGGCCAAGCGCGCCGACCGGCAGGCCGAGCCGGCCGCCCCGGCCGCCGCCGACCACTCCGCGCCCGCCCTGCCGGTGGCCGGCCACCGGCTGGCCGCGCGGTTCGTCCAGGCCGGCGCGCACTGGGCGCACCTGCACAACGGGCTGGACTTCGCCGCCCGCACCGGCACCCCCGTCACCGCCGTCACCTCGGGCACCGTGACCGCGGCCGGCTGGTCCGGCGCCTACGGCTACCGCGTCGTCCAGACCCTCCCCGACGGCACCGAGCTCTGGTACTGCCACCTCTCCGGGATCACCACCGCCTCCGGCGAGGTCACCCCCGCCACCGTCCTCGGCACCGTCGGCAGCACCGGCAGCGCCACCACCCCGCACCTCCACCTGGAGGTCCGCCCCGCCGGCGGCGCCCCGATCGACCCCCTCCCCTGGCTCCAGCACCTCGGCCTCCGGCCGTAACCCCCGAGGGGCGCCGCCCCGCCGAGCCCGGCCCGGGGCTCCCCGGGGCCGCCCGGGGCCGCCCGCGTGACGGCTCCCGGGGCCGCTCCGCCCTCAGCTCGCCTGGCCGGTCGGCATCACGGTGACCTGCTGCAGGTTGACGCGCGGCGGCAGGGCGGCCAGGAACCCGACCGTCCTGGCGATGTCGCCGGGGGTGAGCCACTCCATCGCCTCCTTGGAACCGGCCAGCCAGTCGAGCGCTCCCCGGTCGGTGACGTGCGACTGGAGCTCGGTGCCGACGATGCCGGGCTCGATCGTCGAGACGCGGACGCGCTTCGCGCCGAGCTCGGCCCGCAGGTGGCGCGAGAGGTGGGTGACGTAGGCCTTGGTCGCGGAGTAGACGGCGAAGGTCGGGAAGATGTTCTGCGCCGCGATCGAAGAGGTGTTGACCAGGTCGGCGACGCCGCGCTCGGCCGCGGCCGCGACCAACTGCGGGGTGAACGCGCCGATGACGTTCATCAGGCCGGAGACGTTGAGGTCGATCTGCCGCTGCCACTGGTCCACGGCCAGCTCCTCGACCGGCGCCGGAAGCATCACCCCCGCGTTGTTGAACAGCAGGTCCGCCCCGCCCAGTTCGGCGGCGACCCGGTCGGCGGCCGCCCGCACCGCGGCCCGGTCGGTGACGTCCGCGACGATGGCCACGGCGGTGCCGCCGGCGTGCTCGATCCGGTCGACCAGCGCGCCCAGCCGCTCGGCGCGGCGGGCCAGGACGACGACGCGGGCGCCGAGCCCGGCGAGCTCCTCGGCGGTGGCCTCGCCGATGCCGCTGGAGGCGCCGGTGACCACGGCGGTGCGGCCGGCGAGGGGCAGTGCGACGGGGGTGGACGTGGTGGAGGTCGACATGGTGTGCCTTCCTTGCGGGACAGGTGAGTTGCGGCACCGGGAAGCTCCGGGCCCGGATCCAGCAGACCAGTTCGGCGGGCCCGCGAACGGCCCCGAGCGGACCTTGCGCCGACTGGTACCGCCAGGGCCACCCACGCCCCGCCGGCGCGCCCTCCGCTCCCGCACACTTGGTCCATGGAACGCAGCACCGAGATCGCCGACTTCCTCCGCACCCGCCGCGCCGCGATCGCCCCGGAGGCGGCGGGGCTGCCCGCGGACGGCAGGGTGCGGCGGGTGCCCGGCCTGCGCCGCGACGAGGTGGCCCGGCTGGCCGGCGTCAGCACCGAGTACTACACGCGCCTGGAACAGGGCCGGGCCGGGCACCCGTCCGCCGAGGTGGTCCAGGCGCTGGCCCGCGCCCTGCGGCTCGACCACTCGGAGCGCGAACACCTCGCCGACCTGCTGCTGCCCGCCCCGCACGCGGCCCGCCGCGCCCCGGAACGGCCGCAGCGGGTCAGGCCGGGGCTGCACCTGATGCTGGAGACGCTGGCGCACGTCCCGGCGTTCGTCCTCGGCCGGCGCACCGACGTCCTGGCCGCCAACCGCCTGGCCCGGGAGATCCTCACCGACTTCGACGCGCTCCCGGCCACCCGCCGCAACATGGCCCGCTACTACCTGCTCGACCCGCAGGCCCGCGAACGGGTCGGCGACTGGGCGACGATCGCCGCCGAGACGGTGGCCATGCTCCGCCTGGAGGCCGGCCGGTACCCCGACGACCGCCGCCTCGCCGAGCTGATCGGCGAACTCACCCTGCGCTGTCCGGAGTTCACCACCTGGTGGAACGACCACCGGGTGCTCCGCCGCACCCACGGCGCCAAGCACTACGTCCACCCCCTGGTGGGAGACCTGCACTTCTCCTACGAGTCCTTCCAGGCCCCCGGCGACCCCGACCAGACGCTGTGCGTCTACTCCGTGGAACCCGCCTCCCCCACCGCCGACGCCCTGCGCCTGCTGGCCGGCTGGAGCGCCCCGGCCGCCACCTGACTCCGCGCCACCTGGCTCCGCGCCGCCCGACTCCGCGCCGCCGACGTCACACCGCCCGCCGGCGCCGCGGCATCCGTCGGCCGAACGCGGCCAGCGCGAACAGCACTCCGCCGGCCAGGAAGAACGGCTCGTACAGGAAGGTCGCGAAGCGGGCCGTCGCGTCCAGGTCGGTGGCCGACCGGTGGCCGAGGGCCAGGGCCGCCCAGTCCGGCACCGACGGGGCGGCGTGGACGACCAGCAGGACGGCGGTGCCCCGGGCGGCGAGCAGGAGGCGGTGGGCCGGTATTCGGGCGCCCGGGGCGGGCCAGTGCCAGCGCCAGCGCGGCGGCCGCCGCGCACAGCGGCACCGCCGCGACGTCCACGACCAGCAGCGGGGTGTCGTCCAGGACGGACAGGCCGTCGGGCAGACCGGCCCGGCCGCCCAACAGCCAGTACAGGTGCACCAGCGAGAACAGGGCGGACCAGGCGGCGGCCGCGTAGGCCGCGTAGGCCGGGCGGGCGGCGGGGGCGGCGGGGGCGGCGCGGAGGTGAGGGGCGGTGGGAGTCGTCCGGGTCATGGTTCGATCCTGCCCCCGCCCGGAGCCGCAAGGATCCTCCGCACGTCCATGGTTGACGCACCGTCAGGTGGATGCCGGGGTCGTCCGAACGGCCGACCCCGACCCCGGGGAACCCTCAGTACTCCTCGGGGGCCAGGTCGGGGAACTCCTCCAGGAGCAGCCGCGGCAGCCCCGGGACGGTCCACTCCCCGCACAGGTCGATCGCGGCCTGCGCGACCGCCTCCTCGAAATCCTCGAACGCGCCCGAGAGTTCGGCGGGCATCGGCAGCCCGCGGGAGTTCAGCTCGGCCAGGTTGCGGTAGCTGCGCCGCATCAGGCCCTGCTCCAGCAGCCGCCGGGCCCCGTCGGTGGAGACCCCGATCAGCAGCGGGCGCCCCGGCTGGTCCCAGTTGCCGTCCCCGTCCAGGCCGGGCGCCCGGTCGAAGGCGGCGAACCGCTCCTCCTCCGGCAGCTCCCGGAACGCCGCCAGCCACTCCCGCACCCGGCCGAGGTCGCCGGTCGGCACCCCGTCCGCGCGCAGCAGCAGCGCGTACAGCCGGGGCCAGGTCACCAGGTCGGAGCGGCGCAGCAGGGTGAGCAGCACCTCGCCCTGCCAGTCCGCCTCGGCGCGCAGCTTCTCCGCGCGCTTGGCGTTCAGCCGGCGGGCCGCCCGCTGCCACTCGATCAGCAGCCGCACCGCCGCCGGGTACCGGGCCGGGTCGCCGTCCGGCTGCACGTACAGGTGCAGCTGCTCGTACAGCAGGTGCTCCAGCACCGGGGAGGACAGCTCGGGGAGGCCGTCGTGCAGCCGGGCCCCGCCCAGCTCCAGCAGCGTCAGCACCGTCCGCACCGCGGGTTCGGGCACCGGGTCGAGGCCCGCTCCGGCCGCCCAGTCCAGCAGGTCGGCGGCGCGGGTGCGGGGCAGCAGGTGCAGGTCTTCGTCGTCCACCCCCGGTACGGTAGCCGGTCGCCGCGGGGGCGCCCGGTAGGGTCGGCGGCCATGGAGACCCTCCGGCTGGCCGGCCCCCGCCTCACCCTGCGGGAGTACCGGCACACCCCGGAGGAGGTGGCCGCGCTGCACGCCGTGCACGGCGACCCCGAGACGGTCCGCCACCTGCCGTTCGGCGTCCGGGACTTCGAGGACTGCGCCGACCAGCTCGAGCTGTACCTCGAAGCGGCCGAGGAGGAGCCCCGGACGCACTACCGGCTGGCCGTCGACGACCCGGCGGGGGAGCCGGTCGGCCAGGCCGCGCTCACCCGCGAGGGCGAGCACGCCGCCTGGCTCGGCTGCGTCCTGCGCCGCGACACCTGGGGCCGGGGCCACGCCGCCGAGGTCACCGCGCTGCTGTGCCTGCTCGGCTTCGAGACCCTCGGCCTGTACCGGCTGGCCGCCCGCTGCGACCCGGCCAACACCGCCTCGGTGAAGGTCCTGACCAGGGCCGGTTTCCGGTACGAGGGACGGATCCGGGCCGAGTCGCACCGGGACGGCGCCTGGCACGACGCGCTGCAGTACTCGCTGCTCGCCCCCGAGTGGAGCGGCCCGTCCTGGCGGCGCGCGGGGGCGGGCCACTGAGCCCGCCCCCAGGGAGAACCGGGGGTTAACCCCACCACGAAGTCGGCAGCAGGCGTCATTACGCCGGACCGGACGGCGCGGCAGATTGGTACTCGTGCCCGGCACCGCCGACCGGCGGAGCCGCCCGACGACCCGAAGGACCGCGGATGTCCACCGCTGCGTACCCCGCCACCGCCCCCGGCGGCCACCCCGACCGGCCCGGGTTCTGGCGCGCCCCGTTCTCCCGGGAGACCTTCCAGGAGTTCGGCTTCGTGCTCACCGGCCTGCCGATGGCCGTGCTCGGCTTCACCCTGGTCGTCACGCTCTTCTGCACCGGCCTCGGCCTCGCCGTGACGGTCATCGGCCTGCCCGTCCTCGCCCTGCTGCTGGCCGTCGCCCGCGGCCTCGGCGGCGCCGAACGGCTGCGGATCCGCACCATGCTCGGCGAGGAACTGCCCGCCCCACCGGAGCTGACGGTCCGCCGGGAGGGCGCCTGGGGCCGGATCACCGCCCGGCTGGCCGACCCGGCCGGCTGGAAGGCCGCGGTGCACCAGTTCGCGATGCTGCCCTGGGCGATCTTCAGCTTCACGGTCTCCACCGTCTTCTTCACCCTCGGCTGGTCACTCGCCCTCTTCCCCGTCTACCAGTGGGTGTTCCGCCGCTACACCCCCTGGGACGGCTACCGGGTCGCCGAATGGACCACTTCGGACGGCGCCCACCACGTCTACGAGATCACCTCGCTCTGGCAGATCGCCGGCGTCTGCCTGCTCGGCCTGGTCGTCCTCTTCCTCACCCCGCACCTGATCCGCGGCCTGACCGGCGTCAACCGGTTCGCCGCCCGGGCCCTGCTCTCCAGCACCGACTGAGACCACCGACCGGCCCCACCGACCGGCCCCACCGACCGGCCCCACCGACTGAGACCGCTGGCCGGGACCACCGACCGGACCAGCGACTGAACGTGCGACACCCCCGGGCCCGTGGTCGGATGACCACGGGCCCGGGCCGCACCCCGGGCCCGCCGAACGTCCGGAGGCCCCCGTGCGCCAGACCGCCCCGCCCAGGCCCGCGGCCGCCCAGCCCGTCCTGGTCACCTCCCGGCCGCTCGACGAGTACTGCGCCTGCTTCGGCCTCACCCGCGCCGAGCTCGGCCGGCTGACCGGCCCCGTCCTCGACTGCCCCGGCGGCGCCGCCGCCCTCGCCGCCGAGGCCCGCGAACTCGGCTGCGAGGTGGTCGCCGCCGACCCCGGCTACGCGCTCGGCCCGCACCGCCTCGCCGCGCTCGCCGCCGACGGCCGCGCCGTGATGGCCGACGCCATCCGGCGCGACCCCCGCGGCCACCTGCCCGCCGGCCGCCGGCGCCGCCCCGAGAAGTACCTGCGCAGCTGGGACCGCGCCCGCCGGCTGTTCGCCGCCGACGCCGCCGCCCGCCCCGAGCGCTACGTCGCCGCTGCGCTGCCCCGGCTCCCGTTCGCCGACGGCACCTTCGCCCTCACCCTCAGCTCCTACCTGCTGTTCGCCTACCCGGCCGTCTTCGGCCCCGCCGAACAGCTCCGCGCGCTGCGCGAACTCGCCCGGGTCACCGCACCCGGCGGCGAGGCCCGGGTCTACCCCCTGTACGACGAACGCGGCCGCCCCTGCCCGCACCTGACCGAACTGCGCGCCGCCCTGCGCCACCACCGCATCGCCAGCCGCGTCCTGCGCACCGGCCCGGGCGGCCGCGTCCTCGTCCTGCGGGCGCGCCCGGCTAGGCCCCGGCCCCGGCCCCGGTGAGCGCGCGCACCGCCCCCAGGTAGGCGCCCACCGCGTCCCGGCTGCGGGACAGGCACTCCACCCGCTCGACCAGCTGCCGGTACTCGCGCTCCAGCGCGGCCAGCGTCTGGGGCGCGGCGTCACGGACGTGGAACTGCCCGTCCAGCAGGCAGGGCAGCACCGTGCGGATGGTGCGGGTGGACAGGCCGGAGGCCAGCAGCGAGCGGATCTGCCGGACGCGCTCCACCAGCGCCTCGTCGTACTCCCGGTAGCCGTTCGCGGACCGCCCCGGCTTCAGCAGCCCCTGCTCCTCGTAGTAGCGCAGCAGCCGGGGCGCCACCCCCGTCCGGGCCGCCAGTTCGCCGATCCGCACAGCTTCCCCCGTCCTCGGGAAGGACTTGACTCTCACACCGGTGTGAGAGTTCGACCATACCGGCATGGCAACCACGCACCCCGAAACCCGCACCCGGGCGGGGGCCGCGGCCGGAGCCCCGCGCCTGCGCTGGTCCCCGCTGCTGGCCCTGGCCACCGCCGCCTTCCTCGGCATCGTCACCGAGGCGCTGCCCGCCGGCGTCCTCCCCGAGATGGCCCGCGACCTGCGGGTCGGCGAATCCGCGATGGGCCAGTCGCTGACCGGCTACGCCCTCGCCACCGGCCTGTCCGCGATCCCGCTGGCCCGGGCCACCGCGCACTGGTCCCGCAAGCGGCTGGTGCTCGCCGCCGTCGCCGTCCTGCTGCTGGCCGACGCCGTCACCGCGCTCTCCCCGTCCTACCCGCTCACCATGGCCGTCCGGATCGCCGCCGGCGTCGCCGTCGCCGCGATCTGGGCCGAACTCGTCGGCTACGCCCGCCGGCTGACCCCGCCCGAACTGCACGGCCGGGCCATCGCCGTCACCGGCCTCGGCGTGCCGCTCGCGCTCTCCCTCGGCATCCCGCTCGGCACCTGGTCCGGCCGGCTGATCGGCTGGCGGCCCACCTTCGCGCTGGTCGCCGTCCTCGCCGCCGCCCTGCTGCTGTGGATCGCCGCCGCCGTCCCCGACGCCCTCGGCCGCCGCCGCGGCGACCGCCCCGAACCCGTCCGCGCCGCGCTCCGGCTGCCCGGCGTCCGGCCCGTGCTGTTCGTCACCGGCGCGTACGTCCTCGCCCACAACGTCCTCTACACGTACGTCGCCGCGCTGCTCGACCACTCCGGCGCGGCCGGCCGCCGCGACCTGCCGCTGCTCGTCCTCGGGCTCGCCTCGGTGCTCGGCCTCGCCGTCACCGGCCTGCTGGTCGACCGGCGGCTGCGGCACCTCATGCTCGCCGCCACCGCCGCGTTCCTCGCCGCCGCCGGGCTCCTGCTGCTGCCCGCCCCCGCCGCGCCCCTGGTCCTGCTGGCCGCCGCGCTCTGGGGCCTCGGCTGGGGCAGCGCCGCCCCGCTCTTCCAGACCGCCGTCTCCGACGCCGGCGGCGAGCGCGGCCAGACCCTGCTGGTCGCCACCTGGAACACCTCGATGGGCCTCGGCGGCGCCACCGGCGGCCTCCTGCTCGACCTGCTCGGCCCCGGCTCCTTCCCCTGGTTCGCCCTCGCCCTGCTGGTCCCCGTCCTCACCGTCACCGCCCTGGCCCGCCGCCACGGCTTCCCGCCCCGCCGCGACGCGACCACCCCCGGGACCGCCCCCGCGACCGCCCCCGGGAACGCAGACGGCCCGCGGGCTGCTCCTCGGACCGCCGCCCCCTGGGGGGACGGCGACCGAGGCACCGGGGATGTGCCGGTGAGCCCGCGGGCCGGGTGACTGCTGGGAATTCGCCTGAGCCGGAGACCTGACGGCCTCACCACTGCACAGGCAGGGGCGGCTCTAGCGAGCAGCCACCTCACGCATCCTGAAGGAACTCAACTCAGGATCACCTCCTTTCAGTGTGCGGCCACCTTAGGCACCGTCCGCCGGACCAGGCAACGGATTTATTCGGCCAGACACGACGAAGGCCCGGAGGCGGTGCCTCCGGGCCTTCGTTGCTACTGAGTAGCGGGGACAGGATTTGAACCTGCGACCTCTGGGTTATGAGCCCAGCGAGGGTCCGCGGCGGGCTGCGGTTCGGGCCGCGGTTCGGGCAGCGGCTCACGGGGACGGTCGCCGCCGTCCGGGCGCCGGGGCGACCGGCGCCTTCGTCGACGTCGGCCCGCCGGTGGCCGGTTTCGTCCACGCCCTGCTGCTGCCCGAGGACGCGGAGCGCTGGCCGCGCGGGGGCGAGGGGGCGCGGAGGCCGAGTTCGAGGTCTGGTGGGCCGACGACCGGCGCGAGGAGTGAACGCGGGCACGACGAAGGCCCGGAGGCGGTGCCTCCGGGCCTTCGTTGCTACTGAGTAGCGGGGACAGGATTTGAACCTGCGACCTCTGGGTTATGAGCCCAGCGAGACCAGGGCCGCGAAGCACGGCACCATCACCAGGCCGTACACCAGCAGGAAGCCGTCCGTGCCCAGCCCGGCGGCGGCGTTCCACACCCCGTGCAGGCCCATCGCCAGCAGCAGGCCCGCCGGGGCGCCCAGCCGGGCGAGCCGGCGTCGGCCGGTGGTCAGGGTGAGCGCCAGGCCCAGCCCGGTCAGCGCGGTGAACAGCGGGTGCGCGAACGGCGAGAGCAGCGCCCGCAGGACGAAGGTGTGCACCGTCCCGTCGAAGTCCCGCAGGCTGGGCGGCTCGCCGAGGCCGATCGCGTCCAGCCGGGCCTGCCGGTCCGCGGTGAACGCCCGCCCCAGGTAGAGCGCGTTCTCGGTGAACGCGAACCCGCAGGCCGTCACCCCGCCCAGCACCACCCCCGCCGCCAGGGTGCGCGGGCGGGAGCGGGCCCGCCGCCGGCCCCCCGGGGCCGGGCGGAAGTGCGCGGGGCGGCCGGTGCAGGGGCGGTGCCACAGCAGGCGGCGCCAGCGGCCGCACGGGCGGTCCGCCTCGCAGCGGTGCCGCCGCCGCAGCGGCAGCAGCAGCACCAGCAGCGCCGAGCCCTTCGCGATCTCCTCGATCAGCGGCGTCGCGAACTCCGCGCCGAGCGTCTCGCCGCGCGCGCCCCGGTGGGCGATCAGGAAGTCGCTGGCCCACCCGTTCGCCAGGATCGCCACCGTGGTCGCGGCGCACGCCCCCCAGGCCAGGCAGAACAGGGTGTGCCGGGTCGGCACCCGCGCGGTCCGGTTCAGCCAGGCCAGCGCGCCCAGCACGAACGGCAGCGGCAGCAGCGCCAGGCCCAGCCCCACCAGCAGCCCCGTCGTCCCGGTCTGCCGCTGCACCAGGCGCAGGATCAGCACCCCCGAACCGGCCAGCGCCAGCGCCGCCACCGCCGAGGACACCGCGGGCCGCCGCAGCGGCCACAACCGCCGCCACAGCGGCGGCACCGTCCGGGCCGCGGCCGGGCCGCCCTGCTGTCCGGGGATCCGCCCGCTCAGCACCGGCCGCTGCGGCGACCGGCCCGGGAGCAGCCCGCCGGACCGGCGCGCGGTCGGTCCGGGGAGCGACCGAAAGCCGGTGGGGGTCGGGGAATCGGCGGCCGTGGCGGCGGCCACCACGGGCGGGCCGGGGGAGGCCTTGCCGCTGGGCGGACTGCTCACCCGCAGCAGCGTAGGCGAACCCCTCCCTCCGGGGGGAGGGGTCGGAACAATACGCATCCGACCGGTGACCGATCGTCAGCACGGCGGAGCGGCGCCCACCGCCCGGCCGGACCCGTGACATCCGTCATGCCGAGCCGGTGACGGCGGATCCTGGGGCGGCACCGGCCCCGGCGGGCACAGTGGTGACCACCGCGGGGAGGGCCCGGCGGGGCGGGAACGACACGGGAACCACACGGGGGAGACACCATGGGCAGCACCACGATCGCGACGGCCGTCCGCACCGCGGAGGCGCCCGTCGATGCGCTGAACGTCGAGGCGCCGGCCGTCGAGGCGCCGGCCGTGACGCCGAGCGTCGCCGAGATGCGGCTGCCGGTCTGGTTCTTCGGCTTCGAGGGCGTCCTGGCCGGGGCCTTCGACCTGCTGCGCGCCGCCCCCTCGGCCTGGCCCGCGCTGGTCGCCCTGGCGGTCGTCAACATCGGCGTCTCGCTGACCCTGATGCGCCCCCGCCTCAAGCTCGCCAAGCTGCTGTGGCGCGGCAAGGGCACCCGCAACGTGGCCCTCGGCCTGGTCGGCCTGCGCCTGGGCAGCCACCTGGTGCTCGGCCTGCTCGGCACGGCGGTGACCACCGCCCTCGGGCACGTGCTGTTCGCGCTGGTGATGAGCACGGTGACGGTCGCCCTGCTCGCCTACGTCCAGCGGACGGCGCTCGGCGCGCTGGTCGCCGCCGGCAAGGCCACCGCCTGAGCGGGTCGGCCCGGTCGGCCCGGGGGCGTCAGCGGCGGCGGAACAGCAGGTCGTGCACCACGTGGCCCTTGGCCAGGCCGGCCCGCTCGAACTTCGTCACCGGGCGCCACCCGGGCCGCGGCGCGTACCCGGGCACGCTGCCCGCCGGGTGCTCGGCCGGTTCCAGCCAGGCGGAGCCGTCGCCCTCCGGGTGCAGGTTCACCAGCTCCGGCGAGGCCCCCAGCACCGCCAGCATCTGCTCCGCGTACGGCTCCCAGTCGGTCGCGCAGTGCACCAGCGCGCCCGGGGCCAGTCGGGGCAGCACCAAGTCCAGGAACGAGGCCTGGATCAGGCGGCGCTTGTGGTGCTTCGGCTTGGGCCAGGGGTCCGGGAAGAAGACCCGCAGGCCCGCCAGCGAGGCGTCCGGCAGCATGTCGCGCAGCAGGATCACCGCGTCGCCCGCCGCGAGCCGGACGTTCTCCGAGCCGTCCCGCTCCAGGAACTGCAGCAGGTTGCCGTGGCCCGGGGTGTGGACGTCGGCCGCGAGGATGCCCGAGGACGGGTCGGCGGCGGCCATCGCGGCCGTGGTGTCGCCCATCCCGAAGCCGATCTCCAGCGTCACCGGACGGCCGTCGAACAGCGCCGGCAGGTCCAGCGGAGTCCCGTCGATCGCCAGCCCGTACCGCTCCCAGCCGCGGTCCAGCGCGCTCGCCTGCGCCTTGGTCATCCGGCCGCGGCGCGGCTGGAAGCTGCGGATCCGCTGCTCGCGGTGCTGGGCCTCGGTGGCCTTGTGCGGGTACATCGGCGCGGGGTACGCCGCCGGGGCGGCGGAGAGCCGGGCCGACGCGGACAACTGGGTGCTGGGGGCGGAGGAGGTCACAATCACACGAGTCTAAGGGAGCCGCGGCGCGGGCCCGGGGGCGTGCGTTCCCGCCCTGCTCACTCCGCCCGCAGCGCCGCCACCGCCCGGCGGGCGACCTCGCGGCCGATGCCGAGCGAGGCCGTCGCCGCCGGCGAGGGCGCGTTGAGGACGTGGACGGTCCGGCGGGGGGGGCGGGGGTCGGCGGGGTCGAAGCCGGCGAAGGCGAAGTCGTCGAGGAGGGTGCCGTCCCGGGCGACGGCCTGGGCGCGGACACCGGCGGTGGCGGGGACGAGGTCGGCCTCGGTGACGGCGGGCAGCAGGCGGCGGACGGCGGTGGTGAAGGCGCGCTTGGAGAGCGAGCGGTGCAGTTCGCCGAGCTCGTGGCGCCAGTGCCGGCGGGCGATCCGCCAGGTGCCGGGGAAGCGCACCGTCTCGGCGGTGTCCCGGGCGCTGAAGGTGCGCCAGTCGTAGCCCTCGCGGGCCAGCGCGGGCACCGCGTTCGGCCCGACGTGGACGTCGCCGTGGACGCCCCGGGTGAGGTGCACGCCGAGGAACGGGAACGCCGGGTCGGGGACGGGGTAGACCAGCCCGCGCACCAGCGTCCGCCGCTCGGGCGCCAGTTCGTAGTACTCGCCGCGGAACGGGACGATCCGCACCCCCGGGTCGTCGCCGGCCAGCCGGGCGATCCGGTCGCTGTGCAGCCCGGCGCAGTTGACCAGCACCGCGCAGCGGACCTCGCCGCGCGGGGTGGTGACGGTGACGCCGTCCGCCCGCCGGGCGATGCCCAGGACGGGGGTGCCGAGCCGCAGTTCGGCCCCGGCCGCGCCCGCGAGGTCGGCGTAGCGGCGGGCCACCGCCGGGTAGTCGCAGATGCCGGTGGTGGCCAGGTGCAGCCCGGCGACGCCGGTGACCTCCGGCTCGTGCGCGCGGATGCCGGCCGGGTCGAGCTCGGTCAGCGGGATGCCGTTGGCGCGGCCGCGCTCGGCGAGCGCGGCGAGGCGGGGGAGCTCGGCCGGGTCGGTGGCGACGATCAGCTTGCCGGTGACCTCGTGGGCGATGCCCTGCTCGCGGCAGAACGCGACCATCTCGCGGGCCCCGCCGGTGGCGTACCCGGCCTTGAGCGAGCCGGGCCGGTAGTAGACGCCGCTGTGGATCACCCCGCTGTTGCGGCCGGTCTGGTGGGTGGCGGGGGCGGCCTCCTTCTCCAGCACGGCGACGCTGGTGCCGGGGTGCTCCCGGGTCAGGGCGTACGCGGTGGACAGGCCGACGATGCCGCCGCCGACCACCAGGACCTGGACGTCGTGCTTCAACCCCGCCACCCCTCGACTCGGAAGACCGCTCCGAATGCTGCCACGGCGGGGCCGGGGGCGGGTCAAGTCGACGAAGTGGCCAGGACCAGGCGGGCGCGTTCGGTCAGCTCCTTGACGCGCTGCTCGTTCTGGAAGGGCTCCAGGCGGCGCAGCAGCTCGACCATGTACTCGCGGCTGCGGTGCGAGGAGATCCGCCCGGCCACCTCGACGGCCCGCTCGCCGGCGGCCACCGCCGCGTCCAGGTCGCCGGCCTCGGCCTCGGCCATCGCGGAGACCACCAGCCGCAGGCCGTGCGAGCGGACGTACCCCTCGGTCGGGCGGGCCAGCGCCTCGCGGGTGAACTGCCGGACCTTGGACGGGACGCCGAGGTCGCGGAAGCACTCGGCGGCGTCGGCGGCGAGGCGGTCGTAGGCGAAGAAGTCGATCCAGGTCGGGTCCGGGTCGCCGGGGCGGGCGCGGTCCAGGGCGGTCTCGGCGGCGGCCAGCGCGGTGGCGCAGGCCGGGGCGTTGCCGGCCTTGGCGTGGGCGCGGGCCTCGACCAGGTGGAAGAAGCTCATGGTGCGGGCGGTGGCCAGGCCCCGGTTGCGCTCCAGGGCGGCCTGGGCGAGGTCGACCGCCTCGTCCGGGAAGGAGCGGTAGGCGGCCTGCAGGCTCATCGAGGCCAGCACGTACCCGCCGAGCGGGACGTCCCCGGCCGCGCGGGCCAGCCGCAGGGCCTGGATGTAGTAGCGCTGGGCGGCCTCGTGCTGGCCGGTGTCGAAGGCCATCCAGCCCGCCAGCCTGGTCAGTTCGGCGGTGGCCCCGAACAGCGCCCGGCCCACCGCGTCGCTGTACGAGGCGAGCAGCAGCGGGGCGGCCTCGACCCGCAGGCACTCCGGCACCATCGAGGAGCGCCAGTCGCCGCCGCCGTACTTGGAGTCCCAGCGGCGGGCCTCCTGGGCGGCCTCGCGCAGCTTCGCGGCGTCCGAGTGCCCGACCCGGTAGCCGGCCAGGTCGGGGACGGCCTCGCGGGCCACCGAGCCGTCGGCGGGCGTGATCAGCCAGCGCGAGACGGGCGTGGCGTACGCGGCGACCGAGAAGGTGCCGGCCAGGCTGTCGCTCCACCGGCCGCCGCCGGGGCCGCGCCGCAGGTCCAGGTCGACCCGCCACAGTTCGGTGGCGGAGCGGACCGCCTCCGGCACCTCGCGCGGGAACTCCAGGCCCAGCTCGGGGGTGGGGTGCGAGTCGGCGAGGCCGATCTCCTCCAGCGGGACGGGGCGGCCCAGCTTGTTGCCGAGCGCGGTGGCGATCAGGTGCGGCACCGGGCGCTGCGGGACCATCCCCTTGGTGACCCAGCGGGCCACCGAGGTCTTGTCGTAACGGAGCGTCAGGCCGCGCTGCGCGCCCAGGTCGTTGACCCGGCGGGCGAGCCCGGCGTTGCTGATCTGGGCGAGCGCGAGGAGTGCCCCGAGCCGGTCGTTCGGCCCTCGTGAGCTGACGGTCATGGTGGCGGTGGCACCCCCTGGCGACGTCGTGCGCGGATGGCGGCGGGTCGCGACGGCCGCGGCGCGCCACCGGACTGCTTGCACCTAGCGTAGTCGTCCGCGTTCCGAGGGTTAAGGGGCTGCATTCCGGTTGGCGGGAACGCGCCGCGCCCGCGCCGGGCGCCCGGACGCCCGGCCGGTACCCCGGGAGCGATTGCCGGACGCCCGTGCTCCGGTCCCGTGCCCGCGTGCGCCATCCGTGCTCCCTGGCCGCAGCGGCAGGTGGGCGATTCGCTAAAGCCTGTGGATCGGCCCGCCGTCGAGGACCCGGCGGGCCGGGGGAAACGCTGCCTCATTCCCCGCGGGCAGCTGCGCGTCCGGGAGGGCATGCGGATGCCCTCCCGGGTCGTGCAACGGCTTTCGGCCAACTTCGGTCGGACCGTGGCGGTCGCGGCCGTCCCCGCACCGCCCTGCCCGGCCACCGGCCTTGCCCCGGGCGGCAGTTGGAGACCCGCACGGCCCGGGCCCCGGAGGGGGAGGCCCGGTCCGTGCGTTCCCGGGGGCCCGGAAGCCCGACCCGTGCCCGAAAGCCCGGCGCTCATCCGCCCCATCGGTGGCACGATGTCTCCTGACGGCGCGCCAACCCCACCCGCCCGCCCGGGGTTTCGCCGCGCGCCCGCAGCACCACAGGTGGAGGCGCGATGCGGTGGCTCACCGGCTGGAGCGGCCTGACCGCCGCCGACCCGGCCCTCGCCGCGGTCCGCCCGCTGGCCGGCACCCTGCTCTGGGGCGGCCTGGGCCCGCTCTGGGCGGTCGGCGACTGGCGCCCCGACGAACTGCGCCTCGCCGTGCTCCGCCCCGGCGGCCCCGCCACCGTCCGCGGCGGCCTCGACCCGGGCGACCCCACCGACAGCGCCGACCACGACACCCCCGCCACCCTGCGCCTCGCCGTCGCCGGCCGCTGCGGCGCCACCGACCGCGAACTCGCCGACGGCCTGGCCGCCGCCCGCGGCGGCGCGCTGCGCCACCTCACCCACTGGCCCGGCAGTTACACCGTCGTGCTGCGCGCCGGCACCCGCTCCACCGTGCTGCTCACCGACCTGGCCGGCGCCCAGCCGGTCTTCCACACCCCGTTCGCCGGCGGCACCGCCTACGCCACCGCCGCCCTCCCGCTCGCCGACCTGGTCGGCGCACCCGTCGACGCCGCCCACCTGGCCGCCCGGCTCGCCACCCCCGAGACCCCCGAGACGCTCGGCGACCGCACCCCCTACCAGGGCGTGCGCCGCGTCCCGCCCGGCCACGCGCTCGGCATCCGGGGCGGGCGGGCCGACCACAGCCCGTACCCGGAGGACCAGGCCGAGGAGCGCGCCGAGGCACCCGCCGTCCGCGAACTCACCCGCGCCCTGCTGGAAGCCGTCCGCTGCCGGGTCCGCGCCACCGCCCCCGCCGACCGTCCCCGGCTCGGCGTCGACCTCTCCTACGGCACCGCCTCCGCCACCGTCGCCCTGCTGGCCGCGGCCGTCCCGCTCCCCGCCGGGCCCGGCGCCGACACCGCCCCCGAGCGGTCCGCCGCCCGCACCGGCGCGATCAAGGGCTCCTGGGCCCGCCGCGCCGAACCGCCCGAACCCGAACCCCTCCCCGCCGTCACCCTCGGCGACGCCGACGGACTCGCCCTCGCCGTCCACGCCCCCCGCCTGCGCCACCTGGTCGTCCCGCCCGTCGCCCCGTACACCGGTCTCGCCGACCCCCTCGCCGGACCGCTCACCGACGAGCCCGGCCCCGCCCTGGTCGAGGCCGCCCGGCACGCCGCCGCGCACCGGGCCGGCGGCGCCGACCACCTCACCGGCCACGGCGCCCGCCAGGTCCTCGACGGCCACCCCGCCCGGCTCGCCGACCTGGTCCGCTCCGGCCGGTCACTCGACCTGCTCGCCCCGATCGCCGCCCTGGCCGGGGCCGACCGGGCCACCGCGGGCGCCCTCGCCGGCACCCTGCACACCCCCGTCACCGTCCTGCGCGCCGCCCGCCGCCTGGCCCGCGCCCGCTACGCCGACGCCCTCGACGACCTCGCCCTCGAGCTGACGCTCCGCCAGGAGCAGCCCGCCCAGCGGACGATGGGGCGCGCCCTGGCCGCCGACCTCGCCTGGCACCGCCCCGGCCCCGCCGCCCACCTGCTCGCCGACGAACCGCTCGCCGCCCTCGCCCAGCACCTGCGCACCGCGGCCCGCGACGGCGCCCCCACCGAACCCCCCGGCGCCCGCCGCGCCCGCCTCGCCCTGCACCGGCACGCCGCCCACTACCGCACCCTGGTGCACGCCACCGAACAGCACGGCCAACGCCTGCACGCCCCCTTCCTCGACAACCAGGTCGTCCGCGCCGCCCGGCTGCTCCCCGACGACCTGCGCCTGCAACCCGGCGCCCGGCACGCCCTGCTCGCCGCCGTGCTGGCCGGCGCCGGCCGCACCGACCTCCCCGCCGACTGGGGCCGCGCCACCGGCCCCGACCCGCACGACCCGGCCCGCCGCGGCCTGCGCGAGGCCGCCCCCGCGCTCACCGAACTGCTCGACCGCCCGCTGCTCGGCGAAGCCGGACTGATCGACACCCCCGCCGCCCGCAAGACCCTCGCCGCCGCCACCGACCCCGCGCAGAGCGTCCCGCCCGGCACCCTCGCCGCCCTCGCCGACCTGATCGCCGTCGAACTCTGGCTGCGCCGGCTGGCCGCCCGCCGCCCCGGCTCCTCCTGGACCGGCCTGCCCGCCCCGCGCCGCACCGCGCTCGAAACCTGACGGCCGCCGGGCCCCGGGTGCGCCTGCGCCGCCGACGGGCACCCGCTGGGTAGCGTCGGAAGACCCCCGCCCCCCTCCCCGGAGACCGCGCCATGACCGCCACCCTCCCCGTGCGGCGCGAACCGCCGCCGCCCGGCCCCGCGATCCTCACCGGCTGCGACGGCTCGGACGCCGCGCTCTGGGCCCTCGACCGCGCCATGACCGAGGCCGAGGCGCACCACCTCCCGCTGCACGTCCTCGCCGTGGTCAACCCCTCGCCGACCGGCTACCCGCCCGGCATGGCCGACCTGGTGCAGGAGAGCGTCGAGCGGCTGGTCGAGAGCATGTCCGACGGCCTGCGCCGCGCCGTCGCCACCGTCCAGTCCGCCCGCACCCGCCCGTACGCCGGGCAGCTCACCCTGCACGTCGTCCTCGGCAACGTCATCGAGGTCCTGCTGCAGGCCGCCGACGGGCGGCACACCCTGGTCGTCGGGACCCGCGGCAACGGCGGCTTCGCCCGGCTGCTGCTCGGCTCGGTCAGCACCGCCGCCGTGCACCACGCCACCTGCCCGGTGCTGGTCGTCCCCGCGCCCGCCGCCGAGGAGGGCTGAACCGGGCGACCGGAATGCCCACGAATGGTTGAGCGTTCACCTTCCGTCGAACGGCCGCCCGGTCGTCGAGCCGACCACCCCGACAGGAGCACGCCCGCCATGAAGGTCGAAATCTACTCGGACATCGCCTGCCCCTGGTGCTACGTCGGCAAGCGGCGCTTCGAGCAGGCGCTCGGGCAGTTCGAGGGCAAGGACGGCGTCGAGGTGGTCTACCGCCCCTACCAGCTCGTCCCCGACGCCCCCGAGCAGGCCCGCCCCCACCGCGAGTGGCTCGCCGAGCGCTACGGCCCGCAGTCCCTCGCCATGGACGCCCGGATCACCGAGGTCGGCAGGAGCGTCGGCATCGACTACGACTTCGAGGCCGCGCTGGAGGTCAACACCCTGCGCGCCCACCGCCTGCTCCACCTCGCCGAGACCGAGTACGGCGCCGCCGTCCAGGCCGCCCTCAAGGAGCGCCTGCTCAGGGCCCACTTCTCCGAGGGCGTCGACGTCGGCGACACCGAAGCCCTCGTCGGCCTCGCCGCCGAGACCGGCATCGACCGGGAGCGCGCCGCGGCGTACCTGGCCGGGAACGAGGGCGAGGCCGAGACGCTCGCCGCCCTCGCCGAGGCCCGCGCCATCGGCGTCACCGCCGTCCCCACCTTCGTCTTCGAGGGCAAGTGGGCCGTCCAGGGCGGCCAGGAGGCCGAGACCTTCCTCCAGGTGCTCCGCCAGGTCGAGGCCGAGACCGCCGGGCGGATCACCCCGGTCGCCCCGCCCGCGGCCACCTGCGAGGACGGCACCTGCGCGGTCTGAGCGGGCCCGTAGGCGCCGCGTCCCGCGTCTCAGCAGGTCAGCCGCGCCTGCGCCCAGTCCACCAGGTCGACCACCGGGACGGAGCCGCGGACCGGGGTGACCACCAGGCGGATCGACGTCTGGCCGTCCAGCGGGACGTGCACGGGGACGGGGCGGTCGCCCGGGGAGATCGCGGGGGAGCTCCACAGCACCCGGCCGTCGCCGCCCTGCACCGAGAACACCACCTCGCCGTACGTCACGCCGAAGTCGTCCAGCCCCGCGACGGCGTCGAAGGAACGGCAGGGGCGGTTCAGGTCGACGGTCACCCGCGAGGGCACCCGGGCCGCCAGCACGTGCTGGTAGCGGGTGCCGTGCAGCCAGGCCGAGGGCCGTTGCAGGACCTGGCCGCCGCCGCGGATGGTCGGGGTTTCGGCCGCGGCCCGGTGGCCCCGGTCCAACGGCACCTCGTCCAGCCAGAACTGGCGTGACGCCGACGGGGTGGGCGTCGGGGACGGCGTGGGCGTGGGCGTCGGTGTCGGCGTGGGGGTCGGCGGCGGCGCGGGCGCCGGGGCGGGCGGCGCCCCCCGGCGCGGGGTCGGCGTCGGGGAGGGCTTCGGCTTCGGCGACGGTTTCGGCGTGGGGGTCGGTGACGGCGTCGGGGACGGCGTGGGCGTCGGGCTCGGCGTCGGGCTGGGCGTCGGGGACGGCCTGGGGGCCGGCGGCGGCGGGGAGGTCTCCGGTACGGCGGCGGCCGGCGGCGCGGCCACCGGCGGGGCGGGCTCCGGCGAGCCGGTGAGCGCGAACGCGGCGACCGCCGCCGCGACCACGGCGATCCCGGCCGCGATCCCGGCCTTCGCCGCGGTGCCCAGCCCCTCCCCGGCCACCGCCGTCGCCCCGCCGCCGGACGAACCGGCGCCGCCGGTCGCGCCCGCGGCACCCGCGGTGGTGGTCGCCGCTCCGCCGGCCGCCGCCGCCCCGATCGCGCCGGTGACGGCGGCGCCGCCGACCGCCGCCGCGGCGACGGTGAACCAGCCGGTGCCGACCCAGAGCAGCGCGCCGCCGGGCAGCACGGCCCGCAGGCTGTGGTTGATGTCGGCGAGCTCCAGGTACGCGGCGGTGCAGCGGGCGCAGTCCTGGACGTGCTTGCCGACCTCCGCCGAGGCGCGCTTGCGCAGCGAGCCGCGGGCGTACGCGCCGAGCCGGTTGGCGTACCCGGCGCAGCCGGACTCCTGGCTGCCCGACACGTGCGCCTGCAGGAAGGCGGCGGCCAGCCGGTCGCGGGCCCGGTGGGCCTGGACGGCGGTGGCGTTGGCGGTCTTGCCGAGCATCACCGCGACGGTCTTGGGCGACTCCCGCTCGACCTCGGTGTGCCAGAGCACCACCCGGTCGTCCTCGGGCAGTTCGGCGTAGGCGCGCATCACCATGCGCTGGTCGGCGAGGGCCAGCGCCCAGGCGTCGGCGCCGGGGTCGGCGAGGTCGAATTCGACGGTGGCGGCGGAGGTCTCGGCGAACCCGGTGAAGTCGTCGACCAGTTGCTCGCGCCGGTCCGAACGGGCCCAGGCCGCGGCCACGTTCCGCACCGCGGTCAACAGGTAGGCCCGGACCGCGAACTCGGGTCCCTTGCCGGCCTTGAGCGCCTGCAGGGTGCGGGCGAACACCTCGCCCGCCAAGTCCTCCGCGGTGAAGCTGTCCCGGCAGCAGGTGCGGGCGTAGCGGCGGACGGCGTCCGCGTGCCGGCGGTAGACCTCCTCGTACGCGGCGTCGTCCCCGGCCCGCACCCGGGCGGTCAACTCGGCGTCGGAGGGCGGGCGTTCGCCGTCGACCGGGTCGGCGGGCGCGGGCACCGCGGTGCGCGCCGGAAGCTCCTCGCCGATGAACGCCTCGGGGGCGACGCCGCCCTGCCCGGCCGGGGCCTGGCCGGGCACCCGGCCGCTCAGCGACTCCCGGGCCGGGCTGCCGCCCTGGTCCGGCACCTGCCCCGGGGTCTCCAGGCCGGAGCCGAACTCGCCCGCGTCGCCCTGTTCTTCGGGGTTCACCTGGCACCGCCCCGGCGCGCGGCGCGCGACAGGAGCCGCCCCGCGGAATCGGCGGCGGTCACGGTGCGCAACGGAACAATGGCTCCAACCACGGGCAAAGAATGGCATAGCGCAGGGACCACCGGTAGCCGGGTCCGCCCCGGCCCACCCGTCCGGGCCGTCGCCCGCTGAAGTGTTCGGAGCCCGGCGGCACAGGCACCGCGCGTACCCGGAACGTTCCGCGCCGCTTCCGTTCCGGCCGGCGCTCCCGGGGGCTCCCCGTTCACCCGAACGGCGTGCCCCGACCGGCCCGGGACCCGCCCCGCGGCGGCCCGCCCGCACGGTGCGTCAGCTCCCCGCCCGGCGGCGCGGGTCAGGCCGCGCGCAGCCCCTGCAGCAGGATCTGCAGCAGCCGGTGACCGGCCCCGCCCTCGCTCTCGCCCTCCCGCACCGGGACGGCCGCCGAGGCGTGCACCGGCACCGCCGCCGTCAGCACCAGCACCACGTCGGCCACCGTCACCCCGGGGCGCAGCTCCCCGGCCGCGCCGGCCCGGGCCACCAGCGCCGCCAGCAGCTGCAGCAGCAGCCGCGGGTCGGCGCTCTGCTCGCCCTCGGCGACCGGCGCGCCGCCGAACGCCCGCAGCTCGGTGCCGCGCTGCTCGGGGACGCGGCCGATCTCCTCGGCGTACCGGAACGCCTCCGGCGGCAGCAGCCGCCCGGCGCCCGAGGCCGCCGCCCGCTGCAGGAAGCCAGCCAGCGCGTCCCACGGGCCGGTCAGCCCGCCGTACAGCGACTCCCGGGCCTGGGCGGTCAGCCAGGAGACCTCCTCGGCGGCGATCCGCTGGACCAGCACCTCCTTGCTCGGGAAGCGCCGGTACACGGTGCCCACGCCGACCCCGGCCCGCCGGGCGACCTCCTCCATCGGCGCCCCGTAACCGAGCTCGCCGAACACCTCACGGGCGGCCCGCAGCACGCTCTCCAGGTTCCGCCGGGCGTCCACCCGCAGGCGCGAGCCCGCGCCCCGCCCCGCCCCCTCCGGGCGCTCGCCGCCGGAGAAGCCGTACCGCTCCCGCTCGTCGGGGCCCCGCTGCTCCGGCACCACGTCCACCGTGGTCCGCCCGAACGCCGCGACCGGCACCCGCCCCGCCAACTGATCCTGCTCCGACATGCCAAACCTCCCCCGAGGCACCCCGTCCCGGGCACCCGAACGGCTACTGCGCCCCCTGGTGTGCGCTGCCGACACCGGCCGTGGTCCGACGTCCGCGCACTACCTTCCCCGGATGGCTCCCGAGCAGTCCGCGTCGGTGCCACCAGGTCCAGGACGAACGGACCGGCACCATCGGCGGTCCGAATCACAATCCGACCATAGTTCAGGGAAGTTCGCCGCAGAAGTGGACCACTCGTCGCCCCGGCCCGGTCCGATCCGGGCCCTACGTGCGGACAAATCCCCTCACGCACCGCCCGCGGGCCCACGTGAGACGAATCACAACCCGAGGATCCCCGCGCGGAACGCCTCCCTTCGTCCCGACTCGCCTATCTCCAGCAGCCCTTGACGAACAGTCAGGCTTCGCTAAAGGTGCCGCCTCGGTTCAACGCCAACGATCGGATGTACACATCCTCACTTCTGCCACATCCGTTCCACCGCCGACGCGACGACACGCTCGTACCGCGACCGCACACCCTGCCGACGGTGCCGTTCGGCGTCGGCTGTTCCGGTCCGACTCCTTGATCGACGTCGACGGGACGGCCAGGGCGATCACTCCGGCGGTTGCGCCCCGGATTGCACGGGGTTCCTCGCAGCCCGGCAGCCGGCAGGACCACCCCCACTGACCGCACCGGCACCCGCCCGCCCGCCGCCCCCGCCGCCCGCCGGCCGGGGCGGCGCGGTGTCTTCCGGGGCCCGCCCCGGGCAGCCGGATTCGGTCCGATCCGGCCCTGACTGTGGACAAGAGACCACCCGCGGGTGCGTCATAGGGGGAACGTGAAACGGGTCACAGCCCCAGGGCCGGCCGGAGGTGCCCCATTCGAGTCCTGATCATCGGCGGCGGCTGCGCCGGACTGAGCGCCGCGCTGCGCCTCCAGCAACTGCTGCGCGCCCAGTTGAAAGAGCGTCGGGTCGAGCTGACGATCGTCGAGCCGCAGCCCTACCTGACCTTCCAGCCGCTGCTGGCCGAGGTCGCCGCGGGCTCCATCGACCCGCGCCACGTGGTGGTCCCGCTGCGCGCCGCGCTCCCCGACTGCCGGGTGCTCACCGCCCGCGTCACCAGGATCGACCACGCCACCCGCACCGCCTGGGTGGACGCCGCCCCGCGCGGTGAGCTCCGGCTGCCCACCGAAGTCCCGTACGACGTCCTGGTGATGGCGCCCGGCTCGGTCTCCCGCACCGCACCCGTCCCCGGCCTGGCCGAGCACGGCATGGGCTTCGCCACTGTCGGCGAGGCGGTCGCCCTGCGCAACCACGTACTGGAACAGCTCGACCTGGCCTCCTCCACCCGCGACCCCGAACTGCGCCACGCCGCACTGACGTTCGTCTTCGTCGGGGCCGGCTACGCGGGCGTCGGCGCGCTCGCCGAACTGGAGGACATGGCCCGAACCGCCGCCAAGGGCTACCACAACCTCGACCCCGACGACCTGCGCTGGGTCCTGGTCGAGGCCAGGGACCGCATCCTCGGCGAGGAGACCTCCGAACTCGCCGCCCACACCCTCGCCGAACTGCGCGAACGCAACATCGACGTCCGGCTCTCCACCACCCTGGAGTCCGCCGCCGACCGGCTCATGGTGCTCTCCGACGGCAGCCGCTTCGCCGCCCGCACCCTGGTCTGGACGGCCGGCATCCGCCCCGCCCCCGTGCTCTCCCTCACCGACCTCCCGCTCGACGGCACCGGCCGGATCACCTGCCTGCCCACCCTGCGGATCGCCACCCCCGACGGCACCCCCCTGCCCGACGCCTGGGCCGCCGGAGACTGCGCCGCCGTCCCCGACCACACCGGCGAACCCTGCGCCCCCAACGCCCAACACGCCCTCGCCCAAGCCAAGTTGCTCGCCGAGAACCTGGCCGCCGAGCTGGCCGGCCGCCCGCTCACCGCCTATCGGCCCGAGCACCCCGCCTGCTCCACCTCGCTCGGCCTGCGCCGCGCCGTCGCCCACACCAGGCGCGGCACCCGGCTCACCGGCCGCCGGGCCTGGTGGCTGCACCGGGCCCGCCAACTGCGCCGCCTGCCCACCCGGGAGCGCCGGATCCGGGTGCTGACGGACTGGCTGTTCGGCGGCCTCTTCCAGCGCGAAATCGTTTCGCTGGGCACCATCGAGCACCCCCGGGCCGAGTTCGAGTCCGGTTTCACCGCCGGCCCCGGCGCCTGACCCGCAGCCCCCGCCGCCCGCCGTCCCGCCGTCCCGCCGTCCCACGTCACCGTCACCACCGCCGGCCCTTCTGCGGGAGCGCGATCCAGGCGCGCGCCCTCCAGAACGCGCCGTACCGGGGGCTCGACTTCCGGAATCACACCGGAGCCTGACAGGATCGACCCGACGGAGCCATCACGGCGAGTACAGAACCGCGCACACTTTGTGATCATCACACCGCAGTTGCCCTCCGCAGGTACCACCCCCATCAGTCCCCGAGGAAGCGGCCGACGTTGAACCTCATGCGCTGGAGCGCCCGGCTCACCGGAGCCGCCTGGCGGGCCACCCCCGCCACCGCGGACGAACCCGTCACCGTCCCCGGCCCGCGCGACCCGGCCGTCCCCGACCTCCGCGACGCCGAACAGCTCTACGACCTGCGCGACGTCCTGCGCCGCCTGCCGGCCCCCGTCGCACTCACCCACGGCCCCCGGCACCAGCTCGGCTACGCGAACCGGGCCTACCGAGACCTGTTCGGCGCCCGCACCCCCGGCCGCCCCGCCGCCGAGTCCCTCCCCGAACTCGCCGCCCTCGGCGTGCTCCCGCTGCTCGACCAGGTCCTGCGCAGCGGACGCCCGCGCAGCGTGAAGTCCCGCTGCATCCTCGGCCTCGGCGGCAACCGCTACTACAACATCGCCTGCGTCCCGCTCGGCCCCGACGAGCACGCCACCCCTGCCGGCGTCCTGATCTTCGCCACCGAGGTCACCGACCAGGTCCAGTCCGCCGGCCGCCTCCGCGAAGCCGAACGCCGCCAGCGCGAAGCCGCCGTCACCCTCCAGCACAGCCTCCTCCCGCAGAAACTCGAACAGCCCGCCGACCTCCACGTCGCCGCCACCTACCAACCCGGCGGAGCCGACGCCGCGGTCGGCGGCGACTGGTACGACGTCATCGGCCTCGGCGGCGGACGCACCGCACTCGTCATCGGCGACGTCATGGGCCGCGGCCTGCGCGCCGCCGCCGTCATGGGCCAGCTCCGCACCGCCGTCCGCGCCTACGCCCGCCTCGACCTCCCCCCGCACGAGGTGATGACACTCCTCGACGGCCTCGCCATGGAGATCGACGCCAACCAGATCGCCACCTGCACCTACGCCGTCTGGGACCCGACCGCCACCACCCTCGTCTACGCCTCCGCCGGCCACCTCCCCCTGCTCCTCCGCGGCCCCGACGGCACCGTCCTGCGCGGCGAGGAACAGAACGGCCCGCCCCTCGGCACCGGCGGCGTCGGCCACCTCTCCCACACCCTGCGCCTCCTCCCCGGCACCACCGGCGTCCTCTACACCGACGGCCTGGTCGAACGCCGCGACCAGGACATCGACCAGGGCATCGACCACCTCGCCCGCACCCTCACCGGCCCCGTCGGCACCGCCGAGACCGTCTGCTCCCGCCTGCTGCGCGCCCTCGGCGTCACCGCGGAGCACGACGACGACGTCGCGGTGCTGGTCTTCCAGGTGCCCCTTGATCCCGAGCCCGTGGGTGTGTAGAGTTCTTCGAGTTGCCTGACAGGGAGCACCGGACACGCATCTGTGTGGACGGTCCCGGGGCGGCCAATCCCCTGAGAAACCAGTTCGATGATCCGTGACGGGTCGCGTCCTTTTCGCG
>NZ_JNWZ01000048.1 GCF_000716545.1 Kitasatospora phosalacinea
CGCCGATGGTACTGCAGGGGGGACCCTGTGGGAGAGTAGGACGCCGCCGAACAATCATTGTGGGAAAGCCCCCCGACGGGACGTCGGGGGGCTTTCTTGTTGTAGGGTCGGTCCCGCACACTTGTCGGTGGTTAATACAGGAGGCTCCGCACCGTGGAGGTCCAGGAGACGCGCGTTCAGACCGACCGGGTCCTCACGATTCCGAACCTGCTGAGCATGGCTCGACTGGTGGGCGTGCCGATCTTCCTGTGGTTGGTGCTGTGGCCGGTCTTCGGTGGGCCGACGAACGACGGCTGGGCGATCGTCATCCTGATGCTGAGCGGGGTCAGCGACTACCTGGACGGGAAGCTGGCTCGGCGGTGGGGGCAGATCAGCCGGCTGGGGCAGTTGCTGGACCCGGCCGCGGACCGGTTGTACATCGTGTCGACGCTGGTGGGGCTGACCTGGCGGGAGATCCTGCCGTGGTGGCTGACGGCGTTGCTGGTGGCGCGTGAAGTGTTCGTCGGGGTGGTGCTGTTGCGGCTCAACCGGGCGGGTCACGGGCCGCTGAACGTGAGTTTCCTGGGGAAGGCGGCGACGTTCAATCTGATGTACGCGTTTCCGCTCCTGCTGCTGGGGGTGGGCGAGGGGTGGGTGCACCAGGTTGCGGGAGTGGTGAGTTGGGCGTTCATCTGGTGGGGGACGACGCTGTACTGGTGGGCCGGTGCCCTGTATGCGGTTCAGGCCCGGCAGATCCTGCAGGCGGAGCGTTCGGCTGCCGTTTGAGATCAGCCTGAGATGTTTTACACGGCCTCCTCGGTGAGTCGGACGTTTTCTTCCGGGTAGGGATGCGTCGGACCGGTTTGATGGACCCGCAGGGGTTCACCACCGCGAAGGAGGACGCACCCGTAATGAAAGCCGTTGTGATGGCGGGCGGGGAGGGCACTCGACTCCGCCCCATGACTTCCAGCATGCCCAAGCCGCTGCTGCCGGTGGCCAATCGGCCGATCATGGAGCACGTGCTTCGCTTGCTGAGGCGGCACGGGCTCAATGACACCGTGGTGACCGTGCAGTTCTTGGCCTCGTTGGTCAAGAACTACTTCGGCGACGGTGAGGAGCTGGGCATGCACCTCACCTATGCCAACGAGGAAACCCCGCTGGGGACGGCCGGCAGTGTGAAGAACGCCGAGGACGCGCTGCGGGACGATTCGTTTCTGGTGATCTCAGGCGACGCGCTGACGGACTTCGACCTTTCGGATCTGATTGCCTTTCACCGGGAGAAGGGCGCACTGGTGACGGTGTGCCTGACCCGGGTGCCGAACCCACTGGAATTCGGTATCACCATCACGGACGAGGAGGGGAAGGTAGAGCGCTTCCTCGAGAAGCCGACCTGGGGACAGGTGTTCTCGGACACCGTGAACACCGGCATCTACGTGATGGAGCCGGAGGTCTTCGACTACGTGGCGGCCGGCGAGTCGGTCGACTGGTCGAGCGACGTGTTCCCGCAGTTGCTCAAGGAGGGCAAGCCGGTGTTCGGCTACGTCGCCGAGGGCTACTGGGAGGACGTGGGCACGCACGAGAGCTACCTGAAGGCCCAGGCGGACGTCCTGGAGGGGAAGGTCCAGGTCGAGCTGGACGGGTTCGAGATCTCGCCGGGCGTGTGGGTGGCCGAGGGCGCGGAGGTGGATCCGGAGGCGGTGCTGCGGGGGCCGCTGTACATCGGTGACTACGCCAAGGTCGAGGCCGGCGTGGAGTTGCGCGAGCACACCGTGCTGGGGTCGAACGTGGTCGTGAAGCGCGGCGCGTTCCTGCACAAGGCCGTGGTGCACGACAACGTGTACGTGGGGCCGCAGAGCAACCTGCGCGGGTGCGTGGTCGGGAAGAACACCGACGTGATGCGGGCCGCGCGGATCGACGAGGGGGCGGTGATCGGTGACGAGTGCCTGATCGGCGAAGAGTCGATCATCGCGGGCAACGTCCGGGTCTACCCGTTCAAGACGATCGAGGCCGGCGCGTTCGTCAACACCTCGGTGATCTGGGAGTCCCGCGGCCAGGAGCACCTGTTCGGGGTGCGCGGCGTCTCGGGCATCCTGAACGTGGAGATCACGCCGGAGCTGGCCGTGCGGCTGGCGGGGGCGTACGCGACCACGTTGAAGAAGGGCGCGACGGTCACCATCGCGCGTGACCACTCGCGTGGTGCGCGGGCGTTGAAGCGGGCGATGATCTCGGCGCTGCAGACCAGTGCGATCGACGTCCGCGACCTGGAGAACGTGCCGATGCCGGTGGCCCGGCAGGCGACGGCGCGGGGGAGCGCGGGCGGGATCTTCCTGCGGACCACACCGGGGGTGCCGGACTCGCTGGACATCCTGTTCTTCGACGAGCGCGGGGCGGACCTGTCGCAGGCCGGGCAGCGGAAGCTGGACCGGGTGTACTCGCGGCAGGAGTTCCGGCGGGCGTTCCCGGGCGAGATCGGCGACCTGCTGCACCCGGCGAGCGTGTTCGACTCGTACGCGACGAACCTGTTGCGGGCGGTGGACACCTCGGGGGTGCGGGAGGCCGGGCTGAAGGTCGTGGTGGACGCGGCGCACGGCAGTGCCGGGCTGGTGCTGCCGAGCATCCTGGGGCGGCTCGGGGTGGAGGCGCTGACGGTGGCCGGCGGTCTGGACGAGTCGCGGCCGACCGAGGGCGCGGACGAGCGGCGGGCGGCGCTGGCCAGGCTGGGCGAGCTGGTGGCGTCCTCGCAGGCGGCGTTCGGCGTGCGGTTCGACCCGGTGGGTGAGCGGGTGTCCTTCGTGGACGAGCTCGGCCGGGTGATCCAGGACGACCGGGCGCTGCTGGTGCTGCTGGACCTGGTGGCGGCCGAGCGCCGTTCCGGGCAGGTGGCGCTGCCGGTGACGACCACGCGGATCGCCGAGCAGGTGGCGGCGTACCACGGCACCCAGGTGACCTGGACGACGACCTCGCCGGACGACCTGGCGAAGGCCGCGGCCGCGGACGGCACGGTCTTCGGCGGCGACGGGCGCGGCGGCTTCGTGGTGCCCGAGTTCTCCGGGGTGCTGGACGGGGCGGCGGCGTTCGTGCGGCTGGTCGGCCTGGTGGCGCGGACGCAGCTGACGCTGAGCCAGATCGACGCGCGGATCCCGCAGGCGCACATCCAGAAGCGGGACATCGCGACGCCGTGGGCCGCCAAGGGCATGGTGATGCGCTCGGTGGTGGAGGCGGCCGGCAACCGGAAGCTGGACACCACGGACGGCGTGCGGGTGGTCGAGCCGGACGGCCGGTGGACGCTGGTCCTGCCGGACCCGGCGGAGGCCGTCACGCACCTGTGGGCGGAGGGACCGGACGACGAGGCGACCGAGCGGCTGCTCGACGAGTGGGCCGCGGTCGTGGACGGCGCCGGGAGGTAGCAGCGCGGAGGGACACCGGCGGGGACGGGCCTGCGGGCCCGTCCCCGCCGGTGTTTGTCACGATCCTGTGCCGAAACCGTCCTGCGGGGCCGGGAGCTGGTCGTGGGGCACCGTGCGGTCGTGAAACGATGTCCCGCATGCCAGCAACGCCGACGCCGAGCGACCCGGAGGGGCGCTTCCGCCGCCCGGACGCCTCGATGTCCCTGCTGACCACCGTCATGGAGCACTCGTTGGACGACGGGTACGCGGAAGCGGCCCGGGCGCGGGGGGCGGAAGGCAGCTCGCGGCTGCCGACGACGGCCAAGGGGCGGCTGGTGCTGGCCCTGGGGCTGGCGCTGGCGGCCGTCGTGGTGACGGTCGGGGCGGTGAACACGCACGCCGCGGCGCCCGTCCTGGCGAAGGAGCGGGATGCCCTGGTCACCCGGGTGAAGGACGCCGGCGCGGCGGCGGACGCCCTGCAGCGGCAGGTCGAGGAGGACCGCGACCGGGTCGAGCGGGCCCAGGACGCGGCGTTGCAGGCCGGGGACGACGGCGGGGCGGCGCTGCTGGCGGCGACGACCGGGACGGGGGAGATGACCGGCCCGGGCGTGAAGCTGGTGATCGACGACGCGTCCGGGAGCGGTTCCGGCGGCAACGTCAGCGATCCGCGCAACAGCGGTGCCCACGGCAAGAACGGGCGGGTCAAGGACCACGACCTGCAGTACGCGGTGAACGGCCTGTGGCTGGCCGGCGCGGAGGGGGTGTCGGTGAACGGGCAGCGGCTGACCGCGCTGTCGGCGATCCGGGCGGCCGGCGACGCGATCCTGGTCGACAACCGGCCGCTGGTGCCGCCGTACACGGTGCTGGCGATCGGGGACGGGCCCCGGCTGGCGCAGGCCTTCCAGGACAACGAGGGCGGCCGGTACCTGAAGATCATCCAGGACAGCTACGGGATCCGCTCGACGCTGTCGACGCAGAAGTCGCTGACGCTGCCGGCCGCGGTGGGCGTGACGCTCCGGGTGGCCGGACCGGAGGCGTCCCCGGAAGCCTCTCCCGAGCCGCCCGCCGGGCCCGGCCCGTCGTCCTCGCCGTCCGGCTCCGCGTCCGGTTCGCCGGGCGCGACGAGGAGCGGGGCGCCCTCGAAGTCCGCGGGGCCGTCCGCGAAGTCCACTTCCACCGGAACAGGAGCTGCTACACCGTGATTGCCGTACTGGGTCTGGTGATCGGCGTGATCGTCGGCGTGTTCGTGCAGCCCGAGGTGCCGAACGCGGTGGTGCCGTACCTGCCGATCGCGGTGGTGGCGGCGCTGGACGCGGTGTTCGGCGGTGTGCGGGCGATGCTGGACGGGATCTTCGACGACAAGGTCTTCGTGGTGTCGTTCCTGTCGAACGTCGTGGTGGCGGCGCTGATCGTGTTCCTCGGCGACCAGCTGGGCGTGGGGTCGCAGCTGTCCACCGGCGTGGTGGTGGTGCTGGGCATCCGGATCTTCTCGAACGCGGCGGCGATCCGCCGGCACGTGTTCAGGGCGTAGGGAGCGGCTGTGAGCGAGGAGAGGGAGCCGCGGGAGCGGGAAGAGGAGGCGGCCGCCGGAGAGCCCGAGAGCGGGCCCGGAGCCGAGCCGGAGGCCGGTGCCGAGGCCGTCGCCGGGGCCGGGGCGGAGGAGACCGGGCAGGCACCGCGGGGCGGGGAGGGCGGGGCCGTGGCGGCCGCCGCGTCTCGGGAGCCGGTGCGGCTGCCGTCGGAGGGGCGGACGCGGCTGAAGGCGGCGCTGTGGCCGCCGCGGGTGTCGCGGGGCCAGCTGGTGGTGGCGCTGCTGCTGTTCGCGCTGGGGCTGGCGCTGGCGATCCAGGTGCGCTCGACGAACGACCACAGCGAGCTGCGCGGGGCCCGGCAGGAGGACCTGGTGCGGATCCTCGACGAACTGGATGACAAGCAGCAGCGTCTCCAGTCGGAGAAGACGCAGTTGGAACAGTCCCTGGCCCAGTTGGAGAACTCCTCGAACCAGGCCAAGGAGGCGCAGGAGCAGACCCGGAAGAAGGCGGCCGAACTCGGCGTGCTGGCCGGGACGGAGAAGGCGACCGGCCCGGGGATCGTGCTGACGATCGATGATCCCCAAGGGCAGGTGAAGGCGGATATGCTGCTGGACACCCTGCAGGAACTCCGAGCGGCGGGGGCGGAGGCGATTCAGATCAACGACGTGCGCGTGGTGGCCGGTACGTACTTCACCGACAACTCGTCGGGCGGTGGCGTGCGGATCGACGGGAAGAGCGTCTCGCAGCCGTTCCGCTTCACCGTGGTGGGCAATCCGCAGGACCTGACTCCGGCGCTGAACATCCCCGGCGGTGTGGTGCGCAGCCTGGAGAACCACCAGGCCCGGGCGACCATCGTCCAGCAGCAGAAGGTGCTGGTGGACGCGTTGGCCACGCCGAAGCCGCTGCAGTACGGCAAGCCGGCGGCGAAGTGACGGGGCGCGCTCCGTACGGTTCGTCAGCCGCGGACAACCCCCGGTGGTGGGTTCACGCGGCGGGTCGGCGACACTGGGTCTTACCGTCCGTCAGTCTCCGGTCCGATGCCGGTCCCACCGCCACACCGAGCCTTGAACCCTGCCCCGCGGGCGGTTCTGTCACACGCAAGGGGATTCGCCCGTGAGTTTTTTCTCGAAGCTGTTCGGCCGCAACAAGAAGGCGACCGAGGCGCCGACCGCGCGTTACCGGCAGGAGGACGCCGGGGTGCCGTCGATGCGTCCGGCGCCGGAGGGGCAGCGTCCGATGTACCGGGACGACGTGACCCAGGGCGCGGGGATGCCGAGCGGGCAGTTCGACGCGGCGTACGGCGCGTCGGTTGATCCGTCGGGCGGGCCGCGCATAGGTTTCGCGTCAGGACCCTCAACCTCCGGTGGAGGGTTTGCCCCGGACCCCTATGCCGGGCACGTCCAGTCGGGTGTGCCGC
Source organism: Kitasatospora phosalacinea (assembly GCF_000716545.1). Lineage (GTDB taxonomy): Bacteria > Actinomycetota > Actinomycetes > Streptomycetales > Streptomycetaceae > Kitasatospora > Kitasatospora phosalacinea. The sequence goes on from NZ_JNWZ01000048.1 coordinate 6,315, forward strand.
GCCAGGAGGCTGTGAACATGGCTGGCACCAGCCCGTGCCCGCGGTGCGGGAACCAGAACCCGGCGCAGGCCCGGTTCTGCTCGAACTGCGGCGCCCAGCTGCGTGGCGGTTTCGCCGAGGGCGCGGTGGAGACCACCTCGACCATCTCGATCTCCGGCATCGAGTCGTACGACCCGACGGCGACCTCGACGGGCGCCACCCCGGCGCTGTCGGCCGAGGTGATGGCGGCGATCGACGCGCTGCCGCCGGGCTCGGCGCTGCTGATCGTTCAGCGCGGCCCGAACTCGGGCAGCCGGTTCCTGCTGGACTCGGACGTGACCACGGCGGGGCGGCACCCGCAGGGTGACATCTTCCTGGACGACGTGACGGTGTCGCGTCGGCACGTGGAGTTCCGTCGGCAGCGCGACGGCGGCTTCTCGGTCGCGGACGTGGGCAGCCTGAACGGCACCTACGTGAACCGGGAGCGGATCGACGAGGTGCTGCTCGCCAACGGCGACGAGGTGCAGATCGGGAAGTACCGGCTGGTGTTCTTCGCCAGCCACCACCGGGGGTACTGACCACTTCTCCGTTTGGAGCCCGAGTGACCCCACAGATTCCTACCCCGTCCCTCGGGTCCTCGCCCGTGCCGGCCTCGCGCCGCACGGGCGAGGCGCGCCGGCGGGGTGACGAGCTGCTGTCGATCGGCGCGGTGCTGGCCTTCCTGCGGGACGACTTCCCGGAGGTGACGATCTCCAAGATCCGCTTCCTGGAGGCGGAAGGCCTGGTCGAGCCGCAGCGCACCCCGTCCGGCTACCGGAAGTTCTCGGCGGCGGACGTGGAGCGCCTGGCGTACGTGCTGCGGATGCAGCGCGACCACTACCTGCCGCTGCGGGTGATCCGCGAGCACCTGGACGCGATCGAGCGCGGCGAGCAGCCGCCGGCGCTGCCGGGGGCGGAGGCCCGTCCGGGGCCGCTGGAGGAGGCGGACCGGGAGCTGGCGGCCGCGGCTTCGGTGCTGCCCGGCGGGGTGCGGCTGGGCCGGGCCGAGCTGATCGCGGCGGCCGAGGCGCAGGAGCGCGAGCTCGTCGAGTGGGAGGCGTACGGCCTGGTGCAGCCGGGCCCGGACGGCGGGTACGACGGCGAGGCGCTGCAGATCGCGCGGCTGGTGGCGGAGTTGGGCCGGTTCGGCCTGGAGCCGCGGCACCTGCGGGCGATGAAGGCGGCGGCCGACCGCGAGGTGGCGCTGGTGGAGCAGGTGGTGGCGCCGCTGCGGCGCCACCGCAACCCGCAGACCCGGGCGCACGCGGAGGCGACGGCGCGGGAACTGGCCACCCTGTCGGTGCGGCTGCACGCGGCGATGGTGCAGGCGGGGCTGCGGGTCCGGTCCTGAACGGCCGGTGGCGGACGGGCGGGCGGCGGCCCGGATGACGGTGGCCGCTGCCTGCTGCGCTTTCCTATCGGGGGCGCGCGCCATAGGGTTGCTGGTGTGAATGAGCTCGACGTCGTGGGTGTCCGGGTGGAGATGCCCTCAAACCAGCCGATCGTGCTGCTGCGGGAGGTCGGCGGTGACCGCTACCTGCCGATCTGGATCGGGCCGGGGGAGGCCACCGCGATCGCCTTCGCCCAGCAGGGCATGACCCCGGTGCGGCCGTTGACGCACGACCTGTTCAAGGACGTGCTCGGCGCGCTCGGGCAGCAGCTGACCGAGGTGCGGATCAACGACCTGCGGGACGGGGTGTTCTACGCGAACCTGGTGTTCGCCGGTGGTGTCGAGGTGAGCGCGCGCCCCTCGGACGCGATAGCGCTGGCGCTGCGCACCGGTACGCCCATCTACGGGAGCGAGGAGGTGCTGGCGGAGGCCGGCATCTCGATCCCGGACGAGCAGGAGGACGAGGTCGAGAAGTTCCGGGAGTTCCTGGACCAGGTCTCGCCGGAGGACTTCGGGGGCGGCTCGCAGTAGCTCCGGTGCGACGGTTCCGGCGCTAGCCCGGTCGGCGGCGGGTCGCAACTCGGTTGGTCCGGAAATCCTTCCTGCTACCCGCACATGGGGCACGAATAACCACTCGATGGGGTGAAGTTTGTGGAAGCCCCCGGCGTGGCGATCGTTGACGCTGCTTGGGCGACTGCCTACCGTCAGGTGATGGCCCGCCGGACGGGCCACCCGCAGCCCGGGTCCCGGCGGGGCCCCCGCGGGTCCCGGGGGGCCTCGGGCGCAACGGACGGAGGTTGGCGATGAGCGGCACCGGCGACGAGACGCGTTCCGGAGCGCTGTGCGCGGTGCACGTGCCGCGGGCCGGCCGTGCGCTGATCGGGCGGCCCTGGCGGCCCGAACCCGAGGCCGAGGAACTGCCCCGGCTCGGCCGCTTCCCGGCCGTCCAGCCCGGGCAGCCCGCGATCGAGCGGCTCGCCCCGACGTCCGCGCTGGTCGGCTACCGCGGCCCGACGGCCTGCGCCGCCGCGGGCATCACCTACCGGCAGCTCGACTACTGGGCGCGCACCGGCCTGCTGGAGCCTTCGGTCCGCTCCGCGTACCCGGCCGGGGCGCAGCGGTTGTACAGCTTCCGCGACATCCTCCTGCTGAAGATCGTCAAGCGGCTGCTGGACGCCGGAGTGTCGCTACAGAACATCCGGGTGGCCGTCACCCACCTGCAGTCCGCCGACCAGGAGGGCCTCACCGGGCTGACCCTGATGTGCGACGGCGCGACGGTCTACGAGTGCACCTCCCCGCAGCAGGTGGTGGACCTGCTGAACGGCGGTCAGGGCGTGTTCGGCATCGCGGTCGGCGCGGTCTGGCAGGAGCTGGAGACCACCCTGGGCCGGCTGCACGGCGAGCGCACCGACACCGGCGAGACGCTGGTGGGCCACGACCCGGGCGACGAGCTGGCGCAGCGCCGCAACCGCGCGGTCTGACGGCGGGGCCGACGGGCCCCGAGGGGCGGGGAACCGGCGGGAGGGGTCCGTTCGTCCTCGTCCGCGTGTCGACGATCTTGAGGTGCGCGGGGCTGCGGGTCCGGTCGGTGTGGCGCGCGGTGCGCCCGGTGGACCGGCGGCGGCAGCGGCGCTGGTTCCAGGCGGTGGTGCTGTGCTCCGCGCTCGGGCTGGCGCCGGTCAGCTGGCTGTACCTGGCCGAGTCCGCGAAGGTCGGCACGGTGGCGAGCGCGCCCGAGGCCCCCGTCGCGGTGGTGTTCGGCGCCGGGCTGGTGGACGGCGAGCCCTCCCCGTACCTGGCGCACCGGCTGGACGCGGCGCTGGAGCTGTACCGGGCGCACAAGGTGCGGGTGATCCTGGTGACCGGCGACAACGGCACCGTCCAGTACGACGAGACCGACGCGATGCGCGCGTACCTGATCGGGCGCGGGGTGCCCGCGGTGCGGGTGGTGGGCGACTACGCGGGCTTCGACACCTGGGACTCGTGCAGCCGGGCGCACCGGATCTTCGGCGTCGACCGGGCGGTGCTGGTCAGCCAGACCTTCCACGTCCGGCGGGCGCTGGCGCTGTGCGGGGCCGCCGGGATCGACTCGTACGCGGTCGGGGTGGAGGAGTGGCACGACACCACCTGGAAGTACGGCGGGCTGCGGGAGGTCGGCGGTGCGGTGAAGGCCGCGGCGAACGTGCTGCTGCGGCCGGACCCGACGTTCCTGGGGCCGCGCGAGGACGGGGTGGCGCGGGGGCTCGCGGACGCGGCGGGGGAGGGCGCCGGGGGTTGAGCGGGATTGTCGGTGGGGCGCGGGATGATCGAGCCGTGCGGACCGTGCCGAGCATCATCCACCTCGACATGGACGCCTTCTTCGCCGCGGTGGAGCAGGCGTCCAAGCCGAGCCTGCGCGGCAAGCCCGTCATCGTCGGCGGCCTCGGCGGGCGCGGCGTGGTCTCCACCGCCTCCTACGAGGCCCGGAAGTTCGGCGTCCACTCGGCGATGCCGATGGCGCAGGCCCGCCGGCTGTGCCCGAACGCGGCGTTCCTGACCGGCCGCTTCGACGCGTACCGGGCCAACAGCGAGATCGTCATGGGCCTGTTGCGGGAGCGCTCCCCGCTGGTCGAGCCGCTCAGCCTGGACGAGGCGTTCGTCGACCTGGAGGCCGGTCCCTACGGGCCCGCGCTGGCCGCCGCGACGACGCCCGAGGAGGGGGCGCAGCTGGTGCTGGCGCTGGCCGAGGACCTGCGGGCCGACATCGTGGAGCACACCGGGCTGACCGCTTCCGTCGGCGCGGCCGGCTCCAAGCTGATGGCCAAGATCGCCTCCGAGCGGGCCAAGCCGGACGGGCTGGTGCTGATCGAGCCCGGCTCCGAGCGGTCGGTGCTCGCCCCGATGCCGGTGCGCGCGCTGCCCGGGATCGGCCCCGCCACCGAACAGGCGCTGCGCCGCGCCGGGTTGACCACGGTGGCGGACCTGGCCGGGGCCGGGCCCGGGGAACTGGTCGGGCTGCTCGGCAAGGCGCACGGCACGGGCGTGTTCCAGATGGCGATCGGCTGGGACGAGCGGCCGGTGGTGCCGGACCGGGACGCCAAGTCGGTGTCGGTGGAGGACACCTTCGAGGTCGACCTCGCCGACCGGGACCGCATCCTGCGCGAGATCGAGCAGCTGGCCGCGAGGTGCGTGCGCCGGCTGCGGGCGGCCGGCCGATCCGGGCGGACGGTGGTGCTGAAGGTCCGCCGGTTCGACTTCTCGACGCTGACCCGCTCCGAGACGCTGCGCGGGCCGACCGACGACGAGCAGGTGGTCGCGGCGACGGCGCGGCGCCTGGCGCTGCAGGTCGACGTGACGGGCGGGGTGCGGCTGCTGGGCGTCGGCGTGGCCCAGCTCGCGGACTACACCCAGGAGGACCTGTTCGCCCAACTGGAGCGGGAGGAACGGGAGTCGGGCGCGGCGGCGGTGATCGAGGAGGCGGTGGTGGAGGCGGTGGAGACCGACCCGTCGGCCCGCCGGTGGTGGCCCGGGCAGGACGTCACGCACCGCGAGTTCGGGCCCGGCTGGGTGCAGGGCAGCGGGGTCGGGCGGGTGACGGTGCGCTTCGAGACGCCGTACTCGGGAATCGGGCGGGTGCGGACGTTCGCGGTGGGGGACGAGGACCTGGAGGCTTCGGGGGCGCTGCCGCTCAGGCCCCCGGCGGGGGCGGGGTAGGCGGGCTGGGCGTCGGTCGGCGCCGGGGGAAAGGGGACGGCCCCCCGCGCCGATGCCCGTGGCGCGGGGGGCCGTTCGCTGCTCGCGCCTGTCCGGGGCGCGAGGGGGACGCCGTCAGGCGTCGGTCTTGGAGAGGGCCGGGGCGGCCTGCTCGGCCGGGACGGGTGCGGACTTGACGGCGCGGATGGCGAACGGGACGGCGGCGGCCACCAGGCACATCGCGCCGGCCACCCAGAAGGCGTTCTGGTACGCGTTCTCGGTGGGGAGCTGCACGGGGACGGGCAGCTTGAGGGTGTCGCCGGTGAGGATGGCGCTCATCACGGCGGTGCCGACCGCGCCGCCGACGGTGCGCAGCACGGCGTTCATGCCGTTGGCGATGCCGGACTGCTCGGCGGGGACGGCGCCGTTGATGTAGGCGGGCATCGCGGCGTAGGCGAGGCCGACGCCGAGGCCGAAGACCGCGGAGGAGAAGTAGAGGTCGAACTCGGCGCCGTGGCGCAGCGCCAGGTAGGCCATCGAGACCGCGCCGAGGAAGCCGCCGAGGACCAGCGGGAGGCGGGGGCCGCGGCGGGCGATCAGCAGGGCGCCCAGCGGGGCGGCGACCATCGAGCCGATCGCGGAGGGCAGCAGCATCACGCCGGCGTGCAGGACGGTGGCGGTGAAGCCGTAGTGGGTGAGCTTCTCCGGGGTCTGCGCGAAGTTGCTGATCACCATGAACGAGCCGTACATGCCGAAGCCGATCAGCAGGCCGGAGAGGTTGGTGAAGGCGACGGCGGGGCGGGCCATCATCGACAGGTCGACCAGCGGGTGGGAGACCTTGGACTCCACCAGCAGCCAGAGCAGGGCGACCACGGCGGCGACGGCGAACAGGCCGAGGGTGCGGGTGGACGTCCAGCCCCAGTGGTTGCCCTGGCTGACGGCGACCAGCAGGGCGGAGAGCCAGCCGGCCAGGGTGAGCGCGCCGAGCGGGTCGGCGCCGCCCTCCTTGTCGGTGACCGGGTCGGTGGGCACCCGCAGGACCACCAGCGCGATCGCGACCAGGCCGAAGACCAGGCCCATCCAGAAGATCGACTTGTAGCTCCAGTGCTCCAGCAGCAGGCCGGTGGCGACCAGGCCGAGGCCGGAGCCGACGCCCATCGAGGCGGAGATCGCGGCGACGCCGCCGGTGACCTTGTGCCGGGGCAGCTCGTCGCGGACGATGCTGATCGCCAGCGGCAGCACGCCGCCGCCCGCGCCCTGCAGCACCCGGGCCACCACCAGCCAGGTGAAGGAGTGGGTGGCCACCGCGAGGCCGGAGCCGAGCACCAGGCCGGCCAGCGAGACCAGCAGCATGGGCTTGCGTCCGCGCAGGTCGCCGAAGCGGCCCAGCAGCGGGGTGAGGACCGCCGCGGAGAGCAGGTTGGCGGTCATCAGCCAGGTGATGTCGGAGCCCGAGACGTTCAGCTCGCGGGCCAGGCCCGGCAGGATCGGGACGACCGCGGTCTGCACCACGCTGAACGCCAGCATGGCCAGGATCAGGGCGGGCAGGACCCGGGCACTGGTGGGCTCGGCGGCCGTGGGGGTGGGCTGTGGTGCCTCACGCACGGGGGACTCCTCCGTCATGTTGCTTCAGACAAGCGATAGTGCAGGAACTGAAGCAACGATGTCGGGAAATGCTTCACCCTGTCAAATATCGATTGGTGAAGCTTTGGTAAAGCGGCGGCCCCGGCCCGCCGGAGCGGACCGGGGCCGGACGGGCCGACGCGCGCTCAGGGACGCAGCGGCTCCGGACGGGAGTGCTCCGGGCCGTCGCTCCCGGCGGCCGACCGGGGATTCGCCGCCGTCGGCGACTGCGGCTGCGCGTTCCACGGCTGGCGGTGCTGCGGCGCCCCGCCCTCCCCGCCGTCGGCGGTCGCGCCGTGCACCTCCACCTGCTCGCGGCGCAGCTCCTCGCGGACCACCTCCTCCTCGGTGTACCGCTCGACCACCAGGCGCACCCTCTCGATCGGCGCCAGGTACTTGCGCACCACCGGACGCTCCTCGCGCAGCGTGATCTCCTCCACGGCCTCGGTGATCTCCTGCTCGCTCAGCGCCGCCCGCTCCGCGTCCGACACCGGGATCCGCTCCACCCGCACCCGCTCGCGCACCACCGGCACCCGGCGCTCCACGTGCTCGGTGGTGACGTACTTGCGCAGCCGGGTGGTGCCCACCTCGTGCCACTCGGTGCTGATGTCGATCCGCTCCTCGCGGCAGGTGATCTCCACCGGCGCGGTCGGGGTCGACTGCTGCTGGCGGTGGCCCTGGCCCTGGCCCTGGTCCTGGTCTTGGCCCTGGCCCTGGGACTGAGGTTGGTGAGCCTGCTGGGCTTGCTGGGCCTGGTGCTGCTGCGGCTGGGTGCTGTGTGACTGGGTGTGCTGCTGGGGCTGGGGCTGGGCGCTGTGCGGCTGGGCGTGCTGCTGCGTCGGCGCGGGCGCGGCCTTCGCCGCCGTGAAGGCGGCCGGGTCGGCGGCGGCGGCCGGAGCCGGGGCGGCGGGCGCGGGTGCCGGGGTCGGGGCGGGCGCCGGGGTGGGGGAGGAGGCGACGGTGCCGAAGTCGCGGTCCGCCGGGGGCTCCTGGCGGCGGTGCTCCTTCGCGCCCGCCCCGGCCGCCCCGGCCGCCCCGGCCGTCCCGGCCGCCGCCGCCTTCGCCGTCGGGCCCGGACCGGCGTCGCCGTCGGTGTCCAGCCCGTAGTAGCGGTACAGCTGCAGCTCCTGGGCCGGCGAGAGGTGCTGGCCCACGCCGAAGTCCGGGGACTCCTTGATCAGCGACTTGTCGTACGGGACGCGCAGCTCGTCGCCCGAGAACTCGCTGGTGGTCAGCGGGACGAAGGCGTCCCGGCCGAAGATCCCGGTACGGACGGCCGCCCACTCCGGTTCGCCGGTGGCGTCGTCCAGGTACACCTCGTCGACCGTGCCGATCTTGTCACCGTTCCGGTCGACCGCCTTGTGTCCGATCAGGTCGCGCGGATCGATATCGGTCTGCACGCTGTCCTCCAGTCCTGCTGCTCCTCAGGGACGTCCGGGAGGCGGCCGGAGGAGCGTGCCGGGCCGCCACTTCACACCAAACGGCACGTAACGGACGACGGCACTCCGGACACCGCCGTCCGGGGCAGATCACAGGCCCGCACCGGTGATCCTCGAGGCCCGCGCTGGTAACCTCGGAGGCGACCGCCGAGCCCGCTCGGGAGAGTCCCGGCCCCGCGAACGAGGGGTGCGGGACGCCGAAGGAGCAACCCCTCCCCGGAATCTCTCAGGCATCCGTACCGAGCGAGAACAGGTCACTCTGGAAAGCAGGGCAGGACCGTCGGCATCGGAGCCGGCCGCCCCCGCCCTCGCCGACGGTGCAAGCCGTCCGGGCCCCGGCCCGGCCGCGTGAAGCTCTCAGGTACCGATGACAGAGGGGGAGGCTGACGGGTCCGCGCGCCCGCCCGGCTTCCACGGCAGTCGGTCGGCGTGCGTACCACCGCCGGTCCGCGACCAGGAGGCCCGACCCCCATGAACGCCCAGCCGACGCTCAGCGACCTTGAGCAGGCCAGCCCCTTCGAGCACCGTCACATCGGCCCCGACAGCGACGCCCAGCAGAAGATGCTGGCCCAGGTCGGATACGCCTCCCTGGACGAGCTGTCCGACGCCGCCGTCCCCGACGCCATCCGCAGCCTCACCGCGCTCGGCCTGCCCGCCGGCCGCAGCGAGGCCCAGGTACTCGCCGAACTGCGCGAGCTGGCCGGCCGCAACCAGGTCCTCACCTCGATGATCGGCCTCGGCTACTACGGCACCTTCACCCCGCCGGTCATCCTGCGCAACGTGCTGGAGAACCCGGCCTGGTACACCGCCTACACCCCGTACCAGCCGGAGATCTCGCAGGGCCGCCTGGAGGCGCTGCTCAACTTCCAGACCGTGGTCGCCGACCTGACCGGCCTGGACACCTCCGGCTCCTCGCTGCTCGACGAGGGCACCGCCGCCGCCGAGGCGATGGCCCTGGCCCGGCGCGTCACCAAGAACAAGGCCGGCGTCTTCCTGGTCGACGCCGACACCCTGCCGCAGACCCTCGCCGTGATCGAGACCCGCGCCGAACCGACCGGCGTCGAGGTCGTCACCGCCGACCTGTCCGGCGGCATCCCCGCCGAGATCGCCGAGCGCGGCGTCTTCGGCGTGCTGCTCCAGTACCCCGGCGCGTCCGGCGCGGTGCGCGACATCAAGCCCGTCATCGAGCAGGCCCACGGGCTCGGCGCGGTCGTCGCGGTCGCCGCCGACCTGCTCGCTCTCACCCTGCTGCGCTCGCCCGGCGAGCTCGGCGCCGACATCGCCTGCGGCACCTCGCAGCGCTTCGGCGTCCCGATGGGCTTCGGCGGACCGCACGCCGGCTACCTGGCCGTGCGCGCCGAGTACGCCCGCAACCTGCCCGGCCGCCTGGTCGGCGTCTCCGTCGACGCCGACGGCAACCGCGCCTACCGGCTCGCCCTGCAGACCCGCGAGCAGCACATCCGCCGCGAGAAGGCCACCTCCAACATCTGCACCGCGCAGGTGCTGCTCGCCGTGATGGCCTCCATGTACGCCGTCTACCACGGCCCCGACGGCCTCGCCGACATCGCCCGCCGCACCCACCGCTACGCCGCCGCGCTCGCCGCCGGCCTGCGCGCGGGCGGCGTCGAACTCGCCCACGACGCCTTCTTCGACACCGTCACCGCCGTGGTGCCGGGCCGCGCCGACGAGGTCGTCGCCGCGGCGCTGGCCGGCGGCGTCAACGTGTTCCGGGTCGACGGCGACCGGGTGTCGGTCTCCTGCGACGAGACCACCACCCGGGAGCACCTGGCGGCCGTGTTCGCCGCGTTCGGGGTCGTCGCGGAGGTCGCCGAGGACGCGGACGCGCTGCCCGCCGGACTGCTGCGCGAGGACGAGTACCTCACCCACCCGGTCTTCCACAGCCACCGCTCCGAGACCGCCATGCTGCGCTACCTGCGCCGGCTCTCCGACCGCGACTACGCGCTCGACCGCGGCATGATCCCGCTGGGCTCCTGCACCATGAAGCTCAACGCGACCACCGAGATGGAGCCGGTCACCTGGCCCGAGTTCGGGCAGTTGCACCCGTTCGCGCCGATCGACCAGGCCGCCGGGTACCTGACGCTGATCCGGGAGCTGGAGCAGCAGCTGGTCGAGGTCACCGGGTACGACGCGGTGTCGATCCAGCCGAACGCGGGCTCGCAGGGCGAGCTGGCCGGCCTGCTGGCCGTGCGGGCGTACCACCGGGCCAACGGCGACACCCAGCGCGACGTCTGCCTGATCCCCTCGTCGGCGCACGGCACCAACGCGGCCTCGGCGGCGATGGCCGGCATGCGGGTCGTCGTGGTGAAGACGCTGGCCGACGGCGACGTGGACGTCGAGGACCTGAAGGCCAAGATCGAGCAGCACCGCGAGCAGCTCTCCGTGCTGATGGTCACCTACCCCTCCACCCACGGCGTGTTCGAGACCGAGATCACCCGGATCTGCGAACTCGTCCACGAGGCCGGCGGCCAGGTGTACGTCGACGGCGCCAACCTCAACGCGCTGGTCGGCCTCGCCAAGCCCGGCAAGTTCGGGGCGGACGTCTCGCACCTCAACCTGCACAAGACCTTCTGCATCCCGCACGGCGGCGGCGGCCCCGGCGTCGGCCCGGTCGCGGTCCGCGAGCACCTCGCCCCCTACCTGCCCAACCACCCGCTGCAGGCCGAGGCCGGCCCCGCGACCGGCGTCGGACCGATCTCGGCCGCGCCCTGGGGCTCGGCGGCGATCCTGCCGATCTCCTGGTCGTACGTCCGCCTGATGGGCGGCGAGGGCCTCAAGCGCGCCACCCAGGTGGCCGTGCTGAACGCCAACTACATCGCCAAGCGGCTCGCCCCGCACTACCCCGTGCTCTACACCGGCCCCGGTGGGCTGGTCGCGCACGAGTGCATCATCGACCTGCGGCCGCTCAGCAAGGAGACCGGCGTCAGCGTCGACGACATCGCCAAGCGGCTCATCGACTACGGCTTCCACGCGCCGACCATGTCGTTCCCGGTCGCCGGGACGCTGATGATCGAGCCGACCGAGTCCGAGGACCTGCACGAGATCGACCGGTTCTGCGAGGCGATGATCGCCATCCGCGGCGAGATCGAGAAGGTCGGCACGGGCGAGTGGGCCGCCGACGACAACCCGCTGCGCAACGCCCCGCACACCGCGTCGATGCTGGCCGGCGAGTGGGCGCACCCGTACACCCGCGAGGAGGCGGTCTTCCCGGCGGGCGTCAACCCGGCGGACAAGTACTGGCCGGCGGTGCGGCGGATCGACGGCGCGTACGGCGACCGGAACCTGGTGTGCTCCTGCCCGCCGCTGGACGAGTACGACGCGTAGCGGACAGCGGAAGCCGCCCGTCGGGGGAATTCCCCCGGCGGGCGGCTTCCGCGTGTGCGCTTCCGCCGCGCGCGGCTCCCCGCGCACCCGGCGGGGCGGGGAGGAGAAAGACGGGGAGGCGCCTCCGGCGGGGACCCGCGGGGCGGGGAAGGGGAAAAGGCGGAAGCCGCCCGCCGAGGGGAGGGTCCCCCGGTCGGGCGGCTTCCGCGTGCGCCCTCCGCTGTGCGCGGCTCCCCGCGCACCCGGCGGGGCGGGGAGGGCGCCGGGGTCAGGAGTAGACGGGGCCGGTGAACTTCTCGCCGGGGCCGGTGCCGGGGGCGTCGGGGACGACGGAGGCCTCGCGGAAGGCGAGCTGGAGGGAGCGCAGGCCGTCGCGGAGGGGGGCGGCGTGGAAGTTGGAGATCTCGGGGGCCCCGGCGGTGACCAGGCCGGCCAGGGCGGTGATGAGCTTGCGGGCCTCGTCGAGGTCCTTGTCGGCCTCGCCGCCCTCGGCGAGGCCGCACTTGACGGCGGCGGCGCTCATCAGGTGGACGGCGACGGTGGTGATCACCTCGACGGCGGGGACCTCGGCGATGTCGCGGGTCAGGTCGTCGAAGCCGAGGGCCTGCTCGGACTCGTGCGCGTGGTCGGGCTGGCTGGTCAAGGTGTCACTCCGAGGGGCTGGTGCGAAAGCGCAGTACGAAGGGAGCGTACAAGGCGGGCGCGGGCGGGTCGGAATACCGGTCGGTGCCGGAACGCTGGTATGATTCGAGACTGACCGGCCAGGCGGCTGCCCAAGGCTGCCCGGCCAGCAAGTGGAGGCTCCACTCCAGGAGGCCCGAGAGGGCAACCGCGAAAGTCTCCCACCCGAGCGGCCGAAGGGCCGACGGGTCCGGTCCGCGACGAGCGCCCGCAGGGGATTGTGCGTCGACAGTGGTGCCCGCCAGGGCACTCCGGAACGTGTGGAGCCCCGCCTGTACCGTGCGGGGCTTTTTTCGTGCGCTCGGTGCCCTTCGCCGGGGCAGCGGAGCATGAATGAAGCCCCGCCCAGTGGTCGAAACCACTACGTGCGACCGCCGCCCGACGGCCGCATCGGAAAAGGTGCAACCGAGGAGGCCCCATCAGCACCGAGCCCCGCATCAACGACCGGATCCGCGTCCCCGAGGTGCGACTCGTCGGTCCCAGTGGCGAGCAGGTCGGCATCGTCCCGCTCGCGAAGGCGCTGGAGCTTGCCCAGGAGTACGACCTGGACCTGGTCGAGGTCGCCGCCACGGCGCGCCCGCCGGTGTGCAAGCTCATGGACTACGGCAAGTTCAAGTACGAGTCGGCCATGAAGGCCCGTGAGGCGCGCAAGAACCAGGCGCACACGGTCATCAAGGAGATGAAGCTCCGGCCGAAGATCGACCCGCACGACTACGACACCAAGAAGGGTCACGTCGTTCGGTTCCTCAAGCAGGGTGACAAGGTCAAGATCACGATCATGTTCCGCGGTCGTGAGCAGTCCCGCCCCGAGCTGGGCTTCCGACTGCTGCAGCGGCTCGCGGACGACGTCCAGGACCTGGGCTTCGTGGAGTCCGCTCCGAAGCAGGACGGCCGAAACATGATCATGGTTCTCGGCCCGCACAAGAAGAAGACCGAGGCCATGGCCGAGGCCCGCGCCGCCGCTGACGCCCGCAAGGCGGAGCGGCAGGGTCGCGGACCGGCCACGGACGAGGAGGACGTCGAGGGCGAGGTGGGCGAGGTCGAGGAGACCGAGACCGCCGACGCCGAGGACGACACCACCGAGACCGCCGAGGTCGAGCAGCCCGCCGAGGCCGCCCAGGACGCCTGAGCCCCAGGGCTCGGGTGACCGGGGGCCGAGGTACCCGGTTCCGGGGCGTCCCGCCCTGGAGACGAGATCCATCCAGTCCCGGCCCGCGCCGCACGGCGCGGGCCGGGACGGACCGACGAGGAGAAACGGCGACATGCCGAAGCAGAAGACGCACAGCGGCGCCAGCAAGCGCTTCAAGATCACTGGCTCCGGGAAGGTGCTGCGCGAGCGTGCCGGCCGTCGCCACCTGCTCGAGCACAAGCCCTCGACGCTGACCCGCAAGCTGGCCGGCAACGCCGAGATGGCCCCGGGCGACGCGAAGAAGATCAAGAAGCTTCTCGGCAAGTGATCGCCCGCCCGCGGCCGCGCCGCGGGCACCCGCTGATCCTTTCCGACCGAATCGAATAACGGACCGCCGGCACGACCCGAGGTCCGGAACCAAGGAGTAATGAAGTGGCACGCGTCAAGCGGGCAGTGAACGCCCACAAGAAGCGCCGGGTCATCCTCGAGCGGGCCTCCGGCTACCGCGGTCAGCGTTCGCGCCTGTACCGCAAGGCCAAGGAGCAGGTCACCCACTCGCTCGTCTACAACTTCAACGACCGCAAGAAGCGCAAGGGCGACTTCCGCCAGCTCTGGATCCAGCGCATCAACGCCGCTGCCCGTGCCAACGGCATCACCTACAACCGCTTCGTCCAGGGCCTCAAGGCCGCGGGCGTGGAGATCGACCGCAAGATGCTGGCCGACCTCGCGGTGAACGACTCCGTGGCGTTCAACGCCCTGGTCGAGGTCGCCCGGAAGGCGCTCCCGGCGGACGTCAACGCCCCCAAGGTCGCCGCCTGATCCAGGCCGTCGCCCTGAAAGCGTTCCCCGGACCCGCAGGCCGCCCGGCCTGCGGGTCCGTGGCGTACCGCGCCCCTGCCCTTCCGTGACGAAGATCGTGAGCATGAGCACCGAGACCCCCCTGCTGACCTCCCTGCGCTCCCCGCGCGTCGTCGCCGCCCGCCGGCTCGCCAAGCGCAACCAGCGCGGCAAGGAGCGGCGCTTCCTGGCCGAGGGCCCGCAGGCCGTGCGGGAGGCGGTGGCGTTCGGACGGCTGCCGGGCGGGGAGCACGCGGTGGTCGAGGTGTACGCGACGCCGGAGGCCGCCGGGCGGCACGCCGAGATCGTGGCCGCCGCGCGGGCGGCCGGGGTGCCGGTGCTGAGCGCCACCGAGGAGGTCGTCGCGGACATCTGCGACACCGTCACCCCGCAGGGCATCGTGGCGCTGTGCCGGTTCATCGACACCCCGTTCGAGCAGGTGCTGGCCGCCCGGCCGAAGCTGGTCGCGGTGCTCGCGCACGTGCGCGACCCCGGCAACGCGGGCACCGTGCTGCGCACCGCGGACGCGGCCGGGGCGGACGCGGTGGTGCTGACCGACGCCTCGGTGGACCCGTACAACCCGAAGGCGGTGCGGGCGTCCGTCGGGAGCCTGTTCCACCTGCCGGTGGCGACCGGGGTGCCGGTGGAGGAGGCGGTGGCGCGGCTGCGGGCGGCCGGGGTGCGGGTGCTGGCCGCGGACGGGGCCGGGCAGCGCGACCTCGACCAGGAGCTGGACGAGGGCACCCTGCAGGGCCCGTGCGCCTGGGTGTTCGGCAACGAGGCCTGGGGCCTGCCGGAGGAGACCCGCGCACTGGCGGACGAGGTGGTGCGGGTGCCCATCCACGGGCACGCGGAGAGCCTGAACCTCGCGACCGCCGCCGCCGTGTGCCTGTACGCCTCCGCGCGCGCCCAGCGCTCCCGCGGCGGGTGTCGCGCCGAGGCCCGGGCGCGCTAGGGTCGGTTCCTGGGCCTGCGAGGGGGCGGGCGGGGAGGACACCCATGGGCGGCGTCAACTGGGCACCGGTCGGACCTGACGACCTGCCGGACGGGCTGGTGGTCGCGGACGCGCAGGGCCGGGTGGTGGTCTTCAACCGGGCCGCGGAACGGATCACCGGCCGCTCCGCGCGCCACGCGATCGGCGTCGGACTGGACCGGGCGCTGCCGCTGGAGGACCTGGACGGCCGCCGCTGGTGGCGGGTCACCGACCCGTACGGCGGGCTCGCGACGCGCACCGGGCAGCCCGAGCGGAACCTGCTGCTGGACGGCCGCGAGGTGCTGGTGTGCGCCAAGTACGTGCGCGAGGCGCCCGGCGGGCCGGTGCGGCAGGTGGTCGTGACGCTGCGCGGCACCGAGGCGCGGCGGCGCACCGAGCGCTCGCACGCCGAGCTGATCGCCACCGTCGCGCACGAGCTGCGCTCCCCGCTGACCAGCGTCAAGGGCTTCACGGCGACGCTGCTGGCCAAGTGGGAGCGGTTCAACGACGGCCAGAAGCGGGTGATGCTGGAGACCGTCGACGCGGACGCCGACCGGGTGGTGCGGCTGATCGCCGAGCTGCTGGACATCTCCCGGATCGACGCCGGCCGGCTGGAGATCCGCCGGCAGCGGATCGACCTGGCGGCCGCCGTGCACCGGCACGTGGCCGGGAAGGTCGCCGCCGGGATCCCCGCCGAGCGCTTCGACATCCGGGTGGCCGGGCCGCCCGCCGAGCAGTGGGGCGACCCGGACAAGATCGACCAGGTGCTGGGGAACCTGCTGGAGAACGCGGTGCGGCACGGCGAGGGCACCGTGACCATCGAGGTCGGCCCGGGCAGGGAACTGGTGGAGGTGCCGGGCACCCCGCCGCGGGTGGTCCAGGGCACCGCGGTCACCGTCAGCGACCAGGGCGCGGGCATCCCCGAGGAGGCGATGCCACGGGTGTTCACCCGGTTCTGGCGGGGCTCCAAGCGCGGCGGCACCGGCCTTGGCCTGTACATCGTCAAGGGCATCGTGGAGGCGCACGGCGGGGTGATCCGGATCAGCCGGGCCGACGACGGCGGCGCCAGGTTCCGGTTCGTGCTGCCCGCGGGCGTCCCCGACTTCATGCTCTGACCCGGTGCGCGGCGCGGTCCGCCGCCGTGGGGGGTCGCGGCCTGCGACTACACTCGACCCTTGGCGTTCTTGGACGCCCGGCGACGCAGCAGACCTGATCACGAGCAGGAGCACGGGAAAGATAGAGATGTCGGCACCCAACAAGTCGTACGACCCGGTCGAGGTCGAGGCCCTCAAGCCCGAGGTGGTGGAACAGGCCCGGGACGAGGCGATCGCAGCCTTCGCCGCCGCCGCCGACCTCGACGAGCTCAAGCAGGCGAAGGTCGCGCACACCGGCGACCGCTCCCCGCTCTCGCTCGCCAACCGCGAGATCGGCGCCCTGCCCCCGCAGGCCAAGGCCGCCGCGGGCAAGCTGATCGGCCAGGCCCGCGGAGCCGTCAACCAGGCCCTGGCCAAGCGCCAGGTGGAGCTGGAGGCGGAGCGCGACGCGCGGGTGCTGGTCGAGGAGGCGGTGGACGTCACCCTGCCGTACGGCCGGGTGCCGCGCGGCGCCCGGCACCCGCTGACCACGCTCGCCGAGCGCATCGAGGACACCTTCGTCGCGATGGGCTACCAGGTGGCGTCCGGCCCCGAGGTCGAGGCGGAGTGGCTGAACTTCGACGCGCTCAACCTGCACGCCGACCACCCGGCCCGCTCGATGCAGGACACCTTCTTCGTCGAGGCCCCCGACGGCACCGCCGACTCCGGCATGGTGCTGCGCACCCAGACCTCCCCGGTGCAGATCCGCGCGATGCTGGCCGGCGAGCCGCCGCTGTACGCGGTCAGCCCCGGCCGGGTCTACCGCACCGACGAGCTGGACGCCACCCACACCCCGGTGTTCCGCCAGGTCGAGGCGATCGCGGTGGACGAGGGCATCACCTTCGGCCACCTCAAGGGCACCATCGAGGTGCTGGTCGAGAAGCTGATCGGCGGCGGCCTCGAACTGCGCTGGCGCCCCTCGTACTTCCCGTTCACCGAGCCCAGCGCCGAGATCGACCTCCAGTGCTTCGTGTGCCGCGGCGCCTCGGTGGGCAACCCCGACCGCCCGTGCCGGACCTGCTCCTCCGAGGGCTGGATCGAGCTGGGCGGCTGCGGCGTGGTCAACCCGCGGGTGCTGGTCGCCGCGGGCATCGACCCCGGCCGCTACAGCGGATTCGCCTTCGGCCTGGGCCTGGAGCGGATCCTGATGAACCGTCACAACGTCGCCGACATGCGCGACATGGTCGAGGGTGACGTCCGCTTCACCCTCCCGTTCGGGATGGAGATCTGATGCGCGTCCCGCTTTCCTGGCTGCGCGAGTACGTCGACCTGCCGGCCGGCGAGACCGGCCGGGACGTCGCGGCCCGGCTGGTCCGCGCGGGTCTCGAGGTGGAGACCGTCGAGCAGGTCGGTGCCGACATCAAGGGCCCGCTGGTGGTCGGCGAGGTGCTCTCGATCGAGGAGCTGACCGGCTTCAAGAAGCCGATCCGGCACTGCTTCGTCAACGTCGGCACCGCCAACGGCACCGGCGAGCCGCAGGAGATCGTCTGCGGCGCCACCAACTTCCAGGTCGGCGACAAGGTCGTGGTGATCCTGCCCGGCGGCGTGCTGCCCGGCCCGTTCCCGATCTCCGCCCGGCAGACCTACGGCCACACCTCGGCCGGCATGATCTGCTCCGCCCGCGAGCTGGGCATGGGCGACGACCACAACGGCATCATCGTGCTGCCGCCCGAGTACGAGGCCGGCACCGACGCCCTCGAACTGCTGCAGCTGGTCGACGAGGTGCTCGACATCGCGGTCACCCCCGACCGCGGCTACTGCCTCTCGATGCGCGGCGTGGCCCGCGAGGCCGCCGCCGCGTACGGCCTGCCGCTGGCCGACCCGGCGCTGCTGGACGTGCCGCCGGCCAACTCCTACGGCTACCCGGTGAAGGTCGCCGACCCGGTGGGCTGCGACCGCTTCGTGGCGCGCACCGTCACCGGCGTCGACCCGGGCGCGAAGTCGCCGATCTGGCTGCAGCGCCGCCTGCAGAAGGCCGGGATCCGCCCGATCTCGCTGGCCGTCGACATCACCAACTACGTGATGCTGGAGGTCGGCCAGCCGCTGCACGCCTACGACCGCAACCGGGTGGACGGGCCGATCCAGGTCCGCCGGGCGGTGGGGGGCGAGGAGCTCACCACGCTGGACGGCGTGCGGCGCGAGCTGTCCGCCGAGGACCTGCTGATCTGCGACGACTCGGGCCCGATCGGCCTGGCCGGCGTCATGGGCGGTGCCACCACCGAGATCCTCGACCCGGTCTTCGACGCCAGGACCGGCCTGGCCTCCGGCACCACCGACATCATCATCGAGGCCGCGCACTTCGAGCCGGTCGCCATCGCCCGCGCCGCCAAGCGCCACAAGCTGCCCTCCGAGGCGTCCAAGCGCTTCGAGCGCGGCGTCGACCCGGAGGCGGCCCGGGCCGCCGCGCAGCGCGCCGTCGACCTGCTGGTGCTGATCGCCGGCGGCACCGCCGAGGCCGGCGTCACCGACATCGCCGCCCCGCACCCGGTGCGCACCATCCCGATCGACGCCGACCTGCCCGACCGCGTCGCCGGTGCCGAGTACGGCCGCGAGACCGTCACCCGCCGCCTGCAGGAGGTCGGCTGCACCGTCGTCGGGACGGACGTCCTGGAGGTCACCCCGCCGTCCTGGCGGCCCGACCTGACCGACCCGTACGACCTCGCGGAGGAGGTCATCCGGCTGGAGGGCTACGACAACGTCCCCGCCCGGATGCCGGTCACCCCGCCCGGGCGCGGCCTGAGCGAGGCGCAGCGCTTCCACCGGCGGGTCGGCGTGGCGCTGGCCGGCGCGGGCTACGTGGAGATCAACGCGTACCCGTTCGTCGGCGAGGCCGCGTTCGACGCCCTCGGGCTGGACGCGGACGACGCGCGCCGGCGCACCGTGAAGCTGGTCAACCCGCTGAACGACGCCGAGCCGGCGCTGCGCACCACCCTGCTGCCGGGCCTGCTGGGCGCGCTGCGGCGCAACGTGGGGCGCGGCAACACCGACCTGGCGCTGTTCGAGACCGGCACGGTGTTCCTGCCCAAGGCCGAGCCGAAGGTCGCGCCGCGGCTGCCGGTGGACCGCCGCCCGACCGAGGAGCAGCTCGCCGAGCTGAACGCCGCCCTCCCCGACCAGCCGCGCCGGGTCGCCGTCGCGCTGACCGGCGAGCGGCTGCCGTCCGGCTGGTGGGGCAAGGGCGCGCCGTCCGGCTGGGCGGACGCGGTCGAGGCGGCCCGGGTGGTCGCCGCCGCCGCGGGCGTGGAGCTGACGGTCCGCCAGGCGCAGCACGCGCCGTGGCACCCGGGGCGCTGCGCCGAGCTGCTGGTCGGCGAGGAGGTCGTCGGCCACGCCGGCGAGCTGCACCCGCGCGTCGTCAAGGCGCTGCACCTGCCGGAGCGCACCAGCGCGATGGAGCTCGACCTGGACCTGCTGTTCGAGGACGGCCGCCGGGTCTCCGGCCCGCCGGTCTCCGCCTACCCGGTGGCGACCCAGGACGTGGCGCTGATCGTGGACGCGGGCGTGCACGCCGCGGACGTGGAGGCGGCGCTGCGCGAGGGCGCGGGCGAACTGCTGGAGTCGCTGCGGCTGTTCGACGTGTTCACCGGCGAGCAGGCGGGCGCGGGCAAGAAGTCGCTGGCGTACACGCTGCGCTTCCGGGCCACCGACCGGACGCTGACGGCCGACGAGGCGTCGGCGGCCCGCGCGTCGGCGGTCGCGGTGGCCGGCGAGCGGACCGGCGCGGTGCTGCGCGGGGCCTGACGGCCCGTCGTACGGCAGGAGCCCCGTCGCGCCCCCGGGTGGGGGAGCGGCGGGGCTCCGCCGTGTCCGGGGGCTACCCGCAGGTGGTGGACTTCAGGACCTCGATGATCCGGCTGACGTCGCCGGGGCCGGGCTTGATCTGGTCGTCGGTGAACTCGGCGCCGGCGGTGCGGGCGACCTCGTCCGCGTCCTCGCCGGCCTTGAGGGCCTCGCAGACCGTGTCGGCGGCGGCGATCGCCTTCTCCTGGTCGGCGGCCAGGCCGGGGTCGATGTCGGCGAGTTCGGCCCAGTCGCCTTCGGAGGGGGAGGCGGAGGCGGAGGCGGCCGCTGCGGCGTCGACGCTCTTCGAGCCGCCGCCCGGGAAGTCGCAGGAGCTGAGGGCGAGGGCGAGGCCGGCGGCCAGGCCGCCGGCGGCGGTTCGCGTGATGACGGATCGCGTGCGCATGGCGGTCACTGTGCCAGAACGGGCGGGTGCGGGCGGGCGCGGGCAGGTGCGGGCGGGCGAGGGGGCGAAAACCCGTGCGGGGGAGGGGTTTTGCGCGGCCCGGCCCGAGGGTGCTACGTTCTCGGTGTCAGCCTTCGAACGCGCCCCCGCGGCAGCGTCGGAGGCTTTTTTCATGACTGAACACGGATATCGGGCGCTGCTGCGGCAGCGGGAGTTCGCGGGGCTGTACGCCGGTTTCACGCTGCTGGCGGGGGCCGGGACGCTGTCCGGCTTCGCGCTGGGCGCGCTGGTGCGGGAGCGCACCGGGTCGCCGTTCCTCACGGCGGTGAGCATGTACGGGTCGTCGTTCACGGCCCTGCTGGGCGCGCTGACGCTGATGTCGGTCGCGGACGGGGAGCGGCCGCGCCGGACGCTGGTGTCGCTGCACCTGCTGGCGCTGGCCGCGGCGGCGGCGCAGGCGGTGCCGGCCCTGCCGCTGGCGGCGCGGTTCGGGCTGCTGCTGCTGGTCGGGTTCTTCCAGTCGCTGGGCACGGGGACGCGGATGGGCCTGCTCGCGGAGATCGTGCCGCCGGAGGGCTACGCGCTCGCCCGGTCGCTGATGAACGTCACCGCGGGCGGGGCGTCGGTGCTGGGCTTCGCGCTGGGCGGGGCGCTGCTGGCGGTGCTGACGCCGTACCAACTGATGGGCGTGGCGGCGGCATTGACGGCGCTGGCGACGGCGGTGGTGGCGGCGACGGTGCGGGAGCGGTCGGTGCGGCCGCCGCGCCGGCCGGGGCTGCGGGAGACCTGGCGGGGCAACGTCGAGCTGCTGGGCCGCCCCGGGCGGCGGGCGCTGCTGCTGAACCTGTGGGTGCCCAACGGGCTGGTGGTGGGCTGCGAGGCGCTGTTCCTGCCGTACGCGCCGGGGGCCGCCGGGATGCTGCTGGCGGCGAGTTCGGCCGGGATGCTGGCGGGCGACCTGCTGGTGGGCCGGCTGCTGGACGCGGCGGGGCGGGCCCGGCTGGCGTACAGGCTGCGGCTGCTGCTGGCGGCCCCGTTCCTGCTGCTGGCGGCGCGGCCGCCGGGGTGGGCGGCGGTGCTGGCGGTGGGGGCGGCGGGCGTCGGGTTCGCGGCGACGCTGCCGTTGCAGGAGCGGCTGCTGGCGCTGACGCCGGACGCCGTCCGGGGCCAGGTGCAGGGGGTGGAGTCGGCGGGGCGGATCGCCTGGCAGGGCCTCGGCGCGGCGCTGGCGGGCGGACTGGCGCAGCTGGTGGAGGTGCGCTGGGCGATCGGCGCGCTGGCCGGGGCGTCGCTGCTGGTGACGGTCCTGTCGCGGCCGGCGGTGGTGCGGGAGGGCCGGGCGGCCGGGCCGCGGCCGGCTACAGCGGTCGGTGCATGACGTGCAGGCCGACGTAGCCCAGGCGGGGGTGGTGGAAACCCTCGGGGACGGTGCCGAGGATCTCGAAGCCGAGTGAGCGGTAGAGGCCGACGGCCCGGGTGTTGGTGGCGACCACGGCGTTGAACTGCATGGCGCGGAAGCCCCGTTCGCGGGCCCAGCGGAGGGCTTCGGCGCACAGGGCCCGGCCGGTGCCGCGGCCGGCGTGCTCCGGGTCGACCATGAAGCTGGCGCTGGCGACGTGGGCGCCGTTGCCCGCCTGGTTGTTGTTCATCTTGGCGGTGCCGAGGACGGTGCCGGTGGCCTCGTCGACGGCGACCACGGTGCGGTTGGGGGCGGGCAGCATCCACCAGCCCCGGGCGGTGTCGGACGTCAGGTCCGCCGGGTAGGTGAACGTCTCGCCGGCGGCGACGATGCGGTGGAAGAACGGCCAGACGGCGGCCCAGTCCTCGGCGGTGGCTTCACGGATCTCCATCGTGCCCAGGATGGCGGCCGGCGGGCCCGGTGGCCAGCGGTTTTCCGGGCGCGGGGCGGCGGACGGGGTGACGGGCGGGGGCGGCGGGTGCCGGGCCGATTCGGTCGTACGTCTTGCGCGGGCGTGATGCGGACGCTTCAATCTTGGTTAGGAAACTTTCCTAACCCTCGCTTGCGGGCACCCCTTGCCCGCAGCCGGCAGACGGAGCGTCAGATGCACCTCAGCAAGCACCGCACCGCCCGCACCAACCGCACCGCCCGGGCCGCCCTCGCGGTCCTGGTCGGCGCCCTCCCGCTGACCCTGGCCGCGGCCGGGACCGGCCACGCCGCCGCCCCCGAGGCGGGCGCCGTGCGCACCGCGGCGGTGGCGGCCGTCGGGCTGGACGACCCGGCCAAGAAGGAGATCGCCATGGAGCTGGTCTCCTCGGCGGAGAACTCCTCGCTCGACTGGAAGGCCCAGTACAAGTACATCGAGGACATCGGTGACGGCCGCGGCTACACCGCGGGCGTCATCGGCTTCTGTTCCGGCACCGGTGACATGCTCGAACTCGTCCAGCACTACACCGACCTCAAGCCCGGCAACGTCCTGGCCAAGTACCTGCCCGCGCTGGAGAGGGTCGACGGCACCGACTCGCACTCCGGCCTCGGCAGCGCCTTCGTCAACGACTGGAAGACCGCCGCCAAGGACACCGTCTTCCAGCGGGCCCAGAACGACGAGCGCGACCGGGTGTACTTCAACCCCTCGGTCAAGCAGGCCAAGGCGGACGGGCTGCGCGCGCTCGGCCAGTTCGTCTACTACGACGCCATCGTGATGCACGGCCCCGGCAGCAGCTCCGACAGCTTCGGCGGGATCCGCGCCACCGCCATGAAGAAGGCCAAGACCCCCGCCCAGGGCGGCGACGAGGCCACCTACCTGAAGGCCTTCCTGGACGCCCGGAAGGTGATCATGAAGCAGGAGGAGGCGCACGCCGACACCAGCCGGGTCGACACCGAGCAGCTGGTCTTCCTCAACGCCAAGAACTTCGACCTCAACCCGCCGCTCAAGTGGAAGGTCTACGGCGACCCGTACCAGATCAACGGCTGACCCCGCCCCCTCCCCCTCCGGCCCGAACGGCCCGGCGCCCGCACGCGCCGGGCCGTTCGCCGCGCCGGCGTTGATTCGCTGACGTACCGTCAACACACTTGCTCCGCACGGTTATTACGGATCGGACACATTCGGGGCGGGCGGCCCCGGCGGCTCGTAGCGTCGGCCTCGACCCGTGTCCGGCCCGAGGGGGAACCATGCGCATCCGAGCGAGTGCCACCGCCTGCCCGACCGCCGTGCTGGTGCTCGTGCTGGCGGGCTGCGCACCGGGCGGCGGCGGTGGTTCGGCGGCGCAGGGCGCGGACGACACCGGGCGGGCCGCCGCCGGCGACGTCGAGGTGACCGCCTGCCGGGTGGACGACGAACTGCGGTGGCCCGCCGCGACCGTCCGGATCACCAACCGCACCGCCACCACCAGCAACTACGTGGTGCAGATCGCCTTCGAGGACGGCACCGGCCGGCAGGTCACCGTCGGCGTCGCCGCCGCCGGGCCCGTCCCGCCCGGACAGGACGCCGTCGAGCAGGCCCAGGGCACCGCCGACCCGCACGGCCCGGTCAGCTGCCGGATCGCCGACGTCGCCCGCTACGCCAGCCCCTGACGCCCTGCCTGGCGCGCGTTCTCGGCGTGCGGGGTCGCCAGGGCGAGCATCCGGTGCATCACGGCGGGCGGGACGGCCGGGTCGCGCACGGCGTACTCGGCCGTCCTCGGCTCCAGCAGCAGCGCCACCAGGTCCGGTACCGGCAGCACGGGGTTGCTCCAGGCGCGGTACCGCACCCCCGGGTCGGGGCCGGCGACCAGCGCGGACACCGTCGCGGGGGAGAGCCGGCGGTCCACCGAGAGGGCCGGGAGCAGCGCGTCCCAGCCGGGGGCGGGGGAGGGAAGTGTCTCTGTCACCCGCCGAGGCTACGGCTCGCCGGTCCGGACCGGACGGTCGGCCGCCCCCGTCACGAAGCCGGGGCGGCCGAGCGTCCGGCCGGGCGGGGGAGGTCGCAACTCCCCCGGAGGTACGGGTGGTTCAGGAGGCGGTGTAGTCGTAGAAGCCGCGGCCGGACTTGCGGCCCAGCAGGCCCGCGTCGACCATCCGGGACAGCAGCGGGGGCGCCGCGTACAGGGGCTCCTTGTACTCGTCGTACATCGACTCGGCGATCGAGACGATGGTGTCCAGGCCGATCAGGTCGCACAGGCGCAGCGGGCCCATCGGGTGGGCGCAGCCGGCCTCCATGCCCTTGTCGATGTCGGCGGCGGTGGCCACGCCGGTCTCGAACATCCGGACGGCGGAGAGCAGGTAGGGGACCAGCAGGGCGTTGACCACGAAGCCGGCCCGGTCGCGGGCGCGGATCGGCTCCTTGCCGAGCACCTCGACGGCGAACTGCTCGGCCCGGGTGGTGGTCTCGGCGGAGGTGGTCAGGGTCGGGATGACCTCGACCAGCTTCTGCACCGGCGCCGGGTTGAAGAAGTGCAGGCCGATCACCTGCTCGGGGCGGCCGGTCGCGGCGGCGAGCTTCACGATCGGGATGGAGGAGGTGTTGGAGGCCAGGACGGCGTCCCGCCGGGTCACCGTCCGGTCGAGGGTCTGGAAGATCTTGACCTTGACGTCCTCGCGCTCGGCGACCGCCTCGACCACCAGGTCCCGGTCGTGGAAGTCGGTGAGCTCGGTGGTGAAGGACAGCCGGGACAGCGCCGCGTCCCGGTCCGGCTCGGACAGCTTGCCGCGCCGCACCGCGGTCTCCAGCGAGTTGGTCAGCCTGGTCCGCCCGAGCTCCAGGGCCTCGCCGTTGGCCTCCGAGACCAGCACGTCCAGGCCGGAACGGGCGAAGACCTCGGCGATGCCCGATCCCATGAGGCCGCAGCCGACTACTCCGACGCGTGCGATGTCGCTCACTCAAATGCCCTTCGGACTGAGCCGGGGGTCACCCGGCCGGGAGTTTCGCGGGCGCCGTGGCCCGCCCGGACGACGGTACTACCTGCCTTAACGCCCGTTCACATCGGTGCGTCCCGTCGGCGGCGCCGCGCCGGGCGCTGAGCCGAACGGGTGGGCAACCGTGGTGCGCCGCGCGCGCTCCCCCCGTGCGCCTCCGGGCGGGGACCACAATGCGGAGGTCCAGCCGGAGGAGGGAGCAGGCAGATGGGGACGGGGTCACTCACCGGACAGGTCGGACTGGTCACGGGGGCCGGACGCGGCATCGGCCGCGAGATCGCCATCGGGCTCGCCGCCGAGGGCATGGCCGTCGGTCTGGTCGGCCGCACCCAGGACACGTTGACCGCCACCCTCAAGGAGTGCGTCCGGCACGGCGCCCGCGGCGTCGCCGTCACCGCCGACGTCACCCGCCCCGGCGCCGTCCGGGAGGCCGTCCGCTCGATCGAGCGCGACCTCGGCCCCGTCGACCTGCTGGTCAACAACGCCGGGCAGGTCGACCACGCCGAGGTGCCGATCTGGGAGACCGACCCCGCCCAGTGGTGGCAGGTCGTCGAGACCAACCTGCGCGGCCCCTACAACTTGCTGCGCAACGTCCTGCCCGGCATGGTGCGGCGCCGCAGCGGTCGCGTCATCAACCTCAACAGCGGCTTCGCGCTGCGCCCCGACGGCCACTACACCGCGTACGCCACCTCCAAGGGCGCGCTGCTCCAACTCTCCGACAACATCGCCGACTCGGTCGGCAGGCACGGTGTCGTGGTGCTCGACATCAGCCCCGGCGCGGTCGCCACCGAGATGACCGCCGGCATGGCGGTGTTCCGGGACATGAAGGCCTGGGGCTCCATCCCGTACATGGTCGCCGTCACCGTCGACGCCGCCCGCGGCCGCTTCGACGGCCTGCACGGGCGCTTCCTGCACGCCGGGCGCGACAACCTGGAGACGCTGGTGGCCTCCGCCCCGGCCATCCGCTCCACCGACGCCCGCACGCTGCGGCTGCGCCCGTACGGGCCGGACGACCCGGTGGCGTGAGGCCCTCCCGGCGGCGGGTCGGGTCGGACGGGGGCCAGGTCCGCGTCCGGCGGGTCAGAGGTCGAGCAGGGCGGCCAGGTCGGCGTCCGGGAGGGAGCCCGCCGGGCGGCCCGCGCGGGCGAAGTCGGCGGCCAGGCGCTGCAGGGCCTCGTTGAGCGGGGTCGGGACGCCGTGCAGGCGGCCCAGCAGGACGACCTCGCCGTTCAGGTAGTCCGCCTCGATGTCGCCGGTGCCGCGCGCCAGCGACTGCCAGGACGAACCGCCGCCGCGCACCGCGCCCGCCAGCGGCACCAGCGTCACCCGGTCGCCGCGCCGGGCCCGCTGCTCCTCCTCGGACGGGTGGGCGATCCCGGCGGCCGCCAATGCCGCCCGCCCCTCCGCCCCGAGCCGCCGCCACACCCGCGTCCGCAGCTCGCCGTCGATCGGACCGGCCACCGCCTCCAGCGCGTTGCCCAGGTTGCTCAGCAGCTTCGCGTACTTCCAGGCCATCACGTCCGGGGCGGCGTACCCGTCGAAGTGCGAGTCGGCCAGGTCGGCGACGATCCGGGCGGCCGTCCCGTCCGTGCCGTGCGGGTAGCGGCCCAGGTGCAGCACGCCCGAGCGGGGCGAGCCGGCCGCCGAGACCGCGCCCGGCTCCAGGTGGGAGGAGGGCAGCCACACGCACATGCCGTACACCCGGGCGAAGCGGCGCAGCGCCAGCCGCTCGTTCTCCACGCCGTTCTGCGCGCACACCAGCGGCAGCCGCTCGCCCGCCGTCCCGCCGCCCGCGACCGGGCGGGGCGCCCACCGGTCGAGCAGGGCCGCCGAGTGCTGGGTCTTCACCGCCAGCACCAGCACGTCGTCCGGCGTCAGCTCGACCTCCTCCGGGCCGCCCACCGCCGGGACCGCCAGCCGGTGGGTGCCGTCCGGGACGGTCAGGCGCAGGCCGCCGGCGCGCAGCGCCGCCAGGTGCGGGCCGCGGGCGACCAGCAGGACGTCGCGGCCGCTCTGGTGCAGACGGCCGCCGATGGTGCCGCCGACCGCGCCGGCGCCCAGGAAGAGGTAGCGCATGGGGAGGAGCATGCCACGGCGGCGGAGCGGTTCAGGCGCAGAGCTCGGAAGCCGTCACCGCGTGCAGGCCCTTCTCCGCGAGGCCGTCCAGGATGTCCGGCAGCGCCGTCACCGTGCCCGGGTGGCCCATGTGCAGGGCGACCACCGAGCCGGCCGCCGCCGACTTCAGCACCCGGCGGGTCACCGTCTCCGCGCCAGGGTCCGCGTAGTCGCGCGGATCGACGTCGAAGGACAGCACGTGCGCGTAACCGACCTGCTGCGCCTGCTCCTTGACCATCGCGTTGGCGTACTGCGCGGCGGACGGCCGGAACCAGCGGCCGATCGAACCGGTCAACTCCCGCAACCGCTGCGCGCACTGCGCTATCTCCTCGCGCGCCTGCTCCGGGCGCATCGAGCAGATGTCCAGGTGGTTCTGGGTGTGGTTGCCCAACTCGTGGCCGCCGGACAGGATCCGCTGCGCGATCTGCGGCTGCTCGTCCAGCCAGCTGCCCACCGCCAGCACGGTCAGCCGGGCGCCGCGCTGTTCGGCGGCCTCCAGCAGCGCGGTGGCGATGGCCGGATCGCCCTGGCCGTGGAAGGTCAGCGCCAGCTGCGGCCTGCTGCGCGGCCCGGTCACCACCTCCTGCGGGGTGTCCGGGGCCAGCGGGGGCAGCGCGAACGGGGTGGCGGTGGGGGACGGGGACGGGGACGGCGGCGGGGAGGCGCTCGGGCTCGGTCCCGGGGACTCGGTCAGGTGGGCGGGCTGCGGACGGGCCGCCACCGAGGCGCCGTTCGAACCCTGGCCCCCGGAGGGGTCGCCGCAAGCGGCGGCGAGGCCGCCGGCGGCGCTCAGCACGGCCAGGCGGGAGGCGGAACGCAGAACACTGCGGCGGTCGACTGTCATCGCGGCCCAGCCTAAGCGGACGTCTCGGCGAGGGGG
Organism: Kitasatospora phosalacinea; assembly: GCF_000716545.1. Classification (GTDB taxonomy): domain Bacteria; phylum Actinomycetota; class Actinomycetes; order Streptomycetales; family Streptomycetaceae; genus Kitasatospora; species Kitasatospora phosalacinea. Next base: position 34,585 of record NZ_JNWZ01000048.1, read on the forward strand.
CAACGGCTGCCGCCCGGACGAGTGGCCGCCCGGCGAAAAGGTGACGGTGCGTGAGGGGGCGGCGGGTGAGGGGCGCAGGGGGCGTGGGGCGGCGCGAGGGGTGCCGGGGTGTCAGGCGGTGGAGCCGAAGAGCAGGGCGGCGGTGACCAGGACGGCACCGAGCAGCTGCGGTCCGGTCGGGGCGGTGCCGGTCAGGAGTGCGCCGGAGAACGTCGCGGTGAGCGGGATCAGGCCGCCGAACAGGCCCGCCCGGTCGGCCGGGAGCACCGTCAGCGCCGAGTACCAGAGCAGGAACGCGCCGCAGGTCAGCACCAGGCCCAGGTAGAGCAGCGCCAGCAGCTCGCCGCCGGTGGGCGTCCGCAGCGCGGACGGGGAGAACGCGGCCGCCACCGCGAACAGCGGCACCGCCACCACCGTGGTGTACGCGGACACCCGGACCGGGCCGAGCCTCGGCAGCAGCGGGACGGCCAGCAGCGAGAAGGCCGCCTCGCACAGCAGGGTGCCGGTCGCCAGCAGCAGGCCGAGCGCGTCGCCGTGGCCGAAACCCTGGGTGAGCGCCGCGCCGCACACCACCACGGCGGCCGCCGCGAGCAGCCGGGCGGCCGGGCGGCGGCGGGCCAGCAGCGGGCCCGCGACGCCCAGCAGCAGCGGGGTGCAGCCGACCACGCTGCCGACCACCGCCGGGTCGGTGTGCCGCAGCGCGGCGACCAGCAGCAGGTTGAAACCGAACAGGCCGGTGCCGGACAGGGCCAGCAGCAGGACGAGTTCGCGCGCCGTCAGCCGGTGCGCGAGCCGCGGCCCGCGGCGGGCCAGCGGCAGCAGCACCGCCGCGGCCAGGGTGTAGCGCAGCGCCTGGCCGCCGGCCACCGGGTAGGAGGAGAAGGCGGCGCTCACGCCGGTGGAGGCGCCGAGCAGGGCCATCGCGGCGGCCGCGCGGGCGGAACCCGGCGGCAGGGTGGAGGCGGTGGTGGAGGTGGTGGTTGCCATGGGAGCCACGCTAGGAGAGGGGTGGTCCGGTTCCCAGGACCACTCGGGGGGCGGCAGGGAGGACCAATCGGGGCGGGTAGGTTGGGGAGGACCTGCCGTCACGGCACGCGGCGGCTCGGACTTCCGACGGGCTCCGGCCGGTGGCGGCACGGCCCCGCCGTCCCCGGGCCGCTGACGGGGCGCGGCGGAGAAGAAGGGGGAGCAGGGTGCGGGAGTTGCTGGTCACGTTGGGGGAGGGCGGCGGCGAGCTGGCCGGGCGGCTGACCAGGGAACTGCGGGCGGCGGTGCGGGACGGGCGGCTGGTGGCCGGGGAGCGGCTGCCCGCGAGCCGGGCGCTGGCCGCGCAGTTGGGCGTCTCGCGCGGGGTGGTGGTCGAGGCGTACGAGCAACTCGCCGCCGAGGGCTACCTGGTGGGGCGGCAGGGGTCGGGCACCCGGGTCGCGGAGGGGGTGGCGGCCGAGCAGCCCGAGGCGGGCGTCCGGGCGCCGGCGGCGGATCCGCGCTACGACCTGAAGCCGGGCTCGCCCGACCTGGGGGCGTTCCCCCGGGCCGCCTGGGCCGGGGCGGTGCGACGGGCGCTGCAGGGGGCCGCGAACCGGGACCTGGGGTACGGCGATCCGGCCGGACTGCCGCGGCTGCGCGGGGAGTTGGCCGGGTACCTGGGCCGGGTGCGGGCGGTGGCGGCGCGGCCGGAGCGGGTGAGCGTGGTCAGCGGGGTCGGGCAGGGCCTGGCGCTGCTGGTGCCGGTGCTGGCCCGGCACGGGCGGCGGCGGATCGCGCTGGAGGATCCGGGCTCGCCCGGCACGCTGGAGCTGCTGCGCGCCCACGGCGTCGACCCGGTCGGCGTCCCGGTCGACCAGGAGGGCCTGGTGGTAAGGGAGTTGGCGGCGAGCGGGGCCGACGCGGTGCTGGTCACCCCCGCCCACCAGTACCCGACCGGCGTCGCGCTGTCGGCCCGTCGGCGCGGTGAACTCGCCGCCTGGGCGAGGGCCGGCGGGCTGGTGGTGGAGGACGACTACGACGCCGAGTTCCGCTACGACCGCGAACCGCTGGGCGCCGTCCAGGGGTTGGCGCCCGAGCGGACGGTGTACCTGGGCTCGCTCAGCAAGACCCTGGCGCCCGGACTGCGGCTCGGCTGGGCGGTGCTGCCCTCCTGGCTGGTCGAGGACTTCCGGGAGGCCAAGCGGTACGCCGACCTCGGCACCGGCGCGATCGACCAACTCGCCTTCGCCGCGCTGCTGGAGGGCGGCGGCTACGACCGCCACCTGCGCGCCGTCCGCCCCCGCTACCGGGCCCGCCGCGACGCGCTGGCCGCCGGCCTGCGCGCGCACCTCCCGGGGGCCGGGCTGCGCGGCGTCGCCGCCGGGCTGCACCTGTACGCCGAACTGCCGCCCGGCGTGGGCGAGTCGGAGCTGACGGCGGCGGCGCTGCGGCACGGCGTGCGGGTCGCGCCGGTCGCGCCCGGGCGGCTGGCGCCCGGCCCGGCGGCCGTCGCGCTCGGGTACGCCGGGCTCGCCGAGCAGCGGTTGCGCGAGGCGGCGGCGCTGCTCGGCGCGGCGTACCGGGAGATGGGTTGACGCTCCGTCAGGAGAAGGGCGAGGCGTTGTCGGTGGCTATCACGATCACGACCGCGACCACGGCGAGCACCGCCACCAGGTTGATCGCCTGGACCGGCCCGCGCTGCTGCTTCGGCGCGTAGCCGAGGGCGGCGCCGGCGGCCAGGCCGGTGAGCAGGCCGCCCAGGTGGCCCTGCCAGGAGGCGAAGCCCGCCGAGAGCACCATCCACAGCACCAGGGTGACCATCATCTGGTTCCCGCCGAGCGGGTCGTAGCCCTGGCGGCGGCTGAGCACCCAGTACCCGCCGGCCAGGCCGAAGACCGCGCCGGAGGCGCCCACCGCCAGCGAGTGCGGGTCGATCAGGTAGATCACGGCGGAGGAGCCCAGCGCGGACAGCAGGTACAGCGCGAGGAAGCGCAGCACGCCGAGCCGGCCCTCGACCACCCGGCCCAGGTTCCACAGCCAGTACATGTTGAACACGATGTGCAGGATGCCCATCGGCCACGCGGTCGGCCCGAGGTGCAGGAACGCGCCGGTGATCAGCCGCTCCCACTCGCCGTGCGCGATGCCCGACAGGTGCGGCACGTACGTGTACGGGTCGGCGTCCTCGGGCGGCGGCAGGACGCCGGAGCCCAGCACCGCGAAGCGGTCGACCGTCTCCGGCCGCACCAGCTCGACCAGGTACGCGGCCACGTTCAGCGCGATCAGGGCGATCGTCGCGTACGGACGGGAGGTGATCCGGCCGCCGAACGCCGTCCGGGCCTGGCGGACGCCCTGGTGGCCGGACTTGACGCACTCCACGCACTGGTAGCCGACCGCCGCCTCGCGCCGGCAGTCCGGGCAGACGTTGCGGTCGCAGCGGGTGCAGCGGACGTACGACTCCCGGTCGGCGTGCCGGAAGCAGGTCGGCGACGGCGGCTCGGGAGCCGAGGCTCCCGGGACGGGATGCGCGGCAGCCATGAACGGGCCCTCCCCTGGGCGGTGGTGCGTGGCCGCGGGGGTCTCCACGGCGAAACGGCGCTCACCCTAGAGCACGGCGCGGACGGTGCGCGCGCCAGGGAGGGGGGGTGGTCCGGACCGCCGTCATCGTCCGCGCCCCCTCGTGGTGATCCCTCCGGGAGGCGGCGGGGGCGGGGGCGGCGCCCGGGTTACCGGCGGACGGCGCTGAGGACGGTGAACTTCGGACTGCCCGCCACGGTGCGGCAGTTGCCGAACAGGCGGCGCAGCTTCAGGTGGTAGCCGAGGTGGCGGTTGCCGACCACGTGGAGTTCGCCGCCCGGGCGCAGGACGCGGCGGGCGCCGGTGAACATCCGGTGGGCGATGGTGTCGGTGGTGGCCTGGTGGGAGTGGAACGGGGGGTTCAGCAGGACCAGGTCGGCGGAGGCGGTCGGGACGTCGGCGAGGGCGTCGCCGACCAGGAACTCGGCGCGGCGGTCGGGGCCCAGGTTGGTGCGGAAGGTCTCCTCGGCGGAGGCCACCGCCTGGAACGACTCGTCCACGAAGAGGAGTTCGGCGTGCGGGTCGGCGAGGGCGGCGGCGGTGCCCAGGACGCCGTTGCCGCAGCCCAGGTCGACGATCCGGCGCGGGGCGCCGGTCGGCTCCGGCAGGTGCTGGAGGAAGAAGCGGGTGCCGATGTCGAGGCGGTCCGCGCAGAACACGCCCGCCTGGTTGGCGACCTGGCGGCCCGACAGGACGCCGATGCCGTCCGGGAGCCGGTAGCGCAGCGGCCACGGGTTGGCCGGGCGGACGAGCCCGGTGTCCGGCACGGTGTGGATCAGGCGGGCCTTGCGGACGGCCAGCGAGGTGCGGGTCGGGCCGAGGATCCGCTCGAACAGCTGCAGGGTGGAGGTGTGGATCTCGGTGACCATGCCGGTGCCCGCGACGACGGTGCCCGCGTGCACGGCCGGGGCGAGGCGGTGCAGCTGGTCCTCCAGCAGCGCCAGGCTCTTCGGGACGCGCACCAGCAGCACGTCGACCCGCTCCGGCGGGGCGTTGCGGGTGCTGCGGACCTCGACGGCGGACGGGTCCAGGCCGTTGCGGGCCAGGTTCGCGGCGACCGCCCGGGCGGAGAGGTACGAGTCGGTGACCGAGGTCGGGGCGGCCCCCTTCGCGGCCAGCGCGGTGGACAGCGCGCCCCAGCGGTCGCCCAGGACGGCGACCGCCCCGTCCAGCGGCACCGCCGCCTCGTCCAGGTGCCGCAGCAGGTACTCGTCGGCGGCGTCCCAGGCCCGCAACTGCTCGCGCGGGTGCTCCGGGAACCGGGCGAGTTCGAACTCGCCCCAGGCGGTGGTGAAACAGTTCATCGTGTCCCCAGGCTATCCGAGGACGGAGGGGTCACCGGCCGGTGACGGAGGAGGGGCGGACGCGGTCCCGGACGCGTGGCTGGAGCCGCCGCACGTTCCGCGGTCGCCGGCCGGGCGGGTGCTGCGGGCGGCGGACCCGGCGGGATCGCGTCCGGGTGCCGGGGAGCGGCGTCAGGCCAGGGTGGTGAGGCAGAACGGGTGGCCGGACGGGTCGAGGAGGACGCGCCAGCGGTCGGGGGAGGGCTGGGTGTCGGGTTCGGTGGCGCCGAGTTTCAGCATGCGGGCGGTGGCGGCGTCCAGGTCGTCGACGCTCAGTTCCAGGTGGGCGCGCTTCTCCTGGGCGGGGTCGGGCCAGGTGGGGCGCCGGTAGTCGGCGATGCGGGAGAAGCCGAGGCCGGGGGCGCCCTCGCGGCCGAGCAGGATGAAGTCGTCGCTGGAGTAGAGGGCGGGCAGGTCGAGCGCCTCGCCGTAGAAGCGGGCCAGTTCGGCCGGGTCGGGGCAGTCGAAGGTGACGGCGACGTAGCGGATCGCGGGCGCGGTTTCGGCGTTGGTGTCCATGGCCACGATGCTAGGAGCCGACCAGGACAGGTTCGGTCCTGGTCGTGGGGGAGGATTCCGGACGTGATCACTACTTCGGCCCGGCTGCTGCGCCTGGTGTCCCTGCTGTCCTCGCGGCCGTCGTGGACCTGCGGCGAGCTCGCGGAGCGGATGGAGGTCACCGAGCGCACGGTGCGCCGGGACGTCGCGCGGCTGCGGGAGCTCGGTTACGGCGTCGAGTCGGAGCCGGGGCCCTGGGGCGGGTACCGGCTCAGCGGCGGGGCCCGGGCGCTGCCGCTGGTCCTGGACGACGAGGAGGCGCTGGCGGTGGCGGTGGCGCTGCGCGGGGCCGCGTTCAGCGGGGTGCTGGGCAGCGACCAGGCCGCGCTGTCGGCGCTGCTGAAGCTGCGGCAGTCCCTGCCGCGGCGGATCGCGGAACGGCTCGCCGGGATGGACGCCACCTTCGTGCACGCGCAGCGGCCGGGCGAGCCGCAGATCGCCCCCGGGACGCTGCTGGAGCTGGCCGGGGCGTGCCGGCGGGGGGAACGCGTCCGGCTGTCGTACCGGGACGGCGAGGGCCGGGACAGCGTCCGGGAGGTCGACCCGTACCGGCTGGTGCACAACGGGCGGCGCTGGTACTTCGTGGCGCTGGACGTGGCGCGGGGCGAGTGGCGCACCTTCCGGGCGGACCGGGTGGTGCAGGTGCGGGCGACCGGGCAGCCGGCGGCGCGACCGTCGGACCCGCCCGACCCGGCGCTGCTGGTCGCGCGGAACACCGGGACCGGCCGGTACCCGGTGTACGCGACGGTGCGCTTCCCGGTGCCGGTGGAGGAGGCGCTGCGGCTGGTCCCGGCCAGCGTCGGCGACCACCGTCCGGACGGGCCCGGGGCCTGCGTGGTGGAGATCGGCGGGCCCGACGCGCAGGGGCTGGCCCGGTACCTGCTGGGCCTCGCCGTCCCGCTGCGGGTGCTGGCTCCGCAGGAGGTGCGGCAGGCGCTGCTGGGCCTCCTGCGGAGCGTGGCGGAGGAGAACGAGGACGGGGAGGAGGACGCGGGGTGAGCCCGGCGGCGGGGTCAGGCGCGGGTGAGGAGCAGGCTCGCGTTGTGGCCGCCGAAGCCGAAGGAGTTGGTGAGCGCGGCGGCGTGCGGGAGCGGGCCGGAGGCGGTGAGGAGGTTCAGCGGGGGGAGTTCCGGGTCCTGGTCGGTGAGGTTGCGGACGGCCGGGGCGTACTGGTGGTGGAGGGAGTACGCGGTGGCGAGGGCGGCCAGCGCCCCGGCGGCGCCGAAGAGGTGGCCGGTCATCGACTTGGTGGCGGTGACGGCGGGGCGGTGGGCGCCGAAGACGCGGGTGAGCGTCTCGGCCTCGGTGAGGTCGCCCTTGGGGGTGGAGGTGGCGTGGGCGTGGACCAGGCCGACGGCCTCGGGGGCCAGGCCGGCGTCGGCGAGGGCGCGGCGGACGGCGCGGGTCTGGCCGTCGGGGTGGCCGGCGGTGATGTGGTGGGCGTCGGAGGTGACGGCGGCGCCCGCCAGGGTGGCGTAGCGGCGGTGGGACGGGCGGAGGTCGGCGCGTTCCAGGACGAGCACCGCGGCGCCCTCGGCGATGACGAAGCCGTCGCGTCCGGTGTCGAAGGGGCGGGAGGCGCCGGCCGGGTCGTCGTTGCGCAGGGAGTGCGCGCGGGCCTGGGCGAACCCGGCCAGCGGGAGGGGGTGCAGGCAGGCCTCGGTGCCGCCGGCCACCACGACGTCGGCCCGGCCGAGGCGGATCAGGTCGAGGCCGAGCGCGACGGCCTCGGCGCCGGAGGCGCACGCGCTGACGGGGGTGTGGGCGCCGGCCCGGGCGCCGAGGTCGATGGAGACCCAGGCGGCGGGCCCGTTGGCCATCAGCATCGGGACGGTGTGCGGGGAGACCTTGCGGACGCCGGAGCGCTCCAGGACGTCGTCCTGGTCGAGCATGGTGACCGCGCCGCCGGTGCCGGTGCCGATGACCACGGCGAGCCGCTCGCCGTCCACGCCGGGGCGTCCGGCGTCGGCCCAGGCCTCGCGGGCGGCGATCAGGGCGAGCTGTTCGCTGCGGTCGAGGCGGCGGGCCTCGATCCGGTCGAGGACCTCGGAGGGTTCGACGGCGAGCTGCCCGGCGATCCGGATCGGCAGGTCGGCGGCCCAGGGGCGGTCGAGGGCGCGGATGCCGTTGTGCCCTTCGCACATGGCCCGCCAGGTGGCGGGCGCGGTCCCGCCGAGCGGGGTGGTGGCGCCGAGGCCGGTGATGACGACGGTGTCGTGGGCGGTGCGCATGGCGATACTCCCGTTGTGATGGCAGCACAATGAACGGGCTCTCCGGCATCGGGCCGGATGATCCGATGCGGCCCACTCTGCCAAGGGGAACGGGCATGACGGGCTGCCGGGCGCGACCGATTCGGGCCCGGTGGGGTTGTGGGGTTACGACAAATTCGGCTGACGCATGATCAGCGCAGCAGGGTGCGCGCCCGGGCCAGCAGGGCGGTGAGCGCGAGGTCGAACGCGGCGTCGCTGCGCCCCGGCCCGGCGGCGTGCAGCGCCTCGGCGAGGCGGGGAGTGTCGGCGTTCGGGTCCCAGACCGTCCCGGGGGCGGCGAGGTCGAGCACGGAGCCCAGCACCACGTTCTCCACGGCGGACAGCAGCGGCATCACGACGGGCGGCGGGAAGCCGCTCTCCAGCAGCAGGGCGACGACCCGCTCGTACTGTTCGAGCACCTCGGGGGCGGCCACCTGGCTGGTGGTGAGCAGCAGGACGGTGCTCGGGTGGGCGGCGAACGCGGCCCGGTAGGAGCGGGCCCAGGCCTCCAGGGCGGTGTCCCAGGGGCGCAGGTCGAGGGTGGTGAGGTCGATCGCGGCGGAGACCTGGACGCGCAGCAGTTCGACGATCCCGGCCCGGCCGTCCACGTGGTGGTAGACGGAGGCGGTCTGCACGCCGAGCCGGCGGGCGATCTGCGGGACGCTGAAGTCGCCGCTCTCGTCGACCAGCGCGAGCGCCGTGGCGCCGATCCGCTCGCGGTCGAGCAGGGCCTTGCTGGGCCGTCCCACCGTTGCCGCCCCCGTCGCGTCCTGTGCCGATACCGCCGTGACCTCGGGTTCCGGGTCTTCCCAGAGGGTAGTGCGCCGGGCTAGGGTGCCAAAACCATCAACCTTTAGGTTTATGGTCGTCCGCAGTCGGGACCACCAGCCGGACTCCCCACCCGGCCGCCAGAAGGGCTCCGCCATGACCGAAACCCCCCACTCCGCCGCGGGCGGCGCACCCACGCTGCGCCGCGGCAGCCTCGGCACCGCCGACATCGCCTTCTTCGTGGTCTCCGCCGCCGCCCCGCTCACCGTGATGGCCGGCGTCGCCCCGCTCGCCCTGCTGATCGGCGGCATCGGCGCCCCCGTCGGCTACCTCGCCGCGGGCGTCACGCTGACCGTCTTCGCGGTCGGCTTCACCACCATGAGCCGGCACGTCCGCAACGCCGGCGGCTTCTACGCGTACGTCACCCAGGGCCTCGGCCGCCCCGCCGGGTTCGGCGCCGCGCTGCTCGCCCTGCTCGGCTACCTCGGCATGAACATCGGCGTCTTCGGCCTGCTCGGCTCCGCGACCAGGGACACCGTCCAGGCGCTCACCGGCCACGAGGTCCCCTGGCTGCTGCCCGCGCTGATCGGGCTGGTGGTGATCTGGTACGGCGGCTTCCGCTCCATCGACTTCGGCGCCAAGCTGCTCGGCGTCCTGCTGCTCGCCGAGACCGGCATCCTGGTGCTGCTCGCCGCCGCCGTGCTGCTCGAGGGCGGCGCGCACGGCCTGAGCCTGCACTCCTTCGCCCCCGGCAACGTCCTCACCGGCGGCATGCCCGGCGTCCTGGCGATGGCCTTCGCCGCGTTCACCGGCTTCGAGTCCACCGTCATCTACCGCCGCGAGGCCCGCGACCCCGACCGCACCGTCCCGCGCGCCACCTACCTGGCCGTCGCCTTCCTCGGCCTGTTCTACGCCTTCGTGGTGTGGACGGTCATCCAGGCGTACGGCGACGGCGAGGTGGTCGCGGCCGCCGCCCAGGACCCGGGCGGGCTGTTCTTCACCGCCATCGACCAGTACGTGGGCGCCTGGGCCGCCGACCTGATGCACGTCCTGATCGTCACCAGCATCCTGGCCTCGCTGCTGGCCTTCCACAACGCCACCAGCCGCTACGGGCTCGCCCTCGCCGAGGAGGGCCTGCTGCCCCGCGCGCTCGGCCGGATCCACCCCCGGCACCGCTCCCCGTACGTCTCGGGGATCGCCCAGAGCGTCCTGGCCCTGCTGGTCGTCGTGGCGTTCGCCGCCGCCGGGGCCGACCCGTACACCCGGCTGCTGCTGTGGGTGAACGCCCCCGGCATGCTCGCCCTGGTCGCGCTGCAACTGCTCGCCGCCGTCGCCGTGCCCTGCTGGTTCCGCCGCCGCAGCGGCCACGGCGAGGGGGCGCTGCGCACCGTCGTGGCGCCCGCCGTCGCCGCCGTGCTGCTGACCGGCGCGCTCTGGCTGGTGGTCGACCACATCGAGCTGCTGACCGGCGCCTCCGCCGGCGTCAACCGCGTCCTGGTCCTGATCGTCCCCGTCGTCTTCGCCGCCGGCGTGCTGTACGCGCTGCGCACCCGGGCCCGCCGGCCCGAGGTGTACGCCGCGTTCGGCGCCGAGCCCCCGCAGCCCGCCACGGACGCGCCGGTGCCCAGCTCGGTCTGACGCCCGGCCGGCCCCCGAAACACCCTCGTACCACCAGGAGTTCACCGTGTCACCCGACAGCATCGTCCTCGCCCGCACCGTCCACACCCTCGACGGCGACCCGGGTGCCGTCACCGCCGTCGCCGTCGCGGACGGGCTGATCACCGCCGTCGGCAGCGCCGCCGACGCCCGGGACTGGCGCGGACCCGGCACCGAGCTGATCGACCTCGGCGACGCCGTCCTCGTCCCCGGGCTGGTCGACGGCCACAGCCACCCCGCGCTCGGGCTCGAACTCTCCACCGGCACCGACCTGTCCGCCGTCCGCGACCTGGACGGGCTGCGCGCCGTCCTGGCCCGGACCGAACGGATCGACGGGTGGGTGCTCGCCTGGAACCTCGACCACAACGTCTTCGGCGACCACCCCGTCCACCGCTCGGTGATCGAGGACGTGCTCGGCCCCGACACCCCCGCCTTCATCCGCCTCTACGACGGCCACTCCGCCCTCGCCACCGGCCCCGCCCTGCGCGCCGCCGGCGCCACCGGGCCGCGCACCTTCGCCCAGCGCGCCACCGTCGTCTGCGACCCCGACGGCACCCCCACCGGCCACCTGGTCGAACACGCCGCGATGGACCTGGTCACCGCCGTCATGCCCGGCCTCCCGCTGGCCCGACGCCGGGACGCCCTCCACGAGTTGCTGCTCCGGATGGCCGCCGGCGGCCTCGCCGGGGCGCACGTGATGGACGCCGGCGGCGACATCCTGGAACTCGTCCGCGCCATCGAGGACACCCGCCACCTGCCGCTGCGGCTGCGCATCGCGCCCTGGTGCATGCCGGGCACCGGCGCCGAGGGGCTGAAGGAACTCGCCGCGCTGCAGGCGGAATCCGGGCGCAACTGGCTGGTCGGCGGCGTCAAGCTGTTCATGGACGGCACCGTCGAGGGCGGCTCCGCCTGGCTGGAACACCCCGACTGCCACGGCGAGGGAACCGCCGGGCTCTGGCTCGACCCCGCCGAATACACCGACGTAGTACGCCAGTTGGACGCGTACGGGGTGCGCACCGCCACCCACGCGATCGGCGACGCGGGCGTCCGGCACGTGCTGGACACCGTCGCCGCGCTGCCCGGCCAGGGGCGCGGCCGGCACCGGATCGAGCACATCGAGACGCTCGGCGACGAACAGGCCCGCCGCTTCGCCCGGTTGGGCGTCCCCGCGTCCATGCAGCCCACCCACTCCGCTTACACCAGGGCCGACCACACCGACGCCTGGTCCACCCGGCTCGGCACCGAACGCGCCGAACGCGCCTGGATCTGCCGTACCCTGCGCGACACCGGCGCCACCCTCGCCCTCGGCTCCGACTGGCCGATCGCCCACCACGACCCGCGCGGCGTCCTCGCCTACGCGCAACTGCGCCGCCACGCCGGCACCGACACCGCACCCGTCAACCCCGGCCAGGCGCTCACCGCGCTGATGGCCCTGGAGGGCTACACCACCCACGCGGCCCGCGCGGCAGGGGAGTCCGAGCACACCGGCCGGATCGCCCCCGGGCTGCGCGCCGACCTCACCGCCTTCGCCCTCGACCCGCTCACCGCCGACCCGGACGCGTTCGCCGACTCGGCGGTGCCGCTCACCATGTCGAACGGCGTGGTCACCAACCGGGCCGGTGTGTAAAGGGGTTCAGAGAGCGGTGGCGTCGGTCCGGCAGGCCACCGCCTCCAGCCCCGGGCCCTGCTCGACCGCCTCGGCGGACAGCGGGGCCCGGGGCTGGAGGCGGTGCCCGAGGATCCGCTCCCGCGAGGATCCGCTCCCGCGACGGCAGCGACTCGCGGCACGCCTCGAGTCCGGTCGGCGGCGCGCGCAGCGCCGTGCCCTCGCCGCGCCGTCCGGAGCCTCGCCGCGCCGGACGGACGCCGTGATGCCCAGGCCCCTCGCCGGGGCTCAGGCCGGGGGCTCAGGCCGGGGGCTCAGGCCGGAGGGTCCAGGTAGGCGTGCAGGGCGGCCGCGCCCGCGAGCAGGGCGCGGCCGCGGGCGGTGAGGCGGTCCTGCCAGGCGGTCAGGGTGGGGCGGACGGCCTCGGGGGAGCCGGCGGTGCGCAGGCGGTGCAGGATCTCGGCGGTGCGGGCCAGGCCGTGGCCGCCGCGCCGGAGCTGTTCGGCGAGCAGCAGTTCGCGGACCTGACCGGACGTGTAGACGCGGTAGCCGGTGCGGGCGTCCCGGGACGGGGTGACCAGGCCCGCGCGCTCCCACTCGCGGAGGGTGGCCGGGCGCAGGCCGAGACGGTGGGCGAGCGGCCCGATGTGCGTCCCGGCGGCGGGCTCCTCGGCCGTCCCGGCGGGCGGCAGGTGGTCGAGGGCGGTGCGGACGGCCTCCAGGGTGCGGCGGTCCTCGGCGAGCAGGGCGTGGCCGGCGTCGACCAGGCGCAGCGCCTCGGGCAGGTCGTCCGCGTTGACGGCGCGCATGATCGCGGTGGCGGCCGGGTGGCCGTACCCCGGGAGGAGGGCCAGGAAGGCGCGCAGCGCCGCCGCATGGCGCTCGCCGTAGCGCCGGTACCCGTGCGCGGAGCGCCCGGCGGGCGGCAGGACGCCCGCCGCCTCGTAGTTGCGCACGGCCTGGGTGGACAGGCCGTGCGCGCGGGCCAGGTCGATCGGGCGGAAGGCCATGGTGTTTGAAGGTTTTCTGGTCGATTCCCGGGCTGAGAGCGGAAAAGTTTACACCGTGGTTTCAACGATACGGTGGAACCCATGCCCCTCTCGCTCGGGAACGCCGCCCGTCCCTTCTCCGCCGCCGCCCTCGCCGCCCTCGTCCCCGCCGGCACCCGGCTGCTCGCCCTCGGCGAGCCCACCCACGGCGCCGAGGAGTTCCTCGACCTGCGCAACGAACTCTTCCGCCACCTGGTCGCCGAACACGGCTACCGCTCGATCGCCCTGGAGAGCGACTGCCTGGCCGCGCTCGCCGTCGACGCGTACACCGGCGGCGGGGAGGGCGAGTTGGACGCCGTGCTGCGGGAGGGATTCGGCCACGGCTTCGGGGCGTACGCCGGGAACCGCGAACTCGTCCGCTGGATGCGGGAGTTCAACGCCGGGCTGGAGCCGGGTGAACGGCTGAGGTTCTACGGGGCGGACGGCCCGCTGGAGATGACCGGGGCCGCCGCGCCGGGCCCCTCGCTGATCCGGCTGCACGACTTCCTGGCCGAACGCCTCCCCGCCGAACTCCTGCCCGAGCGGCGGGAGTTGCTGCGACTCTGCGGGCCGGACGACCGCTGGACCGAACCCGCCGCCGCCCTCGACCCGACCCGCTCGGTGGGGCGCACCGAAGACGCCGCCCGACTGCGGCTGCTCGCCGACGAGTTGGGCGCCCTGCTGGCCGCGCACCGGCCGCAGTTCCACGACGACGAGGGCCTGCGCTGGCGGGCCGAACTCGACGCCCGCACCGCCACCGGGCTGCTCCGCTACCACGCGGCGACCGCCGGGGACGGCCCCGACCGGCTCAACTCCCTGATGCGGCAACGGGACCTGATGATCGCCGACAACCTCGAAGCGATCCTCCGCCGCGAGGCCCGCCGCGGCCCCACCCTCGCCTTCGCCCACAACCGGCACCTCCAGCGCGAGGCCAGCCGCATCCCGCTCGGCGAGCACCAACTCCTGTGGTGGAGCGCCGGATCCCTCCTCGACTCCCGACTCGACGGCGGCTACGCCTTCCTCGCCACCACCTTCGGCAACCGCGCCCCCGACGACCGCCCCGCCCCCGACACCCTCGAAGGTCTCCTCACCGCCCTCCCCGACCCGCGCAGCGTCCTGGACCCGGTGCTGCTCGGAGCGGCGGTGCGGGAGGCGGGGCCGGTGAAGGCGCGGGTGCCGGCCGACCACACCTACTTCGGGCTGGATCCGGAGGCGTTGGGGCAGGTGGACGGGGTGGTGTTCGTCCGGGACATCGCGCGGCAGCAGGGGTTGTTCGGGGGCGGGGGAGGGGACGAGGCGTGAGCGGGCTCGGCAGAACGTCTCGATGAAGAGCAGCATCCGGCCGTCCGGCCTCCGGCAGGGAGCCTGAGGCCGCCGCAGTGACGGGCGCGGCGGAGCGGGCGCGGCGGTTCGGCGGTGCCGGCGCACCGGCGGGTGGAGCGGGCGGGGAGGGTCTGCCAGTCGGTGCGGTGGAGGAGGACGGCGCAGCCCCCGTCGTACTCGCCCGACCCGGCGGCCGGCAGCGGAAGTTCCGGGTGGAGGGCCGGCGTGCCCACCGGCTGGTCGAAGTCGATCCGCAGCCGCAGCCGCAGCCGCAGCCGCTGCCGGGCGCCGGTCTCGGGCAGGCAGAGGACCGCGGCCTCGCCGTACGCGTCGGCGCAGGCCGCGGCGAGCAGGCGGCGGGACCGGTCGGCCACGGCCAGGACGGGCTCGCCGGGAAGGGCGGACGGCTGGTTCACGGGCCGGAGCCGGCACGGGCCGCCCCCGGGGTGGGACGGCCCGTGCCGGGCTGGAGGGGATTCAGCGGGTGGTCTCCTCGCGGCCCTCGACCAGGACGGCCGGCTCCAGCGGGGAGGCGATCTCCTGCGGCTTGCTGCGCGAGGCCCAGTCGCGGATGCCGAGCACCACCATCACGAAGAAGATCGAGTACACGATGCCGGAGAAGTACAGCTTCGAGTGCACCGCCAGCGGCACGCCGACCAGGTCGACCGCCAGCCAGACGAACCAGAACTCGATGTAGCGCCGGGCCTGGCTGTACATCGCGATGATCGAGCCGACGAAGATCCAGGCGTCCGCGCTCACCATCCACATCGGCGCGCCCGGGTAGAACGAGGCGTCCTGCCACTTCAGCACCGCCGCGAACGCGATCGTGCCGAACACCATCGCGGCTGCCAGCACCGCGCGCTCGTTCCAGTTCGCCCAGCGGACGTTGATGGTGCCTTCCTGCTCGCGGCTGCGCTTCCAGGTCGCCCAGCCCCAGGTCGCCGAGACGATGATCACCACCTGCCGGGCGGCGTTGCCGCCGAGGTGCACGTTCAGGCTGGCGATCAGCAGGAACACCGAGCCGAGGATCTGCACCGGCCAGGCGACCAGCGAACGGCGCAGGGCCAGCCAGACGGTGGCGAGCGCGAGGATGTTGCCCAGGAAGTCGGACCAGTAGACGGGGAAGAGGCCGAAGAAGCTGAACTGCTCGTTCAGCCAGTGGAATGCGCTCATGACTCACACCTTTGTTCGTGCGGAGCGAGGTGGTGGGGGAGGGGCGGCCGACCTGTGTGGGGAAGGGGAGGCCGGCCGGGTACGCGGGCATCGGCGCAGTGGTGGGGGTGGGGGCGGGGGTGCGTGCCGGGGAGTCGGGGAGGGTTCGTTGCGGAGCGAGGTGGTGGGGGAGGGGCGGCCGCCCTGTGTGGGGACTGTCTCTTATACACATCTGACGCTGCCGACGATACTCCTTGTGTAGATCTCGG
>NZ_JNWZ01000049.1 GCF_000716545.1 Kitasatospora phosalacinea
CTGCACGACCTCGCCGGCAAGCAGGCCCGGATCCAGATCGTCGACAACAACACCGGCGGCTGGGGCCACATCAACGCCGACCAGTTCACCCTCACCGACACCCCCGCCCAGAGCCAGGCTTCGAACGTCCACTGGATGGACTACGGAGCCGACTTCTACGCCGCCACCTCCTTCAACGACGAGCCCGCCGGCCGCCGCGTCGTCATCGGCTGGATGAACAACTGGCAGTACGGAGGGAACATCCCCACCTCCCCCTGGCGCAGCGCCGACTCCCTGCCCAGGGAGCTCTCGCTGAAGACGGTGAACGGCGCCCCGCAGCTGGTGCAGGTTCCGGTCAAGGAACTGGAGCAACTGAGGACGGGGACGGTCAGCACCGCGCCGACGACGACCCTCGCGGCCGGTGCCGACGTGCCCCTGAGCACCCAGGGCACCCTGCTCGACATCACGGCCACCCTGCGGGCCGGCACCGCGACGGACTTCGGCATCAAGGTCCGCACCGGAGGCGGCCAGGAGACCCGCATCGGCTACGACACCACCGCCGGGGAGCTGTACGTCGACCGGACGCGCTCGGGCGACTCCTCCTTCGGCGGGAACTTCGCCGCCGTGCACCGCGCACCGCTCAGCCTCGACGCCGACGGCAAGCTGCAACTGCGCGTCGTCGTGGACACCTCCTCCGTCGAGGTGTACGCGGCGGACGGCCGGGTCGTCCTGACCGACCAGATCTTCCCCGACCCCGCCAACAACGGCGTGTCCGCCTACGCCACCGGCGGCACCGCCTCCCTGGACGCCTTCAGCGCCCAGAAGCTGAACTCCATCTGGGCCGACCGCTGATCGATCCCGCCCTGCCCCGGAGCGCGCACTTCTCCATCCGCGCTCCGGGGCAGGGCGGAGCCCGACACCGCATGAGGGGCACCGGGCGATCGCCCGCGTCCTTCAGCATCACAGTGCTCCGCGCCGTCCTCGTTGCCGGTGACCTGGCAGCCCCCGACCCGCCCGCAATAGGCGTACTGGCCGTGCTCGTTGAGGACGGGCGAACAGGAGTACAGCCGCTCGATCACCTTCTTCATGACGGAGGAGTTGCCACCGAGCCAGACCGGCGGAACGCTCTGGCACCCCGCCTGAGCTGTGGAGATCCCAGCAGGAACGGCTCCGGGGGTGGGCTCCGCCCCGACGCTCCGGTGCGAGGGCGGCCGCACCGCTCGATCGCCCGACCCATTCCTTTACCGCTGCCAAACCGGTCGTAGACCGCCGCCGCCTAGGTTTCGGTGCGGCAAGACACATCACGAGTGGAGGTGACCACACATGAAGAAGATCGTCGTCCGCAAGGCCGGCCCGGTGCGCCTGACCAGCACCGCCACGGCGCTTTACTCCGACCCGTTCTGCGGGTGGAGGCCCTTCTGATGCAGTTCGGGTGGGGCCCGGCCGGGGCATCCCGGCCGGGCCCCACCACATCCACGAAACCTGCTCTCCAGAGGAGTCCACGTGTCCGCCCCAGTCGACGGCGCCCCTGGTGGTTCCCGTCTCGACCTCGACCGGCCGCTGGCGCTGCGGCCGCTGGTCTACCTGCAGGAGGGCGACGAGGTCACCATCGGCAGCCCGGCGGTGGACTCCTACGCGGTGTTCCCCCCCGACGGCGCCGAACTGGTCCGCATGCTGGCCGACGGCATCCCGCCCAGGGAGGCCGCCGAGCGCCACGAGGAGGCACACGGTGAGAGCGTCGACATGCCCGACCTGCTCGCCGTACTGGAGGATCTGGGCTTCATCCACGACGGCAGCAGCGTTGCCGCACCGGCACCGGTGCGCTGGCAGCGGCTGGGGCGGGCGCTCTTCAGCCGAACGGCCTGGATGTGCTACGCGCTCCTGACCGCGCTCTCGGTCGTGGCAATGGCGCGGGCACCCGAGCTCGCACCCCACCGCAGTGCCCTGTTCTTCACCCCCTCGTACACCGCGATCAGCCTGGTGCTCTTCCTGGGCCAGATGCCCTTCCTCGCCCTGCACGAGGCGTTCCACGCGCTGGCCGGCCGCCGCCTGGGGCTGAACTCCCGCTTCTCGGTGAGCCGGCGTCTGATCTTCGTGGTGTTCGAGACGTCCCTACCGGGGCTGGTCGCCGTTCCGCGCCGACAGCGCTACCTGCCGATTCTCGCCGGGATGCTGGCCGACGTTCTCGCCATGGCCGCACTCACCCTGGTGGCGGCCGTGGTTCGCGAACCGGGCGGCGCGCTGCCACTGGTCGGCCGGGTCTGCCTGGCACTGGCCTTCGCGATCATGCTGCGCCTGCTCTGGCAGCTCTTCTTCTACCTGCGCACCGACGTGTACATCCTGCTCACCACCGTCCTGGGATGCACGGACCTGCACGGCGCGGCCGCGGCCGTGCTGCGCAACGCGGTGCGCCGATGGACCGGCAGAGCCGCCGTCGACCTGTCCGCGTACGGTCCGGCCGACCTCCGCGCGGCCCGCTGGTACGCGTACCTCCTGCCCGTGGGCTACGCACTCACCCTCGCCTCCTTCGCCACCGTGGTGGTGCCGTCGGCCTATCAGCTACTGACCGGCGTGTTCGGACGCCTGCGGGGCGGCGAGCCCCTGGCCGGGATCCTCGACTCGGCGACCCTCCTGGCCCTCCTGCTCGCCCAGTTGCTCGCAGTCGCCTTCATGGCCCTCAACGACCGCCGCGCCCGTGCCCGTGCAAGAAAGGTAGTTCCCTCATGACCGCTCCACGCCACCACTGGATCAGCGCATCCTCGCGGGCGGACCGGGCCGCAGCCGTGGAACGGCTGGAGCTGCCCCTGCCGCTCGCCGCGGTCAGCGCCCACCGTCGGCTGCGCGGGCCGTACACCGCCGTGGGCACGCTGCTGCGCGCCGTCGTCCCGGACGCGCTGGAGCGCTGCCCGGAGGCCGTCGCCCGGCACAGTGTCGAGATCCTCTCCACCACGCCCGAACTCCGGGCCCTCGTCCCGGCGTCCAGGGAGACGCTGACCTCCCTGGCCGTGCCCGCGGAGCGCACCCGCTTCTACTCCGCGGTCCGCACGCTTCGCATCGCCAACGGTCTCGTCGACTTCCTCGGCGCGTACCTGCGGGCGCTCGGCGACCGGCCCCGGTCCCTGATCGTCGACGACGCCCACCGGGCCGACCCCACCGACGGCGAGTTCTTGGCCGTACTCCTGCGCAGGATCGCCCCCGAGCGTCTCACCGTCGTGGTGACCACGGCGGATGAGCCCCTCGACGAACCGGCGGGTTCTCCCGCCGAGAGCCTCGGCGCCGCACTCGCCGTGCACTGCCGGCACCTGGTCGCCGCCGCATCCGCTGCGGCCGTCCGGCCGGGCGAACCGGCGTCCGCCTCCTCCTACATCGACAACGACGGCACCGGGGACGATGAGGCGGAGCAGGCGGCCTACCTGCGACTGTCGCCCGCCGACCGACAGGCTCTGCACGACCTGCGCCGCCAGGAGCTGGAAGCGGCCGCCGAGCCCTCGCTGCGCCTCGGGGCGATCGCCTGGCACGCGGAGAACGGCAGCGACCCGGCAGGAGCCGGTGCGGACGCCCTGCGGTACGCGCTCGACTACTGCATGGACCTCGGTTTCTACCACGCGGTCCTGGACTACGGCGCACGGGGACGCGCCCTGGTGACGTACGAGAGCAACCCCGGACACTGGTGGGCCTTCACCACCAAGATGACCACCTCGCTGGCCGCTCTCGGGCTCGCCGAGGAGGCACTTGCGTTGTACGACGGGGCCCGTGGTGTCAGCACCTCGCCGTCGGTGCACATGCAGGCCGCCTACGCCACCGCGATGATCTACACGCGCCATCTCGCCGCGGAACACCGGGACCACGAACAGGCCCGCCGCTGGATCAACCAGGGAATCGCCTTCGCCGGCCAGCTGCCGGATCCGAAGGACCGGGCGATGACCACCGCCTTCTACCGCAACGGCCTGGCCCTCATCGAGATGCACCGGGGGAACACGGAAGCCGCGCTCGCCTTGGTGGACGCCTGCGTGGCCCGCCTCGACACCGAACTGGATCCCGACGAGCAAGCCCTGCACCGCTCGGTGCTCCGGCACAACAGGGCCCAGCTCCTCTCGGCCCTCCGCCGCCCCGACGAGGCCTTCGACGAGTTCACCGCGGTCATCGCCCGCGATCCCAACTACGCCGAGTACTACCTCGACCGGGGCATACTGCTGCATCGACAGGGGCGGCTGGGCGAGGCGCTGACCGACTACGACCAGGCCATCCGGCTCTCCCCGCCCTTTCCCGAGGCCTACTTCAACCGCGCCGAGGCGCGGACCGAAGCCGGTGACATCGAAGGCGCACTGGCCGACTACGAGTACGTCGTGGACATCGCTCCCGGCATGACGGAAGCACACATCAACCGCAGCTCGTTGCTGATCGAGCTGGCACAGGACGACGTCGACGCCGTGCGGATCGCCTGGTCGAGCGTCGAATCCGGACTCGGCGCCACCCCCGACAGCCCGGAACTGCTCTGCCTCAAAGGTCAGTTGCACGAGCTCCGAGCCGAGTTCGAGGAAGCGGCCGCAGTCTACTCGGCGGCGCTCACCGCGGCCCCCGACTACGCGGAAGCGTGGGCCCTGCGCGGCGCGCTGGCCCACCGGGCCGGTGACCTGGCGTCGGCCATCGCCGACCTCGAACAGGCCCTCGCGCTTTCCGATGCGCCGGGAATCCGCTTCAACCTCGCGGTCGCCTGTCACGATGACGCCCGGCACGGGCTGGCCGTGACACTCCTGGACTCCGTGCTTTCCGAGACGGACGACCTCGACGCGCGGCTGCAGCGCGCCAGGAGCCTCGTCGCGCTGGGACGGACCGAGGAGGCGGAAGAGGACCTTCGGATCTGTGGAGACATCGATCCCTCCTACCTGCCCCAGGTGCGCGAGCTCCTCCCGGACATGTCCCCGGCGCCGCAGGGCCGGTGACCGGGCCGCCGCCGCGAGCCCGGTGCGACCTCGACTCGATCGCGGCCGGCGGCCGGGCTTCGTTCCCGCCGCCCGCGGACGTTCGCCCCTGGCCATGACCCCGGCGCGGGCTGCCCTGCACTCAGCGGTGCTCGGGGTTCTCGAAGTCGAAGCGGCAACCGGCGTCCCACTCGGAGCGCTGGTTGCCGTGGGCCGGGATGCCGCCGGCGTCCTTCAGCATCCGGGCCAGGTGCAGTTGGTTCCAGGTCATGAAGGTGACGTTGCGGTTGGTGAAGTCGTTCTCGGGGCCGCCGGAGCCCTCATCGAGGTAGGAGGGGCCGGGGCCGGCCTCGCCGACCCAGGCCGCGTCGGCCTGCGGCGGGATGGTGAAGCCGAGGTGCTGGAGGCTGTACAGCACGTTCATCGCACAGTGCTTCGCGCCGTCCTCGTTGCCGGTGACCAGACAGCCCCCGACCCGCCCGTAGTAGGCGTACTGGCCGTGCTCGTTGAGGACGGAGGAGCAGGCGTACAGCCGCTCGATCACCTTCTTCATGACGGAGGAGTTGTCACCGAGCCAGACCGGTCCGGCGAGGGTGAGGATGTCGGCGTTCATGATCTGCGAGTAGAGGACGGGCCACTCGTCGGTGTCCCAGCCGTGCTCGGTCATGTCGGGCCAGACGCCGGTGGCGATGTCGTGGTCGACGGCGCGGATCTCCTCGACCTGGACGCCCTGGCGGCGCAGGATGCCGGCGCTGAGGTCGATCAGGCCCTGGGTGTGGCTTCGTTCGGGGCTGCGCTTGAGGGTGCAGTTGAGGAAGACCGCCCGCAGGTCGGTGTACTCGGTCATCGCCGTCCGTCCGTTCGTCTCGCCGTTGTCCTTCTCCGGTCCCCCATCGGACCACGCGGGCGGGCGGCGGGCCGGGAGCCTCCGCCGGAGCGTCCGGGCGGGGTAGGTTCGGGGGCGTTGGCAGACCGTCGCAAGAGAAGGCAGGTGCAGGTCATGGTGGATTCGCTGTTCGAGCTCCCGATCCGGACGCTGGCGGGCGAGCCGTCCTCGCTGGGCGAGTACCGGGGCAAGGTGCTGCTGCTGGTGAACGTGGCGTCGAAGTGCGGGCTGACGCCGCAGTACGCGGGGCTGGAGCGGTTGCAGGAGAAGTACGGGGAGCGCGGGTTCACGGTGCTCGGGTTCCCGTGCAACCAGTTCATGGGGCAGGAGCCGGGGTCGGCCGAGGAGATCCAGGAGTTCTGCTCGACCACGTACGGGGTGTCGTTCCCGCTGTTCGAGAAGATCGACGTGAACGGGGCGGAGCGGCACCCGGTGTACGCCCGGCTGACCGAGGTCCCGGACGCCACCGGTGAGGCCGGGGACGTGCAGTGGAACTTCGAGAAGTTCCTGGTGTCGGCGGACGGCGAGGTGGTCGGGCGGTTCCGGCCGCGGACCGAGCCGGAGTCGGCGGAGCTGGTGGCGGCGATCGAGGCGCAGCTGGCGGGCTGAGCCGGAGCGCGCCGGGCCCGGGGCCCGGGCCGTCCGAACTGTACAGGTAACCTGCGCAGTGGAACTGGACGGTCCGGGCCCCGGGCCGTCCGCGCACCGCCCCGACGAAAGGCCCGCCGTGTCCGTCACCGCGCTCGACCCGAACACCGCCCTGGTCGTCATCGACCTCCAGCAGGGCATCCTGGCCGCCCCCACCGCCCCGCACCCCGCCGGCGAGGTGCTGGAGCGCGCCGTCGCGCTGGCCGGGGCGTTCCGCGCCGCGAAGCTGCCGGTGGTGCTGGTGCGGGTGTCCTTCGCCGCGGACGGCGGGGACGTGCCGCCCGGCCGCACCGAGCAGAACCGGGGCGGTTCCGGCGCGGCCCGCCCCGAGGGCTGGGACCGGCTCTCCGACCAGCTGCTGGACCCGTCCGACCTGGTGGTCACCAAGCACAACTGGGGCGCCTTCCACGGCACCGACCTGGACGTGCAGCTGCGCCGCCGGGGCGTGACGCAGATCGTGCTGGCCGGCGTGGCGACCAGCATCGGCGTGGAGTCCACCGCGCGGGCCGCGCACGAGCACGGCTACCACGTGACGCTGGCGGTGGACGCGATGAGCGACCTGGACGCGGACGCGCACCGCAACAGCGTGCAGCGGATCTTCCCGCGACTGGGCGAGACCGGCACCACCGAGGAGGTGCTGGCGCTGCTCGCCGGGGCGCGCTGAGCCCCGGACGGGGACGTGCCGGAGCCCGGCCCGGGCGGGGGGTCGCGCGGGCCGGGCTCCGGTGCGTGCGGAGGGCGTGCGGAGGGCGTGCGGGCGGCGGGGTCAGGCTTCGCCGGGGTGCCAGGCGGGCCACTCCCAGGGGCGGTCGTCCCAGTGCACCCGGACCGGGTCGCGCGGGTCGAGGTCGGGGAAGTGGTGGTGCAGTTCGGGTTCGAACTCCTCCGGGGCGAGCGGCTTCCAGCCCACGCCCTGGAAGTGGACCAGGCGGTAGCGGCTGTCGGTGCGGAACTCGGCGACCCTGACCAGGGGCTCTTCGGTGGTGCTGTTGCTCGTCATGCGGCCAGCATCGGCCGCGCCCCCGCGCCGCGCACGCACGCGCCGCCGCCCGCAGCGTGTCGCGCCCTCCCCCTGGCGTGTCGCGGTCGGTCGCGGGCCCGCCGCGGGCATGCGGGGCCCCGTACCGTGGAAGAAGCCGGAGGACGGCGGAGGGCTGGTTCGGGGAGGACCGCGTGGGCGGCAGGGACGGGGCGGCGAAGGGGTCGAAGGCCGCGGCGCGGGCGCGGGGGCTGAACGGACCGGTGGTGGCGCGTTCGGCGTGGGGGCTGTACCGGGAGACCCGGCGGCCGGGCGCGCCCGGGCTCGCGGCACGCGTCCGGGCGCTGCCGCGGCTGCTGCGGGACGTGCTGCTGTGGTTCCTGGTGGGCCTGACCCGCGAGTCCGGCCGGTACGTGGAGTGGGCGGCGGCGCGGCGGGAGCCGGGCGTCCCGGTCGTCGAGAGCTGATCGCACCGCAACGACCGTCTCAACAGCCGCAAGAATCCGACACAGGGCAGAAATTTCCGTGCAACTCTCTTGTGGTGGTGCGGCACGCCCCCCTACTGTCGCCTCACCTCCACCACGCCTTCGAGAGAGCCGGTCCCCGATGACTGCCGCCCCCGCCGCCCCCGCCCGTTCCGTCCTCCCCCGTTCGGCCCGCGCCGGGGCGGTCGTGGTCGCCTCCGTGCTCGGGCTGGGGGTGGCGCTGTGCGCCCCGGCCGCGCAGGCCGCGCCCTCCTCCGGGGACGGCCGGGCCGTGGTGACCCGGGCCGGGATCGACCCGGCGCTGACCGCGGGCCGCGGCGCCCGGGTGGACTTCCTGGAGCAGGAGGCGGAGAACGCCGCCACCACCGGCAGCGTGATCGCCGCCGACCGCACCGCGTACACCCTGGCCGCGGAGGCTTCGGGCCGCAGCGCCGTGAAGCTGGCCCCCGGCCAGTACGTGGAGTTCACCCTGCCGGAGGACGCCAACGCGATCACCGTCCGCTACAGCCTCCCCGACGCGGCGGACGGCGGCGGGATCACCGCCCCGCTGGACGTCACGGTCAACGGCAAGGAGCGCCGACAGCTCTCGGCCACCAGCCAGTACTCCTGGCTGTACAACCAGTACCCGTTCACCAACGACCCGGAGGCCGGGCTGCTGCACCCGGACTGGTGGATCACCGAGTGCGGCTGCGTGCCCGCCGCGACCACGCCGGCGCCCACCGTGGCCACCCCGTTCCGGCCCGGCCACGCGTACGACGAGCAGCGGCTGCTGCTGGGCCGCACCCACCGGGCGGGCGACAAGGTCCGCGTCGCGCTGCCCACCGGGTCGAAGGCGCCCTGGGCGGTGATCGACCTGCTGGACTCCCAGCTGGTCGCCGCCCCGCACGTCGAGCCGAAGGCCGTCAACGTGCTGGCGCTGGGCGCGGACCCGACCGGGCGGCGCGACTCGGCGGACGCCGTCGACCGGGCGGTCAAGCTGGCCCGGACGCTGCGCCTGCCGGTCTACCTGCCGCCGGGCGTCTTCCGGGTCGACCGCCACCTGGTGGTCGACGACGTGACGCTGATCGGCGCGGGCAGCTGGTACACCGTGCTCAAGGGCGCCCAGCGGACGCTCACCACCCCCGCCCCCGACGGCAGCGTGCACACCGGCGTCGGCGTCTACGGCAAGGACGCGGCGCAGGGCGGCAGCCGCAACGTCCACCTCTCCGGGTTCGCCATCGAGGGCGACGTCCGGGAACGGATCGACACCGACCAGGTCAACGGCGTCGGCGGGGCGTTCAGCGACTCCAGCATCGAGGGCCTGTACATCCACCACACCAAGGTCGGCATCTGGCTGGACGGCCCGATGAAGAACCTGAAGGTCACCGGCAACCAGATCGCCGACCAGATCGCCGACGGCGTCAACTTCCACACCGGCGTGGCCGACTCGGTGATCCGCGACAACTTCCTGCGCAACACCGGCGACGACGGCATCGCGCTCTGGTCGGAGAGGACCGAGGACGCCCGCAACGTCATCGACCACAACACCGTCCAGTCGCCGACCCTGGCCAACGCCATCGCCGTGTACGGCGGCACCGACACCACCGTCTCGAACAACCTGGTCGCCGACCCGGTCCGCGAGGGCTCCGGCCTGCACGCCGGCTCCCGCTTCGGCGCCGAGCCGTTCACCGGCTACCTGCACTTCACCGACAACACCACCGTGCGGGCCGGCACGTACGAGCTGAACTGGAACATCGGCCTCGGCGCGATCTGGTTCGAGGTGCTGGACCGGGACGTCGACGCCGCCGTCGAGGTCACCGGCGACCACTACCTGGACTCCACCTACAACGCGATCATGGCGGTCGCCGAGTGGGGCGTGAAGGACCGGTACAGGCTGTCGAACCTGGCGTTCAAGGACGTCAGGATCGACGGCACCGGCACCTCGGTGCTCAGCGTCCGCGTCGCCGGCTCCGCGAGCTTCCAGAACGTGGTGGCCCGCAACGTCGGCGCCGTCGGCGTCAACAACTGCGGCACCTTCCACTTCACCCCGGCCGGCTCCGAGTTCTCGGTCACCGACCTGGGCGGCAACTCCGGCGGCGGCACCACCGGCGACTGGCTGGCCCCCTGGGAGCTGCCCAACACCCTCACCTGCGACGACCGCCCGCCGGTGGTCGCCCCGCCGGCCCCGTCCAGGTGGTGACGGCCGTCCACCGGCGCGCTACACCAGCGGCTTGGCCAGCTTGACGAAGCGCAGGTCGGAGCGGAGCGGCACGCCGAAGCGCTCGTCCCCGTAGGGGAAGGGCTCGAACTCGCCGGTCCGGGCGAAGCCCCGCCGCTCGTACCAGGCGATCAGGTCGGCGCGCTGCTCGATGACGGTCATCTCCATCGCGGTCGACCCCCACTCGGCCCGGGCCCACTCCTCGGCCCGGGCCAGCACCCGCCGCCCCAGGCCGCCGCCCTGGAGGGCGGGGGAGACCGAGAACATCCCGAAGTACGCCGCGCCGCCGCGCCGCTCGACGTGGCAGCAGCCGACCAGGACGCCGTTCCGCTCGACCACCAGCACCACCGAGCCGGGGCGGCCCAGCAGTTCGGCCACTGCGGCCCCGTCGGTGCGCTGCCCCTCCAGCAGGTGCGCCTCGGTGGTCCAGCCGACCCGGCTGGACTCGCCCCGGTACGCCGACTCCACCAGCGCCACCAGCGCCGGCACGTCCCGCGCTTCCGCGGTCCGGAAGACCGGTTCGGCCGGGTCGCCCGACCGGGCCGGGGTGGTCGGGACGGACATCGGCTCGGCGGCGGTCATCGGTGCTCTCCTCGGGGCGGTGCCGTACGAACGGGCCCCCTCGGCGGGGGCGCCGGAACCGCCATGGTCCCACAGCGCCCGCCCGCGCCGGGAGCGCCGTTCCCCGCTCCGGGTCTGCGTCGGGCCTGCTTCGGGCTGCGGCGCGCGGTGCGTGCCGCTACCCGGGCGTCCCGTCGCCGGGCCGGGCCGCGCCGCCGCCGTCCGGGCCGGCGACCCGCACCGTGAGGCCGGTCGTCCCGGTGGCCTCGGCCAGGCGCCGCGCGGCGGCGGCCAGGGCGTCGGCGGGCGGGGCCTGGTCGAACGGGGTGACGGTGAGGAGGGGCCCGTCCTGTTCCCAGGTGCCGGTGATCCGGCCGTCGGCCAGCAGCAGCGGGGCGATCCAGCCGGCGGTGCGGCTGACCTCGGCGCGGTGGGCGGCGGGGAGGACCTCGGCGGCCTTGGTGCCGGGGCCCAGCACGTACTGGTCGAAGGCGCCGAGCAGGTGGACGGAGGGGGCGGGGGTGGTGGCGGCGAGTTCGTCGAGGTGTTCGGTGAGCGCGTAGGCGGGTGCGCCGTCGACGGTGACTTCGGCGAGCCGGTCGCCGAGGGTGGCGGCGAAGCCCTTGAGGACGCTCTTGCGCAGGCTGTTGCGGGACAGCCAGGCGTCGAAGCGGTCGAGGCCGGCCGGGCCGTACGCGCCGAGGTAGGCGGTGAGCAGGCGCGGTCCGGCCTCCTCGACCGGGGGGAGGCCGGGCCAGTGCGGGCTGTGGCTCGCGGGGTGGGTGAAGGCGGCGCGGCCGGCGGGGGCGGGCGCGTGGCAGAGCACGCCCTGCCAGGCGAGCGGTTTCAACAGGGCGCCCCAGCCGGAGGCGAGTTGCCCGGCGAGCGGGGCGAAGTCGGGGTCGGCGGTGAGCGCGGCGGCCAGCTCCTCCCTGGTCAGCACCGCGCCGTGGAGCAGTTCGCCGACCGCTTCGACGAGTCGGGCGACCTGCCCGGGGGTGGCGCCGAACTGCCTGGTCCAGGCGGGCTTCTCCCACGTCCGGGCGGAGCCGATCAGGGCGAGCGCGTCGGCGGCGGTCCGCGGGTCGAGCAGGTGCAGGGTGCCGCGCTGGGCCCAGGTGCGCAGCAGGCGGCCCTCGGCGAGGTCGGCGCGCAGCGCCCCGGCGGCGCCGGGGCCGGTGCGCAGGGCGACGGCGAGGTCGGCGGCGGCCGGGACCTGGGCCTGCACCCCGGCGAGCCGCCGGACGACGGCGACCGGACCGTCCGCCGGCCGGGCCGCGTCCAGGTGCTGCCTGCGCAGCCGCCACCGCAGCACCTGCGCCGTCGTCAGTCCGACTCCGCCCACCGCGCGTTCCCCCTGCCGTGCCGCCGCTGTCCGAGGGTTCCGACCCTAGCCGCCGGTACCGTCAGCGGCCGTCGGGACCGGCGGACGGGGGCGGTACCGTCAGCGGCCGTCCGGTCCGGCGGACGGGGGCGGGACGGGCTGCTCGGCGGGGCCGGGGTAGGGGAGGATCTGGCGGAGCAGTCCGCGCGGGTGGCCGCGGCGGCGCCACTCGCGGGGGTAGCCGAGCGAGACCTCCTCGAAGCGGACGCCCTCGTACCAGGTGGTGCGCGGGATGTGCAGGTGGCCGTAGACCACGGCGGCGACGTTGAAGCGGCGGTGCCAGTCGGCGGTGAGTTCGGTGCCGCACCACTGGGCGAAGTCGGGGTGGTGGAGGACGTCGGTGGGGCGGCGGTCGAGCGGCCAGTGGCCGGCCAGGACGAGCGGCAGGTCGGGGTCGTGGGCGGTGAGCGCCTTCTCGGTGGCGGCGACGCGTTCGCGGCACCAGTCGTCGACGGCGGGGTAGGGCGCGGGGTCGATCCGGTACTCGTCGGTGCAGACCACGCCGTTCTCGTGGGCGCGGGCGAGCGACTGCTGCTTGTCGGCGACGCCGGGCACCCGCCAGCTGTAGTCGTAGAGGGTGAAGACGGGGGCGACGGCGTACGGACCGTCGGGGCCCTGCCAGACGGGGTACGGGTCCTCGGGGGTGGCCACGCCGAGGGCGCGGCAGCGTTCGACCAGCAGGCGGTAGCGCTCGGGGGCGGCGAGGTCGGCCTGGTCGTGGGTGGTGGTCCACAGTTCGTGGTTGCCGGGCGTCCAGACGACCTTGGCGAAGCGGTCGGTGAGGAGGCGCAGGGTGGCTTCGACGTCCCGGACGCGTTCGGCGACGTCGCCCGCGACGATCAGCCAGTCGTCCGGGCCGGTGGGGCGCAGGGCCTCCAGGGTGGCGCGGTTGTCCGCGATGCCGACGTGCAGGTCGCTCACCGCGAGCAGGCGTCCGTCCGGCACCGCTCCCCCATCGTTCGTCTCGGCCCGGTCGTCCCGGCAGCGGGACGCGCGTTGACACGGTACCGCCGGGGCGGCCGGGCGCGCCAGCACGCCGCTCTCCTGTCACTCCGTCAACATCGGGCGGAATTGCGGGTGTTCATTTGTCACACCTATGGCTGTTCGCTCTACATACATTCATTCGATATGTGGTTTCAACACTCTGTTGACTGACGGGGCCATGACTATATCTTCTCCGCATGCGGCCGACGGGGCCGCGACCACCGGATTGAGGAGTCGTCATGACCGCTTCCGGCACCATCCGCACGCTCCGCCGCGCCGCCACCGCGGCCGTCTCCACCGCCCTGCTGATCGGGGCCGTCGGCATCGCCGCCGCCCCCGCCCAGGCCGCCGGGCCCACCGACCCGCCCGGCTTCCACCCCGAGCAGGACTACGCCGGCTCGACCGTCCCCGCCCACGAGGGCCGCGGCAACGCGCACCGGGACACAGCCGACACCGCGAGCACCTTCGCAGCACTGGCCGCCACCCAGACCAAGGGCATGGACGTCTCCGGATACCAGGGCAACGTCGCCTGGAGCACCGCGTACGCCAACGGCGGCCGCTTCGCGTACGTCAAGGCCACCGAGGGCACCAGCTACACCAACCCGTACTTCACCCAGCAGTACAACGGCTCCTACAACGTCGGGATGATCCGCGGCGCCTACCACTTCGCGCTGCCGAACGTCTCCAGCGGCGCCACCCAGGCCGCCTACTTCGTCGCCCACGGCGGCGGCTGGTCCAAGGACGGCAAGACGCTGCCGCCCGCGCTCGACATCGAGTACAACCCGTACGGCGCGACCTGCTACGGCCTGAGCCAGGCCGGGATGGTCAGCTGGATCCGCGACTTCTCCAACACGGTGCACACCAAGACCGGCCGCTACCCGGTCATCTACACCACCACCAACTGGTGGAGCACCTGCACCGGCAACAACGCCTCCTTCGCCACCACCAACCCGCTCTGGATAGCCCGCTACTCCACCGCGGTCGGCACCCTCCCGGCCGGCTGGTCCTACCAGACCATCTGGCAGTACGCCGACTCCGGCACGCTGCCCGGCGACCAGGACTACTTCAACGGCGCGCTCGACCGCGTCCAGGCGCTCGCCAACGGCTGACGCCCGCACGCACACCACCCGCACCACCCGCACCCCGCACCCCGCACCTCGCACCACCCCGCCCCGCCCACGGCCGGAACACGCCCCGCACCGGCCGCGGGCGGGCCCGGACCCGGCCGCGTCCGGCTGCGGTCCGTGCTCCTCGGCGCGGTCTTCGCCGGGCCGGAGCTCCTGGTGGACGGCACCGTGGACGTGCTCGCGGCGCGGCGCCCCGGGCGGGGTCAGTCGCGCCGCAGCACCAGCAGGTCCATCCAGCTGACGGCGGGCTCGTCCGGCCGTTCGGCGGCCGCTCGGCGCAGCCGGGCGAGGCCGGCCGTCCACGCCTGCTCGCTCAGGGCGCGCAGTTTGCCGTCCGCGCCGCGGCGCAGGCCGGCGGCGAACGCGGCCAGGGTGGGCGCGGAGCGCTGCGGCAGCGGCAGCAGGGCGGTCCGGGTGAAGCCGGCCGTGGTGAACGCAGCGGTGACGCGCTCGGCGCTCGGGTAGCGGTCGATACCGGCGGCGGTCTCGGGGAAGTACCGCGCCCGCAGGTCGCGTCGGCAGCGGCCGGGGAAGGAGTTGCGGATCAGCACCGGCGAGCCGGGGCGCAGTACGCGGTGCAACTCCGCTGCGGCGGCGTCGAGATCGGCGAGGTGGTGGACGACCGAGCCGAGCCAGGCGGCGTCCGCGGCCGCGTCCGCGACGGGCAGTTGCTCGGCCCGTCCGCCGAGCGGCGTGACGCCCTCCCCCGCCGGGATCGACTTCCGCATGGCGGGCGACGGTTCGACGGCCAGCACGTGCACGCCGTACCAGTCGCGGAAGGCGGTGGCGAAGGCCCCGGTGCCGGCGCCGACGTCGACGTCGAGGACGGTCGCGCCGGGGCGCAGCGCGGCGTGCTCGGCGACCGCCTCCCGCCAGGCGGTCAGGCCCTCGCGGGGGAGTTCGCGGGCCGCTCGGTAGTCGGCGGCGGTGCGGGCGTCGTACCCGGTGTCGGCCACGGTCGGGGCCCTCCTCTGCCGGAAGGAAGCGGGAACGGCGGGAACGGCGGGAACGGGGTCAGGCGGCGGTCGGGAGCACCAACTCCCAGGTGTCGACCGCGAACCGGAGCTCCATGCCGTTCTTGAGGTAGAGCTCCATCGCGCCGGTGGCGTTCTCGGTGTCGACGCCCAGGCCGGCGGCGGTCAGGCCGCGGGCGGCGTGCGCGGCGAAGAAGTGCCGCAGCAGGTACCCGCCGAGGCCGCGGCCCCGGGTGGCGGGCAGCACGCCGATGTTGGACGCCCAGGCGGTGGCGGGCGGCCGGACGCCGGTGCGCAGGACGGCGACGTCGCCGTGCCCGTCGAGCTCGGCGACC
This sequence comes from Kitasatospora phosalacinea, assembly GCF_000716545.1. Classification (GTDB taxonomy): domain Bacteria; phylum Actinomycetota; class Actinomycetes; order Streptomycetales; family Streptomycetaceae; genus Kitasatospora; species Kitasatospora phosalacinea. The sequence continues at coordinate 15,462 of NZ_JNWZ01000049.1, forward strand.
CACACCAGGGACCAGTCCACCGTCTCGGCGCCGATGTCCCGCAGCCACTGCCCGTACTCGCGGGGCTTGAAGTCGTAGTGCGCGGCGAAGGTCCGCTGGATCAGCCGGTGCGCGACCCGCCGGTCCGCCTCCTCGACACAGTCGCGCAGCCGCACGCCCGCCGGGGGCTCGGGCAGCGGGTCGGTGGCCGGGGAGATCGCGCGGTGCAGGGAGTGGTGGCGGCGGACGTGCCGCCAGCCGCGGGCGCGCATCGCGTCGGTGTCGGTGGTGGGCGTGCTGTTGAGCAGCAGGTGCAGCACGGCGCGCTCGGCGCCGTTGCGGCGGGCGAGTTCGGCGGCGCGGGCCTCCATCAGGTCGAACAGGTGGAGCCCGCCCGCGAGTTGGCCGGGCAGCAGGTACTGGTCGAGGTCGATCCGCTCGCCGCCGGAGCGGTCGCGGACCAGCCCGTAGCCGACCAACCGTCCGTCGCCGTCGTGCAGGAGCCAGCTGTCGCGCGCCAAGTCCAGCCCGGGGTGGCCGAGTTCCTGCTCGACCTCGACCAGGTCGGTGCCCGGCTCGCCGGTCTCGATCTCGTCCACCCGGTTCAGCAGCTCGCAGACCGCCGCCGCGTCCCCGCCCGTCGCGGGCCGTACCGTCATCCCGTCCGGCAGCGCCATCGCCGCTCCCCCTCCGTCGTCCCCGTCGCCGTCCCGTCCGCGGTCTTTCTACCGTCCGGCACCGGCTCCCCCAAGCGGTTTTCGGCCCTCCGGCCGTCGGGCACCGGGGCGCGCTCCCCCGCCCGACGGTCAACTCACCTCCGCGCAACACCATTTGACGGGGCCGCCACCTCGCGGTTTCCGGCCCCCGCGCGATCCGTCTCCGCTAGATTCCTGGCGTGGACCAGTTGACCGCCGAAGACCCCGCGCAGATCGGCCCCTACCGGCTCATCGCCCGCCTCGGCGCGGGCGGCATGGGCCTGGTCTACCTCGGCCGGTCCGAGGCCGGGCGCACGGTCGCGGTCAAGGTCGTCCAGGCCGAGTACGCCGAACAGGCCGAGTTCCGCAGGCGTTTCGCCCGCGAGGTGGCCGCCGCCCGCCGGGTGGGCGGGAGTTGGACGGCGGACGTGCTGGACGCCGACACCGAGGCCGGTGTGCCCTGGGTGGCCACCCAGTACGTGCCGGGGCCGAACCTGGCGGCGGTCGTCGCCCGGGACTTCGGCCCGCTGCCCGAGCGCTCGGTGCGGATCCTCGCCAACCGGCTGGCCCTGGCGCTGGAGGCCGTCCACGGGGCCGGGCTGATCCACCGCGACCTCAAGCCGTCCAACGTGCTGGTGACGGTGGACGGGCCGCGGGTCATCGACTTCGGCATCGTCCGGGCCATGGACAGCCTGGTCGGCGACAGTCTGCACACCCGCACCGGCATGCTGATCGGCTCGCCCGGCTTCATGTCGCCCGAGCAGGCCAGGGGGCTCGAACTCACCGCCGCCAGCGACGTGTTCTGCCTCGGCGCGGTCCTGGTGTACGCCGCGACCGGGCGCCTGCTGTTCGGCGCCGAGGGCTCCAACCTGCACGCCCACCTGTTCCGGATCGCCGAGGAGGAACCCGACCTGACCGGCGTCCCGGCCGCCCTGGACGAGCTGGTGCGCGCCTGCCTGGACAAGGACCCGGCCCGGCGGCCGACTCCCGCGCAGATCTCCGCCCGCACCGGCGGGGACGACTCCGGGGTGTGGCTGCCCGGTGAGATCCTGGCCCAACTCGGCCGCCACGCCGCCCGGTTGCTGGACTACGCACCCGAACCCCGGAGCGGTCCGCCGGCGCCCGCGCCCGTGCCCGCGCCCGCCCGGTTGTCCGGCTACACGCCGACGGAGCGCGCCCACGTCCCGGCCGCCGCCTCCGCCTACGCCCCTCCTGCGGCCACCACGGCCGCCGCGCCCACAGCCGCGCCCGCCCCCGGGTCCGCCCCGACCCGCGTCGGCGAGCCGACCGCGCCCCGCCGCCGCGGCGCCCGGGTGGTGCTCGCGCTGACGCAGTTCGCCGTGGTGCTCGCCCTCGTGCACGGGGACTGGGCGACCGGCGCCCTCCTCCGCCTGGGCTCCGAGTCGGTCTGGGGCGCGGTGGTCTTCGCCGCGCTGCTGCTGCCCGGCGGCCACCTGGCCGACTTCGCGGGGCGCCGGCGCACCCTGACCGTCGGGCTGGCCGGGTTCACGGCGGCCTGCCTGCTCGACTACGCCCTCAACCTTTCCCGCGGCCTGCCGGAGGTCGCCGTCCCCGCCCTCCAGGGCGGCTTCGGCGCCCTCGCGCTGGCCGCCTCGCTCGCCGCCACGGCCACCGATCCGCGCGACCCCGCCGAGCGGGCCGGGACGTTCGGGGTGTACGCCTCGGTCACCGTCGCCGGGACGGTGGCCGGGCTGCTCGGCATCACCCTGCTCTCCTCGTACCTCCTCCCGCTCGTCGGCTCGGTCGCCGCACTGGCCGCGCTGCTCGGCGTCCGCGCCCTGCCGGCGGACGCCCCGCAGCCGACCCGGGCCCGCTTCTCCCCGTTCGGCGCACTGCCGGGAGCGCTCGGCCCGGGCGCCCTCGCCTACGCCTACGAACAGCCGCTGCGCCCTTGGACGGTCGCGCCGTCCGTCGCCGGACTGGTCCTGCTCGCCGTCTTCTGGTGGCAGCAGCGCACAACCCGCCGGCGGATCCTGCCGCCGGACGTGGTCGAGGGGCGGGACCACCTCGGCGGCCTGCTGGTCGCGGTGCTCGCGGGCGCCGGTTTCCTCTGCCTGCTGCCGATGCTGGTCCTCATGACGTACCGGGGGGACGACCAGGCCACGGTCGCGACCCTCGCGCCGCCGGCGCTGCTGGCCGCCGGGGCGGCCGTCGGCGCCGCCGTGGCCCGCACCCGCCTGCCGCGCCCGGGGGCCTCGCCCCGCGCCCTGGTGGTGGCGGGTCTGCTGGCTGCGGCCGCCGGCACGGCCGGGAGCATCGCCGCCCTGGACAACGGGCTGACGTTCCCGGTCGTGTCGGCCGGCACCGCCGTCGCGGGCCTGGGCATCGGCCTGGCCCTGGTGCCGGTGTTCTTCTCCGCGGCGGCGACGGTCGTCACCCGGCGGGCCGGGGCGGCCTCGGGCGCCCTGGTCGCCGCCCTGCTCACGGGGCAGGGCCTCGGCTCCTCGGTGCTGTCCGACGACACCCCGCCCTGGTGGGCGGCCGCCTGCCTGCTGCTCGCCGCCCTGCCGGCCGGCACGATGCTGCCGCGCCGGGTCCTGGTCCCGCGCGAGGCGCCGGTGGTGCCCGCCCCGCACCGCTGATCACCGCACCGCTGATCACCGGGCGGGCCGGGCCCGCCCCCTCCCGGTGCGGTCAGACCAGGCTCTCGCCGCCGTCGACGGTGACGATCTGGCCCGTGACGTAGTTGTTGGCCATCAGGAAGAGGGCCGCGGCGGCGGCTTCCTCGGCGGTGCCGATGCGTCCCAGCGGAGCGGTCGCTCCCGCCGCGGCGACCGCCTCGTCCGAGTCGAGCCCGGGGATCGAGCGGATGAGCGGGGTGTCGACCCGGCCGAAGCGGACGGCGTTGACGCGCAGCCGCGCGGGTGCCAGTTCCACGGCGAGGGCCTTGGTGAGCGTCTCCACCGCGCCCGCGGCCGACACCAGCGCGGCCATGCCCGGGACGGGGCGGACCGCGAGGATTCCCGAGGTGAGCGTGAGCGACCCGCCCGCGGGGAGCCGCCCGGCCGCCACCCGCGCGGCACCGAAGGCGGCCTGGAGGCGGGGGTCGAGGGCCGTCCGGATCTCGTCGGCCGTCAGGCTGGTCACCGGGCCGTTGCCGCCGAGGCCGCCCGCGGTGACGAGCACGTGGTCGACGGCGCCGGCCCGGTCGAAGGCTTCGGTGAGGACCTTCTCGTCGGCGCCGTCGCCCGCGACGCCCAGGACGGCGCCGTCGGAGTCCCCGGTCCGTTCCGCGTCGCGCACCCGGGCGACGGCGGTCTCCAGCCGGCCGGGGTCGCGCCCGACCAGCACGACGCGGGCGCCGACCGAGCGCAGCAGCACGCCCGCCGCCAGCCCGATGCCCGAGGTGCCGCCGACGAGCACGGCGGTCGTTCCGGACAGGGCGCTGGTCAGCGGCGAACGGACGGGGACGGGAGTCGCAGTGCTCATGGACAGAGCCTCTCGCTCAAATAAACCATCTGGTTGTTTTACTGCCGGGCACGATGCTGCCCCACCGGAGGCGCCGAGTCAACCGAATGGTTTAATCGATGTCATGGCCTATGACGCGGAGGACACCCGACGGCGGATCTTCGCCGCCGCCAGCGACGAGTTCGCCGAGCACGGCCTCGCGGGGGCCCGGGTGGAGCGCATCGCGAAGGCCGCACAGGCCAACAAGCAGGCCATCTACCTCTACTACGGGTGCAAGGAGCAGCTCTTCGCCGCCGTCCTGCGGGCGAAGCTGGAGGAGGTCAGCGGCGGCGTCTGCCTCGACCTCGACCTCGACGCGGTCGCCGAGTCGGTCGGGCAGATCTTCGACTGGTACCAGGACCACCCGGAGCTGATCAGGATGGTGCTGTGGGACGCGCTGGAGGCGTCCGACGACCCCGAGGGCGAGCACGAACGCCGGGTCGGCTTCCGCGAGAAGGTCGGGCGGCTCGCGGGGGCGGACCCGGCCGCCGACCCGTACGACGCCGACCGCACCCGTGCGGCGCAGGACCTGCTGTTCACCGTCATGGGACTGATCTCCTGGAACTTCGCGGTGCCCCGGATGTGCCGGCTGGTCCTGGACGAGGAGAGCGAGGAGGCCGCCCTCGCCCGCCGCCGCGAGACGGTCATCCGCACCGTGCGCCTCCTCGCCGCCGACGCCGCACGGCACCGCTCCGAAGAACCCGCGCGGTAGCGGCGGCCCGTGCGCGCGCCGCGCGGCACCGGATGCGCGGCGCGGCAACGTCCCCCGACGCCCCCTGCGCCCCGGCCGGTGGCGCCCGGACGGAAAACTTGTCGACACCGTGTCAGGGATGGCCCAGACTGCCTCCGATGACCGAGCGAACCGACACGCCTCCCTCCTGGGACGAGCGCACCCAGCTGACCACCTTCCTCGACTACGCCCGGGCCACCGCGCGGGCCAAGTGCGAGGGCCTCTCCGCCGAGGACGCCCGCCGGGCGCCGCTGCCCGACTCGCCGCTGATGACGGCCTGCGGGCTGATCAGCCACCTGCGCTGGGTCGAGCACTACTGGCTGGACGTGGTCCTGCTCGGCGGGCCGCTCGAAGGCCCGCTGGCCGACGCCACCGACGACGACCCGGACCCGGAGATGCGCACCGCGGTCGACGTCCCGCTGCCGCGCCTGCTCGACGAGTACGAGGAGCAGAGCGTCCGGCTGCGGCGCCTGGTCGCCGAGCACGACCTGGACACCCGGGCCAAGCAGCCCCACAGCGACGGCCGGAACCCCGACCTGCGGTGGATCCTGCTCCACCTGATCGAGGAGATCTCCCGGCACAACGGCCACCTCGACATCCTGCGCGAGCTCCTCGACGGCCGCACCGGCCGGTAGCCCCCGGCGGGCCCGGCGGGTCTTCCGGCTGCTCGCCCTGGAGCGCCCGCTGACCTCCCAGCCGGTCGGCCCGCTGATCGGCCCGCTGATCGGCGTGCTCGGCCCCCGGGCCACCCTGGAGGGGCTCGCCCCCCCTTCTCCCGCAGGGCGGTCGGCCGCAGCACGGCGGCGCCGCCGCGGCCGCCCACCACCTGCGCTTCCACCGCGACGCGGCCTGCTCCCCGCCGAGCCGTACGCCGACCCGTGGCCGTGCTTCCGGCCGGCCGCCGCCGGGTGCTTCACCGCCCGTCCGGGCCGGGAGGTCCGCGACGGCCTCGCCCTCGCCTTCCCGCCGGAGCACCGCGACCACCTGCCGCAGGCCGCCCCACTGCTCGCCGGGGCCCGCCGGATCGCCGAGCGCGAGCCCGGACTCGACGGCCACCGCCGGCTGCTGGAGGGGGCGACGGGGTACGGCGCCGGGCCCTAGGCGCGGACCTGGATCAGGGCGTGCCGGCCGTCCGTCCGCCAGGGGGTGCCGGTGGCGTCGAGCCGGGCCACGGTGTCCGGGGCGAGCCCGGCGGCCACGTCCGACTTCAGGGTGCGCAGGGCCGCGACGGGGGTGGGGAAGCGGGCGGTGAGCGCGTCGAAGGGGGTGGTCGGGGGCCAGTGCCGGTCGCCCACCAGGCGGCGGTAGTTGAGGTCTCCCTTGAGGATGGTCAGCACCGCCCCGGCCAGGTCCTCGCGCAGGTCGGCGGGCATCGCCGCGTACGGCAGCGGGGCGCAGAAGAACGGGTGGGTGCGCACGGCGAGCGCGCCTCCGGCCATCGCCCGCCACAGCCGTTCGCCGACCGCGGCGGCGGCCTTGCCGGGGGCGGTGCGCAGGCGGTCCAGGCAGGCGAGGACGTCGGCCGTCGTCGCGTCCGACACGTAGTACGGCTGCGGTTTGACGTACAGCACGGCCCGGCCGGCCAGGCCGGTGGCCAGCAGGTGGTCGACGAGCACCAGGTCGGGGAGCAGTTCGCGTCCGGCGTTGTCCGCGATCAGGGCGACCCGGCCGCCCCGGCCGTGTTCGAGGGCGGCCCACAGCCGGGCGCTGTCGTCGGCGACCAGCCCGGACGCGTCGCTGCCGCCCTCCCGGGCGGTGAGCCGGAAGCTCAGGTCGGCGCGGTTGCCCCACAGCGCGGCGGCCAGCAGGGCGTCCGGCCCGGGCCCGGCGTCCAGCGCGGCCAGTTCGCCGTCGACGGCCGCCCCGGCCAGTTCGGCGGCCTTGAACGGGGCGAACGGGTCGACGCCCCGCCAGGCGTCGCCGGGCCGGAAGTAGCCGGTGGCCTCCAGCAGCAGCCGGTAGAACCAGCTCTCCGCCCACAGGAACGGCGCCTCGTCCCAGCGCCGCCCCCACAGCCCCTCGCCCCAGGCGCGCCAGCGTTCGCCGTCCGGGGTGTCCGCGGCCGGCGGTTCCAGCCGCCCGTCGCCGGTGCTGCGGGCGAGCAGGCCGGTCAGCGCCGCCCGCTGCTCCGGGCCGTACGGCAGCGCGTCCAGCACCTGCCCGATCAGCACGGGGTGGCGCTCGTGGAAGACGGCCCGGGGGAAGGAGCCGGGGGCGTCGATGCGGATCTCGGGGGCGTCGGGTACGGGGGCGTGCGGCACGGGTCTCGGCTCGGCTCTCTGCTCGGCGGGTCGGTCGGTCGATCCGGCCGGTGGGGACTCCGCCGATGCTTTCACGGAGGTGTCCCCCGGTCGGGCCGGTCCCGACGGCACGCCACAATGACCGCATGCGAGTGATCTCCACGGTGGCCGGTGCCGCCCTGCTGCTGGCGACGGCGGCCAGCATCCTGCGGACCCTGGTGGTGCCGCGCGGCCTGTACTCGGCGCTGGTGATCCGGCTGTGGTCGGTGCTGCGCCGGGTGGTGCGGACGGTCGCGGCGCCGTTCGGCGGCTACCGGGCGATCGACCGGGCCCAGACCTGGCTGGCGCCGCTGATCCTGCTGGGGATGCTGGGCTGCTGGCTGCTGTCGACGCTGGCCGCGTACACGCTGCTGCTGCGCGGGACGTCCGACCTGGCGTGGCGGGTGGCGTTCCGGGAGGCCGGGTCGAGCCTGTTCACGCTGGGTTTCGCCAGCGGCGACCGGCTGCACCTGTCGGTGATCGACTTCCTGGCGGCGGCCAACGGCCCGCTGATCATCGCGCTGCTGATCGCCTACCTGCCGACGCTGTACGGGGCGTACAACCGGCGGGAGTTGGAGGTGACGCTGCTGCAGTCGCGGGCGGGCGAGCCGGCCTGGGGGCCCGAACTGCTGGCCCGGCAGGCGCTGGTGCGCACCGAGAGCGAACTGCCGGAGCTGTACCGGGACTGGGAGCGGCTGGCGGCGGATCTGGGCGAGGGGCACTCCAACTACCCGGTGCTGATCTCGTTCCGCTCGCCGCAGCCGTACCGCAGCTGGGTGGTGGGCCTGATCGCGGTGATGGACGCGGCCGCGATGCAGTCGGCGCTGAACCCGCGCTCGGCCCCGCCGGAGGCCAGGCTGCTGCTGCGCGCCGGGTTCACCGCGCTGCGGGACATCGCGACGGCGCTGCGCATCCCGTTCGAGCCGGACCCGGACCCGGACGGGCCGATCCGGCTGACCTTCGAGGAGTTCTACGCGGCGGCGGAGCTGGTCACCTCGGCGGGCATGGAGCCGGAGCGGACGGTGGCCGAGGCGTGGCCGCACTTCCGGGGCTGGCGGGTCAACTACGAGTCGGTCGCCTACGAGCTGGCCCGCCGGGCCGACGCCGTCCCGGCCCTGTGGACCGGCCCGCGCGACTTCCCGGCCGCGCCGATCCCACCGCGCCGCCCGGCCGACCGGCGGCCCGCCGGCCCCTGAAAGTCCGTGCGGACCCAACTCCCGGACAGCGGTCGACGTTTGGAAGAGGTTCGGTGCGCTGTGGATGCGATAGGTTCCTGCCGTGACCTCGAACATAACGCCCGAGAATCCGGAACTGCGTTTCTCCGCAGTGCTGATGTACGCCGCGAATCTCCCCGGGGTGCGCGTCGACCGGGAGGCGTACCTCCGCAAGGCGCTGGCGCGCAGCTGCTCCGCGGAGCAGATCGAACGGGCGGTGGAGGAGAGCCCGGCGGCGGCGGGCGTCCCGGCCGAGGTGCTGGAGAAGGCGGCCAACGAGTCCATCCGCTACGAGGCCGGGAAGGCGAGCGCGCTCTCCGCCGCCGCCGGGCTCCCCGGCCTGCTCTTCCTTCCGGCCACCGTGCCCGCCGACCTGGCCCAGTACTTCGGTCACATGCTGCGCATCTCGCAGAAGCTCGCCTACCTCTACAGCTGGCCCGACCTGTTCTCCGGCGAGGACGACCTCGACGACGCGACCAAGGGCGTGCTCACGCTCTTCCTCGGGGTCATGTTCGGCACCCAGTCGGCGAACGCCGCCGTGGGGAAGCTCGCCACGCGGATATCGGAGCAGATCGTCAAGCAGCTCCCCCGGAGGGCGCTCACCCAGGGCGTCATCTACCCCGTGGTGAAGAGGGTGGCGGCCTACCTGGGCGTCCAGATGTCGAAGCAGACCTTCGCCAAGAGCGTCTCGAAGGCCGTGCCCGTCGTCGGCGCCGTGGTCTCCGGCGGGCTCACCCTGGCGACCTACCTCCCGATGGCCAAGCGGCTGAAGAACCACCTCTCCGGCCTGGAGCTGGCCCGGCCCGGCCATCGGGACCTCCGGGCGGACACCGGGGACGTCATCGACATCGAGGACTTCGAGGACCTCGAGGATTTCGCCGACATCGAGGACGCCGCCGGACCCGTCGGGACCGGAACCGGCCTGGTGGCGCGGATCCCCCGCCCGTGGAAGCGGCCCCGCCGGGACGCGCCGGAGCAGGGCGGGCAGGCGCACGACGGGCAGGCGCGGGACGAGAAAGCACAGGACGAACAGGCCGGGGAGCGCTCCGAACAGGTCTGACCGACCGCCGGAGCGCTCCCCCGCCGTCCGTCGACTACCGTCCGCCGCGCAGCAGTTGCTCCTCGGCGGCGGCCAGCACCTCGACCACCTGGCGGCCGAAGCGGACGTCGCAGGCGTGCGGGGTGCCGCTCCGTGCGGCGGCCAGCAGGGCGTCCACGGCGTGGGCGAAGGCGGTGGTGGCCTCGGTGTCGCGGTCGGGCAGCGCGGTGACGCCGGCGGTGCCGCGCAGTTCGACGGCCGCGCCGTTGGCGGAGGCGGCGGGCGGGGCGGTCAGGCTGAGGGTGACGGTGCTGGAGGCGCCGCCGCGGTGGCGCAGCACCAGGTGGGCGGTGTCGGCGGGGCCGGGGGCGGCGGTGAGGTGGTCGACCTCGCCGAGGACGGGCAGCAGCACCGAGAGGGCGTGCGGGCCGACGTCCCACAGCGCGCCCTTCTGCTGGCGCCAGGGGGAGGCGGCGAACGGGCTGTCGGTGGTGAACACCGAGCCGATCCAGTGGCAGTGGGCGGTGAACCAGCCGTCCCGGGCGGCCTGTTCGGTGATCCAGGCTTCCTGGGTGGGGCCGAAGCGGGTGGTGAAGAAGACCACCGAGGCGACGCCGGAGGCGGCCACCGCGTCCTCCACGGCGCGGGCGGCGTCGACGGTCGCCGCGACCGGCTTGTCCAGCAGCAGGTGCTTGCCGGCCTGGGCGGCGCGGGCCGCGTACTCGGCCTGCACGTCCGGCGGGAGGGCGATGGCGACCGCGTCCACGTCGGCCAGCAGGGCGTCGACCGTCGGGTAGACGGGGACGCCGTGCACGGCGGCGAGTTCGGCGGCGGCCTCGGGGCGGCGCCCCCAGAGGCCGGCGAAGGTGACGTCGGGGTGGGCGGCCAGGGCGGGGGCGTGCACGAAGCCCGCCCAGGGGCCGGTGCCGAGGAGTCCGATGCGCATGCCGCCCAGTCTTCCACCTCGGCACCGGCCGCCCGAACGCCGGGGCTACGCCTCCAGCACCCTGATCAGGGTGAACCCGTCGTGGCCCCGGCTGCCGACGGTCTGCACGGTGGTGGCGTCCAGCCGCTTCTCGTCCGCGATCAGCTCGTGCATCCGCCGCACGCCGATCACCGCCGGGTCCGTGCTGTCGGCGTCGGCGAGCCGGCCCTCGCGCACCACGTTGTCGACCACGATCACCGCGCCGGGGCGGGCCAGCGCGAGCGCGGCCTCGACGTAGTGCGGGATGTTGGCCTTGTCGGCGTCGACGAAGAAGAAGTCGTACGGTTCGGCGCCCTGCTCGACCAGCTGCGCCAGGGTGTCCCGGGCCGGGCCGAGGCGGACCTCGACGCGGTCGGCGAGGCCGGCCCGCTCCAGGTTGGCGGTGGCCACGGCGGCGTGCGCCGGGTCGATCTCCAGGGTGGTCAGGGCGCCGCCGTCGGGCAGCGCGCGGGCCAGCCAGATGGTGCTGTAGCCGGCCAGCGTGCCGATCTCCAGGATCCGCCGGGCGCCCTGGATCCGGGCCAGCAGGTGCAGCAGCTTGCCCTGGTTGGCGGCGACCGCGATCGGCGGCAGCCCGGCCTCGTCGGCCGCCGCCAGGGCCGCGTCCAGCGTCTCGTCGGGGCCGATCAGCAGCGCCTCGGCGTACTCGTCGACCTCTGTCCACACCTGCGGGTCTTCGTCCTGCACAGGGTTCTCCCCACTTCCGTGATCACTCCGGACCCGCCGAACCTACCCGGGTCCGCCCCGGGACACGCCGAGACCGCCGCAACCCGGCGGGGTCGCGGCGGCCTCGGGCGGGCGGCGGCCCGGATCAGTCGGCGGTCTCGGCGAAGGTCTCGGCGAGCGGTTCGCCGCTCTTGCCGCCGGACTGCTCGGGGTGCGCGGCCCGGGACTTCTTGGCCTTCCGCTTGAGCCAGAACGCCGAGCCGGCGCCGAACAGCACGGCCGCGCCGAGGCCGATGTACGAGGCGCCCTGGAGGTACTCCTCGGCGACCTTGCCGACCTGGTAGACCAGCAGCGTGGTGCCGCCCGCCCAGACCACGCCGCCCAGCACGTTGGCGATCAGGAACTTCCAGTACGGCATCCGCAGGGTGCCGGCCAGCGGGCCCGCGAAGATCCGCAGCAGGGCGACGAAGCGGCCGAAGAAGACCGCCCACATGCCCCAGCGCTGGAACTGCCGCTCGGCGGTGGCCAGGTGGTCGGGCCCGAAGTGCTTGGGGAACTTCCGCCCGAGCTTCTCGAACAGCGGTCTGCCGCCCTTGTGGCCGATCGCGTAGCCGATCGAGTCGCCGATGATCGCACCCGCGATCGCGCAGAGCGCCACGCCCCACGGGCTGACCGTGCCCTTGGCGGCCAGCAGCGCGGCGGTGACCAGGGCGATCTCGCCGGGCAGCGGGATGCCCAGGCTCTCCAGCCCGATGATCAGGCCGATGATGACGTACACCAGGGTCGGTGGTACGTCGTTGATCCATTGGTCGACGTGCAAGGCGGAGTACCTCCGTCTGGGCAGGACAAGGCCGTCGACACGTCGTACGGCGCACAGGAAAATTTCGGCAAAGAACCAGCCGGGCCAGCCTATCCGCTGCTGCCGCCCCGCGGGCCCCCCTCCCCCGGGCCCGCCGACGGCCGGTCGGCGTCCCTTCGTACACCGGATCCAACTCCCGGCGCCGGTCCGTTCGTTCCCCGTCCGGGGGTGAGGTTCCCCGCATCCGCGGGCCCTGTCGGTCCACCCCCTGACCGGCCCATACTCCGTCTCCTGGCATCCGATGGAGGGGAAGTGCGCATGGGTGACGCAGCGGCAGCGGCGGCCGGTACCTGGAGGCTCGGCGACCTGGAGGTGAACCGGCTCGGCTACGGCGCGATGCGACTGACCGGCAACGGCATGCACGGCAACTCCGACGGCCCGCCGATCGACCGGGCGGCCGCCGTCCGGCTGCTGCAGGACGCGTTCGAGCAGGGCGTCGACCACGTCGACACCGCCTCGTTCTACTTCTCGCCGCTGCGCTCCGCCAACGAGCTGATCAACCGGGCGCTGTCGGGCCGGCGCGGCCACCGGGTCGCCGTGGTGACCAAGGTCGGGCCCGGCCGCACCCCCGACGGGGAGTGGTACACCATGGCCCGGCCCGAGCAGTTGCGCGCCCAGGTCGAGGAGAACCTGCGCCAACTGGGCACCGATCACCTGGACGTGGTGAACCTGCGCCGCAACGGGCCGGACGTGGAGTCCGTCGCCGAGCACTTCGGTGCCCTCGCCGAACTGCAGCGGGCCGGGCTGGTCCGGCACCTGGGCCTGTCCAACGTCCGGCCCGAGCACGTCCACCAGGCGCGGGCGATCGCCCCCGTGGTGTGCGTGCAGAACTCCTACGGGCTGGACCGGCGCTCGGCGGACGAGAACGGGCTGCTGGAGCTGTGCGGCCGGCTCGGCATCGCCTTCGTCCCGTTCTTCGCCATCTCCGGGACGGCCCGGGAGTCCGCCCCCGCCGCCGAGCGGGACGCCCGGGTCCGGGCCGTCGCCGACGCGCACGGCGCGACGCCCGCCCAGGTCCGGCTGGCCTGGACGCTGCACCGCGGCCCGCACGTGCTGGCCATCCCCGGCACCAGGGACCCCGCGCACCTGCGCCAGAACCTCGCCGCCGCGGCCCTGCGCCTGACCCCCGCCGAGCTCGCCCTGCTGGACGCCCCCGCCGGATAGGACCGGCTGCTCCCCCGCCGGGTAGGACCGGCTACCCCTCCGCCACCCAGGCCGGCAGCGCCTCGCGGCGCTCCCACCAGGCGGCCGGGACGCCGGACGGGCCGGTGCGGGCGGCGACCACGCCGCCGGTGATCGCGCAGGTGGTGTCGGTGTCGCCGAGGCCCTCGGCGGTGGTCCACAGCGCGTCGGCGAGGCTGTCCAGGTGGTGGGCGGCGGACCAGAGCGCGAACGGCACGGTGTCCGAGGCCCGGATCCGCTGCCCGCTGCCGAGCAGGTCGGCGGCGCGCCACGGCTCGGTGTCCGGGGACAGCTCGGCGGCCGCGCGGACGCCCGCGCGGATCGCCCCGTCGGGGGTGCGGGCGGCGACCTCGCGCAGCAGCTCCGCCCCGGCCGGGCCGCCGCCGGCCGTCCGGCCCCGGGCCGCCAGCGCGGCGGCCACCGCGACGGCGACCGCCCCGGCGACGCCCTCCGGGTGGGCGTGGGTGACCTCGGCGGAGTGCACCGCCTGCTCGGCGGCCTCGTCGAGGTCCCCGGCGAACCAGGCGCCGAGCGGGGCGACCCGCATCGCGGCGCCGTTGCCGAGGCTGCCCTGTCCCTCGAACAGCTCCCGGGTGTCGGTCTCCCAGCGCTGCGGGTGCTCGGCGAGGACGGGCAGCAGCCGGGTCATGCCGTAGCCGTAGCCGCGGGCCGGGTCGGCCAGGAAGGTGGCGCCGAACGTCGCGGCGAGCCGGGTGCGGTCCACCCCGCCCCGGTCGAGCAGCGTCCGGTACACGCACAGCGCCATCGCGGTGTCGTCCGTCCAGTGCCAGGGCGACTCCTCGGGGGTGCGCCGGGCCCGGATCTGCTCGATCGCCTCGGCGGGCGCCCGGAACAGCTTGAACCAGCGCTCCCCGAAGGCGTCCCCGAGGGCCAGGCCCTCCAGCGCGTCGCGGGCGGCCTGCCGGGCGGTGGCGGTGGTGGTGGTCATGCCGCGCATCCTGCCGCACCGTCCGGCGGGGTCGTCAGGATTTCAGGAACTCGATCAGGTCCTGGTTGAAGCGTTCCTTGTCGCCGGGCACCATCGCGATGCCGTGCGAGCCGCCCTCGTAGACCTTGAGCTGCGCGCCGGGCACCAGGGCGGCGGTCTTGCGGCCGGTGGCGTCGATCGGGACGATCTGGTCGTCGTCGCCGTGGACGACCAGCAGCGGGATGTCGAACTCCTTCAGGTCCTGGTGGAAGTCGGTGTGCGCGAAGGCGTCCACGCAGGCCACGCCGCCCTCGACGGTCTCGGCCATGGCCATGTACCAGAAGGCGTCCCTGTTGCCCTCGGTGACCTTGTTGCCGGGGCGGTCGGCGGAGAAGAAGCCGACCGAGGAGTCCTTCCAGAACTGCGAGCGCTCCTTGAGGATGCCGGCCTTGATGCCGTCGAAGACCTCCTGCGGGACGCCCTCGGGGTTGTCCGGGCCCTGGAGCATCAGCGGCGGGATGGCGGAGAGCAGCACCGCGGAGCGGATCCGGGAGGTGCCGTGCCGGCCGATGTAGCGGGCCAGTTCGCCGCCGCCCATCGAGTGCGCGACGAGCGTGACGTCGGTCAGGTCGAGGCCGGTGAGCAGGTCGTTCAGGTCGTCGGCGAAGGTGTCGAAGTCGTAGCCGTCCCAGACCGGGGTGGAGCGGCCGTGGCCGCGCCGGTCGTGGGCGATGCCGCGGAAGCCGGCGTCGGCGACGGCCTTCAGCTGGTCCTGCCAGGCGTCGCCGTTCAGCGGCCAGCCGTGGATGAAGACGACCGGGCGGCCGCTCCCCCAGTCCTTGTAGAAGATGTCCACACCGTCGCGGGTCGTGCAAACGGGCATGTGTGACTCCGGGGCCTGGGCCGGGCGGCGGCGGTCGGCCTCGCCCGGCGGGGAAAGGTGGGCTCGGTGCGCCCGTCCGGCCGGGACGGCGGGACGGGCGCACCTCGACCATTCAAGGCACAGCCCGGCCCGGTGCGCACTCGGGGCCGGGCCCGCCGGTGGGCGGGCCCGGCCCCGGGCGCGGGTCTCAGCTCTCCGCTACCGCACGGCCGTTCAGGACGGCTCGACGCAGAAGACGGCCGCCCGGACCTGCGCGGCGGTCGGCGTTCCGGTGGCGCCGTGCACCCGGACGGTGGTGCGCTCGCCGGGCAGCAGGGTGGTCAGGCCGCGGTCGGCGGCGGCGGCCGGGTCGATCCGGTCGGCCTGCAGGAGCAGGTCGCGCACCAGGGTGCGGGCGGTGACGACCACGTCGAGGGCGCCGTCGCCGGCCTCCTCGACGGCCAGTTCGAACTCCGGCGCCGGGTAGGCGAATTCCTTGTCGGGGACGGGGAAGTGCACGGCGCGCAGGCCGTCCGCGTCGGCGACCAGGTACTCCTTGTCGGAGCCGTCGGCGGGCAGCAGGCCGTCGGGGACGGGCAGCTGGTGGACGGCCCGGGCGTCGGCGGTGAGTTCGGCGGTGGTCTCGGCGAGCACGTTGCCGTCGGCGTCCAGGCGGCGCAGGCGCAGCTCGGTCGTCCAGGGCTCGGCGGACTGGTTGACCAGGGCGATCCGGGGGGCGCCGTCGCGGTCGGCGGGCTGCAGGGTGAGCAGCCGGTCGGCGTACAGGCGGCGCAGTTCGTGGTGGAGCGGCTTGAGCCGGCCGTCGCCGTCGATCGCGGCCCAGGAGGAGACCGGCCAGCAGTCGTTGATCTGCCAGACGACGGTGCCGGCGCAGTGCGGCCAGTGCGAGCGCCAGTGTTCGATGCCGGTGGCGATGGCGCGGGCCTGGATCAGCTGGGTGAGGTAGTGCCAGCGATCGAAGTCGCCGGGGCCGGTGGGGAGTTCGAAGTGCCGGGCGACGCCGCGGTTGAGCTTGCCGTTGCCGTCCTCGGCCTTCTGGTGGTGCAGCATGCCGGGCGAGTCGGCGGCGAGTTCCTCGTTCGGCAGGGCGCGGCGCAGGGTGGCGTGCGCGGGCGGGGCCTGCCAGCCGAACTCGGAGACGAAGCGCGGGACGCTGTCGCGGTACTCGGCGAAGTCCTGCCGGTTCCACACCTCCCAGGAGTGGTGGGTGCCGTGGTCGACGTCGTTGGGGTGGTGGTCCCAACTGCCGGACCAGGGGCTGCCGGCCGAGTAGGGGCGGGTGGGGTCGAGTTCGGCGACGATCCGGGGCAGCACGCCGAGGTAGTAGCCCTCGCCCCAGGAGTCCGCCCCCTCGGAGCCGGCCCGCAGCTCCTCCTCCCAGCCCCAGTCGCGGAAGCCCCAGAGGTTCTCGTTGTTGCCGTTCCACAGCACCAGCGAGGGGTGCGGCATCAGGCGCACCACGTTGTCGCGGGCCTCGGCCTCGATCTCGCCGCGCAGCGGCTGCTCCTCGGGGTAGGCGGAGCAGGCGAACAGGAAGTCCTGCCAGACCATGAGGCCGAGTTCGTCGCAGGCCTCGTAGAAGGCCTCCTGCTCGTAGATGCCGCCGCCCCAGACCCGGATCAGGTCGATGTTGGCGTCGGCGGCCTGCTGGAGGCGGTGGCGGTAGCGGGCGGGGGTGACCCGGGTGATCAGGGTGTCGTCGGGGATCCAGTTGGCGCCCCGGACGAACAGCGGCTCGCCGTTGACGGCGAGGGTGAAGGGGGTGCCGGTGGCGTCGGGGGTGCGGTGCAGTTCGACGGTGCGGAAGCCGATCCGGCGCTGCCAGGTGTCGAGCGGGTCGTCGCCGTCGGCGAGGGTGAGGTCGAGGTCGTAGCGGGGCTGTTCGCCGTAGCCGCGCGGCCACCAGAGGGCGACGTCGGCGGCTTCGAGGGTGAGGACGGCGCCGTCGCCGTCCAGGACGGTCTCGGCGCGGGCGCCGGCCACCGTGGCGCGGAGGGTGAGCGGGCGGCCGGTGCCGGTGGCGGTGCGCTCGACGGTGACGTGGAGTTCGACCCGGCCGGTGGTGCCGTCGACGGTGACCAGCGGGCGGACCTCGGCGATCCGGGCGGTGGACCAGTGCTCCAGGCGGGCGGGCTTCCAGATGCCGGCGCTGGGGAGGGTCGGGCCCCAGTCCCAGCCGAAGCTGCTGGCCATCTTGCGGATGTACTGGAACGGCTCGGGGTAGACGTTGGGCCGGTCGCCGACCAGGGCGCGGACGCGTTCGGCCTCGGTGTAGGCGCTGGTGAACTCGACCTTCAGCTCGCCGGCCAGGCCGGTGGCGTCGAAGCGGTAGCGGCGGTGCATGTTGCGGGTGGTGCCGAGCCCGGTGCCGCCGAGGGTGACGGTGGCGGCGGTGTCGAGTCCGTCGAAGACCAGGTCGGTGCGCTCGTGGCGGCTGCCGTGGGCGGGCAGTTCCAGGGTGTAGGTCCAGTCGCGGCGGCCGACCCAGGCCACCTCCAGCTCGTTGGCGTCCAGGAACGGGTCGGGGATCAGCCCGGCGTCCAGCAGGTCGGTGTGGACGCAGCCCGGGACGGTGGCGGGCAGCCGGTCCCCTTCGTGGTGCAGGCTCCAGCCCTGGTCGAGCGGGGTGGTGTCCTTCATGCGTGCGGCTCCTTGGTCGTTCGGCCGGACCGGTGGTCGGGTTTGCGGCGCGAGCAGAACCGTAACCCGCCGGAGCGGCCGTGTCTATAAACCGGTTACGTAAATACCTTGATGGGTTTCAGTGACCGTCGAGTCGGCTGCCAACTGCCCAAAAGCCCGGAACGACACTGCCGCCCCACCGGCCACGGACGGGCACGGCAGGACGGCAGGTTTACCGGTTCACCAATCGGGTGGGCGGCTCCGGGGCTCAGCGCGCGGCCTTCTGCGCCTTGCTCCAGCGCCGGTTGAGGTCGGCGAAGTAGGAGTTCAGGTCGCCGGGGACGGCGCCCGTGGCCAGGTCGACCAGCCTGCGCCGGTAGTCGGGCGCGTCCAGGCCGATGCCCGCCGCCTTGTCGATCGCGTCGACCTTCGCCAGCTGCTCCCTGGTCTGCGGGATCATCCGCACCGCCCGCTCGTCCAGCGGCTGCAGCGCGGCGGGCAGCCGGGCGCCGCGCACCGAGGAGATCGACTCGTCGGCGGCGGCGCTGCCGGAGCGGGTGATGTACCACTCCAGCCAGGCCTTGGCGGCGTCCTGGTGCGGCGAGTGCACGTTGACGGCGTACTTGTAGTCCGGCTGCACGACGGTGCAGAAGTGCCCGTCGCGCTGCACCGGCAGCGGCATGAACCCGATGTCGTCCGGGTCCGTCCCCGCCGCGGCCGCCGCGTCGCGCATCTGCGAGATCGCCCACGAGCCCAGCTCCATGGTGGCCACCCGGCCGGTGGCCAGCAGTTTCTTGGACTGCTCCCAGTCGGTGGTCTGCGGCTCGGACTCGGTGAGCTTCTCGTGGACGGCCCGGTACAGCAGGCTGTCGATCTCGTACAGGTCCTTGCCCGGCGTCCACGGCGCCTCGGTCGAGGCCAGCCTGTCGCGCGCGGTGTTGTCGCAGCTGGGCACGCCGATCGCGTCCGACCACTGCCGCAGCGGCCAGCCGTCGTGGTAGTTGGTGTAGTACGGGATCGCCTGGGTCTTCTCCTTGACCGCCTTCAGGTCGGCGATGAACTCGTCCGGGGTCTTGGGCCACTCGGTGATCCCGGCCTTCTCCCACACCGCCTTGTTGTAGACCATCCCGGAGGCGATCCCGATGTCGGCGATGCCGTACACCCGCTCGTCGACGGTGCCGTAGTCGATGTAGTCGAAGGTGTCCGACAGTTCGCGCGAGTTCCCCAACGACGTGAAGTAGGTGGGGTACTGGCCGGCCGGCATGCTGTCCGGGATCAGCAGCACGTCACCGTAGCCGCCGTCGGCCAGCCGCTTGCCGACCTCGCCCTCGTAGTCCGTGAAGCCCTCGAAGGTCACCTTCACCTTCGGGTAGAGCTTGTTGAACTCGGCGGCGTACTTCTTCAGCAGCCCGCTGTTCACCTGGTCGACCCGGTTGGTCAGCACCGTGATCGACCCCGACACCTTCGACCGGTCGGCCTCCGCCACCACCCCTTCGAGCGGAGCCGGCCCACCGCCGCCGGTGCACCCGCCCAGGGCCAGGGCCAGTGCGGTCGCCGAACCCACGGCGGCCCATCCTCTGCGCATCGCTTCCCTCTTGCTCGTGCTCGTTGCTCGTGCTCGACCGCCCGGCGGCCGCCACTGGTACGGCGGCCGCCAGGCGGTCATGGTCAACTGACGCTTCGTCAGTAGGTGCCGCAGGACTGCCCGTTGAGCGTGAAGGCGGTCGGAACGCCGTTGGTGCCCACGCTGGAGGTGCCGCTGAAGCCGAAGTTGACGCTGCCGCCGGCCGCGATCACCGTGTTGTACGAGGCCGGGTTGCTCGCCACCACCTGCTTGCCGGTCTGCACCGGCACCGCGTTCCACATGTTGGTGACCTTCTGGTCACCGGGGAACGAGAACGCCACCCGCCAGCCGTTGACCGGCGCGCTGCCGGTGTTCTTCACCGTCACGTCGCCGTTGAAGGTGCTGCCCCAGTCCGACAGTCCGTAGTGCACCGCGCAACTCCCGGCCGACGGCGGGGTGCTGGCACTGGCGGACGGGGACGGACTGGCGCTGGCGGACGCGCTGGCGCTCGGGCTGCCGCTCGGGCTGCCGCTCGGGCTGGCGCTCGCGGACGCGCTCGGGCTCGGCGTCGGGCTCGAAGTGCCGTTGGTCAGAACGGACTTGGCCCGCATCCGGTCCGAGTGGGCTCGGAACACCGACAGTTCGGGCGCCCCGGCCAGCACGCCGAACTTCCCGTCCACGTTGTGGTCCGCGTACCACCAGAACGCGCTGCCGTCGCCGCCCGCGGCCTCGAAGTCGGGGTAGAGCTGCCCCCACCAGGCCGAGCGGTCGACGTTGTGGACGTTGAACTCGCCCATGAAGAAGGGCTTTCCGACCTTGTCGTGCGAGTCGGTGATCCAGGAGCGGATCAGCGCCTTGGTCTGGTCGATGCTCAGGTTCGCCCAGGACTCGGTCGGGTACGGGTGCGCGGAGGTGTAGTCGATGTACGGCGACTGCTGCACGTGGACGAAGGGGTTGCCCTCGTCCCCGCCGAAGCCGTAGTTCGTGCCGTGGCCCTCCAGGCCGACGCCCAGCAGGTGCTTGGAGTCGATGGACTTCACGAACGCGCCCATCTCGTCCACCCAGGCGCGCAGCGTCGTCCCGTTGACGTTCTCCGCGGCGCTCTGGCCCTCGTACCGGGGCTCGTTCATCAGGTCCCAGGCGAAGATGGTCGGGTCGTCCTTGTACTTGACCCCGCTGTAGTGGTTGACCCGGTTCAGCGCGTACGAGACGTAGTTCTTGTACGAGGTGAAGCAGCCCGGGCAGCGGGACTTGTCGAAGAACGCGGCCCGCCCGGGCTGGCCGCCGGAGAGGCCCTCCCACTGCAGGCGGGTGTCGATGCCGCCGTACGCCTCCCAGTAGTTCTCGAGGACCGGGACGAGCCGGATGCCGTGCGCCTTGGCCGACTGGACGATGTAGTCGAACTGGGCGAACTCCTGCTCGTCGTAGACGCCCTTGGTCTTCTCGAAGCCGTGCCAGTTCTCGTGGCTGAACATCCACAGCCGCACCACGTCGACCTTGTCGGCCTGCAGGTTGGCGAACTGGGCGTCGATCCGCGCCTTGTCCATGAACTGGGTCTCGGTGTCACCGGACGCCGAGCCGTAGGTGAACATGTCGTAGGTGTTGGTGCCCGCGAAGTAGTACTCCTTGCCGTCCAGGCAGAAGTGCGTGCCGCAGCGGGTGGCGAACGAGGCGGCGCCGGCCGCCTGCGCGGTGTCGGCCCGGCCGAGGGTCAGGCCGGCCGCGGCGACGGACGCCGCCAGCAGGAACGCCATCGGCGCGAGGCGCTTGGCGGAGGGGCGGGTGTGGGGGCGGTGGTGCTGGAGTCTCGGGTTCACGCGAGTGCCTTTCGTCCCGGTGTGGGGGTGGGGGTGCGGGTGGGAGTCGCCCCGGCCGCCGGGCGTCCCAATCGCGGCGGCTCGGGGCCGGCGGTGCGGGCGGCGACGTTCGTTGGGGCGTGCCGCCCGCACCGGGCCTTGCGGGGAAGTGCTCCTCTTGCGCGGGGCAGGCGTCCAGCGGCCTGCCCGATCGGCGGTTAACCGATTAAGGCGTGAAGACCGTACGGGCGGCCAGACATCGTTGTCAACGCCCGGTTAACCGTTTGTTGCAGAAGGCTTCCCGGCCGGAGCGCCGGGCTACAGTCGGCAGGGGTGCGCGTAGTAGCTTGAGAGGGCACAGCAGGTCCGCGTCCGGCACCAGGACGGTCGGCGGGCGGTCGACGAGCAGTCCTGAAAGGTTCCGTGGAGCAGGTGTCCCAGCAGCAGAGCCCGCCGGCGAAGCGGCCGACCATCGCCGACATCGCCAGGATCGTGGGCGTGTCCAAGGTCTCCGTCTCCAACGCCTTGAACGGTCAACCCGGCGTCTCGGACGCCACCCGCGCCAAGATCGCCGCCGTCGCCGAGGAGCTCGGCTTCGTCCGCAACAGCGCCGCCCGCGCCCTCAGCGGCGCCAAGGCCGCCGCCGTCGGCCTCGCGCTCTGCCGGCCCGCCCGGATGCTCGGCACCGAACCGTTCTTCATGGAGCTGATCGGCGGCATCGAGAAGGTGCTCTCCGACGCCTCCTACTCGCTCGCCCTCCAGGTCGTCTCCGACCACGAGCGCGGCCTGGAGGCGTACCGCCGCTGGTGGGGCGAGCGCCACATCGACGGCGCGATCCTGGTCGACCTGCGCCGCGACGACGCCCGGGTGCCCGCGCTGGAGGAGATGGGCCTGCCCACCGTCGTCATCGGCCACCCCTCCGGCTCCGGGAGGCTCACCCCCGTCTGGTCCGACGACGCCGCCGCCGTCCGCGAGACCATGGAGTACCTGGCCGCGCTCGGCCACCGCCGGGTCGGCCGGATCGCCGGCCTCACCGGCCTGGTCCACACCGCCATCCGCGACGAGGCCTTCGCCGCCGCCTGCGCCGACCTCGGCCTGGACGCGCTGCCCACCGTCCACACCGACTACACCGGCGAGGAGGGCGCCCGCGCCACCCGCCGCCTGCTGCTCTCCCCCGCCCGCCCCACCGCGATCCTCTACGACAACGACATCACCGCCGTCGCCGGCCTCTCCGTCGCCCAGGAACTCGGCCTCTCCGTCCCGCAGGACCTCTCCCTGGTCGCCTGGGACGACTCCCCCCTGGCCCAGGTCGTCCGCCCCCCGCTCACCGCCCTCAGCCGCGACATCCACGCCTACGGCGCCCACGCCGCCCGCACCCTCCTCGACCTCATCGCCGGCCGCCCCGTCACCGGCTACGAGGACCAGGCCCCCCAGCTCACCCCGCGCGGCTCCACGGCCGCCCCGCCGGCCCGCTGACACCGGCCGCCGGTGCCGGGCCGCCGCCGGCCCGGCACCGGAGCGGGCCCGTCGGACGGCGCCGGTAGGGTCCCGTCCGTACCCGGACCGGTCGAGGAGTCGTGCAGCGGATGAGGTCACCCGAGGAGTTGGAGCAGGTCGACTGGGCGGCGCTGGAGCACGCGTACGGATCGGCGGAGGACGTGCCGGAGATGCTGGCCGCGCTGTACGGGGAGGATCCGGCGGCCGTCGACGAGGCGGAGGACGAGCTGGTCGGCGCCGTCTGCCACCAGGGCAGCGTGTATTCGGCGTCGGCGGCCGCCGTCCCGTTCCTGGCGCACGTGGCCCGGCACGCGCCGCTGCGGGAGGCCCGGCAGCAGGCGATGGTACTGCTGTTCGTGATGGCGGAGCACGAGCCGGAGGCGCTCGCCTCCCCGAGGTGGGCGGACGGGGCGACGGCGGCGGTCTGCGCCGAGCTGTGCGGGGTGCTGCCCGAACTGCTGCCGTGCCTGGCGGATCCGGAGCGGGAGACGCGGCAGCTCGCGCTGCGGCTGGTGGCCTCGGTGGCGGACGTGGTCCCCGGGGCGCGGCGGGCGGAGCTGGTCGCGCTGCTGACCGGGGTGTTCGAGGCGGACGCCTCGCCGGCCGTCCGGGCCGACGCGCTGGTGGCGCTCGACCGGTTCGGGGTGCGACTGGCCTTCCTGGACAGCCCGTTCGCCGAGATCCGGCAGGTCTCGGCGGTGCTGGCCGCCGACCGGCACGGGCCGCCGTACCCGGCCGGGGTGGTGGAGGTGTTCGCCGCCGACGGGCCCTCCGGCGGGCCCGGCCCGCTGTGGCCGGTGACCGGCGGGCCGGAGGAACACCTGGCCCGGCTGCTGCGGCGCGACCCGGACGCGGCGCTCGCCGTCGCGGGCCGGTGGATCGCGGACGGGGACGAGGGCGGCCGCGGCAGTCGGCTGGCCGAGCGGATCGTGGCGACCTGGCGCGACCGCGAGGCCGAGGTGCTCGACCTGATGACGGCCGCGCTCCCCCACCACCGCGACGGACCCGGCCCCCGGCTGGAGACCGTCGCCCACTGGATCGAGCACCTGCGCACCCCGCCCGCCGCCCTGCTGGACGCCCTGCACGCCCACCTGGACCGGCACCCCGCCGCCCTGCTCGGCCTGGTGCGGGCCCGCGACCCGCGCGCCCTCGACCTGCTGCCCGGCCGCCCCGACGCCGGCCTGCTCGCGGAGGCCGCCCGCCTGCTGCCCGCCCCGGCGCGCCCCCGGCTGCGCACCCTGATCTCCCGGCAACTCGCCGACTGCGCGGACGAGTTCGCCAGCGCGACACTCGTCGACGCGCTCGGCGAGGTCGGCGGCGGAACGCCCGAACTGACCGCCTGCCTGCGCGAGGGCCGGGCCGCCGCCGGGGCCGCCCGGGTGCTCGGCCGCACCGCCACCGCCACACCCGGACTCACCGCCCTGCTGAGCGGATCGGCCCGCGCCGAGGACGGGACGCTGCGCGCGGCGGCGGCCGCCGCCCACTACCGGCTGACCGGGGACCCGGCCCTGGCCCTGCGGGTCTTCGCGGAACTCCTGACGGACGGCCGAGACGCTTCCGCGCCGGCCGCGTTGGCGCCCCTCGGCGAAGCCGCCGCGCCCCTGCTGCCGCTGGTCGTCCCGCTGCTCGCCGACCACCGCCCGGAGCGCCGGATCGCCGCCGCCGAGGCGCACCTGCGCATCACCGGCTCCCCCGGCCTGCCCGCCGCCGACCTGATCGGTCGGCTCTCCCCGTCCGGTGCCGCGTTGAGAGCCCTGCCGCTGCTCGCCGCCCTGCCCCGGCTCCCGGAGGAGGCCCGCCCGTTCCTGCGCGGCCTGGCCTTCGCCCCGCGCCGACTGCTCCCCGAGGGCTTCCTCGGCCTCCTGCGCAGGACGGGCGGCGGCCTCGACGACTACCGGGCCCGCGACCTGGCCCTCGCGCTGCTGCGCGGCTGAACGCGGTGCCGAGCCGCACTGTCCTCGGGGAGTCGAACCCCTGCGCTGCTCTTCACGCACCGATGGCCGGAGCACCGCCGGCCCGTGGCCGGTCAGTCCTCGATCAGGTCGATCTCCCGGTCGGTGCGCCGGACCAGGGTGTCCACCTGCGGATCTCCTCGGCCAACGCATCGGCCCGCGCCCGCGACCGCTCCACCTGCCGCGCCGCGGCCGCGCGCCGCGCGGGCGCTTCGACCGGCTTCGCCCTGCCACCACCTCGTGCGCGCCGTCGACCGCCGGACGAGTACGCACACCACCGACCGGGTCAGGGCGCGGCGGGGCCGGTGCTGCCGCGCGGCACCAGGACGGGGGTGCCGGCCGGGCGGGACGGGGCGCGGCCCTCGTCGATGAGTTCCAGCAGGCAGCGGGCGACCTCCTCGCCGACCGCGAACGGGTCGTGGCTGAGGGCGGAGAGCTGGGGCCGGGTGATCCGGCACAGGTCGGAGTCGTCCCAGGCGACCAGCGAGACGTCCTGCGGGACGCGCAGGCCGAGTTCCTCGGCGACGGCGAGCGCGGCAACGGCCATCAGGTCGTTGTCGTAGACGATCGCGGTGGGGCGTTCGGCGGCCGTCAGCAGGGTGCGGGTGGCCCGGGCGCCGGCGTACGCGGAGAGGTCGGTGGGGAGGGTGCGGGCGGTGACGTCGGGGAGTTCGGCGGCGGTCGCGGTGAAGGCGTCGCCGCGCAGCAGGGTGCGGCCGAGCGTCTCGGGGCCGGTGACGTGGGCGATCCGGCGGTGGCCGAGCAGCGCCAGGTAGCGGACGGCCTCGGAGATCGCCGCCGCGTCGTCGGTCCACACCGCCGGGAACGGGCCGGACAGCGCGGGCTGGCTGACCGCGACGGCCGGCATGCCGAGCCGGTGCACGGGCTCCAGCCGGGGGTCGTCGGCGACCACCCCGACCAGCACCGAGCCGTTGACCCGCCCGGACTGCCACCACTGCCGGTACAGCGCGATCTCCGCGTCCCGGTCGGGGACGGTGTGCAGCAGCAGCGCGCACGGCCGCTCCGCGAGGACCTGCTCGATGCCGCCGATCAGCGCCATCTGCACCTGGTCCAGCCCGGCGCCGCCTCGGGTCAGCGCCATGCCGACGGTGTGCACCCGGTCGCCCTGGGCGAGCGAGCGGGCCGCGAGGTTCGGCGACCAGCCGAGTTCGCGGGCGGCCTCGACGATCCGCCGCCTGGTCGCGTCGGAGACGCCCGGCCGGTCGTTGAGGGCGAGCGAGACCGCTCCGGCGGACACCCCGGCCCGGGCCGCCACGTCCCGGATCGTCACCCGGCGCTGCATCCTGCTGCTCACCCCGTCCACTCCGTACCCGCGCGGACCCTCGCGGACCCGCGCGCACCCGCCACCTGCGGCTCCCCATCCTGTCAGGTCCCCGGCGCCGAGCGGCACATCGGCTCCTGGTAGCGTCGCAACCTTCGCCGGACGACCCGGCGGAGTACCCCAGCAGGGACTCGGCATGACGACCGCGCAACAGCGCCTGCACCACGCCCTGGACGCCCTCGACCGCACCGCCCGCCCCGGACCGGTGGTCGACGGCTGCGGACACTGCTACACCCCGGAGGAGTTGGCCGCCCTCGCCGGCCCGCCCGCCCTCGTCCCCGAGCGGCTGCTGCACTCGGCCGCGATGAAGTTCCCCGACCACTGGGTCGACTTCCCCACCCTCTACCGGCGCCTCGCCCCGCGCCTGCTGAGGAAGTTGACCACCCGTACGCTGGCGGTCGACGGCCGCCTGATCGCCTCCCGCCTGGTCGCCGCCGACTGGACGTCCTGGCACCGCGCCGAACTCGTCCGGGACGTCCTGGACGCCTGGTGGCCCGCCACCCTCGACGACCCCACCGCGAACGCCGCCGACGTCCTGGAGACCCTGGCCGTCGCCACCGGCACCGCCACCCCCTGGCTCGCCGCCTGGACCGAGACCCGCACCCCGACCGCCGAACGGCACATCACCCGCACCATCGACGACTGGCTGCACTTCGCCCGTCTCCCCGACCTCCACCTCGGCTTCTACCGCGAACTCCCGGTCGGCCCCGAGGTGGCCGCCTGGATCGCCGACCTGCCGCCCCGCCTCCTCGGCGAGGACCACCGCTCCTGGCTGGAGACGGCCTACCGGGCGTAGGAGAACCCGACTCCGCCCTCAGTGCCCGCCGGGCGGCGTCTCGCCCGACCCGCGCGGGATCAGCAGCGTCGGGAGCTCCAGTCGCGCCGGGGGCGCGCTCTCCCCCGCCAGGCGGTCGAACAGGCGGCGGGCGGCGAGCGCTCCGAGGGCGACCGGGTCCTGGGCGACGACGGTGAGGGCGGGGGTGAGGAGGTCGGCGAGTTCGAGGTCGTCGAAGCCGACCAGGGCGGGGCGCCGTGCGGCGGGGAGGTGGTGGAGGGCGGCGAGGGTGACGCGGTTGTTGGCGGTGAACAGGGCGGTGACGGCGTCGGGCCCGGTGGTGAGGCGGTGCACGGCGGCGGCGACCCGGGCGCGGTCGGTGGGGCCGCAGTCGATCCAGCGTTCGTCGACGGGCAGGCCGGCCTCGGCCATCGCCTCGCGGTAGCCGCGGGCGCGTTCGGCGGCGGTGTGGATGGACGGGAGGTCGCCGATGAAGCCGATCCGCCGGTGGCCGTGGGCGATCAGGTGCGCGGTGCCGGCCTTCGCGCCGCCGGCGTTGTCGCTGAGGACGGCGTCGGCGTCGATGCTGCCGGGGCGGTCCAGGAAGACCACGGGGGTGCCGGACTCGACCTCGGGCAGCAGGTAGCCGTGGTCGTCGCCGGCGGGGACGACGATCAGACCGTCGACCCGGCGGGCGCAGAAGGCGAGGGCCAACTCCTGCTCGCGGTGCGGCTGTTCGCCGCTGGAGCCGGTGAACAGCAGGCAGCCCTCGGTGGCGGCGACCTGTTCGACGGCGCGGGAGAGCGCGGAGGAGAACGGGTCGCTGATGTCCTCCAGCAGCAGGGCGACGCTGGCGGTGCGGCCGGTGCGCAGCAGCCGGGCGCTGTCGTTGCGCCGGAACCCGAGCGCCTCGATCGCGGCCCGCACCCGGGCGGCCATCTCGGGCGTCACGCCGCTCTCGCCGTTCACCACCCGGGAGACCGTCTTCAGCCCGACCCCGGCGGCCGCCGCGACGTCCTTCATGGTGGGGCGGGCGCCGCGGGTGCCGCCGGCAGGGCTGCTGGTCATGTCAGGGAGGATAGTGCGCGCACCGCCCCGCTCCGCAGGGCGGGTCACTCCCCGCCGTTGACGAGTCGCAGCCAGGCTTCGGCGAGCAGGCGGTGGCCGAGTTCGGTGGGGTGGACGCCGTCGGCGGCGATCAGGGCGGGGTCGCCGGCGGTGCGGGCGGCCTGGTTGAGCAGGCCGTCGGCGGCGAGCAGCAGGGCGTCGTGGTCGGCGGCGAGGCGGCGGACGGCGTGGATGCGCGGGTCG
The DNA here is from genome assembly GCF_000716545.1 of Kitasatospora phosalacinea. Lineage (GTDB taxonomy): Bacteria > Actinomycetota > Actinomycetes > Streptomycetales > Streptomycetaceae > Kitasatospora > Kitasatospora phosalacinea. Next base: position 43,225 of record NZ_JNWZ01000049.1, read on the forward strand.
AGGTCCTCGCGCCAGGTCCACTGCTCGGGGGTGACCGGGACGAGGAAGGGTTCGATCAGGACCAGTCGGGGCGCGCAGTGGGCGTGCAGGCGTTCCAGCAGGGCGCGGTACTCGTCCTCCCAGGTGTCGGCGGGGCTGGGCAGGCCGCTGTCGTAGCGGCGCCAGGTGTCGTTGACGCCGATCAGCAGCGAGAGCAGCTGCGGGCGGTGGGCGAGCGCGTCCTCGTCCCAGCGTGCGCTCAGGTCGGTGATCCGGTCGCCGGCGACGCCCCGGTTGAGGACGGTGGAGGTGCCGGGGAGGGCGGCGGCGACCATGGCCGCGTAGCCGTAACCGAGGTGGCCGGGGCGGGCGCGGTCGCGTCCGGCGTCGGTGATGCTGTCGCCCTGGAACAGGACGGCGGTGGTGGCGGTGGGCTGCATGCGGGCTCCTCGGGGACGTGCGGTGCCCGCCGCCCGGGTCGACGGTCACCGGGCGGCGGGCGGTCCGGGCGGGCGGTCCGGGTGGACGGTCCGGGCGGGCGGTTCGGGCGGTTCGGACGGGCGGGCGGTTCGGGTTCGGCGGGTGGACAGGACGGACAGTACGGCTCCTGCCCGCCCGCGCCGGGTTCACCGCACCGGCGGCACCTTCGCCCGGAACACGGTCGCGTCCCCGGTCAGCCGCACCGGCCCGCTCGCGGCGGGGACGTACGCGCACTGGCCCGGCCCCAGGGCGGGCCCGTCGTGGAGGCGGGCGGTGCCGCGGGTGCAGAGCAGGAGTTGCGGGCCGTCGTCGTCGAGCACGGCGGGGGCGTCGAGTTCGAGCCGGGAGAGGGCGAACTCGGCGGCGGGGGTGAGGAACTCGAGTTCGCCGGGGCCGACCGGGACGGTGGGGGCGCGGTGCGGGGCGGTGGGCCGGAAGTCGACGACCTCGGCGAGCGCGGCGGTGTCGACGTGCTTGGGGGTGAGTCCGCAGCGCAGCACGTTGTCGGAGTTGGCCATGATCTCGACGCCGAGTCCGCGCAGGTAGGCGTGCGGGACGCCGGCGTCGAGGTAGAGGGCCTGCCCGGCGCCGAGCCGGACGTGGTTGAGCAGCATGGCGGCCAGGATGCCGGGGTCGCCGGGGTAGTCCCGGGCGGCGGCCAGGTACGCGGCCCAGCTCGCCGCGTCCGGGTCCGCGCTTTCGGCCAGCTCGCTCAGGGCGGCGGGAAGTTCGGCGGCGGCCTGTTCGCCCCTGGCCCGGTCCTCGGCGAGCGCGCCGGTCAGGACGGTGCGCAGGGCCGTTCCGGCGGGGGCGGTGCGCAGGGTGTCGATCCAGGGGGCGAGCACGGGCAGGTCGAGGCGCTGCCAGAGCGCGGCGCTGGCGCGCGGGTCGCGGAAGCCGCACAGGGCGTCGAACTCGCCGAGCGCGCAGATGAGTTCAGGCTTGTGGTTGCGGTCGCGGTAGATCCGCCGGGGGTCGTCGAGCGGGAGGCCGGCGGCGTCCTCGGCGGCGTACCCGGCTTCGGCCCGGGCGGCGGTCGGGTGGACCTGCACCGAGAGCGCCTTCTCGGCGGCCAGCACCTTGAGCAGGAAGGGCAGCCGGGGGCCGAAGCGGTCGGCGACCCGGGGGCCGAGTTCGGCGGCGGGGTCGCGGGCGATGACGGTGTCGAGCGGTTCGGGGCCGTGGCCGCGGTCGACCCGGGAGGGGGCGCCGGGGTGGGCGCCCATCCAGAGTTCGGCCTCGGGTTCGCCGGTGGGCGGGCGGCCGGTGAGGCGGGCGATCGCGGTGGTCGAGCCCCAGGCGTAGGGGCGGATCGTGGTGGCGAGCAGGTCGGCGGTCATCGGGTGCGCTCCGGGCGGGTGGTGCCCCGGTCCGGCCCCGGACTTCCTTACCCTCAGAAGGAGTCGGGGCCGGGCCGGGAGTCTGCGGGAAACGGCGGTCGGGCGGCGGTCAGTGGACGGCGGCGGGCGGGGCGCTGCTGCCGCGCGGGACCAGGACGGGCGTGGGCGCGGGCCCGGCCGGTGTGCCGCGGTGCTCGATGACGTCGAACAGGGTGCGGGCGACCAGCGCGCCGTAGCCGTGCACGTCGTGGCTCATCGCGGACAGCGCGGGGTGGGTGAGCCGGCACAGCTGGGAGTCGTCCCAGGCGATCAGCGACACGTCGGCGGGCACGTGCAGGCCGAACTCGGCGGCGACCGAGATGCCCGCGACGGCCATGATGTCGTTGTCGTAGATGATCGCGGTGGGGCGGTGCGCGGAGGCCAGCAGCATCCGGGTGGCGCGGGCGCCGGCCTGGCCGGAGAAGTCGGTGGGGACGCTGCGCGGCGGCTCCAGTCCGAGCTGTTCGGCGACGGCGGCCAGCGCCCTGGTGCGGATGGCGGTGTGGCCGAGGTCGGGGGCGCCGCCGACCCGGGCGATCCGGCGGTGGCCGAGCATCGCGAGGTAGCGGACGGCGTCCTCGACGGCGGCCGAGTCGTCGGTCCACACGGCGGCCAACTCGCCGCCGGCCAGGCCGGGGTGGCCGGCCGCGACGGCCGGCATGCCGAGTGCGGCGAGCGCGGGGATGCGCGGGTCGGCCTCGGTGAGGTCGACCAGCACGGAGCCGCTGACCCGCCGGGTGCGCCACCAGGTGCGGTGCACGGAGATCTCCTGCTCCCGGTCGCGGACCAGCCGCAGCAGCAGGGTCGCCGAGCGTTCCTCCAGCACGCTCTGGATGCCGGAGATGAACTCCATGTAGAAGGGTTCCAGGCCGAGTTGGCGGGCGGGGCGGGTGATGACCAGCCCGACGGTGTCGCTGCCGGGGGCGAGCCGGGCCAGGCTGCGGGCGGCCTGGCTGGGCACCCAGCCGAGCTGCTCGGCCGCGGCCCGGATCCGCTCCCGGGTGGCGGCGGACACCCCGGGCCGGTCGTTCAGCGCCAGCGAGACGGCCCCGGCGGAGACTCCGGCGAGGGCGGCGACCTCCCGGATGGTGACGCGTCCGCTCACCGTGCCACCTCCGCCGGCTCCCCGCGCGGCGGCACCGCGGCGCAGGTGCGGTGCCGCCGCCCGTTCCCCCCGGCGCGGCGGCTCACTTGCTGGAGCCGGCCGCGAAGCCGGCGTAGATGAGGCGCTGCAGGGCGAGGAAGACGACCAGGGTGGGGAGGATGACCAGGATCGCGCCGGCCGAGATGATCTCCCAGTTGACGCCGAACGGGCCCTGGAAGCGGAACAGCGAGGTGGAGATGGTGCCCAGGTCGGTTGAGGGCATGTACAGGAACGGGATGAAGAAGTCGTTGTACACCGTCACCCCCTTGACGATCACCACGGTGGCGATGGCGGGCTTGAGCATCGGCAGGATGATCCGCCGGTAGATGGTGAACGAGTTCGCCCCGTCCAGCCGCGCCGCCTCGTCCAGCGAGACCGGGATGGAGCGGATGAACTGCAGGAAGATGTAGATCGAGATGATGTCGGTGCCCAGGTAGAGCAGGATCGGCGCCCAGCGGGTGTTGAACGCGCCGAGCTCGTTGACGATCTGGAAGGTGGCGACCTGGGTGGTGACCGACGGCACGAGGCTGGCCAGCAGGAAGGCGCCCATGACGAGCTTCTTGAAGCGGAACTCGAAGCGGTCGATGGCGTAGGCGGTCATCGAGCCGATCACCACGGTGCCGGTGACGGACACCAGCAGGATGATCCCGGTGTTCAGGAACGCCGGCATCATGTTGCCCTGGGTGAAGGCGATCCGGAAGTTCTCGAAGTTGAACCAGTCCGAGGGCAGGTCCAGCGGCCCGGTGGTGAGCGCTTCCTTGCGGGTCTTGAGCGAGGTGAACAGGATCACCAGCAGCGGCACCAGCACCACGGCGCTGGCCAGCACCAGCGAGAGGTACTTGGCTCCGGAGGCGGCGGCGGAACGGGCGTGGAAACGACGGCGGTTGTGGTTCACGGCGGTGGTCACGACAGTTCCACCCTCTCCTCCGGCACCAGGCGGCGCTGGATCCAGGTGACGATCAGGATCAGGACGATCAGCACGACGGCGCTGGCCGAGGCGAGACCGAACTTGTCGAACTTGAACGCCATGTTGATGCTCTGGATGACGAAGGTCTGCGAGCCGTTGGAACCGCCGGTCATGATGTACGGGATCTCGAAGACGGCGAGCGAGCCGGAGACCGCCAGGATCGCGCTGAGGCTGATCACCGGCTTGATGCTGGGCGCGATGATGTGCCGGAACTGCTGCCAGCGGTTGGCGCCGTCCAGCGCCGCCGCCTCGTACAGGTGCGGCGGGATCGACTGGATCGCGCCCAGGAACAGCACCAGGTTCAGGCCGGTGTAGCGCCACACCGACACGCCGGCCAGCGACTTGTTGACCAGGTCCGGGTCGCCGAGCCACTGGTGCTTGCCGTGCGCGCCGAACATCGACAGCAGCGAGTCCAGGGTGCCGTGCGGCTGGAAGAAGAACAGGAACACGAACCCGATCGCCACGCCGTTGATCAGGTACGGGAAGAACAGGATGCCCTTGAACAGGTTCCGGAAGCGGGTGTTGAAGCTCAGCACGGTGGCGAAGTACAGGGCCAGCGCGATCTGCAGCACCGCGGCGACCAGGTAGACGCCGGAGACCAGGAAGACCTTGAACAGCTCGGGCCGGGTGAACAGGTCCGTGTAGTTCTCGAAGCCCACGTACTCCTTCTCCGGACTGATCCCGTCCCAGTCGGTGAAGCTGTAGCCGATCATGTCGCCGATCGGCAGGTACGTGAACGTCACCAGGAACGCCAGCGGTACCACCAGGTACAGCCACGGCGTGAACCACCAGTGGCGGCGCAGAGCCTTGCGCCGGGGAGCGCGGCGCGGGCCGGCCGGGGCGGCGTCGTCGGCCGCCGCGGGGGGCTTTCCGGCGCCCCGGTCCCTCTGCAGTGCAGTCATCTTCCGTTCCTTCTCAAGTCCTGACACCCGGTGGGCGGCGCGGCCGGTGGTGTTCCGACCGCGCCACTCGGTCAACTCGACCCGTGTGGTCAGCCGTTGACGGTCTTCTGCGCTTCGGACCACTTCTTGTCGAGTTCGGCGAAGTAGCCGTCCCGGTCGCCGGAGGCGGCGCCGCGGGCGAT
>NZ_JNWZ01000050.1 GCF_000716545.1 Kitasatospora phosalacinea
ATCGCCCGCGGCGCCGCCTCCGGCGACCGGGACGGCTACTTCGCCGAACTCGACAAGAAGTGGTCCGAAGCGCAGAAGACCGTCAACGGCTGACCACACAGCACGAGTTGACCGAGTGACACCCCGTGGCGCGGCCGGAACCACTCCGACCGCGCCACGTCCCTCCCGGGACTTCACGATCCCCCAGGCACCACCCCCCACCCCGCCCGCACGTCCGGAGGACCCGCGTGAACGACCAGCCCCGCACCACCCGCCGCCGCGCCCTGCTCGGCGCGGCCGCCCTCGGCCTCGCCACCGCCCCGCTGCTCGGCGGCACCGCGTCCGCCGCCGACCAGGACTCCGACGCCCGGGGCCGGGACGCCTCCGGCAAGGACCGCGGCCCGTTCGTCACCGCCCGCGGCGGTGAACTGCGCCTGGACGGGCGGAAGTTCCGCTTCGGCGGCACCAACTGCTACTACCTGCACCAGCAGTCGCACTACATGATCGACGCGGTGCTCGACGACGCCGCCACGATGGGCCTGACCGTCGTCCGCGCCTGGGCGTTCGCCGACGGCGACGGCCACTCCTACCGGGCCCTGCAGCCCAAGCCGTTCAGCTACGACGAGGCCGCCTTCGAGAGCCTCGACTACGCCGTGTGGAAGGCCGGGCAGCTCGGCCTGCGCCTGGTCCTCCCGCTGGTCAACAACTGGCCCGACTACGGCGGCATGCAGCAGTACGTCTCCTGGTTCCTCGGCCTGCCCGACGACTCCTACGGCGACGGCACCCACCACGACAGGTTCTACACCGACGCCGACTGCCGCAAGGCGTACCGGGCCTGGGCCAAGCACGTGATCCAGCGCCGCAACCGCCACACCGGCCTGCGCTACGCCGACGACCCCACCGTCATGGCCTGGGAGCTGGCCAACGAGCCGCGCTGTCGCAGCGACAAGTCCGGTGCCACGCTGCTGGGTTGGGCCCGCGAGATGAGCGCGTACGTGAAGTCGCTGGCCCCGCGCCAACTGCTCGCCGTCGGCGACGAGGGCTTCTACGGGCGGGCGAACGAGGCCGACTACCCGTACTCCGACTACGAGGGCAACGACTGGCTCAAGCTGACCGCCCTCCCCGCCGTCGACTACGGCACCGTGCACGTCTACCCGCAGAACTGGGGCGAGACCAGCGGCGGCAAGCCCGGCACCAACGCCACCGACTGGGGCACCCGCTGGATCACCGACCACCTCGCCGACGGCCGCAAGCTCGGAAAGCCCGTCGTCGTCGAGGAGTTCGGCCTCCAGATCGACGCCGGCCGGGACGTCCCCGACACCGCCGCCCGCGACGCCGCCTACCGGGCCTGGACGGACGCGGCACTGGCCGCCGGCGCGGCGGGCGATCAGTTCTGGCTGCTCACCTCCCGGGTCGACGACGGCTCCTTCTACCCCGACTACGACGGCCACCGCGTCATGTGGAACAACGACCCGGCCAACCCGACCCGCACCACCGCGCAGCTGTTCGCGGCCCACGCGAAGGCGATGGCCGCTTCGGGCTGACGGGCGGGAGGGCGCGCACCCGGGAGCCCCGGGCCCCCGGTCCCGCCTCCCGCCGTCCTCGCCGGGCCACTGGCAAGGCTCCCGTCGCTCCCCGGGCTCCGGCCCCGCTCGTTCGCCCGCCACCGCCACGATCCGGCTCCCCGTGACCGCGATCACAGGGGGTCGGGTGAAACGCGCGGCGGGGTGAGGGGCGTCTGAGCTGTGGGCGATGGGCGCCCTGCTGGGGATCGGAGTCCGATGGTGGTTGGCCGATGGAAGTCGCGGACGCGATCGAACCGTCCGCGGGCCGACCGGGAGGGGTGGCGCCGGTGGGTGCCGGACCGGCGCCACCGGATCGACTACCCGCGGGCCGGCCGCCGGGGGGTGCGGCGCTGGCTGCCGTCCTGGCGGCAGGTGCTGCTGCTGGCGGGCGGGGCGTTCGGGCTGCTGGTGGCCACGGCCGGGGTGATGTACGCGACCACGGACATCCCCACCGACCTGAACTCCTTCGCCACCCAGCAGAACAACGTCTTCTACTGGGCGGACGGCACCGAGATGGCCCGCACCGGGCTGGTCAACCGGCAGGACGTGCCGCTGGACGAGGTGCCGGGCCAGGTGCAGTGGGCGGTGCTGGCGGCCGAGAACGAGACCTTCTACTCGGACCCGGGCATCTCCTTCCAGGGCATCGCCCGGGCGGTCTACCGGATGGGCGCGGGCGGTGACACCCAGGGCGGTTCGACCATCACCCAGCAGTACGTGAAGAACGCGTACCTCAACCAGCGCCAGGACTTCTCCCGCAAGCTCGACGAGATGTTCATCGCGCTCAAGCTGGACCGGCAGGACAGCAAGGAGGAGATCCTCAGCGGCTACCTGAACATCAGCTGGTTCGGCCGGGGCAGCTACGGCATCGAGCGGGCCGCGCAGGCGTACTACGGCAAGGACGTCTCCGCGCTCGACGTCAGCGAGGGAGCCTTCCTGGCCTCGCTGCTCAAGGGCGCCTCGCTGTACGACCCGGCGGCCGGCCCGGAGAACCACGCCCGGGCGGTCGAGCGCTGGTCGTGGATCCTGGACCGGATGGTCAAGATCGGGAAGCTGTCGGCGGCCGACCGGGCCGAGTACACCCGGTTCCCGGAGCCGAAGCCGGTGCCGCCGCTGGTCGGGCTGAACGGCCAGACCGGCTACCTGGTCGACCTGGCCAAGGGCTACGCGCAGAGCCACGCCGACATCTCGCCGGCCCGGTTCGACCTGGGCGGGTACCAGATCTACACCACCTTCGAGAAGCCGCGGGAGACCGCGCTCACCGAGGCGGTCGAGAGCGCCGGGAAGAAGCTCGACCCCGACCACCGCCCCGCCGACCAGAACGTCCACCTGGGCGCCGCCTCGGTGGCCACCGACGGCCGGATCCTGGCGGTCTACGGCGGGCCCGACTACCTGAAACAGGGCTTCGACAACGCCAACACGGTGAACGTGCCGGTCGGCTCGGCCTTCAGCCCGCTGGTGTACGCGGCCGGCCTGGGCCAGGGCGTCCAGCACGAACGCGACGGGAGCAGGACGCCGGTCGGGCCCGCCACCAAGTACGACGGGGACGACGGCGTCGAGCTGGAGACCCCGGAGGGGCCCTACTGGGCGCGGGACGGGAAGAAGGCCAGGACCGCCAACGACGGCGGCAGGAACTGGGGCAGCATCACGCTGCGGACCGCGGTCGAGCAGTCCGTCAACGGGCCGATCCAGCAACTCGGCATGGACGTCGGACTGGGCAACGTCCGCAGGACCGCCCTCGACCTCGGGCTGCTGCCGGAGAGCATGGGCGACCTGACGCCCGCCTACGCGCTGGGCAACTCCACCCCCAGCGCGATCCGGCTCGCCGACGCCTACACGGCCTTCGACGCCCGGGGGAGGCGCACCGACCCCTACTCGGTCAGCAGCGTCAGCCACAACGGCGGCGACGTCCCGGTGGAGAAGCCCCAAACCGTCCAGGCCGTCACCCCGGCGGTGGCCGCCGAGGTCGACGCCGCGCTGCACGGCGCGGTCAAGGACGGCGCGTCCAAGGACGTCCGCCAGGCCGTTCCCGACGGCGCCGGGAAGACCGGCGCCACCCAGGAGCGCACCGCGGGCTGGTACGTCGGCTACCGGGGCGACGTGGCCACCGCGGTCGCCCTGTTCCGGCTCGACCTGAAGACCCTGGAACTGCTCCCGCTGGCCGGCGTGGGCGGCGCCGCCCCGAGCACCCCCGACTCGGCGATCCCGGCCGGGATCTGGGCCGCCTACACGAAGGGCGCCGCGCACTGACCGGCCGCGGGGGCGGGGAGGGCGCACCCTCCGCGCCCCCGCGGCCGGTCACTTCAGGTAGGTCGGCCAGTCGGGGGACTGGGCCGGGTCCAGCCGGCGCAGCTGTTCCAGCACCTTCGGGTCCTGGGCGTCCATCCAGTCCGCCAGCTCCTTGAACGAGACGCAGTGCACGCCGTCCTTCTTGCAGACCGTCCCCATCACGTCCTGGACGGCCTGCATGTAGATGCCGCCGTTCCAGGTCTCGAAGTGGTTCCCGATGAACAGCGGCGCCCGGCTGCCGTGGTAGACCCGCTCGAAGCCGTCCAGGTACCCCTCGCGGGTCTGCTTCTCCCAGGCCGCGTACTTCTTCGGGTCGCCCTCGGTGCTGGCGCCCGACTGGTTGGCCAGGAAGTTGAAGTCCATCGAGAGCACCTGGGTGTCGCCGAACGGCAGCAGTTGCAGCGGGAAGTTCCAGATGCCGTCCGCCTTCGACGGCCAGACCTGGAACTCGCCGGGGGAGCTGGCGTCGTAGCGCCACCCGTAGGTCTTCGCGGCCTGCAGCAGGTTCTTCTGCCCCTCCAGGCAGGGGGCCCGGCCGCCCACCAGCTCCTTGGCGTAGTCGAACGGCAGCGGGGCCTCGGTGGAGAAGCCGGTGTTGGTCTTCCAACGGGCGACGAACGAGTACGCCTGGTCGATCTCCTTCTTCCAGTCCTCGACGCTCCAGGTGGAGCCGCCCCCGGCGTCGCCGGCGTCGGTGCAGAAGTGGCCGTTGAAGTGGGTGCCGATCTCGTCGCCGTCCCGCCAGGCCAGCCGCAGCTGCTCCAGGGTCTCCTTGACGTGCTGGTCGGTGGGGAAGGAGATCGCGGAGCTGCCGGGCGAGTGCCGGGGCGCCTGGTAGAGGCCGCGCTTCTCGTTCGGGACGAGGTAGATGCCGCTCAGGAAGAACGTCATCGTGGCGTCGTTCGCCTCGGCCAGCTCCCGGAAGCGGGAGAACAGGTGGTCGTCGTTCTCCAGCGCGCCGTCCCAGGAGAACACCACGAACTGCGGCGGTTCCTCGCCCGGCTTCAACTTCTCGATCTTGAGCTGGTGGGGCTGCGGCCCGGCGTCCGACATCGAGCCGTCGCCCAGCACCTTCACCTTGCCGTCCCAGGCGGAGGCGGAGGCCCCGGCGCCCGCCCCGGCGGCCTCGGAGGAGGCCGTCCCGGCCCCGTCCGGGTCGTCGTCCAGCACCAGGGTCAGGGCGAGCGCGGTGACCGCGCACCCGGCGAGCACCGCCAGCGACACCTTGACCGTCCGGCTCCGGGTGCCGGGCCCCTCCACGCGCCTGTGGTTCTTCACTGTCCCGCTGTTCCCCGTCCTGCTCCGCCGTACCGCCGACCGCCGACCGCCGCCGAGACGGCACGACCGGACATCACACCGTCTTCTTGTCGGACGACTGTAGGCGGGCTTCGGTTGTCACCGGAGGGCGGTCCCGTCGGTCGGGAGGGCGGTCGCGGGGAGCCGCGGCCGGCGGCGGGTCTCCCGGGGCCGGCGAACGGCCGTCCGGTATCACCCGGCGAATTCCCCTCCACCTGGCGGTGATCTGCCGGGAGGAGGAGCGGCTCACCGAACTGGCGGCGGTGCCGACCGAGTTCCTGCGGGCGTCCGGCGCGATGATCGACGAGTACGCCCACGACTGGAGCGCCGACGGGAACCGGGACTCCGAGCCGCAGGGCTACGTCGCACTGGCCCCGCTCGCGGTCGCGGTGCTCGCCCACGACGCCAGCCTCCCGATCGAGGTCGAGTCCGAGTCCGAGTCCGAGTACCTCCCCCTCCACCTGCTCCGGGGGCGGCGGGCGGGAGTCCGTTGACCGAGCGGAGGCCGTCATGTGACCGCGCGTCGGGCATCGGGCAGCGTGCTCCGGCGGCCGGGCCCGGGCCGGGACCGTCACGAGGCCCGTTCGCGATGGACTGCCACGCCTTCCACGGCGACTTCCCCATCGGGGTGGAGTCCCCGTACATTCCCAGGTACCTGCTCGACCACGAGTGGCCGGGCGGGTTCCCGACCTGACGGCCGGGCAGGTGCGGCCCCGCCGGCGGTTGGGGCACAGTGGTGACGGGCGCCGTGGCGAAGCGGCGCCGGTGTCGGAACGGACGAGGGACGCAGGGGAGTTCGGGTGTCGCAGCAGATCATCGTCGATGAGGGGAACCTGCGCGGGCAGGGCAAGAACCTGGAGTCGATCGGCGAGTCGTTCCAGCGGACCGTCGACCAGATGAAGTCACGGCTGTCGGCACTGGAGGACAGCGACCCGCCGTGGGGCGACGACGACCTCGGCGAGAAGTTCGGCATCGTCTACGAGGGCCTGCGCGACGGCATGAAGGAGTCGATGGACTCCCTGGCCCAGCGGCTCGGCGAGGTCGGCCAGAAGCTCCAGGTGATGGCCGACAACCACGCCGCCAACGAGGCCGACACCGCGGACCGGATGCACGCCCTCGGCGACCGCACCCAGAGCGCGGGCAACGAGATCCAGACGATGAGCCGCCCGCAGCTCTGACCTGCCCGGCCTGTCCCGACCTGCTCCGGCCCGCCGTCCGGAGGAGCGGAAGCGAGCCCGGCCGGGTGTCCGTTCGGGTTCGTATCATTCGGCCATGGAACACACGGGCACAGGAGGGGCGGTCCCGGGACGGCGCGCATGGTCGTTCCTGGTCGCGGGCGCGGAACGGGAGTTCCAGGGAAACACGGGGTACGAGGACGTGATCGAGGAGTCGTACAGCTACGACTCGACGGTGGCCAACCACCAGAAGGTGACCGCGGGCGATCTGGTGGTCGTCCGGAACGGCCGCGAAGCGCTCGGAACCGGGTACGTCGAGCGCATCGACGTCCTGACCGACTGCTCGAAGGAGCGCAACAGGTGCCCGGAGTGCGGTGACACCAGCTTCAAGGAGCGCACGAGGAAGCAGCCGCGGTACTGGTGCAGCCGTTGCAGCACTGCCTTCAACGAGCCGACCACCGAGATCGTCGCCATCACCGCCTACCGGGCGCACTACGGCAGGACGTGGCAGCCGCTCGAAGGCTGCCTGGAGAAAGCGTTGCTGGGGGAACTGAGCCTGAGCAAGTCGGGGCAGCAGTCGATCAGGGCGATGGACCTGGTGCGAACCCTCGACGCAGTGACCGTACGCGGAGTCAGGTTTCCGCACGAGTCGTCGATCGGACGGACGGCTCCCCGGCCGACTACGGAACTGCCGGGCGGACGGCGTCGGACCACCGCGGCGGTCAGGCGCGGACAGGACGCGTTCCGCAGTGCACTGGTGCGGCAGTACGGCATGATCTGTGCTGTCACCGGTCCCGCTCCGGCGGAAGTGCTCGAAGCGGCACACCTGAAGCCGTTCGCGGAGACCGAGCGGCACCGCATCGAGGAAGGGCTCCTGCTGAGGGCCGACATCCACCGCCTGTTCGACAGCGGCCTGCTCGCGATCAGCCCGGAACTGCAGGTGCACATCGCGCCGAGCCTGCGCGGGCACGTCACGTACGGCGCGTTGGACGGTTCGCTGCTGCAGGTCGGGGCGGACGGGGTACTGGACCTCGCGGTGGTGGAGGAGCAGTACACCGCAACCGTCTCCACCTGGTAGAAGAGGCCCGGCGCCGCTTCCCCGGGTCCTTCCGGGAACCGCGCGGCGGCGAGGGGAGCCGCCGGTGGGATCGGCGGCTCCCCTCGGGTGGGGCGGGGGAGGTCAGGCGTCCCAGCCGAGTTCGTAGACCGCGGCGGCGGTGTTGGTGATGTGGACGGCGCCGGTGAGGCCCTGGTAGGCGCCGGTGCCGCCGGTGATGACGCCGTCGAACTTCTTCGGGTACTTGGCGGTCAGCGGGTTGTCGATCGGGACGACCGCCGTGAAGGTGACCTGGTCGCCGCTGGTGAAGACCAGGTCGGCGGTGCAGAAGGCGGTGACCGAGTCGACCGAGATCACGTCCTTGGTGCACTGGTCGTACACGGTGGCGATCGTCGCGCCCGTGGCGTCCTTGGCCGTGGCGGTGCCGCCGAAGCCCGCGCCGATTGCGTTGGCCGCGCCGCCCGCCGAGTTGGTGCCGGTGAAGTCGATCGTGACGGTGGGCGGTGCGGCCCGGTGCGCGTCGGTGGTGGCCGCACCGGCGAGCGCGGGGACCCCGGCGACGACGACGGCGGCGGCGCCGACGGCGAGTGCGACGATCCCCTTGGCCTTGGCAGTTCGGGACATGTTTCCTCCAGTTCGGTCCGGGCGGAGTGCCCGGGGGCGGGCCCAGATCACCACACATCGGACACGGAGGGTGTTCATTCGTCACTCCCCGTGTCGCCCGTCGTCTGCCGCCGGACACGCCGTGCCGCCCCTTGCCGGGCAAGGCCCGTCCTCCGGTACCCGGCCCGGTCCGGGCCCCCGAAAATCACCCGTTCGTATTCGCACCGAACGGGGCGGGGCGGTTCGGGGCGGGAGCTGCCGCCGACGCCGGGGCCGGACCGCCGCGGGTCCGCGAACGGGTGCGGATATCTGCCGAACGGCAGATGGCGGGGCGCCGTCGATCGGCGAGGCTCGGGGGGTGATCGACCGCAGCCGACCGGAGGAACCGGTGAACCGACGACAGCCGCACCCGAGAACCCCGCCGCCCATGGGCGCGCCCGCGGACGCGCCCGTGATCGAGTTGGCCGGGGTGGGAAAGGTCTACCGGGGCGGGAAGCGGGCCCTGGACGGGGTCGGCCTGACCTTCGGGGTCGGGCTGCTGGGGCTGCTCGGGCCGAACGGAGCGGGCAAGTCCTCGCTGCTGCGGATCCTCGCCACCGTGACCCGCCCCAGCACCGGCACGCTCCGCTACCGGGGGGTCGACGCGGTGGCCGCCCCCGACCGGCTGCGACGCGAACTCGGCTACCTGCCGCAGGACTTCGGCGTCTACCCGAACCTGACGGCCCGCGAGTTCCTGGCCTACCTGGCCGCCGCCAAGGGCCTCACGGCGCGCTCCGCCCGGGCCCGCGCCGACGAGCTGCTGGAACTGCTCAACCTGACCGAGGCGGTCCGCCGTCCGCTGGGCGGCTACTCGGGCGGGATGCTCCGCCGGGTCGGCATCGCGCAGGCACTGCTCGCCGACCCCCGGGTCCTGGTGGTGGACGAGCCGACCGCCGGACTGGACCCGGAGGAACGCGTCCGGCTGCGCAACCTGCTCGGCGAACTCGCCACCGAGCGAGCGGTGTTGCTCTCCACCCACATCGTCTCGGACGTCGAGTCGACCGCCGACACGATCGCCGTGCTGGCCCGCGGCCGCCTGCTGCGCCGGGGCACCCCGCAGCAGTTGGTGCGGGAACTGGAGGGAAGGGTGTGGGAGTTGACCGTCCCGGCGGCTGAACTGCCTGCCTGGCAGGCGAGTTGGCTGGTCGGCCGCACCGTCAGGGCCGCCGCCGGCAGCGTCCGGATGCGGCTGATCTCCCCCGGCGCGGGGGAGGGGCCGTCCACCGCCGTCCCGGTCCGGCCCGATCTGGAGGACGTCTACCTGGCCGCCGTCCACGGCGGAGGGCACGGGGACCACGGGGGAAGCGGCGGAAGCGGGGACCACGGTGGACGCGGCGGAGGCCGGGGACCGGAAGGAGGCCGCTGGTGACGGCGCGGACGCTGGCCGCCCTGGCGGTCGGAGACTTCCGGGAACGGGTCCGCCGCCCGGTGTACGCGGTGACGCTGCTGGCGGCCGTCGGGCTGGGGCGCCTGGCGGTGCCCGCCGCCGACAGCCGTTGGGTGGTCCTCGACGTGGGCGGCAACCGGGGCGTGTACAACAGCGCCTGGGTCGGTACCGCGACGGCCCTGGCCGGGGCGCTGTGGCTGACGGTCGGCGGGTTCTACGTGGTGCGCGGCGCGATCGTCCGGGACGCCGCGACCCGGGTCGGCCAGGTGCTGGCCGCCACCCCGCTGCGCTCCACCGGCTACCTGGCGGCCAAGTTCCTCTCCAACCTGCTGGTACTGGCCTCGATGCTGGGCGTGCTCGCGGGCACCGCGCTGGTCCTGCAACTCCTCGCCGGCGAGGACAGGTCCGTCGACCCGGTCGCGCTGTTCGCCCCGTTCCTGCTGATCGCACTGCCGCCGCTGGCGGTGACGGCCGCGGCCGCCGTGCTGTTCGAGACGGTGCCCGTGCTGCGGGCCGGGTTCGGCAACCTGCTCTGGTTCGGACTGGCGCTGCTGCTCGCGATCGGCGGCCAGTCCGCGCACGCACCGCTCGGCGGCCTCGGCGTGCGGCAGGCCGGCGACTCGCTGCGGCAGGCCCTGGAGGCGCAGCAACTGCCTTACGGAGAAGGAGGGTTCAGCCTCGGCCTGACCCGGGTCGCCGAGCCGCTGCACTCCTTCCGCTGGGACGGCGCACCGCTCACCGGCGGATTCCTGGTCGCCCGGCTGGCCCTGGTCCTGCTGGCCGCCGCCGCGGCGGTGCTGCCCGCCCTCTGGTTCGGCCGCTTCGACCAGGCCGCTGCCGCCTCGGGCACGGGCCGGAACAGCGGGGCCGGGAACAGCGGGGCCGGGGGTGGCGGGGACGGGGACGTTCGGAGCAGGAGCAGGAGCAGGAGCAGGCGCAGGCGCAGGAGCAGCCGGGCCGGGAAGGGGCGGGTGAGGCCCAACCGCCGTCCGGGGCGGCGGTGTTCGGGGCGCTGCCGCGCACCGTGCCGGTCCGGGGCGGGGCGTTCGGGCGGTTGCTGGCCGGGGAGGCGCGGATCCTGGTGCAGGGCGTGCCGCGCACCTGGTGGGCGGTGGTCGCACTGCTGTCCGTCGCCGCGCTCGCCGTGCCCGCGCCCGCCGCGACCGGGCTGCTGCTGCCACTGCTGTGGCTGTGGCCGGTACTGCTGTGGTCCCGGCTGGGCACCCAGCAGACGGAGAACGGGCTGGCCGAACTGCTCGGTGCGCACCCCGCACCGCGCCGCCGCCTGCTCGCGGAGTGGACGGCCGGGGTCCTGCTGACCGTCCTCACCGGTGCCGCCCCGCTGCTGCGGATGCTGGCGACGGGCGACGCCGCCGGGGCCGCGCACTGGTCGGGCGGCCCGCTGCTCGTCCCCTCGCTGGCGCTGGCGCTCGGCGTACTGAGCCGCGGCCACCGGCCGTTCCAGGCGCTCTACCCGCTGCTGTGGTACCTGCTGGTCAACCACGTCGCCGCGGTGGACTTCATGGGCGCCACCCGCACCGCGGGCCGTCCGGACGGCCCGCACCCCCTGCTGGTCGCCGCGCTCTCGGCGGCCCTGCTCGGCGCGGCGCTGCTGACGGCCGAGGCTCGACGCGGGAGACGGAGCTGACGGGGCGTCGCAGCACGGGTGACGGGACACGAATGCCGGGAAACGAATGCCGGGACACGGGTGCCCGAGCGCGGAGGTCACGTCACGGACGTCAGGTGCGCGAACACCACGGTGTTGGAGTCGTACCCGGTGCGCCGGTCGTAGTGGCCGCCGCAGGTGATCACGCGCAGCTCGGCGCGGCCGGTCGGCGCGTACACCTCGTCGGTGGGGAAGTCGTCCTTCGGGAAGGAGCGCACCGAGTCGACGGTGAAGGTGGCGGCGCGACGGTCCTGCCGGGTGACGGTGATGGTCAGGCCGGGGCGCAGCAGGCCGAGTCGGTACAGCACGCCGGGGCCGTGCTTGTCGTCGACGTGGCCGACCACGACGGCGGTGCCGTCGGCGCCGGGGGTGGGGGCGTCCCGGTACCAGCCGACCAGGTCGGGGCGGCCCACGGGCGGGGTGGTGAGTGCTCCGGCGGGGTCCAGGCCGAGCGGGGTGAACGCGGCGTCCACCGAGATGGACGGGATGCGCAGCCGTTTCGGGTCGGAGGGGGCGAGCGCCGCGACCTCCGGGACGGTCCGGGAGGGGCGGGGGGAGGGGGACGTCCGGGCGGTGGCCGGGGACTGCGCCGGGGCCGAGGCCGGAGCGGTGGCCGGGGGCGGTGGTGGGGGTGGCGGCTGGGAGGTGGTCAGTCCGTCGTCGACCAGCCAGGCGCCGCACAGCAGCGCGACGACCGCGGTGCCGAACCGTAGCCGGTCGGCACCGCGGGCGCGTCGGTGGGTGGTGCGGGTCAACGGCGCGAGCGCGAGCGGCGGCGCCGGCGCACGACCAGGTAGCCCGCCCCGGCGATCAGGGCGGTGCCGACGGTGACCTCGGCCGGGTTCAGGTCACGCGAGGACCCGCCCGCACCGGCCGCGACCCCGCCGTGCGGAGGCCGTCCCGGATGCCCGGGTGAGGCGCTGGGCGAGGTGCCGCTGGACGGGGACGGGGACGGCGAGGGGGAGGTGCTGCCGGACGGGCTCGGGGAGGGGCTGCTGCCGACGCCGCCGCAGTCGACCGTGAACACCTTCTGCTTGGCGTCGCCGTTCTCGCCCACGAAGTTCCAGCCGAGCTTGTAGTGCCCGTCGGGCAGCGACTGGTCGGCGGTCCGGGCGTTCCCGGTGGGCATGACCAGGCTTCCGCTCAGCACCTGGGCGTTGCCGGTCGGCGGCTGCTGGTCGATGTGCCAGGTCACGGTCTGCCCGGGGTCGAAGTTGAGCCCGACGATGTAGAACTTGCAGACCTTCGGGTCGTTGTTCTGGCTGTCGGCGGGCGTGCCGGCGTCGTGGATCTTCACGTCGCCGTTGTCGCCGGCGGCGTGCGCGGGGACGGCGAACACGGCCAGCGGCAGCACGACGGCACCGGCGAGGGCGGCCGCGCGCAGGGGCAGCAGATGCCGCCCGGCCAGGATGGGGATCATGAGAACTCCGGGGGGATGGACGGGAGCTGCCGGCACGGTGCCGACACCCTCCTGAGAGTCCTCGCCGCGATCTGACGGGCAGTCACAACACACCCGAACCGGTACGACGTTTCCACCTGACGGCCGAGCACGGTGTCGGCCGACCCGCCGACCCGCCGGGCCCGGCGCCGAGGTAGCGCAGGACGGGGCCACCGGTGCCCACGTCGCCCCCCACCTCGACCCCGCCGCCGTCGCCGCCGCGATCCTCGGCACCCTCCTGCTGGCCGTCACGGCGGGCACCGCCGTCACCCGGCGGGGGCTGAGGCGGCGCTGAGACGGCCCGCGGCAGCACCGTCGCGGGCCCCGGGGTCAGGCGGCTGGTTGGTGGGAGCGGCGGCGGGGGCGGAGGCGTTCGCCGCGGGCCAGGCGGCGCAGGCGGGCGAAGCGGGAGAAGCGGTCGCGGTTGGAGACGGCGGCGCGGTCGAGTTCCTCCATCAGGCGGCGGCCGCGGTGCTCGAGGTCGAGCTCGTCGAGGATGCGGTCGACCTCGGCGAGCAGGGAGCCGTGCAACTGCCAGGCCTCCGGGTGTTCCTGGACGCGGCGCAGCAGGAGCTGGGCGACGTTCTCGCGGCAGGACCAGGCGGCGGCGAGTTCGGCGGCCAACCGCTGCTCGGCCTCCTCGGCGTTGCGGCTGACCTGGGTGGTGACCAGCACCGCGAAGCTCACCAGCGCGCCGCCGACGTGCTCGAACAGCTCCTCCAGGGCCACCGCCACGTCGTCGGGGAAGAGCCGCTCGCCGGGGCCGCGGCGCTTGGCCAGGTCGGTCAGCGAACGGGCGATCACCCGGATCACGACCACGCAGATCTCCAGGGTGTCCAGCCCGGTGCGCAGCACCAGCCGGGAGAGCAGGCCCTCGCTGATCCGCGGGTTGAGCCGCAGGCTGTCCTCGGCCTGCCGCAGCGCCCCGTCCACCTGGGCGATCGCGTGGTCCAGCTGCCTGGCCTCGTGCAGCCGCTCGGCGGCCCGCTCCACCGGGACGGGACGCCCCAGCTCCTCGGCCAGTCCGAGCAGCAGGTAGCGGGCCCGGCGGGCCAGGTCCTCGATCGACTCGCCGGCCTTGTCCACCCACACCGGTGGCGCTATCACCAGGTTGAACAGCAGGCCGACGCTCGCGCCGATCACCGTCTCCAGCACCCGGTCCCAGGCCTGGGTGGTGACCTGGGAGACGCCCAGGATCAGCATCGCGCTGATCGCCACCTCCTGGACGAACTCGTCCACCCGCACGAAGCGGCCCACCACCAGCGAGGCGAGGATGATCAGCCCCAGGCTCCACCAGGAGAGCCCCACCACCGTCGAGAACCCGATCGCGATCAGCACCCCGACCACCACCGAGTTGACCCGCCGGATGCTGGTGGTGAGCGTCGAGTACACCGTCACCTGCACCACCAGCAGCGCCGTCAGCGGCGCGGTCAGCGGTGCCGGCTCCCGGCTCAGCCAGGTCGCCACCACGTAAGAAAGCGTCGCGGCGACCGTGGCCCGTACCGTCTGCACGACGAACGGGTCCCTGGCCCCGCGGCGCACCACCACCGCCACCGGCTCCGGAACGTAACGCATGCAGATCTTGTATCCCCGCCGGAGCCCGATCACACCGCGCACACGCTGAGGGGGCGTCAGACTGTGAGCCCCGGTCACAGGACAAACGCCTGTCTGGCTGCGCCCCGGGCGCGCCGCCCACGATGGCGGCATCGGACGCCCATGACCCCCGCGCGGCCGAACGCGTCCGCGGTCCGAGGACGCGCCGCGCGATCCGACGACCGGACGAGGTGGTGGTCGCCGTGAGCGACGTCTCCGACCTGACCGAGCGCACCGAGAGGGTGCCCGCCCCCGAGGTGCTGCGACCGCTGCGGTACGCCGGGGTGTTCGCGCTGCTGTTCCTGTTCGGCACCGAGACCTTCCTGGTCTCCCCGCTGCTGCCGACCATCGCCGAATCGATCGGCTCCACCGAGGCCGCCGCCGCCTCCACCGTCACCGCGTACGTCCTGGTGTACGCGGTCTTCGCGCCCTTCCTCGGGCTGCTCAGCGACCGGTTCGGCCGCCGCCGCACCCTGCTCGCCGGCGGGCTGCTGTTCGTGCTGTCCAACGCGGCCGCCGCGCTCTCCACCGACCTCACCCTGCTGGTGCTCTCCCGCGCCCTGGCCGGGCTCGCCGCCGCGGCCGCCGGGCCCGCGATCTGGGCGCACATCGCCGAGACCGCCCCCGAGGCGGTGCGCGGGCGGGCCCTCGGACTCGGCATGGCGCTGTTCTCCACCGGCCAGGTGGTCGGCGTCCCGCTCGGCGGCGTGCTGGCCGGCGCGTCGGGCTGGCGGGCCGCGTTCTGGGCGCTCGCGATCGGCACCCTCGCCGCGATCGCGCTGCTGGCCCGGCAGGTCGCCCCCGCGCCGGGCAGCGCGGCGTCCGGCGGGGCCGTCCGGGCGATCCTGGGCGGCTGGCGCGACCCGGCGCTGCGGCGCGCGCTGCTGGTCAACACCGTCTTCAACGCGGCCAACCTCGGCGCGTACACCTTCCTCGGCGCCGTCCTCGACCGCCGCTTCGACCTCTCCGTGCAGGCCCTCGGCCTGGTCGGCGTCCTGGTCGGCGCGGGCAGCGTGGCCGGCTCGCTGCTCGGCGGACGCCTCGGCGACCGGGCCCGCACCGCGGGCCGCGCCGACCTGCCGCTGCTCGCCCTCTGGGGCCTGCTGCTGGCCGCCGGCATCGCACTCGCCACCACCGGCCCCGGGCTGCCGCTCTCGCTGCTGGGCGTGCTGATCTGGTTCACCGCCAGCGGAGCCTTCGTCACCGACCAGCAGACCCTGGCCGGCACCGTCGCCCCCGCCCACCGGGCCACCTCCAGCGCCTGGCTCACCTCCACCATGTACGCGGGCACCGGCCTCGGCGCGTGGGCGATCGGCGCGTTCTCCGACGTCACCCACGGCGCGCTGCTGATCGGCACCGGCCTGGCACTGGTCGCGGCGGCGGGGGCGTGGCTGGTGACGCGGGGCCTGCGGCAGGAGGGCTGAGTCCTCAGACGCGGTCCTTCCGCCGGGTGGTGAAGGCGTTGCGGTAGGCGGCCGGGGTCATGCCGAGGTGGCGGTTGAGGTGCTGGCGGAGGGATTCGCCGGAGCCGAGGCCGCTGCGGTGGGCGACCTGGTCGACGGTGAGGTCGGTGGTCTCCAGGAGTTCGCGGGCGCGCAGCAGGCGCTGCTGGAGCAGCCACTGGAACGGGGTCACGCCGGTCTCGGCGGTGAAGCGGCGGGTCAGGGTCCGCACGCTGGTGCGGGCCCGGGCGGCGAGGTCGGCGAGGGAGAGCGGCCGGTCGAGGTGCTGCAGGGCCCAGAGGCGGGCGTCGTCGAGCGGGGAGCCGGTGCGGGCGGGCAGCGGGGTGCTGACGAACTGGGCCTGGCCGCCCTGGCGGACGGGGGTGACGACGGCGGCGCGGGCGGCCGCGTTGGCGACGGCCGCGCCGTGGTCGGAGGCGATCAGGTGCAGGCACAGGTCGATGCCGGCGGCTGAGCCCGCGCCGGTGACGACCGGGCCGTCCTCGGCGAACAGCCGGTCGGCGTCCACCCGGACGGCGGGGAAGGCGCGTCGCAGCTCGTCGGCGAAGGCCCAGTGGGTGGTGGCGGTGCGGCCGTCGAGCAGTCCGGCCTGGGCGAGGACGAAGGCGCCGGTGCAGATCGAGGCGATCCGCCTGCCCGCGGCGGCGGCCCGCCGGAGGGCGTCCAGCGCGGCCGGGTCGGCGTCGTGGCGGCTGGCGGTGGAGGGGACGATCACGGTGTCGGCGGCGGCGAGGGCCTCCAGGCCGTGCCGGACCACGACGTCGATGCCGCCGTGCCCGGGCAGCACGCCGGGCGCGGGGGTGCAGACCGTGACGGCGTAGCAGGGGCGCCCGTCGGAGAGCGCGGCGTCGAACAGCACCGAGGGCATGGACAGGTCGAAGGGCTTGACGGGCGGGACGGCCAGGACGGCGACGCGGTGCATGGCTGGATCCTTGGACTCCGTGGCTATCGGGCCACTGACCCTACTCCCTGGTGGCACGGCAGAGTTGGCCGGGCGGAGGGCCCCCGCGACCGCGTTCCCCACCGAGGCACGAAGGAGACACCACCATGGCCGGAGCAGTCGTCATCGGAGCGGGCGCGACCGGGGCCGCGACCGCCAGGCAGTTGGCCGGGCGCGGCGAGCCGGTCCGCCTGGTGACCCGCGGGGGCGGCGGGCCGGAGCACCCGGGCATCGAGCGGATCGCCCTGGACGCGGGCCGCACCGAGGAGTTGGCCGAGGTGCTGGCCGGGGCGGACACCGTCTTCAACGCCGCCATGACCGCGTACCACACCTGGCCGCAGACCCTGCCGCCGCTGTTCGACTCGATCCTCGCGGCGACCGAGCGGGCCGGGGCCGACTACGTGATGCTCGGCAACCTGTACGGCTACGGGCCGACCGCGGAGCCGGTGACCGAGCGCACCCCGCTGCTGGCCCGCACCCGCAAGGGGCGGGTGCGGGCCGAGCTGTGGCGGCGGGCCGAGCGGGCGCACGCCGAGGGGCGGCTGCGGGTCACCGAGGTGCGGGCCGGGCAGTTCCTGGGCCCGGGCGCGGTCTCGCCGTTCGCGCTGCTGGTGGCGCCGCGGGTGCTGGACGGCGAACTCGCCCTGGTGCACGGCGACCCCGACGCGGCGCACTCCTTCTCGTACACCGAGGACGTCGCGGCGGCGCTGGTCGCGGTCGCCCGCGACGACCGGGCCTGGGGACGGGCCTGGCACGCCCCGGTGATCACCAGCACGGTGCGGGCGGCCGCGACCGAACTGGCCGAGCTGCACGGGGCGCCCGAGCCGCGCCTGGAACAGCTCACCGAACGGGAGTTGGCGCTGCTGGCGTTCGGCGACCCGCTGTGGCGGGAGTTCGCCGAGCTCGGCTACATGGCGGAGCAGCCGTTCGTGGTGGACGACGGCGACCTGCGCGGGGTCTTCGGGCTGAAGGCGTCGCCGCTGCGCACGGCACTGGCGGGCTGAGGCTCAGCGGCGGGCCCCGGCCGCCAGCAGCTCGGAGCCGCCGCCCGTCGCCTCCGTCCGCGGGCCCGCCGTCAGCCCGGTCACCCGGGCCGCGTCCTCGGGGGTGGCGGGGGTGAACAGGACGACCAGCGCGGACGGGTCGTCGACCGGGTGGAAGGAGCTGAGGGTGAGCCGGACGGGGTCGAGGCCGGGCGGGGTCGCCCGGACGGTGCGGGCGGTGAGTTCGGCGACGGAGTGGCAGCCCCACCAGTGGCGCAGCTCGGGGGCGTCGGCCTCCAGGCGGCGGTAGAGCTCGTCGGTGCGCGGGTCGGCGATGGCCGGGCCGGCCTGGGCGCGGAAGTGCTGGAAGACGTTCATGGCCAGCGGCTCCCAGTCGGGCAGGACCCCGCGCAGCCGGTGGTCGACGGCCAGCAGCCACATCAGGTTGCGGCGGTCGGCGGGGACGTGCTCGGGGGAGCCCCACAGCGCCGTCCAGGCCGCGTTCCAGGCCAGCAGGTCGAAGTGCCGGTCGAGCAGGGCGGCGGGGCTGGCGGGCCAGGAGTCGAGGACGGGGCGGACGGACGCGGTGAGGCGTCCGGCGGCGCTGCGGTCGGCGTCGGCGGGCACCGGCTCGTGGTAGCCGGCCAGCCGCATCGCGTGCCGCAGGCCCGCCTGGTCCAGCCGCAGGGCGCGCGCCACCGCCTCCAGGACCTGCCGGGAGGCGGTGACGCGGCCCTGTTCGAGCCAGGTGTACCAGGCGAGGCCGACGCCGGACAGCGAGGCGACCTCCTCGCGGCGCAGCCCGGGGGTGCGCCGCCGGGCGGTGGCGGTCAGTCCGACGTCGGCGGGTTGGAGGAGTTCGCGGTGGGCGCGCAGGAACGCGCCGAGTTCCTGGCCGGTGGCGGGGGTGGACACGGTGCTCGCTCCTCGTCGCGGGTGGTTCTCGGGTACGTCGGTTCCAGGTTAGGCCGGGAGCGGGCCGGTTCCGGATCCTGCAACAAACTCCTCACGTTGCGCCAACTCCCAGAGCCGAACGGGCATGTGGCTGACGTGCCCGCGTTCGTCCTGCCGGCGGCGGGCGGCCGCGCCGACGGCCCGGTAGAAGTCGGCGCGGCGCTCCTCGGGCAGGACCCGCGCGTAGTAGTCGCCGAAGGTCGCCGCGTGGAAGTGCTCGTACTGCTCGGCGGAGTCGACGGTGACCACCGCGTCCCGTTCGGCGTGTCCGGCGACGGCCAGGTGCGGGGCCAGGACGTCGAGCAGCTCGTCGACGGTGCGGGTGCGGGTGGCGATCGGCAGCACGCCGTGCGCGGCCAGCAGTTCCGGCACCCGCGCGGCGGGGACGCCCAGCGCGTCGAGCGCCTCGCGCACCAACTCGTCCTCGCCGCCCAGGCCGTGGGTGTCGCGGGCGGCGCGGACTCCTCCGGCAGGTCGGCGAAGATCTCGCCCTGCAGCGCGAACCACTCCGCCAACTGCGGCTGGTCGTCCAGCGACACCAGGTACCTGGTCAGCCCGGCCTCCGCCTCGTGCAGACGCTGGCGCCACAGGGCCGAACGCTCGGCCTCCGGCATCGACCGGTACGGCGAACGCCCCCATTCGGCCCCGCCGCCCCCCTCCTCCCCAGGCAGCACCACCACCCGCCGCCCCGGCCCCGTTCCGTCGACGCCCATCAGGTGCTCTCCCTCCGCAACGGTCCGCAGGTCCTTGTCGTTGCCACGCTAAGGACCGCCCGACCACCCCCAGAAGCCCCGAACGGCTACCCGGGGGGCGACCTTCGTCGCCCCCCGGGGGCGACCCGCGGACGACGGGAGCCCGCTCGCCACGGGGGCGAACGGGCTCGTCGGGAGGGCGCCCGGCCTCAGCCGGCCAGGCCGTGCCGGACGGCGTAGAGGGCGGCGCGCAGGCGGTCGGACTGGCCGGTCTTGCGCATGGCCTGGGTGAGGTGCTTCTTGACGGTGGCCTCGGCCAGGGCGAGCCGGCGGCCGATCTCGGCGTTGCTCAGGCCGAGCGCCAACTGCGCCAGCACCTCGCGTTCGCGGTCGGTCAGCCCGGTCTTCTCCAGCGGGAGTTCGACCGGGGCGACGGCCTGCGGGCGGACCGGCACCGGGGCGGGCAGGAACAGGGTGCCGCCGGCGGCGACCAGCCGGACGGCGTCCACGATCCGTTCCGGCGGCAGGTCGAGCGGGAAGCAGCCGCTGCCGCCCGCCATCAGGACCCGGCTGGCCTCGGTGGTGGTCTCGGCGCGGCGCAGGAGCAGGACCCGGGTGTCCGGGGCCCCGTCCGGGCGGCGCAGCGCGGCGATCGTCGCCAGGTCGCCGTCCAGGCTCGTGCCCCGGCCCAGCAGCACCAGGTCCGGCCGGCTGCGGTGGACCGAGCGGACGGCCTGCGCCGGGTCGGCGGAGGAGCCGACCACCGTCAGGTCGGCGGTGCCGGCCAGGACGCTGCGCAGCCCGGCGCTGACCACCGGGTGCCGTTCGACCAGGAACACCCGGGTGGCGACCGGCCGGTGCGCGGCGCCGGTCGGGCACAGCGGGTGGTTGCAGGTGCAGGCGGGTTCGGGCGCGGTGCGGGCCGCGTCGACGAGCAGCTGGTGGCCCGCCAGCAGGTCCAGCGGGTTGTCGATCTCGGTGTGCAGGGCGTCCTGCGGGTGTGCGCGGTGGCGCAGCACCCGGGCGGAGCCGCTGGTCAGCGCGGGCACGTGCCCTCCCGGCGGGAGGGTCGGGCGGGGTGCGGATGCGGGTGCATGGCGGGTCGGTCCCCTCGAAGGCGGCGAAGTCGCGGGAAGGGGGGATCGGCGCTCCGTGCGGCGCGGACCCCCGGAGGACGGACGGGGCGCCGCGGACCGGCCGGGTCAGGCCGGGGGGCGGCGCACCGTGCCGGGGCGACAGGTCTCGTCGAAGGACCTGCGGTGCCACGAGCCACCGATTCCCCAGAGGGTGAAGTCGGTTCGCCGATATGCCATACGGAAATCCTATTTGCGCCGTTGAGGGGCGGTCAAGGACGGTCCACCGTGCGGCTGTCGGCCCCACCGCCCTGTCCGGCCCGCCCACTCCTATGACCACGGGTAACAGCACGAATGCCTGGCTGGCTGCCCCGCACCCCGTCCGCGAGCCTCGGTCCGGACGACCCCGACGGCGCCGGCCCCGCCCCCGCCGTCCGAACCGGAGGACCCACCGCGCCATGCCCGCCGCCACCGACCCGGCCGCCCCGTGACCCGCTTCCTGCTGCGCCGACTGCTGCTCGCCGTACCCACCCTGCTCGGCGTGAGCGCCGTCGTGTTCGCCACCGTCGCGCTCGTCCCCGGCGACCCGGTCACCGCGTTCCTCGGCCCCGGCGCGCCCGCCGACGCCAGAGCGGCCCTCGCCGAACGCATCGGCCTCGACCGGCCGCTGCCCGTGCGCTACCTCGACTGGCTCGGCCACGCCCTCAGCGGCGACCTCGGCACCTCCACCTCCGCCCAGCGCCCCGTCGCCGACCTGCTGCTGCCCGCCCTCGGCCAGACCCTCACCCTCACCGGCGCCGCCTTCGCCCTCGTCCTGGCCGGCGGCACCGCCCTCGGCACCCTCGGCGCCCTGCGTCCGCGCGGCTGGAGCGGACGCCTCACCGGCGCCGCGAGCACCCTCGCCGTCTCCGCGCCCCAGTACTCGGTCGCCCTGCTGCTCACCGCCGTCTTCGCCGTCCACTGGCGGCTGCTGCCCGCCTCCGGCACCCACGACGCCTTCGGCGCCGGCGGCACCGGCGACCTGCTGCGCCACCTCGTGCTGCCCGCCACCGCCGCCGCCCTCGTCCCGCTCGGCCTCACCGCCAAGGTCCACCGCGCCGCGCTCTCCACCGTCCTCGCCTCCGACCTCGCCGACGGCCTGCGCGCCCGCGGCCTCGGCCGCGCCGCCGTCCTGCGGCACTGCGCCCACAACGCCTCGCCCGCGCTGCTCACCATCGGCGGCCTGCAACTCGCCTACCTGCTCGAAGGCGTGGTCTTCGTGGAGACCCTGTTCGCCTGGCCCGGCCTCGGCCGCCTGCTCTACGACGCCCTCACCGCCCGCGACCTGCCGCTCGTCCAGGGCGGCGTGCTGCTCGTCGCCACCGCCTTCGTCGGCGTCAACCTGCTCGTCGACGCCGCCCACGCCGCCATCGACCCCCGGGTGCGGAGCTGAACCATGGACACCACCCGCGCCCGGCGCCCGTCCGCCACCGCACTCGCCGCCACCGCCGCCCTGCTGCCCGTCCTGCTCGCCCTCGCCGCACCCCTGCTCGCCCCCGCGGACCCCGACGCCGGACGGCTCGCCGACCGCCTCCTCGACCCCGGCACCCCCGGCCACCTCCTCGGCACCGACGGCCAGGGCCGCGACCTGCTCAGCCGCCTGCTCTGGGCCGCCCGCCCCTCGCTCACCGCCGGGCTGCTCCCCGTCGCCTGCGCCGCCCTGGCCGGCGCACTCGTCGGCATCACCGCCGCCCTCGCCGGCCGCGCCACCGAACAGGCCCTGCTGCGCACCCTCGACGTGCTCTACGCCTTCCCCGGCGTCCTGCTCGCCATCGCCGTCGCCACCCTGCTCACCCCCGGCCTCGGCGCCACCGTCCTCGCCCTGACCGTCGTCCTCACCCCGGCCGTCGCCCGGGTCGCCTTCACCGAGACCCGCCGCATCCGCACCGCCGAGTTCCTCGAGGCCGCCACCGTCAGCGGCGCCACCCGCACCACCCTGATCCTGCGCCAGGTGCTGCCCGTCGTCGCCCCCGTCGTCCTGGTCTACGCCGGCTCCCTGGTCGGTCTCGCCATCGTCTACGCCGCCGGCCTGTCCTTCCTCGGCCTCGGCGTCCCCCCGCCCACCCCCGAATGGGGCGCCATGCTCGACGAACTCCGCCCCGCCCTGTTCACCCACCCCTGGCTCGCCGCCACCCCCGCCCTCGTCATCCTCGCCGTCTCGGTCGCCTTCAACGCCCTCGGCGAGACGCTGCGCGGACGGCTCGCCGAAGGAGCGGAGACCACCCGATGAGCCTGCTCACCATCGACCGCCTCACCGTCGAACACCCCGGCGGCGTACGGGCCGTGCAGGACGTCTCGCTCCGGCTCGACACCGGGCGGGCCCTCGTCCTGCTCGGCGAGTCCGGCAGCGGCAAGACCACCCTCGCCCGCGCCGTCCTCGGCCTGCCCGGACGCGGCACCGCCGTCCACGGCTCCATCCGGCTCGGCGACACCGAACTGCTCGGCCTGCCCGAACGCGAACTCGCCCGCGTCCGCGGCCGCCGCATCGGCTACGTCCCCCAGGACCCCTCCGCCACCCTCGACCCGCTGCGCCGCATCGGCACCCAGCTCGCCGAAGTCCTGCGCGTCCACGGCCTCGCCGCCACCCGCCGCGAAGCCCGCGCCGCCGCCCCGCCCCTGCTCGCCGCCGCCGGCCTGCCCGAGCCCGAACGCGCCGCGAGCGCGTACCCGCACGAACTCTCCGGCGGCCTGCGCCAACGCGCCGCCATCGCACTCGCCATCGCCTGCGGCCCCGAACTCCTCGTCGCCGACGAACCCACCACCGCCCTCGACACCCTCGTCCGCGCCCGCATCCTCGACCTCTTCACCACCCTGCGCACCGAACGCGGCCTCGCCCTCCTCCTCGTCACCCACGACCTCTCCGCCGCCGCCCGCATCGGCGACACCGTCGCCGTCCTCGCCGACGGCCGCCTCGCGGCCACCGGCCCGGCGAAGGAGCTGCTGAGCCCCGCCAAGGGGCCGGGAAGGACGGCGGGAGGCGAAATCAAGGGCCCGGGGGACGGCGGGCCCGCGCTGCCGGCGGTCGGAGCCCGCCGGGGTGTCCGTGCTGCTCCGGGCCCGGGAGCGGAACCCGGGGCCACGGCACGCGACGGCAGCGAACCGGCAGCAGTCCCGGGTCCGTCGTTCCCCGGACCCCTGGTGCCGTCCCCGGGGGAGCCCTCCCGGTGACCGCCCTGCTGCGGCTCGACGCCGTCTCCAAGAGCTACGCCCACCGCCCCGCCGTCACCGACGTCACCCTGGAGGTGCGCGGGGGCGAGAGCGTCGCGCTGGTCGGGGAGTCCGGCTCCGGGAAGTCGACGCTGGCCCGGCTCGCGCTCGGGCTGACGCGCCCCGACGCGGGCACGGTCACGTTCGAGGGGCGCGACCCCGCGCGGTTGCGGGCCCGCGCCGACCGGGACGTCCGGGCCAGGCTGCAGTTCGTGCCGCAGCACCCCCGGGGCTCGCTGAACCCGGCGCTGCGCTCCGGCGAGGCCGTCGGTTTCGCGCTGCGCGTCCACGGCGTCCCCAGGCGCGAACGAGCCGACCGCACCGCCGAGTTGTTCCGTCAGGTGGGCCTCGCGCCGGAGCTGGCCAGCCGCTTCCCCCGGGAGCTCTCCGGCGGCCAGCTGCAACGCGTCGCGGTGGCACGGGCGTTGGCGACCGGACCGGCCCTGGTGGTGTGCGACGAGCCGACCTCCGCGCTGGACCGCGACACCCAGGAGCGGCTGCTCGACCTGCTGGCCGAACTGCGCGAACGCACCGGCACCGCCTACCTGTTCGTCTCCCACGACCTCGCCGCCGTGGCCCGTTTCGCGCACCGCACGCTGGTGCTGCGCGCCGGCCGCGTGGTCGAGGAGGGCTGCACCGAGCACCTGTGGACCGCCCCGGCGCACCCCTACACCCGCGCCCTGCTGGACGCCTCGGGCCCGCACGTCACCCTCCGCGCCCCCGGAGCCCCCGGAACCTCCAGAGCCGCCGAGGCCCCCGGGCCCCTCAAGACCCTCCGCACCAACGAACCGAACGACGAGGAACCGAAATGACCGAGCACGCCCCCCGCCGCCCCAGAGCCGCCGCCGCTCTCGCCTCCGCCGCCGTCCTGCTGGCGGCCACCGGCTGCGCCTCCACCAGCAGCGACGCCGCAGGCGGTGGCGGTGGCGGCGGCGGGACGCTGGTGATCGGCGCGACCGGCAAGCTGCCGAACCTGGACACCGTGATCGGCGGCGCCGGCTTCGAGGGCAAGCGCCTGCTGAGCTTCCAGATCTACGAGGGCCTGACCCGCTACGAACTGCTCAAGGACACCGGCAAGCCGCCGCAGGTGACCGGCGCGCTCGCCGAGTCCTGGCAGGTCGCCCCGGACAACGTCACCTGGACGTTCACCCTGCGCAAGGGCGTCAAGTTCCAGGACGGCACGCCGTTCGACGCCGACGCGGTGCTGTTCAACCTGCACCGGTACCTCGACAAGTCCAGCCCCGAGTACACCGACGCGCTCGGCGCCGCCGCCAAGGAGTACGCCGGGGACATCGCCTCCTACCGCAAGACCGACGACACCCACGTCGAACTGGTCACCTCCGCCCCGAACGGGCACTTCCCGGAGGACCTCGCGCACGTGCTGATCGCCAGCCCCACCGCCGTCCGCAAGTCCGGCAGCGCCGATTTCTCCCAGCACCCGGTCGGCACCGGCCCGTTCGGCTTCGCCTCGCAGACCGAGGGCCAGCAGGTCGAGCTGGTCGCCAACAGGGACTACTGGCGCGGCGCCCCCAAGCTGGAACGCCTCGTCGTCAAGGCGCTGCCCGACCCGGCCGCCCGCACCGCCGCGCTGCGCTCCGGCGGCGTCAACTGGATCGAGTACCCGAACCCGGACGACCTGGAGAGCCTGAAGGCGTCCGGCGCGCAGATCCTCTCCAACAGCTACGACCACCTCTGGTACTGGATCCTGGACACCACCAAGGGCCCGTGGGCGGACGCGCGGGTCCGGCAGGCCGCCAACTACGCCATCGACCGGCAGGCCATCGCCGGCAACCTGCTGCACGGCACCGCCGACCCCGCCTTCCAAGCCGCGCCGCGCGCCACCGCCGCCTACGACCAGGGCGACGACCGCTACGGCCACGACCCGGTGAAGGCCAGGCAGTTGCTCACCGAGGCCGGCTACCCGAACGGGTTCTCCACCTCCGTGACGGTGCCCACCGGCGGCTCCGGCAACCTGCTGCCGGTGCCGATCACCGAGGCCCTGCAGCGCGACCTGGCCGCCGTCGGCATCAAGGTGGAGATCCGCACCACCGACTGGACCACCCTGATCGGCGCCGAGGCCAAGGGCGAGGTCGCGCTCGGCTCCGACGCCATCGCCCAGTCCACCACGCTGTTCCAGTCCGAGGCGCTGCTGCCGCTGTTCCTCGGTTCCAAGAGCCCGTTCTGGACCGGCCACTACGCCAACGCCAAGGTCGACGAACTGATCTCCACCGCCGCCGCCAACCCCGACCGGACGGCCCGGCAGGCCGCCTACCGCACCGCGCTGCGCCAGGTCACCGAGGACGCGCCCTGGCTGTTCGTGGTCAACGACCGCAACCCGCGCGCCCTCGCGCCCAGCGTGCACGGAGCCGTCCAGCCGCAGTCCTGGTTCCTCGACCTCACCACCGTGTCGGTCGGCAAGTGACGCCCCGCCCGCAGGCCGACCCGAAAGGCCCCCGATGAGCACCGCCCACCAGCCCGCCGCCCACCAGCCCGCCGCGCCGCCCGCCTGGGGCATCACCCTGCCGCTGCCCGGACTGACCATCGACCGGCACCGCTTCCTGGTCGAACGGCTCCCCGACCTCGGCTACGGCGACGTGTGGAGCGCCGAGGGCGGCGGCACCGACGCCTTCACCCCGCTGGCCGCCACCGCCGCCTGGGCGCCGCACCTGCGGATCGCCACCGGCATCGTGCCGGTGCACACCCGCGGGCCCGCCGTGCTCGCCCAGACCGCCGCCACGCTCGCCCAACTCTCCTCCGGCGGCCTCCTGCTGGGCATCGGCGCGTCCGTGCCCGCGCACGTCACCGACATCAACGGCATCCCGTTCGACGAGCCCTTCAAGCGCACCCGGGACGTGCTGCGCTTCCTCACCGCCGCGCTGCGCGGCGAGCACGTCGCCGGCGACTTCGACACCTTCTCGATCACCGGCTACCGGCTGCCCCACCCGCCCGTCGACCCGGTCAAGGTCATCCTGGGCGCGCTGCGCCCCGGCATGCTCCGGCTCGGCTTCACCGAGGGCGACGGCGCCATCACCAACCTGCTGCGCGCCCAGGACCTGCCCAAGGTGCTGGACGCGGTCGGCCCGCAGCCGCCCGGCAAGGAACTCGTCGTCAAGGTGTTCGTCTGCCCCACCGAGGACACCGCGTACGCGCACCGCGCCAGCCGGCCCTTCCTGGCCTGGATCCTCAACCGCGAGCCCTACCGCAAGTTCCACCAGTGGCTCGGCAACGGCGAGTTGCTCGCCGAGACGCACAAGCGCTGGGCCGACGGCGACCACGAGGGCGCCCAGCGCGCGCTGCCCGACGAGGTGGTCGACGCGCTGTTCCTGCACGGCTCCCCCGAGGAGTGCCGCGAACAGATCCTGCGCTACCAGCAGCCCGGCGTCACCGCCATCCAGCTGTACGTCTCGCTGCCGCCCGAGGTGTTCACCAGCCGCACCCGGCTGCTCGACACCCTCGCCCGGCTCGGACCCGCCGCCCGATGAGCTGCCCCGGCAACTGTCCCACGGCGGGCCGCCGTTCACCGGCGGCCCGCCCACCACCCGACGACCGCACCGGAGTTGACCCATGGAGCTCGAACTGCGCGGTGGCGTCCGCGCCGCCCCCGTGGCCGGCCGCACCCCCGCCGAACGCCAGGCCCTGCGCTGGGCCCCCGACCCGCGCGAACGCACCGCCGACCCCGCCCACATCGCCCGCACCGCACGGGAGTTGGAAGAGGACGGACTCGACTCCGCACTCGTCGTCCAGTCCTCCTCCTGGCCCGACCCGTGGGCCGTCGCCGGCTGGGCGCTGGCCGCCACCACCCGGCTGCGGATCGCCGCCGCCCACCGCATCGGCACCACCTCGCCCACCGCCGCCGCCCGCACCCTCGCCACCCTCGACCGGCTCTCCGGCGGCCGGATCAGCGCCCACCTGATCATCGGCTCCAGCGACGCCGACGTCGCCCGCGACGGCGACACCCTCCCCAAGGCCGAACGCTACCGCCGCGCCGACGAGTACCTCTCGCTGCTCACCCGCTACCTCGCCGCCGAGGAGGACCTCGACCACCACGGCGAGTACTACACCGTCCGCGCCGCCCGCAGCGGCCTGCGCCCGGCCCCCGGCGGCGAACTGCTCTCCTTCGGCGGCTCCTCCCCGGCCGGCGTCGACCTCGCCGCCCGCTACGCCCAGGTCTACGCCGTCCCGCCCCGCCCGCTGCCCGACACCCGGCTGCGGATCGCCGAAGTCCGCGCCGCCGCCGCCCGGCACGGCCGCACCCTGCGGATCTGGCGGCACGTCACCGTCGTCCTCGCCGACACCGACAGCGCCGCCCAGCAGCACCTGCGCCGCCTGCGCCGCGACGCCCTGCGCCTCACCTCGGGCCCCGACGCCGCCCGCCACCTGGACGCCGTCGCCCTCGACCGGGACCGCGAGCGCGGCACCGCCGACCCCGCCGCCGCCCAGGCCCAGGTCGCCGCCTACGTCCGCCGCTCGCTCGCCGGCGCGTACACCGGCTCCCCGGACACCGTCGCCGCCCGGATCGCCCTGCTGCGCTCCGCCGGCGTCGACATCGTCCAACTCGACCTCCCGGTCGAGACCGACCACGACCGCGCCCTGCGCCGGGCCCTGGTCGCCCGGCTCCGCGACCCCCTCCCGCCGCGCCGCGCCTGGTGACGGCCGCGCCCGCGACGGTGTCAGCCGGGCAGCAGCGGCAGCACCCGGGCCGCGACGGCGTACGGCACGGCCCCCGGCGGGGGCGGGGTGCGGCGGGCGTAGCGGGCGAACAACTCCCTCACCCCGGCGTCCAGTTCACCGGCCTCGGCGGGCGTGAGGTGCAGGACGGCGGCGAACGGCTCGGCGGTGACCGCCCTCTCCGGCTCCGGCCGGGTCTCCGTCCCCGGCTCCGGCTGCGGGCCCGGTCGTGCCTCCGGTCGTGCCTCCGGTCGTGCCTCCGGGACGACGGGAGACCCCCAGCGCAGCCGCCAGGGCCGGGCCCGTCCGCCGACCCCGGGGACCTCCTCCACCAGTCCGTAGCGGGCGAGTTGGCGCAGGTGGAACGAGCACAGCCCGGAGCTGAGGCCGAGCCGGGCGGCCGCCCCGGTCGCGGTGGCGGTGCCCGCCTCGGCCAGCAGGTCCAGCAGGGCGAGGCGGACGGGGTGCTCGGGCAGGGTGCGCCGGGGGGCGCCGGTCCCGGTCTCTTCGGTCTCTTCGGTCACTTTGCAAAGCATGCTACTTTGCAAATCCCCTGACAAGCCGTCAGCCGCACCGACACCCGAAAGGGGCCCCCTCGCCATGGCAGACACCCCGCCCGACCGCCGGACCCGCGTCCAGGGGCGGCCCGTCGACGCGTTCCCGGCGCTCGCCCCCGAGACCGAACGCGGCACGGTCCGCCGGATCACCGTCGTCGGGGAGGAGGTCCTGCACCGCCCCTGCCGCCCCGTCACCGCCTTCGGCACCCCCGAACTCGCCCGGCTGATCGACGACATGTTCGCCACCAACCACACCGCCGAGGGCGCCGGACTGGCCGCCAACCAGGTCGGCGCCGACCTCCGCCTGTTCGTCTGGGACATCACCGACGACTGGGGCGTGCGCCACGTCGGCCACATCGCCAACCCCGTGCTGGACGAGACCCCGCCCGCCGCCCGCCGCCTCCTGGAGGAACCGGAGGGCTGCCTCTCCGTCCCCGGCCCCTACCGCCCCCTCGCCCGCCCCGACCACGCCGTCGTCCGCGGCCTCGACCGGCACGGCGACCCCCTGGTCATCGAGGGCCACGGCTACTTCGCCCGCTGCCTCCAGCACGAGAGCGACCACCTCGACGGCCGCCTCTACCTCGACCGCCTCCCCGCCCGCGCCCGCAGGTCCGCCCTCCGCGAGATGGCCGACCGCCAGGAGGAGGTCTTCGCCCGCCGCGCCGCCAACGCCGCCCGCCTCGGCTGAGCCGCTGAGCCGGTGAGCTGCGGGACGGCCGGTGAGCCGCGGGACGGCCGGAGCCCGGGGAGGGCGGGAGGGCTCCGCCGCGGCCCGCCGGGCCCGACCGCCCGCCCGGTGCCGGTGGAGCGGGGGACCCCCGGTGCGCCGGAATCCGGCCGGTGGCTCACACCGGCGCCGCTGTCCGCAGGACCCCCCGCGCCGCCCCCCGCGCCGCCGCGCGGGCCGCGCCCGCGAAGGCCGCCAGGGCGCCGGTGGTGTTCCCGGCGCGCCGGACCAGGCCGTAGCCGACCGGCTCCGCGTCGGCGACGGGAACGTACGCGACGCCGGGCCGGGCGAAGTAGGTCGCCGTGTGCGCGGCGGTGAGGAGGGCGCCCCGGCCGCCCGCGACCAGTACCAGCGCCTCCTGCATCTGGGTCACGGAGGGGCCGGGGGCGATGGGCCTGCCGCTCGGGGTGCGGGTGGGGGCGTGCTGCTCCCGCCGGTAGTCGGGCAGCTCGCCCTCGACCGTGAGCAGGGGGACGCCGGCGAGGTCCTCCAGCGAGACGCTGCCGCGGACGGCGAGCGGGTGCGCGGACGGTACGGCGAGGACGCGCTCCTCGGTGAGGAGGGGCGGGCCGCCGTCCAGGTCGTCCTCCCGGACCGGGAGCTCCTGCAACTGGACGTCGAACTCGCCGTCGCGCAGCCGCCCGTACGGATCGGCCATCGGCACCTCGCAGATCTCCACCGCGAGACCGGGGTGGCTGCCCCGGAGCGCCTCCGTCACCTTCATCACGAACTCGCCGGTGAGCGGGTTGGAGAATCCGACGTGCAGGACCGCGTCGATGCCGCGCGCGGTGGCGACGGCGCGCGCCAGAGCGGCGTCCATCGCGCGGTGGTGCGGTTCGAGGTCGGTGCGCAGCCGGCGGCCGATCGCCGAGATGGTGACGCGGCGGCTGGTGCGGACGAACAGCGGGGCCCCGACCCGCCGTTCGAGGCGCTGGATCAGCTGGCTGACCCGGGCGCGGGAGAGCCCCATCCGCTCGGCGGTGCGGCCGAAGTGCAGCTCTTCGGCAAGCAGGAGGAAGCACTCGACCTCGTCGCGTTCCATCGGTTCCCCCGGGTGAGCCGGATCGGTAAGCCCCGTTGAACGAACGTCCAGGTCTTCGCCGTTGTTCCGCCCGCGCGTCCTGGCCGAAGGTGAACGAGCCGCCGCCCAGCGGGCGGCACACCTCCTTCCCCCGCCCACAGCCAGGAGTCGACCTGTCATGAGTACGACCAAGGCGGCAGCCGCCGCGTTCAGCGCCCGGGAGTGGGGCGTGCTGCTCGTCCTGTGCGGCGCGATCTTCCTCGAGGGCATCGACGTCGCCATGCTGAACGTGGCGATGCCCGCCATCCGCGCGGACCTCGGCCTGTCCACCGGCACGCTGCAGTGGGTGATGAGCGCGTACGTCCTCGGCTACGGCGGCTTCATGCTGGTCGGCGGCCGGGCGGCGGACCTCTTCGGACGGCGCCGGATGTTCGTGGGCTGGCTCGCGGTGTTCCTGGTCTTCTCCGGACTCGGCGGACTGGCCTCGGAGGGCTGGCAGTTGATCGCCGCCCGGTTCGTGACCGGTGCCGCGGCGGCCTTCACGACCCCGGCCGGGCTCTCCGTCATCACCACCGGCTTCGCGGAGGGCCCGCGCCGCAACAAGGCCCTGCTCTTCTACTCCGGTACGGCCGCCGGCGGGTTCTCGATCGGCCTGGTCGCGGGCGGACTGCTCGCCTCGGTCGACTGGCGGTGGGTGTTCTTCGCGCCGGTGGTCCTCTCGGCGCTGGTCCTGGTCGGTGCGCTGGTCTCCGTACCGAAGTCGCCGCGGCCCGACCGGACCGGGCGGGGCCTCGACCTGGCCGGCGGCCTGACCGCCACCGCGGCCGTCCTGCTCCTGGTCCTGGGCGTGGAGCGGGTGGGCCACGCCTCGCCCGCCTCGACCGTCGTCACGCTGGGCGCGGGCCTGGCCTCCCTCGCCGCGTTCGTCGCCGTCGAACGCCGTACGGCCGCGCCCCTGGTCCGGCTCGGCATCTTCCGCAGCGCCGCCCTGGTGCGGGCCAACGTCGCCGGTCTGCTCTTCGCCGCCGGGTTCTTCGGCTTCCAGTTCCTGGTCGTCCTCTACCTCCAGGAACTGCGCGGCTGGTCCGCCCTGGAGACCAGCTTCGCGATGATCGTCGTCGGTGTCGACGCGGTCCTCTCGCCGACCGTCGTCCCCAAGTTGGTCGACCGCTTCGGCAACGCCCGCCTGATCTTCGGCGGCCTGGTCCTCGCCTCCCTCGCGTACGCGCTCTTCCTGCCGCTCGGCGCCGACTGGACCTACCTCGCGATGCTCCCGAGCCTGCTGCTGCTCGGTGTCGCCTTCGCCCTGACGTACGGTCCGCTGACCATCGTCGCGACGGAGGGGGTCGAGGAGGAGGAACAGGGGCTGGCCGGCGGGCTCCTCTACACCGCGTTCCAGTTCGGCGCGGCACTCGGCCTCTCGGGGGCGGCCGCGGTCGACGTCGCGGCCACCGCGTCGGATTCGGCCGCCGCGCGCCTCGACGGGTACCAGGCCGCGCTGTGGGTGCCGCTCGCCGCGGCACTGGGCGCGGCGCTGGTCAGCGCCTTCGGAGTGCGGTCGGGCCGGGGCCGCGCGGTCCGGGAGCCCGATCCCTCGCCCGAGCTCACCACCGCCGGGTGACCCGCCGCCCCGCGCACCCGGAACCCCACCGCGACGGCTCCGGCTCCTCCCCTCCAAGGGGGGTCAGGGGCCGCCCGGGGCGACCGGTCCGGTCTCGTGGGCCAGGCGGTTCGGCCTCCGCGGGCGGTGGGACGCGAGGCCGCCGGTAGTCTCGGCGCCGGACGGACCACCGACCGGGAGGGGAAGCGCCGTGACCGTCGCCGAACACGAACTGACCACCCCCTGGGAGGGCGTCCTGATGGAACCGGACGCCGGCAGCGGCACGGGCGTCCTCGTCCTGGCCGGATCGAGCGGCCGGGTGGAGCGCCGGCGGGCGAGGCTGCTCGCCGAACAGGGCCACCTCGCCCTGGCCGTGCGCTGGTTCGGCGGGCCGGGGCAGCCGCCCGGCATCTGCGAGGTGCCGCTGGAGACGTTCGTCCGGGCCGTCGACCTGCTGCGCTCCCACGGCGCGGAGCGCGTCGCCCTGCTCGGCACGTCGAAGGGCGCGGAGGCCGCGCTGCTCACCGCCGTCCACGAGCCGCGCGTCGACGCGGTGGTCGCCCTCTCCCCGACCTCGCTGGTCTGGTGCAACGTGGGGCCGGGCCGCGACGGGCGGCACCGGCCCTGGAGGTCCTCGTGGACCTGGCGGGGCGAGCCGCTGCCCTTCGTGCCGATGCACGGCGACTCCTGGGAACCCGACGGCCCGGGCGACGGCCCGGTGGCGATCCGCGGCTGGTACGAACTCAGCGAGCGGACCCACGCCCGGCGCCTGGCCGCCGCCGCGATCCCGGTGGAGCGGGCCGCCGCCGACATCCTGCTGGTGGCCGGCGGCGACGACGCGATGTGGCCCTCGCTGCCGTACGCCGAGCGGCTGGCCGCCCGCCGCCGGGCGGCCGGCGCCCCGGTCCGCCTGGTGACCCGCGACGACGCCGGGCACCGGGTGCGCTTCCCCGGCGAAGGCCCCGCCGCCCCCTCGGAGACCTTCGCCCACGGGGGCACGGCCCGCGCCGACGCCCTGCTCGGCGAAGCGGCCTGGGGGCCGGTCCTCGACCTGCTGCACCCCGGCCGGACCGGGGCCGGCCCCGCCTGACGAGCGGCCCGGCCCGGCACGACCGGGGCGGGCACGGGGCGGGGGCGGGGTGCGTTCCCGGCAGAACCGGAGACCGGTCACAACCTGCTCCCGGCGGCCTTACTGTGGGCTTGTCGTGTGATGCCGGGCGGCGGGAGCAGCGGAGTGCGGACGGGAAGTGCGGGGCCCCGGCGGGGCAGCGGAGGTGCGGGCCGTGGCTGAGGAGCCGAAGGCGGCGGCCCCGCGCACCGAGGAGGAACTGCGGGCGGCCCGGGCCAGGGCGGGCGAGCTGGCCGGGGAGTTGCAGGCGCTGCTGGGCGACCGGCCCTCGACGGTCTGGACCGCCGGCGGCGCGGTGCGGGTCTCCGTGCGGCTGCGCGGGCCGCACGGCACGGACCTCGCGATGTCGGTGCTGGCCGTCCTGGGCCGGGCCGACCGGTACGGGCACCGCAAGGGGCCGGGGCGGGAGCAGCTGTGGCTGGAGATCGGGGGCGTGCCCACCGAGGACCACGAGTGGTGACACCCGCGGGCCCCGGCCGGGCGCCGTCCGGCCGGGGCGGGCCGGTGCGGGCCGGTGCGGGGCGGGGCGGAGTCAGGCCGGGCCGGGGCGGGTCAGGGTGCCCAGCTTGTCGGGGTTGGAGACCGCGTGGATCCCGGTGATCAGGTCGCCCTCCGGGGCCAGGTCCAGGACCAGCACCGCGAACGGGCGGCCGAAGGCCGAGAAGGCCACGGCGGGTGCGCCGTTGACGGTCCGCCAGGAGGTCTCCAGGCCGCGGCCGGTCTTCGCGGCCAGCGCCACCAGCAGCCGGGCCACCTGGCCGCGGCCGGTGAGCGGCCGCCGCCCGCCGGGGGCCTTGCCGCCGCCGTCGCCGACCAGGGTCACGTCCGGGGCGAGCAGTTCCAGCAGCGCCGCCAGGTCGCCGCCCAGGGCCGCCGCCAGGAAACGCTCCGTCACCCGCCGCCGCACGCCCGGCTCCGGCTCGTACCGGGGCCGCCGGGCCCGCACGTGCTCGCGGGCCCGCTTCACCAACTGCCGCACCGCCGCCGGGCTGCGGCCCAGGATCCCGGCGATCTCCGCCCCGCTGTACCCGAACACCTCGTGCAGCACGAACGCCGAACGCTCCAGCGGCGACAGCGTCTCCAGCACCACCAGCAGCGCCAGCGACACCGACTCGGCCCGCTCGGCCGCCAGCGCCGCGTCCCCCGCCGCGCCGTCCGCCCCGGCCTCCGGGCCCACCAGCGGCTCCGGCAGCCACGGGCCGACGTACGTCTCGCGCCGCCGGGCCGCCGCCGCCCGCTGGGCCAGCGCCCGGTTCACCGCGATCCGCACCAGGTACGCCTTCGGGTGCTCGATCTCCGCGGCCGCCGGGTCGGCGGTCCGCGCCGCCCAGGCCAGCCAGGTGTCCTGGAGCACGTCCTCGGTGTCGGCGACGCTGCCGAGCAGGTCGTAGACCAGCGCGAACAGCAACTCCCGGTGCTCCTCGTACTCCCGGACCGCCCGCTCCCCGGCCGCCTCCCCGACCGCGCCCGCCTCCCCGACCGCGCCCGCCGCACCCGCCGTGCCCGTCGTCTCCGCCGGGTCCGTCGCGCCCGCCGTCTCCCCGTCCATCCCGCACCCCTCGTCAGCCGGTCGTGTCCGCACCAGGGAACCGGACGATCCGCCCGAACGGGACCGGACCGCACCCGGTGTGATCCGGATCATGCCGCCGTCCGGGCCGGGCCACCCGTGCCCGAACAACCGTCCGTGCACCTCAAGTAGGCTGAGCGCGGCCGGAAGTGACGGTGCCACGACGAGCCGGGGGCCGCCCCGGACCCGTCCGGGAGCCCGCCGCGGGGGCGGCCGACGGGGACGGACACGCGAAGGACAGGCACAAGTGGACAGCGACAACCGCGCCGGCGCACGACTCCAGGACCGGCCGGAGGACCAGGCGGGGGACCGGCCGCCGACGGCCTGGCAGTACCTGCTGGACGACGGCCTCGACCCCGCCGGACGGATCCCCGTGCACGCCGTGCGCGGCAGCACCCCGCCCGGGGCCGGTCCCGACGGCTACCGCCCCAACCCGCGCCACGGCCGCCCGCTGTCCCCGCCCGCGCCCGCCGGTGCGCCCGCCCCCGCGCTGCCCCCGCTCGGCGCCGGCCGCCGCCCCGCCGGACGCGCCCTGCTCTCCTGGCTGGAGGACGGCCGCGCCCCCCGGCTGTGCCGCATCACCGGCTCCTCCGGCAGCGGCCGCACCCACCTGCTGACCTGGCTCGCCGCCGCCTGCCCGCCCGACCACCCGCGCCCCGGCCGCCGCGTCCACGCCCTGCTGGACGCCGAGGGGCTGACGGTCCGCTCGGCCACCGCCCGGCTCGCCGACCTGCTCGGCCTCACCGCGGGCGAACCCGCCGACCTGCTCGAAGCGCTCCAGGACGGCACCCCCCGCACCATCGTGGTCACCGACCTCGACCGGGCCGGCGGCCCCCGGCTGCCCGACCTGCCCGAACGCGTCGCCCGTGAACTCCTCGTCCCGCTGCTGTCCGTGCCCTGGCTGCTGCTGGTCGTCGAAGCCGCCCACGGCCCCGCCGCCGACGCGCTCGGCGCCGCCGCCCCCACCGGCGCCGTCCTCGACCTCGACCAGCCGCAGTGGACCGACCCCGCCAAGTACGCCGACTGGTGCGCGGGGCTCCCCGGCCACCCCGTCGACCCGGCCACCACCCACCCCAGCCCCGGCCTCGCCCAGCTCGCCGCCCGCACCCCCGGCGCCGCCCCCGACCCGGCGCTGCCGCCCGCCGCCCGCGCCGCCGCGCTCGCCGAAACCTGGTGGACGGCCGTCCCCGCCGCCGAACGCGCCGCGCTCACCGCCCTGGCCGGCGCCGAGGGTCCGATCAGCACCGCGCTCTGGGCCACCCTCCCCGGCGCCGACGCCCGCTCCGTCGCCGCGGCCGCCGACCTGCTGCCGCCGCCCCCGATGGCCGACCGCTGGCGGCTGCGCCCCCGGCAACTCGCCGACCTGGTCGCCGCCGGCCGCCCGCCCGTCGACCACGCCGCCATGATGTGGGAGGTGGCCGGCGGCATACCCGCCCGCCCCGACGGCGGTCCCGACCTCGCCGCCAGCGACCCCGAACGGCTCGCCCTGCTGGTGCGGCACGCCTCCGCCGGCGACCCCGCCACCCCGCTGCTCGGCGAGATCGACCTGCTGCTGCACGCCGAACCCGCCACCGTCACCGCCGCGTTCCAGCTCGCCGAGGACGCGGGCGCGCCGCCCACCCCGCTCGCCGAAGCCTGGCGCCGCGCCGCCCCCGACCGGGCCGCCACCGCCCGCCCCGTCGACCGGGCCGCCGTCCTGCACGCCCACCTCACCGGCCGCCACGCCGACGCCGCCGCGCACTGCGCCGCCCTCGCCCGGCAGACCGACACCCGCTGGCACGCCGTCTGGCAGCACGTCCCCGCCGGTGGCCCGTGCGCGGCCACCCTCGGCCTCGGCCCGTTCGCCGGCCACCTGCTGCTCGTCGACGGCAGCGGACTGCACCTCGCCGACCCCGCCACCGGCCGGCTCCTCGGAGCCCCCGAACCGCTCACCGAACCCCACCCGCGGGCCCTGACCGGCACCCCGTTCGGCGGTGCCCTGCTGCTCAACGCCTCCGGCGCGCTGCGCTCGCTCACCGTGCGCGGCGTCGAGGGCGTCCCGGGCGGCGCGTCGGCCGCCCCGGACGCCTGCACCGCCGTCGCCGCCCACGAGGACGTCATGGTGTTCGGCCGTCCCGACGGCCTGACCACCTACAGCGAGGTCTCCACCGGCACCACCCACCGGCCCGAACTCCCGCTGCACGAGGGCCCGGTCACCGCCCTCGACGTGGCCCCCGCCGACGGTGGCGCGCTGGTCGCCAGCGGCGGCGAGGACGGCCGGGTCTGGACCTGGATGCCCGGCCGCCCCCCGCTGCCCGCCCCCGTCGACCAGCGCCCGCACCCGGTCACCGCCGTCGCCCTCGGCAGCACCCCCGCCGGGCTGCTGCTCGCCGCCGCCTGGTCCGACGGCCTGCTGCGGCTGCGCCGCTGGGGCGAGCGCCACCGGGGCGCCGACATCCGCCTCGGCGCGGCCGTCCGCACCCTCTCCGTCACCCCCGACGGCCTGGTCGTCGCCGCCCTGCCCGGCTCGGTGCTGGCGCTCACCCTGGTCGGCTGAGCGCCCGCCCCGCCGTAGATCCCGCCCGGTGTGTTGAAA
Organism: Kitasatospora phosalacinea; assembly: GCF_000716545.1. Taxonomy (GTDB): domain Bacteria; phylum Actinomycetota; class Actinomycetes; order Streptomycetales; family Streptomycetaceae; genus Kitasatospora; species Kitasatospora phosalacinea. Next base: position 37,280 of record NZ_JNWZ01000050.1, read on the forward strand.
GTTGACGGCATCGCCGAGAACTTCAACGAAAGACCGGGTGGACCGCCATTTCCGGTTGGTTCCTGATCGAGTTTGACCAGCGGAAGGACATTGGGCGTCAAAGAAGCCGCCGTTCCTTCCCCCTCAACGGATGAATCCTCCCGCGAACCGTGAATCGCGAACCAAGTCCGACCGGAAACGAGGAATCGATGTCTGAACACCGTGACGGGGTCGACCACGTGGAGAGGGCGTGCGCAGTCCTCGCCGGGCTGCCCGCCGCCCAGCGGCTGGCCGAACTCGAGAAGCTCTGCCGCCGCACCGAGCGGGCCCTCGGCCGGGCCGTCCTCGACACCGCCGCCGAGGTCTACGAGCAGGGCCACGACACCGCGCTGCACCGCACCCCGTACGCCTACGGGTACCTGCGCCGCAGCCTCGGCTTCCGCGCCGAACACCGAACGGACGGCTGACAGTTGTACACCTACATGTGCCGCACCCGCTGGGGCGACATGGACGCCTTCGGGCACGTCAACAACCTCAAGGTGCTCCAGTACGTCCAGGAGGCCGTCTACTGCCTGCTGTACGACGACACCGAGGGCCAGGACCTGTTCGAGGACGGTTTCATGATCGCCCGTCACGAGATCGACTACCGCTCCCCGCTCTACCACTGCCCCACCCCGCTGCCCGTGCAGATCTGGGTGGAACGCCTCGGCCGGTCCTCGATCAGCACCACCTGCGAGGCCCGGCGGCACGGACAGTTGGTGTTCCAGGCCCGGACGGTCACCGTGCCGACCGACGCCGCGACCCGGCGCAGCCGCCCGCTGCGCGAGGCCGAACGCCGCCACCTCAACCGCTACCGGGTCCGTCCCACCGGCCCCGTCGCCTCCGTGGCCCCCGTCGGCCGCGTCCCCGTGCGCTCCACCGGCCGGATCAGGGTCCCCGTCCCCGCCCCCGGCGAGCGCGAACGCGAGCGCGAGCGCGCCTGCTGAACGGGCCCGCCGGACGGGTGCGCCGAGCGCGTGTCCCGAGCACGCCGAGCGCGTGTCCCGAGCACGTGTCCCGAGCGCGTGTCCCGGGCGTTCCACGGGAGCACCCTCCCCGCGCCGAGGGAGGACCAGTACCGGCCCCGGCCCGGGTGACCCCACCCGGGCCCGGGGCCGGCCCCCGTTCCCGCCCGCCCGGCCGACCCGGCCGGCGGCGTCGAACGCGATCCCGCGCCCGTCAGCTGAACCACCCGGGGCCCGGCCCGTCCGGGACCGGCACCGGGGACGGGACGCCGTCGTTCGGCGGGGCGTCGGCGCCCGTGCGCCGCAAGCCTTCCGGCACCGCCGCCGGGGCCGGTGGCTGCGGGGGGACGGGTCGGACCAGCGGGTAGTACGAGGGATCGTTCATGACGCCAATCGATCACCACCGCTCCCGCCCGCCAAGCACCCGGCCCGCACGGCTCACCCCGCCGCCGGGCCGGACCCCCGCCTGCCCGCCGACGGCCGCTGACGGCCGCCGACGGCCGCCAGCGCCCCCGGAAGCCGCCGACCCGGCACTGCTCCGCGCTACCCGCCCAGCCGGGCGAACCTGCCCTCCAGCCGTGACAGTTGCAGCGTCGTCGCCGGGGAACGCAGCGCGTCCTGCCGCTCCCGGAAGCTCGCGTACGCCCGCCGGGCCTGGTGGATGTTGCCCGCGTCCAGCTCGAGGTGCGCCAACTGCAGCAGCGACAGCCCGATCGTCCGGTGCTCGCCCGGCGGCCTGGCCCGCAGCGAGGCCCGCAGGTACGACAGCGAGGACTCGGTGGCCCGCAGCGAACGGTGCACCTGCGCCGCCTGGTACAGCAGGGCCGGCTCCGGGTACCGGTGCGGGCCGCCCTCCGACGCCGCCCGCCCCGCCCAGTGCTGCGCCCCCTCCAGGTGCTTCAGCGCCTGCGCGGACTGCCGCAGCCGGGCCGCCGCCACCGCCTGCTGGGCCAGCACGAACGCCCGCACGCCCGGCGCCGCGTCCGGCGGCAGGTGCTCGGCCGCCGCGTCCGCCAGCCGGGCCGCGTACGCCTGGTGCCCCAGCGCCCCGGCCTGGGTGCTCTGGTCGCGCAGCGCCATCGCCTGGGCCGGGCCGTCCTGCGCCTCCGCCGCGAGCTGGTACGCCAGCCGGTAGTGCCGCTGGGCCTCCCCGTGCCGGTTGTCGTCGGTGTACGTCCGCCCGACCAGGCGGACCAACTGGGCGGCGGCGACCAGCAGTTCGCGGTGCCGGGGGCCGCCGGCCGGGGACTTCGCCCAGGGCAGCACGTGGTCGCGCAGGTAGCCGAGCAGCAGGCTGCGGGCGATCGCCCCGCCGTACCCGTCGTAGTGCCGGGCACCGAACGCCGTCATCTCCCGCACCGCTTCCACCTGCCGCGCCCCCACCCGTTCGGGACCGGAACGCCGGACGGACGGGACCAGCGGCGGTCGGGGCGCGGATTCCGCCGCCGACCCGGGTTTCACCGCCTGCCCGGTTTTCGCCGGAGCCCCGGGTTTCACCGGCGGGCGGGGGGAGGGAAGCGTCCGGATCCGGAACAGCGGAGGCTGAAAGGCTTCGTCCTGCGGCTCACTGGAATTCGGCCAGGAATGCAGTCGGCGCAGCCCCGTCAGGGCGTCCGTCGGCTCCTGCTCCGCTTCTTCCGCGAGCGCGGGATCGGCCGGCTGGAGGCCGAGCTCGCCGCGCGAGACCGGGCGGCCCAGCCGCCGGGCGAACGCCTCCTCCAGCAACTGCGGACCGGGCGGCCGGGGCTGGGTGCCGGACAGCCAGTGCGCCACCGTCGTCCGGTCGTAGCCCACGCTGAAACCGCTCTCCCGGGCCACCTTCTGCAGCGCGGCCGCCAGCGCCGGGCCGTTCCACCCGGCCTCCGCCATGCAGCCGCGCAGCGCGGTGTTCGGAACACGGGTGTGCGGCATCGACAACTCCTCGACGACTCCTCGTGCGGACCACTCAAGGGATTGTCCACAGAATAACCGGCGGCGCCGACGACCAATACCGATTTCCGCCGAGCGCCGACTGTTCAACGCGCGGGGGCGGAAACCGATACTGCGCCCCGGGTTCTGTTCGGTGGCGAAGGAGTGAATCCCCGGCGGCGGGCGGGAGTGACGGCGACGGATAAATGCGATGACACGGCAGGAATATGGTATTCCTGCTCTTCTCGCGCTCCAGGCCCCTGGGCCCGGTACCTCCAGATCAGCTAATCCCTTAATCTACGGATCCTTGGATCCTGCTGCCTCTGGATGCCGGGCCCCTGCTGGTAGCCCGCCTATTCGAACTTCTCCGCGCCCCCGGCCTCCTCCAGCATTCGCCGCATCATCTTCCCGGTGTCCAGGTGCCGGTGCTCGGTGCCCACCGGCACCAGCCGGTGGGTCAGCTCCAGGAAGCCGCGCACCGGTTCGGCCGGGGTGTGCAGCACCGCGGTCTGGCCGGGCGTGCTCAGCGCGATGGCCAGCAGGTCCCCGTCCGCGCTCGACCGGCGGATCGTCACGTCCCCGATCCCGGCCCACCCCTCCAGCCCGTCCGCCAGCAACTCCCGGGCGAACAGCCAGGTGATCGGCTCCTCCAGGTCCACGTGACAGTCCAGGTGCACGGCGTACGGATCGGCCCGGTGGTAGCGCAGCCGGGCCGGCACCGAGACCCGCAGCCCCGGGCACGGCGAGACGGTCACGTCCAGCATCAGCACGCAGTCCGGCTCGCCGTTGCGCCGCAGCCAGGCGTGCGGGATGTTCTGGTGGCTCACTGGGCTTCCCTCGGGCGGACGACGGACGGGGCGACGGACGGGGCAGCGAACGGGGTTGCGGGCGGGGGAGGGGGCGCGGCCCCGACGGTGGCGGGGCCGGGCTCCGGCCCGCTGGGTCCGTCGGGTCCGCCGAGTCCGTTGGGCCCGTCGGGCCCGGGATCGGGCGGGGGGTGCGGGGCGAACCGCTCCCGCGCGGGTGCCGGGTGGGCGGAGAACCGGGGCGGTGTGACCAGCCGGGACCACTCGTGGTCCCGGCGGCCGGGCACGGTACGGCCGGACTGGTGCCAGATGGTCACCAACCGGGCGTAGATGGGGGCTTGCTGAATCGTTTCGTCGCGGACGCCCGTCGGGGCCCAGGGGTCAGCACTCACGTCCGGGGATAACGACCGAACCCGGGGGCGGTCACGGCACTCGTCCGTCCGCCGTGCCGGACAGCGGGCGATCCCGCCGCCGATCCGCCCGACTCGTCCGGACAAGCGACGGAATGTCAGGCCCCCGAGGCCGCCCGGCAGCTCACCTTCCCGCGCTTCCGACTCCGGGCACCCCTGGCGCCCCTGCTGCCCCTCCCGCCCTCGGCGTCCTCGGCGCCGCGCCGGGCCCCGGCGGCCAGCGTCGCGGCCTGCGCCCGGGCGCGGTCGAAGACCCGCACCGGGTTCGGCGCGGACGTCCACGGGTGGGCGCCGCACCACGGGCCGAGCAGCCGGAACTGCTCCAGCGCCAGCGCGGGCTGCCGCGACAGCAGCGCGAAGTGCGCCAGCAGGTGCCGCAGCGCCGGCACCTGGTCGTTCGACGCCGGCACCGCGTCCAGCGCCGCCGCCACCCGGGGCAGCAGCTCCCGGTACCGGCGGCCGGCGGGCAGCCCGCCCGGGCCGTGCCGCGACTCCAGCTCGGTGAGCGCCTGCAGGTACAACCCGGGCAGCGGCGAACCGGCCGGGGCCCCCTCCACCGCGCGCACCGCGAAGCGCAGCATCAGCGCGTCGCTGCCGTGCCACTTGGCGCACCAGTACTGCATCGCCTGCCAGTGCCCGCCGACGTGGTGCGGCGCCCGGGCCACCACCTCGGCCCACAGCTCCCGGAACTCCCGGTGCGACAGCCGCATCCCGCGCGCGGCGGTGACCATCACCACCCAGGGCCCGGGATCGCGCCCGTCCGCCTCGGCCGCCGCCCGGGCCAGCCGGTACGCCACGGGCAGCTGCGCCCGGAACGCGGCCAGCCGGTCCGGCTCGACCCGCGCCGCGAAACCGCCGCCGCGCGCCTCCCAGGCCCGCTGCACCAGCAGCCTGGCCCGGACCGTCGCGGCGGCGCACGGCGCCGTCCCCGCCTCCTCCCACGCGGTCAGCCACTCGTCGCGCGCGGCCGCCACCCGGGTCAGGAAGTCCAGCCGGGACCAGCGCTCGTCCCAGTCCTCGCCGGCCGCCGCCACGTACGCCTCGGCCGCCCGCCAGCCGCCCGCCAGGCAGGAGTCCGCCAGCGCCTCCAGCTCCTTGCGCCGCAGCAGCCGCATCGGCGGCCCGGCCCGGCCCGGGTCCAGCTCCACCGAGGACGCCAGCCCGTGCGCCGACGGATCGAACCCCGAGGTCTCCACCTTCCCCGGCCCCGACCAACCGCCGCCCCGACGCCGTGCGAACAGCACGATCAGCGCGGCGAAACCGAACAACAGGACGGGGATCATGCGGAGAATGATCTACCACCCGGCTCCGCCCCGGCACGCCACCCCCCTTTCTGTGACACGGTTGAAACCGTTGCGGTAACCGGGTGGTGTGGGTACGGCCGACGGCGGGCGGCCGTAGCCCCGGCCGTCCTCCGCCGCGAGCCGGTCGAGCTCGCCGTCCGCCTCCGACACGGCGGTGGCGGGCAACCGGGCTTCCGGCCGGCCGGGTCGCGGGGCGGCCCGGGGGAGTGCGGGGAACTGCAGGGAACTGCGGGGAGCTGCGGGAGGCCGCCGCGTGGCGGCCGGGCTGAGGGGCGGGGAGCGCCGAGGGCAGCCAAGGCCGGTGGCCTTGGCTGCCCTCGGGTGGTGGGGGCGGGTCAGAACCGGGTGCTGATGGTGACGTCGGCGAAGTCGGTGGCGGCGTACAGGCTCAGGTAGCGGTAGCCGGCGGTGGGGTTGGTGACGGTGATGGTCTGGGCGGTGCCCGGGTCGGTGGAGGAGGCGGTGAAGGCGCCGGGGGAGGCCCAGGTGGTGTCGTTGTAGTACAGGTACGCGGTGCCGGTTCCGCCGTCCGCGGTGACCTTCAGGGTGGTGGTGCCGGCGGGCAGGTAGACGTACAGGTAGTCGGTGCTGCCGGCGGTGCGGGTGCGGCCGGTGCGCCGGCAGTTCCGGCCCATCGCGTCGGGGCGCTGGTCGGTGCAGGTCGGCAGGGCGGGGGCGTCGCCGTCGACGGTGGTGGTGACCGAGGCGGGGGTGGCGGTGGTGCGGCCGTCGGCGTCGGTGACGGTCAGGGCGACGGTGTAGGTGCCGGCCTTGGCGTAGGTGTGCGAGGGGTTGCGCTCGTCGGAGGAGGACCCGTCGCCGAAGGTCCAGTGCCAGGCGGTGATCCGCGCCGGTGAGCCGGTGACCACGGAGCGGTCGGTGAGGGTGACGGTGGCGCCGTTCACGGACCGGTCGAACAGCGCGGTCGGGCCGGTGGCGAAGCAGGCGCCGTCCGCGCACCGGGTCAGCCAGGCGTCGAAGTCGGCGTCGTAGGAGGTGCCGAGGCCGTCGTAGACCGCGTACCCGCCCCGGTAGTCGCCGGCGCGGAAGCGGCCGAGCACGGCGTACACGTCCGCCGGGTGCTTCTCGACCATGTAGCGGACGGCCAGGTAGCCCCACGGGTAGACCCGGGTGGAGTCCGAATTGCCGTACGTGTTCTGGAAGATCGTCGACAGCTTGTAGGTGTGTTTGCCGGCCTCGGCCATCGCCTGGGTGTCGGTGACGCCCCGGTAGGCGTACGACTGGTACTCGGCGACCCCCTCGATCCACCAGATGTCCGGGACGGACGTCTCGGCGGCGAAGTCGCCCTTCATGTCGTAGACGTTGTCGAGGTAGTGGGTGTACTCGTGGTTGAGGTTCCACACGTTGCCCGGGAAGTCGTCGTTCCACGACTTCTGGTACATCACGCACACCGGCTGGTTGTTCGGGTCGGTGACGTCCATGACGGTCTGGCCGCCGTTGTCGGTCGAGTTGCCGTAGATCGCCCACGAGTAGGTCTGGTAGTCGGCGGCACTGGCGAACACCGGCATGACGACCGTCCTGCCGTACTGGTTCGGCACCGGGCCGTCGTCCTTGACCAGGCCGTGGAAGAAGGCGTCCTCGCCGCGCAGGCTGTCGCACACCGGCCGTAGTTGGGCCACCGTCAGGGCCTGGGCGCGCAGCGTCCTGTGGTCGCAGACCAGGACGTTGGGCAGGACGGCGTCGGCGAGCCTGGTCGGCAGGTCGCAGGTGCCGTAGTACGCGCACTGGCCGTGGTCGTAGGCGTTGGCGTTGAACGCCACGTGCACGTACAGCGGGCCGGTCGCGCCGAGGATCCGGGTGGTGTCGAGGACCTGTTTGACCAGCGGCTTGGCGGCGTTCTCCACGGCGGTGGAGGTGCCGGCCATCCGGGCGAGGTCGTTGCCCGCGTTGACGTCCAGGAAGGCGTTCGGAGTGCCCAGCAGGTCGCGGTGGCCGAGCGTGAAGTCGCCGAGCGAGGCGACCAGGCCGGTGTCCGCGCCGATCGCGTTCACGAAGTCGGTGTTCCAGTTGCCGCGCCACAGCGGGGCGAACAGCACCGCGTTGACCGCGTTGACCATCTTCGGCGTCGCGTCGTACCCGTTGTCGTAGCCGTCCAGCACCTGCTCGTAGACGTTCAGGTACCCGGCCTGGACATTGGCGCTGTCGGTCAGGATCAGCGCGTCGTACAGCACGGCGCCGTTGGCGTCGGTGACGTCCTTCCACCGGGTGCCCGCGAAGAAGGCGTCCAGACCGGCCCGGGTCGCGCTGGTCAGCGCGGCGCCGTAACCGCCGACCTGGGACGGGTAGTAGGACTGCACGTAGTAGCCGGCCCGCAGGAACTGCACCAGTTGCAGGACGCCGGAGCCGTTGGTGCCGTCGTAGCCCGCCGCCAGGTCCTTGAAGGCGCCCGCGACGGTGAGCATGTTGGACTGCTTGAAGATCGGGCCCGCGTCGGCGCCGGTCACGTTGTACAGCGTGTTGACGCAGGTGTTCGTCGAGGACTTGACGAAGTTCACCAGGTCGGTGCCGGTGCGGCTGCCGAAGTCGGCGTAGGTGCAGCTCTGCGCGGCGGCGGCTGCGGCGGTTGCGGTTGCGGCCTGCGCACCGGCCGGGCCGGTCCCGGGGCCGGGGGCGGCGTTCCGGGCGGCCGGGCGCGGGGCGGTCTGGACGGCGGTGCCCTTCGGCTGCCCCATCTGGACCTGGCCGAGCAGGGCGGGCGGCAGCGGTGCGGACACCGGGGTCAGGCTCTCGGGCGCGGCGTCGACGATCGGACCGAGCGGCTTGGGGACGGCCCCGCCGGGGGCGTCGGCGCCCTCGGCGGGGACCGGGGCGGAGGCCGGGGCGAAGGCCGCCGCACCGGCGGCCTTCGCGGGCTGTCCGCCGGTGGCGGCCACGGCCGGGGAGACCGGCAGCAGGGTGGCCGCGACGGTGCAGCCGGCCAACAGGCCGGCCGCCAGGGCGGGGAGGGGTATGCGCAGACGCACTGCTTCTCCTGGGGGAGGGAGTTCACCGGGCACGACAGACGGGGGAGGGTGGCGCGGTGAGCATCCTGGCACCGGGCGCAGGGTCAGAACAATGTCACAGGTCATATGACATTGCATGGACGCGGCATAACACGGAGGGGAAGACCTTGGCCCGCCCCGGGCTTCAGGTGCGTGGCGGGCGGAACGTCCGGCCGGCCCAACCGTGCAGGTGGGGGGCCTCGGCGGCGAGTTCCCGGTACGCGGCGGCCGCCGCCCCGCACAACGTGTCGGCCAGGCCCGGGCCGATCGTGGCACGCCGCCACAGCAGCACGTACCGCAGCCACAGCGGCGTCCCCAGCAGCGGCTTGACCGCGACGCCGGGCACCGGCGCGGTGCTGCCCGGGACCAGCGCCGCGCCCAGTCCGGCGGCCACCAGGTCGAGCACCTCCCGCCGCCCGCAGGGCAGTTCGCGCACCCCGGCCGGGGCGAACGCGGCCGCCTCGCAGGCGGCCCGGAACAGCGCGGGCCAGGGCGCGCCGTCGGCGGCGGGCAGTAGCCAGGTCTCGCCGGCCAGGTCGGCCGGCGCGGGTTCAGTGTGGTGGCGCAGCGGGTGCCCGGCGGGCAGTGCGACGAACACCGGCTCGGTGGCGACGGCGCGCGCCGCCAGCGCGGGCGTGGCGCGCGGGCCCGGGCCGGGGTGGTCGAGCAGCAGCGCCAGGTCGAAGGGGGGCTCGGGGGCCGGGGTCGAGGCCGGGGCCGGGGTCGCGGGCGGTTCGGCGGCCCGGACGGAGGGTGGCTCGGGGTTCCGCGCGGGGGGCGGCTCGGGGTGCCGAGTGGGGGCCAGGGCGAAGCGCAGCTCGGGCCGGAGCTGCCTGGTCCTGGCCAGGGTGCCGGGCAGCAGGGCGGGGCAGTCGGTGGCCAACCGCAGTTCGCGGTGCGGACGTTCGCCGTCCGGGACGGCGGCCCGGCCCAGTCGGTCGACCCGGGAGAGCACCTCGCGGGCGGCGGCCAGCACCTCGGCCCCGAACGTGGTGGGCACCACGCCGGCCGCCGTCCGGTCGAACACCGCCGCGCCCAAGTGGTGCTCGATCCGCCGCAGTTGGGTGCTGGTCGCGGGCTGGGACGCGCCGATCGCGGCCGCCGCCCGCCCCACGCTGCCGCTGTCGGCGATCGCGCAGAGCACCCGCAGGTGTCGCAACTCCAGATCCACGACCGGCCCTCCTCGCGCGGGCGGCCCCGCCTCGGCGGTGGCATCGGACGATTCATGCAATGTCACACGCAACATGTCAGATGGTTTTGCTCACCTTCGCCTCCCGGCAGTGCCGCGTCAAGCCCCCGGATGCCGAAGACCCCTGGACGGCGGCCCCGCCGCCACCCCGGGTCGTCGATCGGGTCGTCGGTCGGGCCGTCGGTCGGGTCGCGTCAGCCGGACGGCGTGCGGACCTCCACCGGGGGAGGGGGAGGGGAGCCGGCGGGCAGCGGATGGCGCTGGTACCACTCCGTCCCCGCCATCCGGGCCCGGTCCGCCGGGGACGCGGCCGCCAACCGGCCCGGCAGCGCGCCGCGCTCCACCTCCGAGCGGTGCGCGAACACCGCCGCCAACTTGCGCTCCAGCCACGGCGACACGTCCAGCGCCTCCGTCTCCCCGTCCGGCACGGTGTACGCCGTCCGCCCGGGGCGCAGCAGCAGCGGGGCCAACTCGCGACCCGCCCCGTCCGGATGCGTGGCCAGCAGTAGCCGCCGCACCCGCACGGGCCCGCCCAACTCCGGGTACAGGCCCGGCAGCGCGGCGGCCTGCACCGCGAGCACCGTCAACCGGTGGGTCTGCCGGTGGTCCGGATGCCCGGTCATCCCGCCGTACGCGTCGTGCGTCACCACCCACTCCGGCCGGAACCCGCGCAACTGGGCCACCAGCCCCCGCACCGCCTCCTCCAGCGGCACGTCCAGCAGTCGGGCCGCGCCGGGCGCCGACTCCGGGACCTTCGCGTCCGCGTAACCCAGCAGCCGGGGCGCCCCGGCCCCCAACTCCGCCAGCGCCCGCGCCAGTTCGGGCGCCCGGTGGGTCCCCGCCGCCCAGGTCGCGGTCACCACGGCGGTCCGCGCCCCCGCCGCCGCGTGCCGGGCGAGCAGACCGCCCGCCGCGAGCGACTCGTCGTCCGGATGGGCGAACACGCCCAGTACGTCGGGCAGTTCCATCCCGCCACCACCTCTCCACGCACGATCGTGCCTGCCCGCCACGCTAGGGCCCGTCTTCAAACCCCCGTCTGCCCCACAACGCCTGGCACGCCCTCTCGCCGCACCGGGCGAAAGGCCAAGTACATCCAGTACGAGGCCTTCCGGCGCCGGACGGTCAGGCGGTCGGGCGGGGCGGGCAGGTGCAGAGCGGGGCGAAGGCCCGGGCGGCGGCCGCGGCGAGGTCGGCGGCGATGGCGGGGGGCGGGTCGCCGGCCAGGACGCGGCGGCGCAGTTCGCGCAGGGTGGCGCGGTGCAGGCCGGTGAGGGCGCCGGCCAGCAGGGGGGCGTCGGGGGAGGGCGGCAGCGCGGCGGCCAGGGCGGCTTCGGCGCGTTCGCCGATCTCGCGTTCGCGGGCGCGCAGCGCGGGGCTGGCCTCGACGGTGCGGAAGAAGGCGGCGGAGCCGGGGGCGAGGCCGATCGCGGGGTCGGTCCGGCGCAGGGCGGCGCAGAGGTCGTCGCGGACGGCGGCGGCGGGGCAGCAGGTCCCGGGCGGGAGCGGGTCGACCAGGGCGGCGAGGTGGCGTTCGACCTCCTCCTGCCGGTCGAAGAACAGGTCTTCCTTGGTCGGGAAGTAGTTGAACACCGTGTTGGTGGAGACGCCCGCGTGCCGGGCGACCTCGGCGACGGTGACCCGGTCGAAGCCGTGCTCCAGGAAGAGCGGCAGCGCGGTGTCCGCGATGGCGGTGCGGGTCTGCTGCTTCTTGGTCTCGCGAAGGCCCATGCGCCCATCGTACGGAATGGTAGGGTCACTGAAAAATTGGTGTCACACCAAGTTTCTTCGACGGATGACGCCGGACGAGGATGAGGGAGAGCGAAATGGCTTACCGGCGGCGGGAGTTCACCTTCGGCATCTACCCGGGCGGGCTGGTCGGCGACGAACACGGCCTGGTCCACCCCGTGCGGCCCGACGACCCGGTGCGGGTGGCCGAGGCGCTCGACCTGCTGCAGGGCGCGGAGCCCGGCTTCCGGGTGCGGGTCTACCGCTCCTTCGCGGCCACCGTCCCCGCGCCGCCGCAGACCCCCGACGGCTGGGAGGCGTACCTGCGGCGGCCGGGGCGGCGGGTCGACCTGGTGGTCCAGTTCCGCGAGCCGACCGGCTCCCTGGCGGGCTGGGAGGCGTACGTACGGGGCCAGGTGCGCGAACTCGGCGACCGGCTCGGCTCGGTGCAGGTCTGCGAGGAGCCCAACGCCGACCTGCCGGTGCTGGACGGCAGCATCCCGAACGTGCTGGCCGCGCTGGTGGCCGGGGTGGTCGCCGCCAAGGACGAGGTGCGCGCGCTCGGCCTGGACGCCACCGTCGGCTTCAACGCCGTCCCCGCCTTCGGCCCGGACGCGACCTTCTGGCCCGACCTCGGCCGGCTCGTCGACGACCGCTTCCTGGACGCGCTGGACTACGTCGGCCTGGACTGCTTCCCGGACGTCTTCCGCCCCGTCCCCGCCGAACGCCTCGCCGAGGTCACCGGCTGGCTGCTGGACACCTTCCGGCACACCGACCTGCCGAAGGCCGGCATCCCGGCCGACGTCCCGATCCGGATCTGCGAGAACGGCTGGCCGACCGGCCCGGGCCGCCCCGAGGAGGCCCAGGCGCGCGTCCTGGAGACGGTGGTCCGCACCGTCGCCGCCCGGGCCGGGGAACTCGGCATCGACGGCTACACGCTGTTCGCGCTGCGCGACGCGGACAGCTCCGGCGCGGGACTGTTCCGGCACTTCGGGCTGCTGCGCGACGACCACACGCCCAAGCCGGGGTTCGACACCTACCGCCGCCTGATCGCCGAACTCGGGCCGCGGCTCAGGGGGTCGGACGGGTAGACCGGCGGGTGGGGGGCCGGGGAGTGGCGGCGGGCGAGGGGGTGATCGTCGAACTCGGGCCGGGGCTTCTGAACTCGATCGGTGATGTCGGAGTCGTTCGCCCGGCAGCGGTGGCTCCGGTAGCTCCGGGCCCGTCCGGGACCGGGCGGTAGGGCTTGGCCCGCACCCTCGCCCCGGTCCGCTCGGCGAAACGGCGCGGATCACCACCCGGCAGAACCGGCCGGTGGGCCGTCAGCCGCGGAGCGCCGTCACCAGCGCGCAGGTGAAGACCGCCGTGACCCACGTCCACAGCACCGACAGCGCTACGTGGGCGGCGGTGCGGAGGCGGTTGCCGCGCCGGAGTCTCGGGGGGAAGACCGCGAACTCGAAGAGCCGACGGGCGCCCCGGAAGAGGGTCTGGGCGGCGAGCAGCGCGGTGCCGAGGCGGCTGCCGGCGAGGAGGTCGGGGGCGAGGAGGAGGGGGAGGAGGCCGAGCAGGGCGCAGGTGAGGGCGATGAAGAAGAGGTGGACGTAGGAGACCTGGCGGGTCAGGAGGCTGGTGGCGGTCAGGTCGGCGGGCCAGCCGATGATTCGCGGCAGAACGATGTGGAAGGCGCCCATCGCGATCAGGGCTGCGCCCACCGGGCGGAGTTGGCCTTCCAGGGTGAGCAGGTGAGTCACCATGCGCGGTGCTTTCCGGGCGAGCCGGTGGTGGTAGCGGGTGAGCAGGTTGCCGCCGAGGGCCATCACCCGGCTGTCGGTGTCGCTGCGCAGGATCTTCAGCCCGCGCATGGTCCGTCCCTGCGGGGTGGGGAAGCGGGTGAAGATCCGGTAGCCGGTGAGGACCTGGTCGGTGCCGAAGCCGGCGGGCAGGAACGCGGGCCGCAGGTCGCGGGTGTCCACCAGGGCGGCGGCGAAGCCGTGCTCGGCGCCGGCCGGGTCGGTGTAGGTGTCGAGGGTGAGCCCCGGTGGCAGCAGCGGTTGCAGGACCTGCGGCGGCAGGGCGTAGGTGAGGACCAGCGAGTGCGCGAAGCGGGTCCGCATCGGGACGGGGGAGCGGCGAGCACGGCCCTGGTGACGTTGATCACGCCCGGCGCCCTCCCCGGCCGCACCACCGCTGGTCAGCGGGGGGACCGCCCCGGGGCGGCGGGAGCGTCCTGGTTAGCATGGGGGCGCCTCAGCTCGGCAAACCCTCAGCTCGGCCGATCCCCGGTTCGGCCTGCCCTCAGCTCGGCCTACCCTCGAAAGTTGAATTGTGACTGTCAACGACGACGTGTTCACGGACTGGAAGAACCGCGAGGAACTCGCGGAGACGATGATCCCGATCATCGGGCGGCTCCACCGCGAGCGGGACGTCACCATCCTGCTGCACAGCCGTTCCCTGGTGAACAAGTCGGTGGTCAGCATCCTGAAGACGCACCGCTTCGCCCGCCAGATCGCCGGCGAGGAACTCTCGATCACCGAGACCTTCCCCTTCCTCCAGGCCCTCTCCACGCTCGACCTCGGCCCGTCCCAGATCGACCTCGGCCTGCTCGCCGAAGCCCACCGCGCCGACGACCGCGGCCTGTCCCCGGCGGAGTTCACCGCCGAGGCGGTGGCGGGTGCGACCGGTGCCAACAAGCTGGAGCGCCAGGCCCCGCGCGACGTGGTGCTGTACGGTTTCGGCCGGATCGGCCGCCTGCTGGCCCGGCTGCTGGTCGAGAAGGCCGGCGGCCTGCGGCTGCGCGCCATCGTGGTCCGCGACGGCGGCGGCGACGACCTGGTCAAGCGCGCCTCGCTGCTGCGCCGCGACTCCATCCACGGCCAGTTCCAGGGCACCATCACCGTGGACGAGGCGAACAACACCATCGTCGCCAACGGCAACGCGATCCAGGTGATCTACTCCAACGACCCCGCCGAGGTGGACTACACCGCGTACGGGATCGACAACGCCATCCTGATCGACAACACCGGCCGCTGGCGCGACCGCGAGGGGCTCTCCAAGCACCTGCGCCCCGGCATCGCCAAGGTCGTGCTGACCGCCCCGGGCAAGGGCGACGTCCCCAACATCGTGCACGGCGTCAACCACGACACCGTCAAGCCGGACGAGCGGATCATCTCCTGCGCGTCCTGCACCACCAACGCGATCGTGCCGCCGCTGAAGGCGATGAACGAGGCGTACGGCGTGCTGCGCGGCCACGTGGAGACCGTCCACTCGTTCACCAACGACCAGAACCTGCTGGACAACTACCACAAGGCCGACCGCCGGGGCCGCTCCGCGCCGCTCAACATGGTGATCACCGAGACCGGTGCCGCCTCGGCCGTCGCCAAGGCGCTCCCGGAGCTCCAGGCGAAGATCACCGGCAGCTCGATCCGCGTCCCCGTGCCGGACGTCTCGATCGCCATCCTCAACCTGCAGCTGGCCCGGGAGACCACCCGCGAGGAGGTCCTGGAGCACCTGCGGGAGGTGTCGCTGACCTCCTCGCTGAAGCGGCAGATCGACTTCATCGACTCGCCCGACGCGGTCTCCAGCGACTTCATCGGCTCCCGGCACGCCTCGATCGTGGACGCGGGCGCGACCAAGGTCGAGGGCGACAACGCGATCCTGTACCTGTGGTACGACAACGAGTTCGGCTACTCCTGCCAGGTCGTCCGGGTCGTCCAGCACGTCTCCGGCGTCGAGTACCCGACCTTCCCGGTCGCCGCGCACTGACCCCGCGCCGACCCGAAGGGGAGGGCCCCGGCCGATCGGCCGGGGCCCTCCCCTTTTCCTGACACCCCGTCAGTCCTGCTGCTCCGCGCGCTTCCTGGCGTAGGCGCGGGCCGCCCGGACGCGGTCGCCGCAGCGGGTCGAGCACCAGTGCCGGGCGGCGTGGGTGCGGACGTAGAACCGGCTGCACGGGGCGCCGCCGCAGCGGGCCAGCCGCTCGGCGTCCGGGCCGGTCAGCAGGTCGGCGGCGTCGGCGGCGAGCCGGGCCATCGCCCGGTCGGCGATCCGGTCGGCCGGGTGCGGCAGGCTGCGGTGCAGGCCGTGCTCGGCGTCCCAGCGCAGCAGCGGCACCGACGGGGCCGCCGCCAGCGCCTCGTTCACCGCCGCCAGCGCCCCGGGCGGGGCGGGCCGCCCCGCCACCCGGGCGTCCAGCAGCTCCCGCACCGCCCCCCGGAACGCCCGCAGCCGTACGGTGCACGGCTCCATCACCCGCCCCGCCTCCGGTGCCAGCCCGTGCCCGACCAGCCACTCGGACGCCGGACCCGGCGCGCCGAGCAGGTCCAGCGGTCCGCTCGGCAGGGTCAGCAGCGAGTTGGCGAAGTCCAGCGCCGGGTACTGCTCGGCCCCCGGCGCGGGCGGCGGCGGTGCGGTGGCGGTGGCGGTGCGCTGGCTCATGCCCCTCATGGTAAACGCTCGCCTTGCCCGTGAGGAGGCCCGGGCCCGGACGCGATGATGGACATGTCGACTGATCGATTCGGCCAGGGAGTTGGCGGTCGGCCGACGGGACTTCACGGAAAAACTTGCGCTTCTCCGTGAGAGGTCGCTAGATTCTCCTCACGGAGAAAGTTGAAGTTCCCCGTGAGGGGAGCGCCGATTCGCGAGGTGTGACATGACCGCTGTCCCCGCCGTCCAGGTCTTCGGAGGCCCCACCGCCCTGATCGAGTACGGCGGCCTGCGCCTGCTCACCGACCCGACCTTCGACGCCCCCGGCGACTACCCGCGCGGCGACGGCCGGTTCCTCACCAAGACCCTCCCCGGCACCGCCGACCCCGCCGACCTCGGCCCGATCGACGCCGTCCTGCTCTCGCACGACGAACACCCCGACAACCTCGACCGCCGCGGCCGCGAACTGCTCGCCGACGTCCCGCTCACCCTCACCACCCGCGGCGGCGCCGAGCGCCTCGGCGGCACCGCGCGCGGCCTCGCCCCCTGGGAGAGCGTCGAACTGGGCGCCGTCACCGTCACCGCCGTCCCCGCCCAGCACGGGCCCGACGGCAGCGAACCGCTGGTCGGCGAGGTCGTCGGCTTCGTCCTGACCGGCCCCGGCCTGCCGGTGGTCTACGTCAGCGGCGACAACGCCTCGCTCGCGGTGGTCGAGCGGATCGCCGAACGCTTCGGCCCCGTCGACACCGCCGTCCTGTTCGCCGGCGGCGCCCGCACCGGCATCCTCGACAACGCCCTGCTCACCCTCGACAGCGCCCGCGCCGCCGAAGCCGCCCGCATCCTCGGCGCCCGCCGCGTCGTCCCCGTCCACTACGACAGCTGGGCCCACTTCACTGAGGGCCGCGAACCCCTGCTCGCCGCCTTCGCCGCGGCCGGCCTCGCGGACCTCCTCGAACTGCGCTGACCCGGCCAAACACCGAGATCCTTCCGGTACCCGCCCGACGTCCGCGCCGTCACCGTCCGGCCCTGTCGTGTGGTCCGCGCGGCGTGCGCCGGTCGACGAGGAGGGGCCGTGGGACCGATGGGACCGGGGGGTGGCCGGTCGGCGCTCCGGCGCCGGGCGGGAGCCGTCGGGGCGGGGCTCGCGCTCGTCGCGACCTCGGCGTGCACGGCCGGGCAGGACGGCGCGGCGGGCCTGTCGGTGACCGAGGACGGGCACCTGCTCGGCGTGCCGGCACTGTGCGGACGGAAGACGGTCGGCGCGGACGTCGTCACGACCGCCGCCGGACAGGACGGCCTGCTCGGCACCTGGACGCCCGACCACGCCCTCGACTTCGGCACCGTCACCTGGCGCCTGGACGGACCCGCCGAGGGCCGGGACGCCACCGCCTACGTCGGCGCCCTCGACCCCGGCACCACCTACCGGCTCTACACCCGGAGCGCGGACGACGGCTGGTTCACCACCCAAGTCTCCTTCACGGCGGCGGACCTGGACCGCCTCGCCCCCGGAACCGTTCGCTACGACCGGACCGGGCCCGACGGCAGAACCACCGCAGCCGTCGTCCCGCTCGACCGGTTCATCGCCGAAGCCTGCCACCAGCACTGACCCGCCCCCGGGGTGACGGTGGCGGGTGCCAGGATGGGCGGCCGGACGAGTGGGCGGGAGGAGACGCGGGTGGTGGGAGGTAGCGGGCGCCGGGCCCGGAGCGCGGTGGCGGTGGCCGGGCGGCAGCGGGCGGCCGCGCGGGCGCTGGTGGCGGACCACGCGGCGGCCGTCGGGGAGGTCGCCGAGGCGCACCGGCGGATCTTCGAGCGGCTGGTGCGGGCCGAGCTGGCGGCGATCCCGGTCGAGCGGCTCAAGGACGTCACCGAGGGCCGTCTGCAGATCGGGACGCTGCGCTCCGTCGGCTACACCACCGTCGCGGCCGTGCACGGCGCCACCCGGCAGGACCTGCTGCGGATCCCCGGCATCGGGGGCCCCACCGCCGCCCAACTGCTCGCCGCCGCCGGCCAGATCGCCACCGCCGTCGAGGAGGGCACCGCCGTCCGCCTCGACCCCGCGCACCCCGACGCCGAGGCCACCGCACTGGTCGCCGCCCTGCACCGGCTGGTGCTGGCCGGGCCCGCCGCCCACCGGGCCGCCGCCGAGGCCGCCGAACTCGACGCCCGGTACGAGACCCCGATGGCCGAGGCCAGGTACGCCCGGGGGCGGCTGCGCGGCCTGCTGGCCGGCGCCGAGAAGCGCGAACGCGCCCGGCGGGCCGTCGAGTCGCTGGCCGAGGAGGGGGAACGGGCGGACGCGGACGGGGTGGAGCTGCGCTTCGCCCAGGCGTCCGCCGACCTGCTGCGCCCGCTCGCCGGGGAGGTCGAGGTCTGGGTCGAGTTCGAGCACCGGGCCGCCGAGTTCTACGCCGAGCTGTCCGTGCTCGCCGAGGACGGCCGGCTCGCCGGTCCGACCGCCACCGACGGCCGGGCCGCCGCCGAGGGCCACCTGCCCGACGGCGTCGCCGCGGAGGTCCGCGCCCAGCGCCTCGACGACCGGGGCCGCACCGTCTCGCTCCGCGGCTACCAGGCGTTCGGCGCCCGGTTCGCGCTGGCCCGCCGGAAGGTGGTGATCGGCGACGAGATGGGCCTCGGCAAGACCGTCCAGGCGCTCGCCGTGCTCGCCCACCTCGCCGCGGACGGCGGGCCGCACCGCTTCCTGGTGGTGTGCCCCGCCTCGGTGCTGGTCAACTGGCAGCGCGAGACCGCCGAACGCACCACCCTCGCTCCGCACCGCTACCACGGCCCCGACCGGGAGGCCGCCCGCGAGCGCTGGCTCGCCGCCGGCGGCGTCCTGGTCGCCACCTACGAGTCGCTGCGCACCCTGGCCGCCGACCCGGTCACCGCGCTGGTCGTCGACGAGGCGCACTTCGTGAAGAACCCCGCCGCCCGGCGCACCCGGCTGGTCGCCGAGTGGGCCGCCCGCACCGAGCACGTGCTGTTCCTGACCGGCACCCCGATGGAGAACCGGGTGGAGGAGTTCCGCACCCTGATCGGCCACCTCCAGCCCGACCTGCTCGCCGACCTCCCGGCCGGCCTCGGCGCCCTCGGCCCGCTCGCCTTCCGCCGCGCCGTCGCCCCCGCCTACCTGCGCCGCAACCAGCAGGACGTGCTCACCGAACTCCCGGACGTGGTACGGGTCGACGAGTGGAACGAACTCTCCGCGCCGGACCGCGCCGCGTACGCCGCCGCCGTCGCCGAGGGCAACTTCATGGCGATGCGCCGCGCCGCGTACGCCGAGCCCGCGCACTCCGCGAAACTCCGCCGACTGCGCGAACTCGTCGCCGAGGCGGCCGAGTCCGGGCACAAGGTGGTGGTCTTCTCGTACTTCCGGGAGGTGCTCGCCGCCGTGCGCGGCGCCCTCGGCGCGTCCGTCACCGGCGCCGTCGCCGGATCGCTCCCGGCCGAGCAGCGGCAGGAACTGGTGGACGCGTTCACCGCCACCGACGGCCACGCCGTGCTGCTCTGCCAGATCCAGGCCGGCGGCCTCGGCCTCAACCTCCAGGCCGCCAACGTGGTGATCCTGTGCGAACCGCAGCTCAAGCCGACCCTGGAGGACCAGGCGGTGGCCCGTGCCCAGCGGATGGGCCAGATCCGCCGCGTCCGGGTGCACCGGCTGCTGGCCACCGACAGCCTCGACCGCCGACTGGTCGAACTGCTGCGCGGCAAGGCCGAGTTGTTCGACAGCTACGCCCGCCGCAGCGATCTCGCCGAGGCCGCCCCCGAAGCCGTCGACATCTCCGACCGGGCGCTCGCGGTCCGGATCGTCGAGGACGAGCAGCTCCGGCTGGCCGTCCCCGCGAGCTGACGTACCGTCAGATCCGTACCAGCATCTTGCCGGTGTTCGCGCCCGCCAGCACGCCGAGGAACGCCTCCACCGTGCGGTCGAAGCCGTCCAGCACCGTCTCCGGAGCCGACACCCGCCCGGAGCGCAGCTGCGGGCCCAGCAGGGCGTACAACTCCTGCTGCGCGTCCAGGTGGTGGCGGACCAGGAAGCCCTCCAGCCGGATGCTGCGGTGCACCAGTTCGAACAGGTTGTGCGGGGCGGCGGGCGGCGGGGTCGCCACCCCGTACTGGGAGATCGCGCCGCACCAGGCGATCCGGCCGAAGTCGCGCATCGCGCCGATCGCCGCCTCCAGGTGCTCGCCGCCGACGTTGTCCAGGTACACGTCGATGCCGTCCGGGGCCGCCGCCGCCAGCAGCTCGGCCACCGGGCCGTCGTGGTAGTCGAAGGCCGCGTCGAAGCCCAACTCGCCGGTCAGGAAAGCCGTCTTGGCGGCACTGCCCGCCGAGCCCACCACCCGCCGGGCCCCCAGTAGCCGGGCCAACTGCCCCGCCGCGGTGCCGACCCCGCCCGCCGCCGCCGAGACGAACACGTCCTCCCCGGGCTTGAGCCGCGCGATCCGGGTCAGCCCCACGTACGCGGACAGGCCGGTGCCGCCCAGCACGCTCAGGTGCGCGCTCAGCGGCACCCCCGGCAGCTCGGGCAGCGCCCGCACCCGTTCGGCCGCCACCACCGCGTGCGTCCGCCACCCCTCCCGGTGGATCACCGCCGTCCCCACCGGCAGCGCCGCCGACCGCGACTCCACCACCCGCCCCACCGCCCGTCCCTCCAGCGGCGCCCCCAGCGGATAACCGCCCTCCCCGCCGTCCAGCAGCCCCACCATGTACGGGTCCACGGACAGGAAGGCGTTCTCCACCAGCACCTCCCCCTCGCCGAGCGCGGGCAGCACCCCGTCGACGAAGGCGAACAGCTCGGCGGTGGCCGGACCGCTCGGACGGGAGACCTGGTGGACGGCGCGGAAGGACACGGGCACGGCGGAACACTCCGTAAGGGGAAGGGGCTCGACGTGCCACGACGTTACGGAGCGGGGAGGACCCGCGGCAGGGTGCGGCGTCGATGGCCGCGCCGGATCC
The DNA here is from genome assembly GCF_000716545.1 of Kitasatospora phosalacinea. Classification (GTDB taxonomy): domain Bacteria; phylum Actinomycetota; class Actinomycetes; order Streptomycetales; family Streptomycetaceae; genus Kitasatospora; species Kitasatospora phosalacinea. Next base: position 57,988 of record NZ_JNWZ01000050.1, read on the forward strand.
ATGAGCGGCGTTCATGGAACGGGCGGCCGCCGGTGTCGGGGCGGTCCGGGCCGGACTCGTGCCGGTGGAGCGGGGAGTCCAGGAGCAGGGCGCCCTCGGAGGGCCGCCTGCGGCGGGCGGTGTGCTCGTCCGCGTCGGCCCGGGCCGCGATCGCCCCGATCTGCGCACCCCGACGGCACCGGACCGCCCGTCCGGAGGCCGCGGGAGCGTCCCCGGCACGCCGTAGGCTGCGGGCGTGACGGACGATCTCCTCCCGCAGGAACTGCGGATCCTGGTCGCGGTCGCCGACAGCGGCGGCTTCACCGCCGCCGCCGAACGGCTCGGCCTGACCCAGTCCGCGGTGTCGCACGCCGTGCGGGGCTGCGAGCGCAAGCTCGGCGCGGTGCTGTTCGAGCGCGGGCGGCGCGGGGCGCGGCCCACCGAGGCCGGGGAGCGGGTCGCCGGGCACGCCCGGCGGATCCTGCGGCTGCTGGCCGCGCTCCCCGGCGAGGCCCGGCAGGCCGCGGCCGGTGCCGGGGCGGTGCCGAGCGGACCGCTGCGGATCGCCGCGTTCCGCTCCGCCGCCGTCCAGGTGCTGCCCCCGGTGCTGGCCGCGCTCGCCGCCCGCTGCCCCGGACTGCTGCCGGAGGTGCGGATCGTCCGCGACCTCGGGCGCGGCACGGCGGGCGAGGTCGCCGACGGCCGGGCCGACCTGGCGCTCGCCACCCTGGACGTCCGCGGCGGGGTCACGCTGCCCGGGCTGCTCGCCGCACCGCTGTACCGGGAGGAGTACGCGCTCGCCCACCAGCAGGGGCACCCCGACCCGCGGAGCCTGCCGCTGGTCGACTGGGACGAGAACTGCGGCTCCTACACCGCCGCCTGGTGGAAGCGCCAGGACTGGCTGCCGCCCGCGACCGTCAACGTCGCCGACGACACCGTGGTGCTCTCGCTCGCCGCCCAGGGCCTCGGCATGGCCGTGATGCCCCGGCTCAGCCTGGACCGCCCGCCCCCCGGACTCGCCGTCACCGACCTCGGCCCGGACCGGCCCTCCCGGCAGGTCGGCTACGTCACCACCCCCGAACTCGCCCGCACCGCCGCCGTCCGCGAACTGATCCGGGCCCTGCGCGCCGCGCCGCTGCCGAACGGGGCCACCGCGGTGGCGAATTGACGGCCGACGGGCGGGGGTGCGTCCCGCCGCCCTAGCGGGGGCGCCCGGCCCGGAGAGACGAGAGGTGGGCCGGTGGGCGGCGGGACGTGGAGTGACGAACCCCGCCGACGAGTCTGCGCGGCCCCGCTCACGTTCCGCTAACGCCCCGCTGACGTGCGCAGAAGCCCGCCCTCCGGTCCTGACTTGACGGGTGGTCGAACGGCGGGGGAGGGTACGCCGGGGCGGCCCGCGAGGGTCGTGCGGGAAAGCCGGCAGGGGAGCGGACGGGGGGAGCGATGCGGGCGCTCACCGAGGCGCGGGACGAACCGATGGCGGACGACGGGCTGCTGCTGCGCCGGCCGGGCCCCGGCGACGCCGCCCTCGTGCACCGGGGCAGCCACGACCCGCTGGTGCGCGAGTTCCTCCAGGCCGTCGTCCCGCACCGGGACACCGCCGCGGCCGAGAAGTGGCTGGCCGACATTCCCCCGATGCTGTGGGAGACCGGCCGCGCCGCGTACTTCGCGCTGGAGGACACCGCCACCGGCGAACCCGTCGGCTGGGCCGAGCTGGTCGACCTCGACCCGGAGCGGGAGTGCGCCGAGGTCGCCGTCTGGCTGCTGCCCGAACACCGCCGGCTCCGCACCGCCAAGGCCGCGCTGCGCCTGGTGTGCCGCTTCGGCTTCGAACGGATCGGCCTGCGCCGGATCGACGCCTACGCCGCCGCCGACAACATGCCCAGCCAGCTGACCGGCGCCGCGATCGGCTTCCGCCGGGCCGGCTACCGCCCGGCGCTGTTCCGCAGCTCCCGCACCCACCGGCTGCACGACGCCGTGCACGCCACCCTCGTACCCGAAGACCTCTGCTGACCCTCGGGGCTCCCGACCTCACTGCACCGAACCAGGAGTGACACCATGTCAGGAAGCGTACGGCTGGAAGACGGCGGCCGCGGCGAACTGCTGATCACCGCCGACGGCACCTTCCGCGCCACCCGCGCCGACCGCGAGCGGACCGGTCGGATCGACCCCGCGCTGATCCGCCGCGTCCTCGCCGGAACCGGCCCGCTCCCCGCCCCCGCACCCGTCGACACCCCGGCCGCCGGGCGGCGGCTCACCGTCCAGGGCCGGCCCGGGCAGCCCGACCGGCAGTGGACCGACGGCACCGACGCGCCCGTCCCCGACTCCGCCGCCGTGCTCGACGCGCTGCTCGCCCAGGCCCTCGGCGAAGCCGCCGACCCCGCGGCGCTGCCCGCCGCGCTGGCCCGCACCGAGCCCGCCGCCGGAACCGCCCGCAGCGCCGCCGCGGTCGGCACCGTGGCTGGCCGGGCCGCGTACGCCCTGGTCGAGGCGGACGGCGCGTTCGGCCTCACCGCGCTGGACGACGCGACCCCGCTCGGCGGCTCCGACGCCGACGCCGGGCTCGCCCCCACCGCCGTCGCGCTCGGCGAGGCCGGCGGACGCTCGCTGTTCGCGGTCGGCAGCACCGACGGCTCGGTCCAGGTCTGGGACGCCGTCACCGGCGCCGTCGCGCACGGCACCACTGGCGGCGAGGGCGCCCAGGCCGTCGCCGCGCTGGTCTGCCGGGACGTCCCGGTGGCGTTCTCGGCCGGGCAGTCCGGCGACCTGCGGGCCGTCCGCGCCGACGACGGCCGGGTGCTGGGCACCCTGTCCACCGGCGGCCGGGGCGCGACCGTGCTGCGCGCCGCGCACTGCGCCGGGGTGGACCTGCTCGCCGCCGCCTCCCCCGACGGCACCGTCCGGGTCTGGGACGCCGGGAGCGGCGACCTGATGCACCTGCTGGTCGGCCACCGCGGCGAGGTGCTGGCGCTGGCCGTGCTCACCGTCGACAACCAGGCCGTGCTGGCCTCCGCCGGGCAGGACCGCCGGATCCGGCTCTGGGACCTCGCCACCGGCCAGTCGGTCGCCGAACTCGACGGCCACACCGGCACCGTGACCGCCCTCGCCTTCACCACCCTCGCCGACCGGCCCGTCCTCGCCTCCTGCGCGCTGGACGGCACCGTCCGCACCTGGGACGTCTACGACGGCCGCCCGCTGCACGGCTGGCCGGCCGGCGAGTGGCTCACCGCGCTCGCCGCCGTGGGGGACGCGCTGTACACCGGCGACGAGACCGGCCGGATCACCGTCTGGGACGCCGCCACCGGCACGACCGCCCCGACGGCCGTGCCCGCCGGACGCCCCGGCAGCCCGCTCACCGCGCTGGCCGCCGGCACCCTGCACGGCCGCCCGGTGCTCGCCGCCGGGTTCGGCGACGGCGCGCTCGCCGTCTGGGACGCGCCCACCGGGGGCCAACTCCTCGACCTGCCGGGCGAGGGCGGGCCCGTCCACAGCCTCGACCTCACCGCCGACCTGCTGCTCTGCGGCACCTCGGCCGGCGCCGTCCGCAGTCACCGCCTCGCCGACGGCACCGCGAACCCGCTGCCCGTCCCGCACGCCGGGCCGGTCGCCGGGATCGCCTTCACCCCCGGCGAGCAGCCGCTGCTGGCCTCCGCCGGACGCGACGGCGCGATCGCCGTCCGGGACGCCGCCACCGGCGCCGACAGCCGCCGCTTCGCCACCGGGCGCGGCCCGTTCACCGCGCTGGCCGCCACCGTGGCGGACGGCCAGCCGATCCTGGCCACCGCCGGCGAGGACCTGGTGGTGCGCCTGTGGCACGCCGTCAGCGGCGCGGCCGGGCCGGTCTGCACCGGGCTCCCGCTCGCCGCTGAGGTGCTGTCGTTCGCCGTGCTCGGCGGCCGCCCCGTGGTGATCGCCGGCGCGGGCGACGGCACCGTCCTGGTCTGGGACGTCCAGAACGGCGGCCGCACCGCGGAGTTGGCCGGCGGCGGCGCGGCCGTCCGGGCCGTGGTCGGCCGCGAGTTCGACGGCGAGGCGCTGCTCGCGGCGGGGGACGCCGCCGGCACCCTGCGGCTGTGGCACCTCTCCAGCGCCTCCCTGCTCAACGAGGCGGCCCTGGACGGAACCCCGCTGGCCATCGATCTCGACGAGGCCGGCCTGCGGATCGTCACCCCGGGCGGAGCGGTCACCCTCTGACGCGCATTCTCCACAGGAAATTCACCATCGACCCGGAGCGGGCACTTCCGGTCTTTACTTCCCCTTGCCGGTTCACGTCGTGAATTTACCTGCTGCATGCCTTCCGGTCTCCTCCGCGACTCGACGGCATGTCAGGATCACGCCGGGGTGACAGGTTGTCACCCCGGCACGTCCGACCGGCTGGGAGCGCTTCCACCGGCGGGTTAGGGTAGCCGTGGAATGGGTCCGGTGCGGGCATGGCACGGGCACGTCCGGGCTGCTCCGGCCCGGTCCCGGCATGCCCGGCACGGGTCGTCGGCGCGGATGCGTGCCGACCGGGGGCGGCGGAGTTCGGAGGATGCGCAAGTGGCGGACGAGACGGTCTGGATCGACCTCGACGAGGTCGAGGCAGCGGCGAAGAAGATCCTCGGGCTGCTGGACGAACTGAACGGTCCGGCCAACAAGTTGGCGGCCAAGGTCAAGCAGGTGCAGGAGTCCGTCTACGGAACCGACCTGGTCGGCAAGGCGATCCAGGGCGGCAGTTCCTCCGTCGGCGGCCTCGCCCAGCACCAGCAACAGGTCCTGGAGGGCATCCAGGCGCTGATCCAGAACGCCACCGCGGTGGGTGAGAACCTCCGCACCATGGCGGCCAGGCACCGCGCCAACGACGAGCAGCAGGCCACCGGACTCGGCGGGATCACCGACACCGGTGCCATGCCCTCCGACCCCCAGCTGGCCGGCCTGCGCATCGCCTCCGCCGGAACGACGGCCGGCACACCGGTGTACGGGGCGCCGGACTACGAGACGTCGGTGTCCACGGGCACCGCGTACGGGACGCCCGCGGAGACGGTGGCGGGCACGCCCGCGTACCGGGTGCGGGGGCAGGCGGAGGCCGTGGCGGGCACGCCCGCGTACCGGGTGCAGGGACGGGTGGAGACGGCGGAGGCCACGCCCGAGTACCTGGTGCGGGGGCGGACGGAGACGGTGGAGGCCACGCCGGAGCACGAGGGACGGCGGCTGCTGGAGACGGAGGCGGCCAGGCCCGCGCACCCGGTGGTCCCCGCCTCGCCGCCGCCCATCGAAGGGCTCGGCGACCTCGACCCGGACAGCGACTACCAGGCCACGGAAGCACCCACGCTCGACTACAACACCCCGCCGCCGATCTACATGGGGCCGGGCATGTGGGGCCCGGCCATCTGACGCCGCCGGCGGGCGCCCCGCCCCGCCGAACCGAACCGGAAACGACGTCCCCACCGGGCCGTCCGCCCCGCCGTAGGGCACCCTCCCGACCTCGACCGCACCCCTCCGGAGACCCGCCGCCATGATCGAGCTGCCCGCCGACCTCGCCGAGGTGCTCAAGACCGTCCAGAGCAACGAGCTCGGCGCCGACATCACCTTCCCCGACGGCGACGAGGAGCTGCTCGCCGAACTCGGAGCCGCCTGGGCCGCCTGGAACGAGGTGGCCGAGAGCCACGTCGTGGCGATCGTCGAGGCCGCCCAGCGGGCCATGGCGAGCATGTCCGGGCCCGCCGCCGACAGCTTCTCCCAGTACCTGAAGAAGTTCGCCGGCGGTGAGGGCTCGCACGTCACCACCACCATCCAGTCGGGGCACCTGATGGCCGCCTCGCTGCAGAACGCCGCGCAGACGGTGGGCGACGCCAAGACCGAGATGATCCGCGAACTCCAGTACGCCAAGGACTACATAGCCGCCCACCCGGCCGGGAAGCACGACGACATCGCGAAGTCCGAGGGCGTCAAGCAGGCCGCCACCCTGTACCACCAGTACGTCAGCGGGGTCGGCGGCCACGTGGACGCCATGCTCCGGCAGAACGCCGACCACATCACCGACATGACCGGCATGGCCCAGACCTGCTCGCTCAACGGGACGACCGCGGGCGGGAGTTCGGGCACCGGCGGGTACGGCGGCGCGGGCTCGGCCGGCGGTCCGGGCGGCCTCGGCACGATGAGCGCCTCGGGCGGAGCGGGGGCGGTGCCGCCCGGGCTGTTCGGGACGGGCACCGGCGCCGGACTCCCGGGCGGCACGTCCACCGGCACCGACGGGTCCGGCTTCTCGCTGCCGGGCCTGAACGGCGGCGGCGCGGGCCTCGGCGGCGCGGGCGGCGGCGGGGCGGCCGACGGGTCCGCCTTCTCGCTGCCGGGCGTGGACGGCGGGGCCGGCGGCGCGGGCGGCGGGGCCGGTGCCCCGACCCCCTTCTCGCTGCCGGGCCTGAACGGCGGCGGCGCGGGCTTCGGCGGCGCGGGCGGCGCCGGGTCCTTCGACGGGTCCGGCTTCTCGCTGCCGGGCGTGGACGGCGGAGCCGGCGGCTACGCGGGCAGCGGCTACGCGGGCGGCGGCGGTTCGGCCGGCTCCGGCGGCGGCTCCGGTCTGGCGCCCTTCAGCCTGCCCGCCCCCAACCTGCCCGACTTCGGCTCCGGTTCGGGCGACGGCGGGAGCGGCACGCCCGTCTTCACCCCGCTCTCCACCGGCTCCGGCGGCTCGCTCAACCTGGCCGGCCTGGGCGACCTGGGCGACCTCGGCACCGGCGGGACGACCACCCCCGGCTACACCCCGAGCGGCAGCAGCCTCGGCTCCGGCTTCGGCACGGGCGGCACCGGCGGCCTCGGCGGCAGCTCCATCGGAAACCTCGGCGGCGCCCTCGGTGGCGCCCTGGGATCCCTCGGCGGTGGCGGCGGCAGCGGTTCGGGCGGCACCGGCCGCGCCGGACTCACCCCGTTCGGCGGGGCGGGCGGCAGCCCCTACGGCCTCGGCGCCGCGTCCGGCCGCGGCCTGGGTGCGGGCTCCGCCGGGGGTTCCGGCGCGGGCGGCAGCGCCCTGGCCGGCCAGGGCGGCGGCGTCCGGGCGGGCTCCGCGACGACCGGCGCCGGAGCCGCCCGCGGCCTCGGCGCGGGCTCCGGCGCGGGTGCCGGTGGGACGGCCGGCCGGAGCGGCGCCGTCGGCGCGGCCGGCGCCGGCCACATGCCCGGCGCGGGCGGCGCGGGCCGGGGCGGCGGCAAGGAAGGCAAGCACGGCAACCGTTTCGTCAGCCCCACCCGGTTCGGCGGGGAGGGCGAGGAGGACGAGGAGCTGTACGGCGACGCGGGCATCCTGGGCCAGGCCGCCGACGTCGACCCGCGCGACCGCCACTGGCACCGGGCCCGCCGCCGCTGGCTCGACGACGCCCGCGCCGACGGCACCTTCGCCACGCCCGAACCCGAGCAGACGGTCACCGCGGCCGGGCCCACCAGCGAGAGCGAGGTCCTGAACCAGCTCGCCGGCGTCCTGCTCGGCGGCGGGGCGACCGACCCGGCCGGGACCGACGGCACGGCGGCCGGAGCCACCCCGAACGGCGAGACCGCCACCGACACCACGGCGCGACAGGTCACCACCGACACCGCCACCGCCACCACCACCGACACCGCCGCGACCCCCGTCGCGGCCCCGGTGGAGACGTCCGGCGGCCGGGACGAGGACGCCTACCTGGAACGCGCGCGCAGCGCCGCCGCCCGCCGCGGCCACCCCGACGCGCCGACGGCCGAGGCCGAGGCCGCGTCCGCGCCCGCGCCGGCGGCCGACGCCGGCGCGGCGGCGACCCCGCAGCGGGCCCCGCTCCGCGAGGAGGGGGGCTACCAGGTGCCCAGCCCGTTCCTGCGCGCCGCCCTCTCCCGCCTGGCCGCGCCCGCCGCGGACTGACCGCGCCCGTCGCCCGCACTGACGAAGGAGTCCCCTCATGAGCAACGACGAGCAGGCCTCGTACGTCGAGGCCGACGCGCGCATCGAACCCGACCGCGTCGTCCACCGGGTGCCCGTGACGCCCGCCGAGCCCGAGCACTTCCTGATCGGCACGGCCGTCCCGGAGCAGATCGCCGCCGAGCCGGTGCAGCCGGACTACGCGCCGTTGCGGCCGATGGAGCGGGGCGTTCCGCTGTCGGAGCACGGCCTCCTGGCGCCGGATCACGTCGCCACCGAGCCGGTGCAGCCGGACTACGCGCCGTTGCGGCCGATGGAGCGGGGCAGGCCCGTCCAGCAGGCGACGCCCGCGCAGAGGAACAGCCGGCCGGCCGCCGCGCGGAACGCCGGTTCCGGGAGCGGGAGTTCGGGCGGCGCCGGGTCGGGCTTCCGGGTGGACCCCGAGCAGTACCGGGCGGCCGTGTCGCCGATGCTCGCGGCCTCCGAGCAGGTCGCCGACATCTACCGGTCGCTGAGCGCCTACCTGCCCTCGCTGGAGGCCCAGAACCCCTGGGGCAACGACGAGTCGGGCAAGAAGTTCGCCGAAGGCGACCAGGGCTACCTGAAGATCAGCCACAGCACCATGACGCTCCTCAAGAGCCTGCCCGGCGGCCTGAAGGGGATCGCCGAGGGCCTGAAGCAGATGGCCGAGAGCTACCAGAACGTGGACGAGAACACCATCGCCGAACTCGGCGGCATCGAGAGCACCGCGCAGCTGCCCGAAGCGCCGTCGCTCCCGTCGGCCCCCGTCCACCTCCCGATCACCCCCGGGATGACCCAGAGCGGAAGGCACTGACCCGATGGCCGTCGAACTCCCGGAGCCGCTCCAGTGGGTCCTGCTGCTGCTGGCCGGCACCCGCTGGCCCGAGGCCGATGAGGACCAGCTCCGCCACATGGCCGAGCACTGCCGCAAGGCGGCCGAGAACCTCAAGGACGCCGCGCAGAGCGCCGATTCGACGGTCAAACGAGCCCTGGACGGCCAACAAGGCGTCGCCGCCGAGGCGTTGGGCAAGTACTGGGAAGAGACGTACACGGTCGGCGGCGGCACCCCGGACAAGCCCGGCTCCCTGCCCGGCGCGGTCGACTCGCTCAACGGCATGGGCGACATGCTGGAGGAGATGGCCAACTCCGCAGAGACCGCGAAGATCCAGATCATCGCCCAACTCGGCATCCTCGCGTTCGAGTTGGCCACCGCCGAGGCCGAGGCGCCGTTCACCGCGGGCGCCTCGCTGCTCCAGGTGCCGGTGATGATCGGCGCCAGCCGGGTGGTCGTCCAGCAGATCCTGAAGCAACTGCTGAAGGAAACCCTCAAGATGGCGGCCAAACAGGCCACCCAGATGGCCGCGATCAACTTCCTGGCCCAGGGCATCGAGCTGGCCGAGGGCCACCGCAAGAGCATCAACATGTCGGAAGTCGGCCAGAACGCCCTCGGTGGCGCGGTCGGCGGCGCCTCGGCCCACCTGATCGGCAAGGGCATCGGCGCGGGCGGCAAGAAGCTCGGCGCGGAGAACGCCCTCAACTCGACCGCCGGCAAGGTGGCCACGGGCGCGGCGATCGGCGTCGGCGCGGACGTCTCCACCCAGCTGATCACCACCGGCGGCGTCGACAGCGGTTCCCTGCTCGGCTCCGGTCTGTCCGGCGGCGCGGGCGCGGGCCTGCACGCCGGCGCCTCCGCGATCAAGAGCCACACGAACGTCCCCAAGGCGGTGGACACCCCCAAGCTCGACCTGCCCGACACCGCCGGTGCCGGACACGACGGCCCGCCCACGTTCACCAAGCCCGCCACCTCCTCCGGCGACAGCACCTACCGAGGCCCGTCCGGGACGACCACCGGTGACAGCGGGGCCACGGAGACCGCCGGTGCCGGTGCCGGTGCCGCTGCCGGTACGCGGAGCGGTGGTAGCAGTAGCGGTACGGAATCCTCGTCCGTCGGCGCGGGTTCGTCCGTCGGGCACTCCTCCGCGACGGGCGCGGGCGAGTCGAAGGTGACCGGCCTGGTGCCGTTCGGCTCCGACCGCAGCACCGGGACCACGGCGAGCACCCCGACCGGGACCACCACGCACGAGACGGCCACCCCCGCCCCCACTCCCCACGAGCAGGCGGCCCCGCAGTCCCAGGAAACCGCCGTCCCCCGCGTCGACACGCGGACGGCCGCACCGAGGACCGAAGCCGAACCGGCGATGGTGCACTCGGTGAACCCGACGACCGGGCAGTCGCACGAGACGCCGGTGGCGCAGTCGCACGAGGCGCCGGTGGCGCAGTCGCACGAGGCGCCGGTGCCGCGTCAGGAGCCGGTGGCTCAGTCGCACCAGTCGGCCACGCCGCCTGCCGAGCACGTTGCTTCGCAGCCGCACGAGACGCCCGCGCCGCAGCCGCACGAGACACCTGTCCCGCAGTCGCACGAGGCGCCGGTGCCGCGTCAGGAGCCGGTGGCTCAGTCACACCAGTCGGCCACGCCGCCCGCCGAGCACGTTGCTTCGCAGCCGCACGAGACGCCCGCGCCGCAGCCGCACGAGACGCCGCAGTCGCAGTCGCACGAGACCCCTGTTCCGCGTCAGGAGCCCGCGCCGCGTGTGGAGCCGGTGGCCGCGCAGCCGCACGAGACGCCTGCCCCGCAGCCGCACGAGACGCCGCAGCCACAGTCGCAGTCGCACGAGACTCCCGTTCCGCGTCAGGAGCCCGCGTCGCACGAGGCGCCCGCGCCGCGTCAGGAGCCGGTGGCTCAGTCGCACCAGTCGGCCACGCCGCCTGCCGAGCACGTTGCCTCGCAGCCGCACGAGAGGCCCACGCCGCAGCCGCACGAGACCTCCGTTCCGCGCCAGGAAAGCCCTGCGTCGACGAACGAGACCGTTGCGCCGAGGGTGACGGAGCATCCTGTCGGTTCCACGACGGCGCAGCAGTCCGCGGTGCCGAACCTGTCGGGTGTGCTCGGCGGCGCCGCGAACCTGGCCGGTGGCGGCGGTACCCACCTGGACGGTGGCACCCGGACGTCGTCCGCCCCGGCGGCGGCGCGTCCGGCCGGGCCGGAGCAGTTGCCCGGCCAGGTGCTGCCGGACGCGGTCCCGGAGGCCGCGCCGTCGTCGACCGCCGCGCAGCCCCCGGCCGGCACGCCGAACCCGATGATGGGCGGCGCGTACGTGCCCGGTGCCGTCTCCGGTGGGGCCGGGGGTTCCGGCCGGGCGACGCCCGCCGGGGCCGTTCCGCCGCAGGGCGGGGGTCGGCAGACCCCGGTGACCGGTCCGGTCCGCACCGAGGCCGGTGAGTCCGGTGGCGGCACGATCCGTTCCGGCGCCGGTCGGGTGTCCGACCCCCGACTGCCGTCCCCGCCCCCGCCGCCGCACCAGGAGGCCGGGACGTCGCGGGCTCTCGGCGATCCGGACGGGGCCGCGCCGTCCTCCTCCCGCAACGACCGCAACGACCGGAGCCGGGACGAGCAGCTGCCGCCGCCCCCGCCGCCGGCGGACACCCGGATCCGTCCGGTCGACGAGCCGCCGACCGCCGCCGAGCTGGCGCAACTGCACCAGCACCCGGCCGGCCCGGCCCTGATCCACCCGCCTGCGGCGGATCCGGCGGCGCTGCGCCGGTACAAGCTCGGCAACAAGCTCAACTTCCGGCTGACGGGGGAGCTGGAGGCGGCGGCCAACTCCCTCCCGCACAGCTCGTGGGGGCGGCACGACTCGGGCAACCTGCTGCCGGACGGCAGGCCGGACGTCAAGGTCAGCCCGTACTCCCAGTCGTTCAAGTCGCACCTCGACCCGCTGACCTTCAAGGCCCTGCACCTGGGGGCCGCCAAGGCGGTCACCGACCCGCTGCGCACCGAGCTCGGCCCGGAGGCCATGGCCTTCCAGGGCAACCAGGTGCTGGAGGCGGCGGGCAGCCTGGACTTCCGCACGCAGGAGCACTTCCAGCAGCAGGAGGCCCGCCGGAACGTGCTGGAGCGGCTGGCCCGCCAGGATTCGCAGCGGACCTGGCAGCCGGTCGACGGGCAGCGGGTGACGGACCAGCTGGACGGCTCGACCTCCGCGGCCGACGGCGTGAACCGGCTGCTGGGCGGGCACGACGGCCGTCCCGGCTTCGACGGGATCGTGCTGGGCGAGTCGCACAGCCAGTCGCCGAGCTGGGGTTTCCTCAGCGAGAACATGCACGACCTGAAGGCCGCGGGCGTGGACCGGATCTACGTCGAGTCGCTCCGCGACGACGCCTTCCAGCGCGACCTGGACGCCTACCAGCGCCCCGGCGGCACCATGTCGCCGAACCTGGAGAACATGCTCCGCACGTACGACGGCGCCATGAACTCCCCGGACGGCAAGGGCCTGTACGACACCGTCGTGCGGGCGAAGGCCGAAGGGGTGACGGTCCACGCGGTGGACGGCTACCCGGCGCGGCGGCCGTACGGACCCGGCACGCAGGCGCTGGAGGAGCGCGCGCGGCTGCTCAACTCCTACATGAACCACGCCGTTTCGAGCGGCGGCCCGGGCAAGTACGTGCTGGTCACCGGGACTTCGCACGTCCACGAGCACCCGACGAGCACCGAGCACCGGATCCCCGGCGTGGCCGAGATGCTGGGCGTCCCGGCGGTGAAGCTGACCGACGCCGGCCGGCCGAACCCGAACGGCGCGCCGCACGACGCGACCGTCACCACCGAATCCGGGAACCTGCGCCTCGGCTACCTCCCCCCGGAGCGGACCGGGCACGACCCGGCGGACACGGTCCGGCCCGGCGGCAACGACGCCCCTCCCGCCCCGGGCCCGGACCGGGGCAGCCCGGCGCCGTCCACCCGGGGCCTCGGCGACGAGACCGCGCACGACGCGCCGCCGACCCCGCACGACACCCCGTCGAGCACGCACGACACCCCGTCGACCCCGCACGACGCCCCGCCCGTCCCGCCGACCGAGCACGGCGCGCCGCCGGCCGGTGGCCACGACCGGTCGCTGGAAGCTCCGGTGCACGACCCGGCGGACCGGTCCGGCCGCGAGGAGCCGTCGGCGGTGCCGCCGGCCGGCGCCGACCGGCTGCGGCGGGACCTCCCGCACATGTCGCCGCAGGAGCGGGCCCAGGAACTGGCCAACCTGACGCCGGAGAACCGGCGTTGGCTGGCCCGTGACCCGCAGACGGTGGACGCGCTGAAGGACGGGCTGCCGCCGAGGGAGTTCGCGCGCACCGCGGCCGAGCTGATGGTGCACGTGGACCCGCGCGCGGAGCGCGCGCCCTCGGCGCGGCAGGAGGCGCAGCAGCAGGTCGCCCGGATGCTCCAGGACCCGGAGACCACCGCGCGGCTGCTGAAGAACGGCGCCGACGTCGTGATCGTCCCGAAGGACGTCCGGATGCCGGACGTCCCGGAGTTGAACCACCTGAGCGGGGTGCACAACGACTCCTCGGCGGGCGGCGGCCGCGGCTACGACGACATGCGCGGCTCCGGCGGGCGGCACTCGGCGGTCACCGAGGAGAACCTGCTCGGCGAGCACACCCCGATCGGGCCCGACGGGCACTACCAGGACGGGTACTCCACCACCACGCACGAGTTCAGCCACACCGTGCACCGGTTCGGCCTGGACCCGCACGACCAGCAGCTGATCACCGACACCTTCAACGGGAAGCGCGAGGACCCGAACGCCGCCTGGCCGGACGGCCCGCTGCGCGGCGCCGACGGCGAGACGAACTACTCCTCGCGGGACGAGCAGGAGTACTTCGCGCAGCTCACCAACGCGTACCTGGGCAACAACCACGGCACCGACCCCTACACCGGCCAACCGCGCAACAACGGCGCCGCCTGGGTGCGGGAGAACGAGCCGGCCATGGTGCCGCTGCTGGAGAAGCTGTACGGCGGGAAACCGGACGAGGTCCACACGGGGCACGCCAACCCGGTGCACGCCACCACGGCCGAGAACCGGATGTACGAGGGCCTCCGGGAGTTCATGGACCACGTCGACGGCGACGGGAGCCCCGCCCCGGACCGCCGGCCGCCGTCCGAGCAGCCACCGTCCGAGCCGGCGACCGCCGAGCCGACGCCGCCCCCGGCGGCCGCCCGTCCGCAGGCCGGCCCCGGCCCGCACGGCGCGGACGCCTCGCACCTGCCCCCGCCGCCGCCGAAGGCGAAGGCCGACGACGAGCTCTCGCACAAGATCAAGGGCGAGGACGCCCGGAAGGCGATCAAGGACTTCCTGCCGGACTCCACGGAGTTCGACAAGGTCGCGGCCGAGCTGATGAGTTACGAGCGGTCCGCCCTGAAGGACGGCGACACCAACGCGATCATGGCGGAGTACGGGCAGCGCAAGCAGTTGCACCTGGACCTGCTGCGCCGCAACGTGCCCGAACGGCTCGCGGAGGTGAACCGGCAGCTGGACGACATCGCCGGCCAGACGCCGGAGCGCCGGGCCGAGCTGGCCGACGAGCAGCGCAACCTGGAGACCGCGAAGGCGCACCTGGAGGAGCAGCGGGGCCGACTGGCCATCTACGACCACGAGTCGGCCCTGCTCAAGGGCGCGCCCAAGCCCGGCACGCCGGCGTTCAAGGCGTTGCAGGACGCCCGTCAGCAGGCCGAGAAGCAGATCGTCGACAACGCCGTGGCCCGGGGCGACAAGGACACCGCGACCCGGATCGAGGACCAGCGCCGCATCGTCGCCGACCTGAAGCAGGCGGCCGACCAGCGCTTGCAGGACGCCGAGACCACCTACCAGGACGAGCACCAGAAGCGCCTCCTGGCGGGCCTGGTGGGCCCGGACGGCAAACCGATGGAGAGCCCCGCGGAGAGCGCCGCGAAGACCGTCCGGAACGTCTACCGGAGCCGGGTCGAGGACTTGCAGGAGCGGGAGCGGGAACTCGCGCAGGACCTCAAGACGCACCGGGGCGCCCTGGACGGCAGTTCCTGGTCCGCGCCGCTGAAGAAGGGCGACAAGGAGAGCAAGGACGCCTTCGCGCAACGGCAGGCGGACGACGCCTACCGGGCCGCGTTCGGGCACTCCGACCACGGTGTCATGGCGGCCGAGCCGCACGCCGAGAAGACCGTCCGCCGGATGGCCGACGGCAAGGTCAGGCTGGACCCCGCGGTGGTCAACCGCAACCACGTGGTGGCCGACTACATGGTGCACAAGTACGTGACGGCCGCCGTGTTCAAGGCCCGGTCGTTCGGCGACGAGCAGCACCGGGCGGAGGCGTCGAGGGTCTTCTCCGACTTCGCCGACACCATGGCGGCCGACCCGCACCGGGTCTTCGACCAGCCGGGGAAGCAGGCCTTCAAGCGGCTCGGTGCCAACAGCCAGGAGCAGGCCGCGCTGGCCTGGCGCGACCTGGCCTACACCACCACGGACGTGGACCTCGGGAAGGCGTACGGCAACGACCGGTTGGCGCCCGCGTTCAGCCCGGCGAAGACGGACGACCCGCCGAGCGCCGTCGCGGCCAGGCAGGAGGTGCGGGAGCAGCTGGACCGGACCGGGCTGAGCGGCCCGGGCCCGGTCAAGGCCGGGTTCGACCGGTACTCGGACACCGTGGACCGGTTCTCCGCCGATCCGTCGCCGCAGCACCTCCAGGAGATGCGGGACGCCCTCGCGGACGTCCACGCCAAGGTCCGCGAGCAGGCCGTCGACGACCTCGCCCTGGTGCACGGCGTCACCGGCCCGCGCCACCTGGACGAGACGGTCGCGGCCGCCCGTCAGGCCGCCGCCGAACCGTCCGGCGGTCCGGGCCGCCCGGCCGCGTACGAGCGGCTCGCCGACCGGCTCGACGACCTCTCCGGCGCGTACGACCGCCTCGGAACGAACCGCCAGGACCTCAAGGATCTGGCGCGCGAACTGCGCACCGACCCCGGCGCGGTGGGGACCGACCGGCTGGAGGCACTCGCCGACACGCTGCCGAACGACCGGGACCAGCTGCGGCGGGAAGAGGCGGCCCGGCGCCGCGCGGAGGCGGGGCAGACCCTCAAGCCCCGCGGCACCGACGCCGCGCGGCAGAAGGCCGCGGACGGCCTGCTGCCCAAGGCCGACGCCGACCTCGCCCTGGTGGCCGAGCAGTACGGGGGCGCCTTCCCGCGGGCCGGCGCGGGCGAGAGCCACCCCGCCGGCCTGTTCGACCAGGCCGTGGGCGCCAAGGTCGAGGACGTGCCGGGGCTGGTCGTGAAGATCACCGACCGGCTGTCCAACAGCGCCTCCAACCTGCGCTTCGGTGACGAGCTGACCAACAAGTGGATCCAGAACTACCTGGACCCGCACGTGATCCGCGACCAGGACGTGCTCACCGCGGTCGCCAAGGGCGAACTGCCGCCCGAGGCGCTGTACTCGCCGCACACCCTGGACCTGTTGCGCGGCCTGCGCAGCCTGGAGGACACCGGACTGGTGCCGCGCGAGCTGCGCGACCTGATGGCCCCGAAGACCGAGGCCGACATGGTCGAACTGCACCAGCCGGGAGCCAAGAAGGCGCCGAGCCCCAGCGCGGTCAACATCGTCGCCGAGCACGGCATGCTGGACCACGCGGGCGGCAAGGTGCCGGTCTCCTCCTCCGGTGACTTCACCCACCAGCCCCACCAGTCGGCGAACCCCGTGGTCGGCGCCGAGGGCATGCACCACCCGGTCCGGGACGCCCGACCGGGGGCCGAGGGCCGCGAGATCGGCGCCACCCCGCCCCCCGGAACGCCCCGGTCGCAGACCCCGGACACCGACGTGCCGATGGCGACCCCGGACACCGACGTGTCGATGGCGACCCAGGACACCGACGTGCCGATGGCCTCGCAGGACCACGGCACGCAGACGCCCACCCAGGGCCAGGACCACCCGATGGCGTCCCCGCCGCCCACCCGCCCCGCGAAGCGGCGGGTGGACCCGGACGAGGACACCCTGATGACGGACGCGCCGTCGGCCAAGCGCCGCCAGGCCGACCCCGGATCGATGCCGCCGCCCCCGCCGCCCGCCTCGCACCCCGCCGCGGGCGGCCACCGGGGCACCGGCGCCCAGGGCTTCGGCTCGCTGCCGTCACCGCCCCCGCCGGGCGTGCAGCGCGGTGCCGAACCGATGGACCTGGACTCGCCGCCGCGCAGCCCCGCCGCCGAGCCGATGGACCTCGACACCCCGCCGGTCGAACCGCACCCCGTCGACCGGGACGGCGACGCCGTGATGAAGGAGGCCGACCAGCCTCCGACCGACCAGCCCCCGGCCCACCAGCCGCAGGGCGCGGCCGAGCCCGGGACCAAGCGCGGCCGCGAGGAGGACGAGGAGGAGTCCTCCGGTGAGCCGGTCGCCAAGCGGCAGCGCACCCCCGAGTACGAGAACAGCTCCGCCGTGATGACGGACCGCGGTTACGACCGGATCGGCCCGGAGCACCCGTTGACCGGCGAGCTGGTCAACTACCTCGGCGGCGCGCCCAAGTTGCACCCGCCGATGAGCAACTCGCTGCTGCAGAAGGTCAATCCGCACCGCGAGCCGGCGTCGCCCGATGCGCTCTTCCGGCCCGGCAACGACCTGAACGCCTGCCTGGAGAACGTCGAGGCGTACCGGGACACCCACTTCGGGCGCCCCCGGGTCTCCGGCCGGACGGTGCAGGGCACCGTCGAGCCGATCCCCGGCAACACGCTCTGGAAGCGGCACGACGGGCCCGCGCTGTTCGGCCAGGGGCCGGACGCCGTACAGAAGTTGATGGACCGGGTGCGGGACGGCGGGCCCGGCAGCTTCGCCACCGTGCTCGGCATCGGAGCGTCCGGCAGCGGTCACGGCCACGCGGTCGCCCTGGTCCACGACCGGGACGGCACGCTGCGCTGGGCCGACCTGACCGACCGCAAGGTGACCGTCGCCAACGGGGCGATGCCCGACAACTACCGGGCCGACTGGACGGTCTGGGCCTCCGTCGCCGACCCGCACGAGAACAACATCTCCGGGCCGCACGACCCGCAGTTCATGGAGCGCTTCAGCACCTTCACCGGCTCCGCCGACCGGCCCGACCCGATGGACATCGACACCTTCGGCGCCTCGGACCACTCCGGCCCGGCCCGGGAAACGGACACGGCCTCGGTGCGGTCCGACGACTCGTCGTCCACCGTGTGGCACGACGCGGTCGACCGGATGTCGCTGTCCGACTCCCACCGCTCGCCGACCCCCGACTGGGAGGACGCCGTGGAACGGCAGTTCCCGCCGGTGGGGCCGCGCGTGCAGGTGCCGGGGGACGGCCTCTGCCTGCTGCACTCGATCGCGGTCAGCACGCCCGGAGCGGCGGGGAGCCGCAGCACGGCCGAACAGCTCCGGAGCGCCGTCGAGAACCACTTCGGCACGCTGCCCCCGGAGCAGTGGCCGACCGAGCTCGTCTCCAACCACCGCAACGACCTGATCGCCCGGAACGCGCTGGGCTCCGGCAACCCGCTCGGCCTCCCCGCCGACACGCTGCAGACCCTCGGCGACCACGCCGCCGGGAACCCCCCGCCCCCGTCCGCCCGGGAACGCGCGGCCCTGCTGGACACCGTCCGGAACTGGGAGGCCCGCTGGGGGAGCAACGCGGGCGAGATGCTCCCGGCCGCCGCGGCCCACGCACTGGGCCTCAGCCTCCGCGTGGTCGGCCACGACGGCATCCCCCGGGCGGTCCTCGGCCCGGTGCACGGGCAGCCGGTGACGGTGTACCACCACGGCGACCACTACGACGGCAGCCGGCCGGTGCCGCCCGCCACCGAGCAGCAGCCGCCGCACCCGACCCCGGAGCAGCAGAAGACGCCGGACGAACAGCAGAAGGCGCCCGAGGAGCAGCAGAAGGCTCCGGAGGAGCAGAAGGCGAAGACCGAGGAGCCGGAGGCTCCGAAGAAGGGGAGCATCGTCGAGCCGCGACCGATCGCGGGCACCGACCTGGTGATCGGCCTGACCGAGCACGAGGGGGCGCTCCGGCAGCAGGTCGTCGACATCCTCACCCAGGCGGTGCCGGGGGACCGGGCGGCGGTCCGGGCGTTCGCCGAGGCGCACTTCGGGCCGGCGACACTGCGTCCGATGCTCAGGGCGTTCTCCCGGGGCGAGACGTGGAGCGTCCCGTTCGAGGGCGACGGCTGGAGCGGCAGCGTCAAGCTGAGCGGCCAGGTCACCAAGACGGTCGACGGCGGCACCAAGAAGCTGGAGTTCGAGAACGGCGCGGACCGGACCGTGGCGACCGGCGGCCTCCGGGACGTCCAGTGGCAGTACAACGCCGGGCTCCGGGCCCGGCACGGGCTGGGCCCCTGGGAGCCCACCGAGATGATCGGGTACTTCCACGACCAGGGCCACAGCCAGGTCGCCATGGACCTCGGCGGCATGGTCGCGCGCTCGAAGACCGTCCAGACCGCGCACCTGTACGAGTCGACGATGCAGTTGCAGGTCGACTTCGGCGGCCTGCGGCACGAGGGCGCCCCGGTGCGCACCGCCTCCGGCGACAGCACCGGGAAGGCGGACCTCGGGCTGACCGTCGCCGTCCCGGAGCAGACCGGGACCAAGCCGGAGGACGAGCAGCGCACGCCCCCGCAGCGGCTGCTGGACGGCCGGGTCGGCGGGCCGGAGATCGTGCTGGACCTGGCGCCGCGCGGCGGGGCCGAGGGCCGGCAGCCGGTGGAGACGCTGCTGGAGCACGTCGAGCAGGCGGCGCGGCAGGAGTTCGGCGACAACTGGCCCGCGATGCGGGAGAAGGTCCTCGCCGAGGTCGACTTCGGCCTGTTGCAGCAGAACCTGAAGAGCATGACGGCGGGCGAACCGGTCACCGTCACGCTGACCGACGGGCAGGGCAACCGGATCGGCACGGTCGAGATCGGCGCCCGGGTCGCGGACCTCCGGCAGACCGGTACGACCCAGGAGACCGAGTTCAACATCGGCACCTCCGTCCAGCAGGTCCGCAGCTCGGTGACGACCGAGGGCGACGCGGGCCAGTTCGGGCTGATGGAGGTGCTGCGGCCGGGCCCCGCCGTGTTCGGCGGGGGCGGAGCCGGGCGGTTGGGCCGGGACCGCGTCGAGATCGTGGGCGAGAGCCGGGTCTCGCAGCTCACCAGCAAGTCGAAGGTGCCGGGCGTCGTCTACGACGGCTCCGTGCGCTTCGCGTTGTCGTTCAACGGCAAGGCCGACGCGCACGAGGCGGGTTCGGCGGACGTCCGCCTGCTCGTCGACCGGGCGGACACCCGGCCCCCGGCGGCGAAGGACTCCGGGTCCACCCCGCCGAAGGACCAGCCGGAGCAGCAGCAGCCCAAGGACCAGCCGGAGCAGCAGCAGGAGAAGCAGGAGCAGCCGCCGCAGCACGAGGTCCCCGCCCCGCCGGACTCGGTCTGGCACGGCGGCAACGACCGGGGCGGGCTGGACGAGACGGTGGTGGTCCGGGACCTGGAGAGCACCGCCGCCCTGCGCTCGGCGGTCGACGCCGCGGGGCGCGAGCGGTTCGGCAAGGAGTGGGACGCCGTCCGCGACCAGGTGATGCGGAGCTTCAGCCAGCCGAACCTGGCCGCCCGGCTGACCGGGATGACCCGGGGCGAGGCGCTGGAGGTGAAGGTCCCCGGCAAGGAGGACCTGGTGATCCGGGCCGTGGCCAAGGTCGAGGGCATGACGTACCGGCGCGAGGACGGCAAGGCCGAGCTCAACCCGCTCAACGAGACCAGCACGTTCCGGGTCGACCGTCGGCTGCTGGCGCGCACCACCCTCGGCAACGGCGAGCTGGGCGGCACCCCGGTCCCGGGCACGCCCGGCTTCGAGCTGGCCGCGACCGGGGCCGGCCAGCAGCGCGAGCGCAAGGGCGGCCAGGGCCGGCAGGCCGACCGGGTGTACGCCAACGGCAAGTACGGTGCCCCGCAGGTGATCTACGGGGCCGAGCTGTCGGTGGAGGTCAGCTTCGGCCGGCCCGGCGACCAGGCCGGGGACCGGCCCGCCGTCTCGGCCCCGGTCCGGGTCGAGGTGGGCCTCGACGCCCGGGAGACGGTCAAGGTCCGGGCGCCGCGCGGCGAGGACGGCACCGTCGCCTTCGCGCCCCCGGTCCGGTCCGGCGGCGAGGAGGGTGCGTCCGGGGAGCGCCGCAACGCCTCGGAGGCCCCGCGGACCGCCACCCACACCGCGCCCCGCCGGATGCTGGAGCAGCACGAGCTGAACGCCTCGTACGTCGTCCACACCCTGCGCGGCGCCGACCAGGTCCGCGCGACGGTGGAGGGCGCGCTCCGGGCCAAGCACGGCGCGCCCTCGGCGAAGACGGAGGAGCGGCTCGACGCGGCCCTCGACCGGATCGCGCTGAAGACCCAGCTCTCCCGGCTCACCCGGGGCGGGAAGATCACCGAGACGGTCTCCGGCTCGACCTGGAAGGCCGAGATCACGGTCAAGGCCCGGGTGACGGACGCCGTCTACCACTCGTCGGCGGAGAAGTACGAGTTCGAGTCCGGCACCCGCACGTCGAGCGGCCACGGCAACGTGCGGGACACCCGTCGGCGGCTGTACTTCGGCACCCGGTTCAAGGTGAAGACGCCAGTGCTGGACGTCCTGGGCGCCTACGCGCACCGGAGCGACCACAGCCAGGGCCAGAACGCGGAGAGCGTCGGCTCGGCCTCGAACCGGGGCAAGCACGTCGAACCGGCCGTGTTCTTCGACGTCGACGCGGCCTACGACGTCACGGTGAAGTTCACCCGGCTGGGCGTCCCGGACGGCACGGTCACCCACCAGGTCGACACGGTCGCCCGGGTGGCCGTCCCGAAGCGCGACGCCCGGCCGGTGGAGGGCCCGGTCCAGCGGACCACCGACACCCAGCCCGGGAGCTTCGCGGACGGACGGCGGCGGCTGGACTCCTCGGCGGTCGTCACCGACGTCCACGCCCTGCCGCAGCACGCGCACGGCCCGGCCGGTCCGGACGGCAGCCCGGGGCCCCGGCGGACGTTCGGCGAGTCCGTGCTGTCCCAGGTCGAATCGGGCTGGAAGCCCGGCCTGCTGGACCGGAAGGCCGGGACGCCCGCGGAACCGGGGCGGAAGCCGGAGCGCAACCCGTTCGGGAGCGACTGGTCCGGCATCCGCCGCAAGCTGGACCGGGAACTCACCCCCGACCGGCTGCAGTCCCGCCTGAAGGGCATGACGGCCGGGGACGAGATCGTCGTGCGGCACGGGCGGACCACCGTCCGGGTCCGCGCCGTGCTCCGCGACCGGATGGAGCACCTCGGCGACTCCGGCACCACCGAGTTCAACACCGGCACCGACGTGCAGCGGACGTTCGCCGGCACCGAGGGCTCCGGCCACAGCCACCAGGGCCTGCTGGGGATCACCGGCTCCGCGCCCGTCCCGGGCGCGCCGGTCTCGCTGACCCCCGGCCTGTCCGGCACCGGCGGCGCCGGACAGGACCACGTGGACGTGCGCAACAGCAGCACCTCGGCCGGTGTGGCGACCAAGTCCAAACTGCCGGGCAGCGCCTACCGGGGCGAGGCGGAGCTCCAGTTCACCGTCGACCGGCGGCCGTGGTTCGGTGCCTCCGTGTACCGGCGGCGGACGGCGGTGATCGGCTTCGAGAGCCTCGTCGAGACCGGCCAGACCGTGCCGGTGAAGCCCGCCGCGGGGGGCGGGGCCGCGCCCGTGAAGCCCGCCGCGGAGGGCGAGAGCGTGTCCGTGAAGCCCACCGCCGGTGGCGAGGAGCCGCCGAAGTCCGTCCCGCTGGAGGCCCCCGGGACGGTCAGCGTGTCCGTCCCGCCGCAGCGGGTCTGGGAGAGCGGACTGCGCGACACCGACGTGCTGCGCTTCCTCGACGACGTCGGCGGCATCCAGGACCTGGCGCGGCTGCGCGGGCCGGAGTACTTCGGCCGGTCGGCCTGGGAGCAGATGGAACCCGTGGTCGGGACGGTCACCAAGCACGGCAACCTCTCGGCCCTGTTCACCTCCGCCTCCCAGGGCATCGAGGTGTCGGCGAGCCTGCCGACCCGCACCCGGCACGGCCACAGCCCGTCGTCGCCCGGCACCGCGCAGGGGAACCCCGCGCACGGGGACGCGGCGGCGACCCAAGGGGCGGAGACCGTTCCGGTCAAGCGGGTGTCGTTCGGCCGGGGCAAGGGCGTCGAGGTCGACGTGAAGGTGGTCTCCCTCGAGCACCGGGGCAGTGACAAGGCGGCGGAGCTGAGCCCGGCCAACGCGGTCTCCGGCGGGTCGACCGGTTTCGACCTGTCGACGGCCAACGGGGGTCTCCAGGCCCAGTTCGGCGCGAAGTTCAGCGGCACCTCCTCCACCAACACCCCGGCGCTCGTCGGCGGGGGCCAGCGCACCTGGCGGGCGGGCGGCGGCCACGGCGAGTCCGGCCAGACCGTCTCCAACGGCAAGATCCCGTCCCCGACGGCGCGCTACCACGGCTACGCCGAGGTCGAGTTGACGCTCTTCGACGGCGACCGCAAACCGGTCAAGGAGAAGGGCCTCGTCCCCTTCACCGTCGACATCCCGCTGGCGGAGACCACCAGCACGGACGTCCCGGGCGACCACTACCTCTCCTTCACCGCACAGCAGCGGACCGGCGAACTGCGCCACGGCGAGGACGCGCGGCTCCTCGACGAGGTGCACCGCGCCCTGGGCGACGACCAGCCGTACGACCACGCCGAGGCCACTCCCGTCGAACGCGACCGGCTCACCGGCACGGCGCGGCTCGGACGGGCCGTCTACGGGCGGGAGTTCACCTCGGGGCCCGACGCCGACACCGCGACGGCCCGGGTCCGGGCCGCCCACTGGCTGGTCGGGGCGGCCGGCGGCACCTCCGAACGGGCCACCGCCCTGCTCGGCGACCTGCTCGGCACCCCCGGGGGAGCCCCGCTGCCGGCCGGCGAGGCCCGCAAGGCGATCGACTACCTCGCGCAGCGGAGCACCGAAGGGCCGCTCACCCTCGACGACCTGTTCGCCGGGGCGCAGGACGGCTGGCCCGCGCACCAGCGGTACGACGTCCACCGCGAGGCGTGGACCGACCACGGCCCGGCCAACGGGCTGGTCACCGCCGCGATGGCCACCGCCGCCGACGCCGTCCGGCACCTGGCGGCGGACGGGGTGCCGACCGGCGGCCGGCTCCACCTCACCGTCACCGGCGAGGGCGCCCCGCTGCCGCTGCACGAGGTGCGCGGACTGGACGGCGGCGACCTGGCGGAACAGATCCGCCGGATCGAGCAGGAGACCTACCTGGCGCCCGGCACCTCGCCCCACGAGGTCACCGTCCGGCTGGCCGGTGCCCCCGGGCTCGGCGACGACTGGGACTACCGGGTCACCGCCCGGGCCGACCGCAGCCGCGAACTGACGCTGCGCCACCGCAGGCCCGAGCAGGCGCCGGAGTCGGAGTCGGCGTCCGGGGCCGGGCCCCAGCCGGAGCCGCAGCCGGACGCGGCGGTCGCGGCCCGGGTCGCCGCGCTGCGGGCGTTCGCCGCGGCCAAGGGCGGCGCCCCGGGGGCGTCCGGTTGAGACCGCCGGAACGGGACGGCCGTCGGGACCGCGACGCGGACCCCGGCGGCCGTCCCGCCGCGTCCGGGCCCGGACGCGGGACCGCACCCGGGTCCGTACCCGGGCCCGGCGGCCTTACCGGTTCAGGGCCCCGGTGGCGTGCACCGGATAACGACCGGATAACCTCCCTGACCGGACGAAGCACCACGGTGGGGGGTACACGGTGAGATTCCGGCTGCTCGGCGCAGTCGCGGCGGACGGCGCGGACGGCGCGCTCCAGCTCGGGCCGGAGAAGCGGCGCAGCCTGCTCGCCGTGCTGCTGCTGCGCCGCAACCGCGCCGTCTCCGTCGCCCAGCTCACCGAGGCGCTCTGGGCGGACGAACCGCCCGCCAACGCCCGCACCGTCGTGCAGAGCCACGTCTCCCGGCTGCGCGCCCTGCTCGCCGGGGCGCACGCCGACCGGCACGGCGTCCGGCTCGCCACCGCGGGCGACGCCTACACCCTGCACCTGCCCGAAGGGCTGCTGGACGTCGAGCAGTTCGACGCGCTGGTGGCCGACGCCCGGACCGGGCAGCGCTGCGCCGAAGCGGTCCGCGCCCTCGAACACGCCCTCGGGCTGTGGCGCGGCCCCGCCCTCACCGGCACCGTCGCCAGCACCCCGCTGGAGGCCTGGCGGCAGACCCTGGAGGAGAACCGGCTGGCCGCCGTCGAGATGCTCGCCGACCACCTCCAGCGGCTCGGCGAACCCGCCCGGGCCGTCGAACTGCTGCGCGCCGAGACGGTCGCCCACCCGCTGCGCGAGTCGCTGGTCTCCGCGCTGATGCTCGCCCTGTTCCGGGCCGGGCGGCAGTGCGACGCCATCGACTGGTACCACCGCACCCGGGAGTCCCTGGCCGACCGCCTCGGCGTCGACCCGGGCCGGGCCCTGAACGCCGCGTACGAACGCATCCTGCGCGGCGAGGGCGGCGACGGCGGAGAGGACGGTGCCGAACCGGTCGCCCAAGCGGACGCCGCCGTCCGGGCCGTGGCCCCGGCCTCGCCGACCATTCCGGTCCAGCGGACGGCCGTCCGGGTGTGCACCGCCGTACTCGCCGCCGTGGCGCAGCCCGAGCCCACCGCCGCGTCCGCCGCTCCGCCCGCCGCCCCGCCCGTCGTCGACCTGCTGCCCCGGGCCCCGCGCGGCTTCTACGGCCGGGCGGCCGAACTCGCCGCCCTCGGCGACGCGTTGCGCGCCGGACCGGACGGGGCGATCGCCCTGGTCACCGGCCCGGCGGGGGTCGGCAAGACCGCGCTCGCGCTGGACTGGGCGCACCGGCACGGCGGGCGCTTCCCCGACGGGGTGCTGTTCGCCGACCTCGGCGGGTTCAGCGACCGCCCCGACCGCGAACTCGGCGACGTGCTGGCCGAGTTCCTGATCGCGCTGGGCACCGACCCGGCGGACCTGCCGCCCACCCTGGCCGGCCGCGCCGCGCTCTACCGGCGGGCCACCACCGGGCGCCGCCTGCTGGTGGTGGTCGACAACGCCCGGGAGTCCGAGCAGGTCCGCCCGCTGCTGCCGGCCGGCACCGACTCGGCCGCGCTGGTCACCAGCCGGGCCCGGCTGCTCGGTCTGGTCGCCTCCGAACTCGCCCGCCCCGTCCCGCTGTCGGTGCTGGGCCCGGAGGAGTCCGCGGCCCTGCTGTCCCGCGTGCTCGGGCCGGCCCGGATCGCCGCCGAACCCGAGGCCGTCCGCGAACTCGCCGACCTGTGCGACGGGTTGCCGCTCGCGCTGCGGATCGCCGCCGCCAAGGCCGCCGCCGACCCGCGCCGGGGCCTGGCCGCCGTCGCGGACCAACTCCGGTACGAGCAGCGCCGGTTGAGCCGACTGGCGGCCGAGGAGATCAGCGTCACCAGCGCCCTGCGGATCTCCTGCGACCAACTCCCGCCCACCGCCGCCGGGTTGTTCCGTGCGCTGGGGCTGCACCCCGGCCCGATGGTCGACGCGCACACCGCCGCCGCCCTCGCCGACCTCGAACACCACGCCGCCGCCGAGGCGTTGGAGCAGCTCGCCGCCACCCACCTGGTCACCGAGACCGGCGCCGGGCACTACACCCTGCACGACCTGGTCTGGCTGTACGCCCGCCAACTCGCCGCCGGGACCGGCCGCGCCGAGCAGCGCGCCGCCCGGGCCCGGCTGGCCGACCAGTACCTGTACGCCGGGCTGGCCGCCGCGCAGTGCGCCGAGCCGGGCAGCCGGCCCTGCTGCGAACCGCCCGCCGGCAGCCGCCGCCCGCGCGCTCTCCCCGAGTTCACCACCGCCGAGAGTGCCCTGCGGTGGCTCGGCGCGCACCGCGAGACCCTCGCCGAGGTGATCCCCACCGCCGACCCGGAGCGGGCCTGGCGGCTGGTGCTCACCCAGTGGCCGCTGATCCTGCGCCGGGTCCGCGACGGCTGGGTGCCGCAGCTCCAACTCGCCCTGGAGGCGGCGACGGAGGCCGGCGACGCGGACGGCGAGAGCCAGGTCCGGGCGCTGCTCGGCTGGGTGCTGGTCTCCAACCGCCGACTGCACGAGGCCGCCGCCTGCCTCACCCCCGCCGCCGAACTCGCCGCCCGGGCCGGAAACCAGGTCGGCCGGGCGATCGCCCTGATCAACCTGGCCGCCGTGCACTCCGAACTCGCCGACCACGACGCCGCCGGGGTCGGCCTCGCCCGGGCCCTGGAGATCGCGCTGGCCGCCGACCACCCGCACACCGTCGCGCTCGCCCACCAGCACCTCGCCCGCCACCACCTCGACACCGGACGCCCGCGGCAGGCCCTCGACCACGCCCTGCACGGCCTCTCGCTGAGCACCGGCGAACGCCCCGACCCGCGCCGCGTCCTGCTGCACAGCGCGGCCGGCGAGGCGTTCTCCGGGCTGGGCCGGCACGCCGAGGCCAGGGACCGGCTCGGCACCGCCCTCACCGAGGCCGAGCGGATCGGCCACGACGAGGCCACCGCCGACGTGCTGCGCGCCCTGGCCCGCGCCGAGGACGCCGCCGGGCTGGTCCGGAGCGCCGCCGTGCACCGCCGCCGGGCCGACCTGCTGTCACCGGTCTGAGGCCCGCCCGGGCGTCCGGGCCCGGCGTCGGCCGGACGTTAACCGGACGCAGCCGAAAGGCAAACCCGCCCCGCCAGGATGACCGTACGGCCGTGCGCACCCGCCAGGCCGGCCCCGGCCCGCCGTCCCCCCGTGCGGCGGGGGCCCACCGGGCGGGCGCGCACGTCCCCGCGGGGCGGTACGACGGCGGGTGGGGCCG
Source organism: Kitasatospora phosalacinea (assembly GCF_000716545.1). Classification (GTDB taxonomy): domain Bacteria; phylum Actinomycetota; class Actinomycetes; order Streptomycetales; family Streptomycetaceae; genus Kitasatospora; species Kitasatospora phosalacinea. Next base: position 85,476 of record NZ_JNWZ01000050.1, read on the forward strand.
CCGGACCGTCCGTCGACGGCCCGCCGGAGCCGCCGTCCCACCGCCCGCCGGGCCCGCACCGGGCCCGCCCGCCGTCGGGCCCGGACGTGGGGCCGGGCCCGGCGGCACGGAGCCGGCCCGCGCCCGCCGGGGCCGCATTGACAGGCTGTCAGCAGCTCGGTCTAATGCTGCTTCCGCAGAACGCGCAGCTCACCGGGGGAGTCTGTAGTGGGACGTTCCAGGATCGACGCAATGTTCGAACGTGACCGGGCCGCCCGTGGGGCGGGCATCGTGCTGGAGGAGGTGTCCGGTGGCCGTGCGGTGGCGCGGATGAAGGTCACCGAGGAGATGGCCGACGCGCACGGGATCGGGCACGGCGGGTACGTGTTCCTGCTCGCCGACACCGCGTTCTCCTACGCCTGCGACAGCTACGGGCCGGTCGCGTTCGCCCAGGGCGCGCAGATCACCTTCCTGGCCCCGGCGCAGCTCGGCGACGAGCTGGTGGCGGAGGCCGTCGAACGGACCCTGGCGGGCCGGAACGGCGTCTACGACGTCACGGTGCGGACGGCCGCGGGCACGGTGGTCGCCGAGTTCCGGGGCCAGAGCACGCTGGTCACGGGGCCCCCGCACAGCGGCTGAGCACCCGCGCCCGTCGCCCCGCAGCCTCACCGGGCACCGCGCGGCCGGTGCCGGTCACCGGGTGTCCGATCGGGGGGACCGCCCTCACCGGGCGCCGCGCGGCGCTGTGCGGCCGGTGTAACCGCCGACCGTTCGTCGCGGAGACAGCGGCGAAATGCGCTCTTCCTACAGTCGCCACAGGCAGGTGCAGGTCGAACGGAAGGGCTCCCGTGGCCGGACAGGTGGCGCAGGACGCAGCGAAGCCGCAGCGACCGGGGACCGAACAGGTCAGGTCGGTCTGCTCCTACTGCGGGGTGGGCTGCGGCCTGCTCCTGGAGGTCGGCACCGGCCCGGACGGCCGTCGTACCGTGCGCAGGGCCTCCGGGGACCCGGACCACCCGGCGAACCGGGGCCGGCTGTGCACCAAGGGCGCGACCACCGCCGACATGCTGGCCGCGCCCGGACGGCTGTCCACCGCGCTGGTGCGCACCGTCCGGGGCGAGGACGCGGTGCCGACGCCGGTCGCCGAGGCGATCGCCGCCACCGGGCGGCGGCTGCGGGCGATCGTGGACGAGCACGGGCCGGACGCGGTCGCGCTGTACGTGTCCGGGCAGCTGAGCCTGGAGGCCCAGTACCTGGCCAACAAGCTCGCCAAGGGGTACCTGCGGACCAACCAGATCGAGTCCAACTCCCGGCTGTGCATGGCCAGCGCCGGCACCGGCTACAAGCTGTCGCTGGGCGCGGACGGCCCGCCCGGCTCGTACCGGGACCTCGACCTGGCGGACGTGTTCCTGGTGATCGGTTCGAACGCCGCCGACTGCCACCCGATCCTGTTCCTGCGGATGATGGACCGGGTCAAGGCGGGCGCCAAGCTGATCGTGGTCGACCCCCGGCGCACCGCCACCGCCGCCAAGGCCGACCTGTTCCTGCAGCTGCGGCCCGGCACCGACCTGGCGCTGCTGAACGGCCTGCTGCACCTGCTGCACGCGAACGGGCACCTCGACGAGGCGTTCATCGAGCGGCACACCGAGGGCTGGGCGGCGATGCCGGACTTCCTCGCCGACTACCCGCCGCACCGGGTCGCCGAGCTCACCGGCCTGGCCGAGGCGGACATCCGCCGGGCCGCCGAACTGATCGGCGAGGCGGGCGAGTTCACCAGCCTGTGGACGATGGGGCTGAACCAGTCCACCCACGGCACCTGGAACACCAACGCCCTGGTCAACCTGCACCTGGCCACCGGCACCATCTGCCGCCCCGGCAGCGGCCCGTTCTCGCTGACCGGCCAGCCCAACGCGATGGGCGGCCGCGAGATGGGCTACATGGGCCCGGGCCTGCCCGGCCAGCGCTCCGTCCTGGCCGCCGCCGACCGGGAGTTCACCGAGGAACTGTGGAACCTGCCGCCCGGCACGCTGCGCGCCGACGGCGTCGGCCGGGGCACCGTCGAGATGTTCCGCAAGATGGCCGACGGCGAGATCAAGGCGTGCTGGATCATCTGCACCAACCCGGTCGCCTCGGTCGGCAACCGGCGCACCGTCATCGAGGGCCTGGAGAAGGCCGAACTCGTCATCACCCAGGACGTGTTCGCCGACACCGAGACCAACGCCTACGCGGACGTCGTCCTCCCGGCCGCGCTGTGGACCGAGACCGAGGGCGTGCTGATCAACAGCGAGCGCAACCTCACCCTGGCCCGCCCCGCCGCCGACGCCCCCGGCGAGGCCCTGCCGGACTGGCGGATCATCGCCGAAGTCGCCCGCGCCATGGGCTACTCGGAGGGGTTCGACTTCACCGACGCCGAGCAGGTCTTCGAGGAGCTCAAGCGGGCGTACAACCCCGCCACCGGCTGGGACCTGCGCGGCGCCTCCTACCCGAGGCTGCGCGACACCCCGGTGCAGTGGCCCGCCGCCGACCCGGACGGCCCCGACCGCAACCCGATCCGCTACCTGCTGCCCGACGGCACCCCGCGCTTCCCCACCCCCAGCGGACGGGCCGCCTTCCACCCCCGCCCGCACCTCGACCCGGCCGAACTCCCGGACGACGACTACCCGTTCGTGCTGAACACCGGCCGCCTCCCGCACCAGTGGCACACCCTCACCAAGACCGCCAAGGTCGCCAAGCTCGCCAAGCTGGACCCGTCGCCGTTCGTCGAGATCCACCCCGAGGACGCCGCCGCGCTCGGCATCGGCGAGGGCGACGGCGTCGAGGTCTCCTCCCGGCGCGGCCGGGCCGTGCTGCCCGCCAGGGTCACCGACCGGGTGCAGCGCGGGAGCTGCTTCGCGCCGTTCCACTGGAACGACCTGTTCGGCGAGTACCTGTCGGTCAACGCGGTCACCTCCGACGCCGTCGACCCGCTCTCCTTCCAACCCGAACTCAAGTACTGCGCCGTCTCGTTGACCAGGGTTCCGACCCCCGCCGCCGCCGCGCCCGTCGTCCCGGTCGCCGCCGCCCCCTCCCCGTCCTCGGCGTCCGTGTTCGGGCTGGACGCCGCGCCCCCGCCGGTCCTCTCCGAGGGCGAACGCCGGTACCTGGCCGGGTTCCTGGCCGCCATCCCGACCGGCCTGCCCGGCGTGCCGGTGCTCCCCGCCGACGCCCCGTTCGACCCCGCGCACGCCCAGTGGGTCAACGGCGCGCTGGCCGGCCTGTACTCGCGCGCCACCGAACCCGCCCCGGCCGCCGCCACCGCGACCACCCGCCAGCTCATCGTCCTGTGGGCCTCGCAGACCGGCACCGCCGAGGAGTTCGCCACCACCGCCGTCGCCCGCCTCACGGCCGGCGGCCACCCCGCCGCCCTGCACGCGATGGCCGACACCGACCCGGCCGCCCTCCCCGGCGACGCCGACCTGCTGCTGATCACCTCCACCTACGGCGACGGCGACGCCCCCGACAACGGCGCCGGCTTCTGGGAGGCCCTCACCGCCGCCAGCCCCGCCCGCCTCGACGGCCGCCGCTACGCCGTCCTCGCCTTCGGCGACTCCAACTACCAGGACTTCTGCGGCCACGGCCGCCGCCTGGACACCCGGCTCGCCGAGCTCGGCGCCCACCGCCTGGCCCCCCGCGTCGACTGCGAGCCCGACTACGAGAGCACCGCCGACCACTGGCTCGACAGCGTGCTGGCCGCCCTCGGCCGGGGCGCCGGGGCCCCGCCCCCGCCGCCCCC